>NZ_CP123229.1:1228750-1843125 GCF_029855125.1 Methylocapsa sp. D3K7
CTCGACGGTGGGCAGAGCAATGGCACCACCTGCAGCGGCAGGCTGATCGGCTGTTTGGGCGAACGCCTGGGCGAGCGGAAGTACCGCCACGCTGGCGAGAAGGATGAGTTTCATTTTTAACATGACGGTATTCCCGTGCGAGTGACAGGCGAGTGGGCGAACGGGATTCCATGTGGGAATCCATGCCGCTTCTCACGAAGGAGAAAGACTCAAACTGTCAGGGGAGGTGCACGGGGGGACCGGCTGCTCATAAAGCCGGTATCGAACGGCGGTGCCGCATTCGAGCGAGTGGATGGTATTGCCTCGCCAGGCAAACGTTCTGGCAACGGTGCGAAGGCCGGAAGAATAACGGAATGGCCGGGCGTGGAACCATGCGCGCCCACTCCGCAGAGGACGCAATGATGCGCCTGATGCGTGTGAGCCTTGCCTGGCGCGCCTGCGTCTCCGCCTATGTCGGAAGCCGCCGCCGCCGCCGCGCAGATGACATTGGCAAAAGACGAACCCTGGTCGCGCTCGATCGATTGACCCGAGGCGGTCCCGAAGCCGCCGAGAACCCCGTTGATCGCAAGCAGATAGGCGAGTGCGATTGGCAAAACCGCACGCAGGCGCATAGCTGTTTTTGTCACGGGCCGGAACATGCCAATTCTTCCGAAAGCAAGATCCGCAAGGCGCCGAAATCGACTTACATTCGTTCAGCATATCCCATTGGTGCGGATCAAATGCGCCAAATCAACGGGAAGTGTACCTGCGACAGAGTGGCTTTCAAAGCGCGGGGCGGCATTGGCCCCGCTTTTGCCAAACGACGTGGCATTTTTGCACTGTCAAATCACGATGTTTATTCACGCCGTAGCGCATCAATCGGATTGAGCGCCGCGGCCCGGCGCGCCGGGAGATAGCCGAAGAGAACTCCAACCCCAACGGAAGACAAAACCGCTATGACCACGCTCGACGGTCCAATAATCAAGGGCCAGCCCGCCACCTGCGCCACCCCATAGCCGCCAGCGACACCAAGAGCGAACCCCACGGCGCCTGCTGCAAGACAGAGCACGACGGCTTCAGTCAAAAATTGCGCGAGAATATCGCGCTTGCGGGCGCCGATCGCCATGCGAAGACCAATCTCGTGCGTGCGCTCGGTGACCGACACCAGCATGATATTCATAATGCCAACCCCACCCACGACGAGCGAAATTGCCGCTGTCGCCGCGAGCAGCCAACTAAGCGTCGTTTGCGTGGCATTCATCAGCTCGACAAACTGTGTTGGATCGAACATATCGAACCTGTCTTGCTCGCCCTCATGGATATGCTTGCGCTGGCGCAGCAGCGCCAGGATCGTATCCTTGGTGGCCCCCCGGTCCGCGTCCGGCGCGACTTTCATATCGATCAAATTGAGCTGATGCGCCGAGGCCCTATCCTCTTGCGGCAAGCGCGAGCGGGCCGTCGTAATCGGAACGATAACGTGATTGTCAAAATCTTGTCCGCCAACAGATCCGAGTTGTGAACGCACGCCAATGACCTGCATAGGTACCCCGCCCATGCGCACCATTTGGTCAACCGGTGACCCGGACCCGAACAGTTTTTCCGCAACTGTTGCGCCAAGTACGATGACCTTGGCTCCCGACCGCACCTCTCGTTCCTCGAAGAACCGGCCCTCCGATGTCGTCACGTTAAACACATCAGCATATGCGGCATCGACACCCCAATATTGGGGAGTCCAGCTCTTGTTGCCAGCAATGATCGTAACATTTCCATCGACTTCCCTGGAAATATGGCGGACATCCGGGACACGCTCTGCGATGGCCCTCACATCCTCGTCGGTCAGCTGCACGACAGGGCCCCGCTGACCGGCATTGGTCACCTTGATTGGGCTTGCGATCAGAGTGTCGGCACCCATTGCGGAGAGCTGTTTCTCGACCATCTTCTCGGCGCCGCCACCGGCCGCTCCAAGAACAATGATGCCCGCGACACCTATGATGACACCAATGGCGGTGAGTGCGCTGCGCAGCGCGTTGAGTCGCAGCGAAGTGACCGCCTCGGAGAGCAAAGCGGCCGGTGTCATGGCTTGGAGCCCCCAGCGGGCAACCGGGAGGCATTTTGGCGCACGTCCTCGATGAGTTCGCCATCACGAAAACGCAACAGGCGCCCGGCGTAGGCGGCGACGTCCGGTTCATGGGTGATCACGATCACCGTGAGCCCTTCGGCATGAAGTTTCACGAAAAGATCCATGATCTCATCCGAGGTATGGGTGTCGAGCGCGCCCGTCGGTTCGTCGGCGATGATGATGCCGGGATTGTTGATAAGAGCGCGCGCGATGGCCACCCGCTGCTGCTGACCCCCGGAAAGCTGCGCCGGCCGGTGCTGAAGGCGGGCACCGAGTCCGACCGCTTCGAGCTTGGCGCGGGCGCGGGCCGCCGCATTCCCCTCCGTTCGCGGCGCGTAGACGAGCGGCAGCATGACATTTTCAAGCGCGCTCATCCGGGACAGCAGATTGAATTGCTGGAACACAAAGCCGATGTCCCGGTTGCGCAAGCGCGCCAGCCCGTCGCCAGACAATTCGGCAACTGGCTCACCATCGATCACGAGTATGCCGGAGGTTGGCGTGTCGAGCGCGCCAAGGAGATTGGCCAAGGTCGATTTGCCTGACCCGGACGCTCCCATGATGGCGACGAACTCGCCGCGCGAAATGCTAAAGGTCACCCCGTGCAACGCATGGACCTGCTCGGCGCCAAGGTCGTAGATTTTGCTGAGCGAGGTGCAAGCGATGATTGGCGCCGCCGGCGCGCCGGATTGTGGTGACATTCAAGGCCTCCGCCGCTCCGCCGCGCTCTTGACGCGCAGGACGGCCGCCTCGCCCTGCTTGACCTCGCCATCGAGAATTTCGGTTGCCGTGTCGCCCCGGAGGCCCAACCGCACCGTCCGCCGTTCAAGTGCTCCACTTGGCGCGGTCACCCATATCGCGGCACCATCCGGGATATCTCGGCCACCTGCTGGCGGCCGGAACCGCAATGCATCGTTGGGGACACTCAGCACATTCTCGCGTCTGTCGCCGATAATCTTCACGGTGGCGGTCATATCGGGAAAAAGCCGTTGGCCGGGGTTTTGCGCCTTGATGATCACCGTATAAGTGACGACGCCAGCGGTCTTCGCGGCGGCAAGCCGGACCTGCTCCACGGTGCCTTCGAATGTCTCGTCCGGAAAGGCCTCCACCGAGAACGTGACCGGGGCACCGGGCCGCACGGGACCGATATCCGCCTCATCGACCTGTGCGAAGATCAGGATTTGCGAAAGATCCTGGGCGATCTGAAACAAAATCGGCGTTTGGTATTGTGCGGCGACCGTCTGACCCGGCTGTATCCGCCGGTCGACAACGACCCCGTTGATCGGGGATCGGATCAAGGTATGGTCGAGATCGATTTGCGCTTGAGAAACATCGGCCTCGCGGAGCGCGACGGCCGCCTTGGCCGATTCCAATTGGGCGGCGGCCATCGCCAGCTCGGCTCGCGCCAAGCTAAGCTGGGTTTGCGCATCCTCGCGGCTCTTTTGCGACACGACGCCCTTGGGCGATAGCAGTTCGAAACGCGTGGCATCGCGCTCGTCTTGCGCGATCCTCGCGCGCGCCCTTGTCATCGCCGCTTCGCGCAGCCCAATGTCCGCCTTTGCCATGGCAAGATTGGCGGCGGCCGATGCCAATTTTGCCTCGAAAGGGGCGCGGTCAATGATCGCGAGGAGATCCCCTTCCTTCACCGGATCGTTGAAATCCGCCTTCATTTCGAAGATCAAGCCCGAAAGCTGCGACCCGACATCAACGGTCACAAGGGCCTTCACCGAACCGGTCGCCGAAATGCTGCGCTCCACCACCCCGACGCCAACGGGTCGCGTCTCGTAGGAAGGCGCGGCGTCATCGCTCCTGCTCGCATAGTGCCACCCCCCAGCCGCCAGCATCACAGCAGCGGTGGCCGCAAGCGCAAGCCCCGTCGCCCTCCAGCCGGCCAAAGGCTTCCGCACGCGCAGCAAACGCCCATCCGTGGTGGCCCGCCAGCTCATTATTCTGCACAGCTCCGTCGTTTCGGCACGTGGCTCCCCCGAGGAACCTAGGTTGATTGTCGCAGGCATACGTCCGCCGCTTTATAACGGATCAGAAGCGTTTCATCCGACAAAAATTAGCTCACCGTAGAGAACGCGGCGCGTTTTCATGAAAATCACACTTGAGTAAGCGATCCCTGTCCTGGCGGATGGCCAGGCATGGAATTTACCGGCCGAAAACTGACTTTCAGCGAATGGCTGGCAAACGCGGCGCCGGCGCGTTCAACGAAGCGATGTTACCAGTTCGCGAAAGCGCTCATGGCATAATTCGTTAAATCGCCAATACGATCCATCGGAATGTCGGCGGGGGAACAGCCAGCAAGAACTTTCGGGTCTCGCGCGTAGTGACCTTGCTTGGGGAAAACGGTGGTGACGCGCTCGCCCCACACCTGCTTGACCGCATTCAGGATGCGCAATTTGTCATCGATCATCACATAGCGTTTTGCTGGATATAGGCGCTCGACCTCGGCAAGCTCGTGCTCCTTATGGACATAGATAAGGACACGGTCCTCGAAAGCCGTCCAGAGCCCAGAGCGCACGATCTTCCAGGGTTGAAATACCGCGTCCCCATCGGAAAGGATGACGGGGAGACCCCATTGCTGGACATGACGAATGACATCAAGCGCCCCCGCATAGAGCCGGTCGGCAAAGGGATAGTCGATGAGCCAGCCTGACATCCTCAGCACATTTGGATCGTGCATCCTTTCAAGCCGGAATCGCTCCAAAGCACCGAGGTAATCGGCATAGCCGAGTTCACTCCGCAACTGTTCGAACATGGTCCAATAAAGTTTGCAGGCGTCGGCCCCAAATGCTTCGGTCAAATAGGCGGCCATATCAGCTTGGACGCGATCATTATCAAGGAGCGTGTTGTCAACGTCGAAAAGAAAGACAAGGTCATGCGTTGTTGTCATGGGCCCGGCGCCGCCGGCAGCGGGTTATGCCATGGGCCGTCTGTCCCGATCAGCTGGCTGGCTTCCTTCGGTCCCCAACTTCCCTGGGCATAGGCAATCGGCGGCGCGTTCTCGTTCAGAACAGAGTCCACAATCCGCCATTGCGCATCGACGATATCCTGCCGTCCGAAAAGATCCCCGATGCCATGCATCGCGTCGCCAAGCAGACGCTGATAAGGCGGCATGAAAGCCGACTCCTGCTCGGTCAGGATCAGCTCCACATCCTGACCTTGCATTCCCTCGCCAGGATGTTTGACCCGCAACCCCAAGGCAATGGTGACATCCGGGCTGATCCTGATTCGCATGTGGCCCGATGCCGGGGGAATAAATTCCGCAAAAGATTCCCGCGGCGGTCTTTTGAAATCCACCATGATCTCCGTTGCGGTCAGCGGCAGCGCCTTGCCCGCCCGAATGAAGATTGGCACGCCCGCCCACCGCCAGGAATCGATGAAAAGTTTGGCCGCGACAAATGTCTCGATGGTCGAATCAGATTTGACCCCGGGCACCGATTGATAACCTGCATATTGGCCGCGAACGACATGCGCCGCGTCGAGCGGGCGGACCGCCTTCAGCAGGGCCGCTTTCTGTTCGCGGATAGCATCGCATTCCTCGCCTGTCGGCGGGTCCATGGTCAGGCTGGCGAGCACCTGCAGCATGTGGTTTTGAAACACGTCGCGGATTGCGCCAGTCTCATCATAGAATTTGCCACGGTCCTGCACACCAAATTTCTCAGCCATGGTGATCTGAATGCTGTTGATATAAATGCGGTTCCAGATCGGCTCGAACATCGCATTCGAAAATCGCGTATAAAGAATGTTCTGAACAGGCTCCTTGCCAAGATAGTGATCAATCCGGAAGATGTTTTCTTCTGGAAAAAACCGATTGAGGATGCGATCGAGCTGACGCGCCGACTCTCTATCGCGCCCAAAGGGCTTTTCGACAACGAGACGAGCGTCCATTCCGGCGCCCAGCGTCGCCAGTCCCTCGGCAACCGTCCCAAAGAGGCTCGGTGGAATGGCAAGATAATGCAGCGGCCGCTTCGCGTCGCCGAGTTCCTGGCGTAGCCGCACATAAGTCGATGGATCATTGTAGTCGCCGTCGACATAGCGGAGCAGACTGGTGAGCTTGGCAAAGGCTTTTGCGTCGAGGCAGCCGTGACTGGAAAGGCTATCCTTAGCGCGCGCCTTCAACTGATCGAGCGACCATCCGGCCTTGGCAACACCTATGATCGGGACATCGAGGCCTTCGTCACGAACGAGCCCCTGCAACGACGGAAATATCTGCTTGTAGGCAAGGTCGCCCGTGGCACCGAAGAAAACGAGCGCGTCGGAAACCGGGCGCATTCAAGCATTGTCCTTGTTCGCGGCTTTCTCGATATGGCCGCCAAATTCGTAGCGCATCGCTGAGAGCAGCTTGTCAGCATATTCGGCCAGCCCGCGCGATTCGAACCGCCCAAACAGAGCGGCGCTGATGACAGGGGCTGGGACGCCTTCGTCGATTGCCGCCTGCAATGTCCAGCGACCTTCGCCGGAATCAGAGACATGTCCCGCAAAACTCGTCAGCTCCGGATTGTGGCGGAGTGCCGCGGCGGTAAGATCGAGGAGCCATGAGCCAATGACGCTGCTGCGCCGCCAGACTTCGGCGATCTGCGCAATGTCAAAATCGTAGCGGTAAAATTCTGGATTGCGCAATGGCGTCGTTTCCGCGTCCACGTCGCGCGTGACATGGCCAGCATTGGCATTCTTGATGATGTTCAAACCTTCCGAATAGGCGGCCATGATGCCATATTCGATCCCATTGTGGACCATCTTGACAAAGTGACCGCCGCCGTTCGGCCCGCAATACAGATAACCCTGCTCGGCCTGACTTGGCTCTCCGGTCGCCCCAGCCGTACGCGGCGCCGTCCCCACTCCTGGAGCAAGAGCACGGAAGATGGGATCAAGATGCTGGACAATTGTAGGCTCGCCGCCAATCATTTGGCAGTAGCCTCGCTCCAGTCCCCACACCCCTCCACTTACGCCGACATCGACATAATGAAGCCCCGTTTGCTTTAGCTCGGCCGCGCGGCGGATGTCATCATGATAGTAGGAGTTGCCGCCGTCGATGAGAATGTCGCCCGGTTTGAGCAGCGGCGTCAGAGAAGTCAGGACGGCATCCACCGCTGCCGCCGGCACCATCAGCCACAGGGCGCGCGGCTTTGACAGACTTTTCACGAAGGCCGGCAGACTGGTCGAGCCTTCGGCCCCCTCCTTGACCAGGGCTTGGACGGGCTCCGGATGGCTATCGTACACCACGCATTCATGGCCGGCCTTCATAAGCCGCATCGCCATATTGGCACCCATCCGACCAAGACCGATCATGCCAATTTGCATTTGTGTCCTCCCCTAAGCGAAACTGTTTATAGCGCGCGCTTGTTCCAGCGGCAAAGCCAGGACCGGTGACGCCATGCGCTTGCCACGAGACGGCATTACATCAAAAAATAAAAATTAAGCGCTGGAGCGGGGATGATCTGAACGTCTCGCGCGTTATATTCGTTCACGGAACAGAGTCTTAACCATACGGCGGACACCAGGCTTCAGCATTTTTCCCAAGCCCGGACGGTGGGCTTTTCAACGGGAGCGCATCGCCATGCCGTTCAAGGTCCAGATCGGTCCGCCCCAGATCTCCATCCATCAAGGCCAGACCGTCCTCATCAGCGATCCCGACGGACAGATCAATTGGCCGAGCGAAAGGGGTCTTTACTTTCTCGATACGCGCGTCGTCAGCAGTTGGACCGTCTACGCCAATGGAGAGCCTTGGGAGTTGTTGAACGGCGGTCCCGTCACCTATTACGCGGCGCGTATCTTCCTGACCAATCGGGCTTTCGCGACGGAAGCGGGCATCATTGCGCCGCGCACACTTGGCTTCACCATAAGCCGGTGGATTCATCACGGAATGCACGAAGATCTCGACATTACGAACAACAGTATGAAGCCGGTAAAATTTCAGCTCGAGATCGCCATCCGCTGCGATTTCGCCGATCTCTTCGAGGTGAAATCAGGCAATATCGTACGCCGGGGGCGGATCACAACGGAATGGACGCAGGCGCGCCAACGGCTTTGCACGACCTATCGCAACAGAGACTTTAGCAGAGCTGTTACCATATCTGCGCATCGCGTTCCCAAAGAAGCGGTCTATGCAAATGGCCGTCTCAGTTTCGAGGTTGCTATCAATCCTGGAGAGGCTTGGCATACATGTCTTCTCTATAGCTTGATGGACAATGACAAACATTTGGCTCCGCCACAGGACTGCGCCGAAGATCATCCCAAGTCCAGCCACGCCGAAACCCTGGCGGATTGGCTACGGACTGTGGCAAAAATCCAGACCAGCAATGAAGAATTCTACCGGCTTTTTCGCCGCGCCCTGGAAGACATGGCCGCGCTCCGCTTACCTATCAAAGGTACGGACCATATCGTCTTTTTGCCTGCCGCTGGGCTTCCCTGGTTCATCGCCCCATTCGGACGCGACAGTCTCATCGTCTCGCTGCAGAATATTTTGATCCATTCGGAATTCGCGCGAGGCACCTTGGACATCCTCGGCTCTCTTCAGGCGAAGGAAGATGACCCCTACCGGGACGCTGAGCCGGGCAAGATTTTCCACGAATTGCGCTATGGTGAATTGGCCCATTTCAAATTGATCCCGCACACGCCTTATTTTGGCACCGCCGACGCCACTCCGCTATATTTGATCACCTTGCATGCGGCCTGGCGCGCGACCGGCGACCAAGCCTTGCTGGAGCGGCATCTTGAGACCGCAGAGGGCTGCCTGTCATGGATCGATCACTATGGAGACCGCGATGGAGATGGCTTTCAGGAATATCAGACGCGATCTCCGGTCGGGTACGAGAACATGGCGTGGAAGGATTCTGGCGACTGCGTCGTCTATCCGGACGGCTCGCTCGTCAAGGGGCCGAAAGCACTCTGCGAACTCCAGGGCTATGTTTACAGTGCGTGGCTTCGCATGGCCGAGGTATTTGACGCGCTCGGCAAAAGCGATCGTGCGGCGGAGTTGCGGGCAAAGGCCGCCGCTTTGTTCGAACGGTTTAACGCGGCATTTTGGGATGACGAACTTGGCTTTTACGCCTACGCGCTCGATGGCGATAAGAAAAAGGTCCTGACCGTCGCCTCAAATGCCGGCCATTGCCTTTGGTGCGGGATCGTGCCTCGGGAACGGGCCAAACGTGTCGTGGAACGCCTGATGGCGCCGGACATGTGGACGGGATGGGGCATCCGCACGCTCTCGGCCGATCATCCGGCATTCAATCCCTACAATTATCAAACGGGATCGGTGTGGCCGCACGACAATGGAATTATCGCGCTGGGGTTCAAGCTCTATGGCTTTGGCGCGGAGGCGGCCCGGATCGCGCATGACATCAGCATCGGAGGAAGCTACTTCCTATTGAACCAATTGCCGGAGCTCTACACGGCCTTTCAACGCGACGGGACGACATTCCCGGTGCAATATATCGGCGCCAATGTGCCGCAAGCCTGGGCGGCCGGATCGATCTTCATGCTGACGCAGGCCATGCTGGGGTTCCTGCCCGATGCTCCACGGAATAAACTTTATGTCGATCCGTTATTGCCGGATTGGTTGCCGGACCTCAGGATTCGTGATCTTCGCCTAGGCCGGCACACATTCGATATCCGCTTCTGGCGCGAGGGAGAGCGAACCGAGTTCGAAGTGCTCAATGGCGATGCAAAACTGGTGGAACGCTGTGAAATGGGCCTCAAGGCGGCTCAGCTCCGGGACCATGCGGAGCCGCTCAGACGGGTCAAAAAGCCGCGACCATGAAATCAAGAGGTGACTCCATGCCGAACACCAACGATCACACCGGACAGGCGGAACCGCTGACCCTTGCCATCGACATCGGCGGCAGTCATCTCAAGGCGGCCATTCTCGACGAATCAGGAGAGATGTCTTCAGTTCCCATCCGCGTCAAGACCCCGAAGCCAGCCACGCCGGAGGCCGTGGTCGCGGCGCTGATCGGCGTCTCGCAGAGGCTCGGCCAGTTTGATCGCGTCTCAATCGGCTTCCCGGGCGTGGTGCGGGCGGATTTTGTTTTGACGGCGCCCAATCTCGGGACCAAGGCGTGGCATGACTTCCGGCTCGCAGATGTCATGGCGAAAGATTTGGGTAAGCCGGTTCGCATGCTGAACGATGCCAGCATCCAAGGCCTCGGGGTTATCAGTGGCCAGGGTCTCGAATGCGTTTTGACCATGGGCACGGGAATGGGCTTTGCTTTGTTTCGCGACGGCGAGATCGCGCCGCATCTCGAACTCAGCCAGCATCCCCTTCGCAAGCATAAGACCTATGACGAATATGTGGGCGAGGCTGCGCTGGAACGCGCCGGCAAGCGGCGCTGGAACAAGCGTGTCCGCAAGGTTATCGGCATCCTCGAAACTGTGATCAACTATGACATGCTCTACATTGGCGGGGGCAATGCAAAGCTGATCGAAAACCCATTGCCTTCCAATGTGAAGATCGTTTGCAACTCGGCCGGGATTACGGGTGGCGTGCGGCTCTGGGACGCGCGGCTGGATCACGCATTTGCTGAGCATCCCCCTGCTTTTGCTGGACAGCCGGTTTAGGCTCCATGGTGCCCCTTCGCGCGCTTGGTTCCTGCATCACGTCTCCACTTCTTCGAACACCGTGACCCATTCCAAATATCTGCGGGCAATGCTCTCGACCGCCTCCTGGCGCTGGATCTTGCCGTCACGCCACGCGACCAGCGGCTCCCAGAAGGACGTCCGTCCCACCGCAAAGCCAATGAATCCCGGCACGGCGGCCGCCACACGAAGCCACTCCACCACCTTCTGCTCATTGGAGCCGCGCCCGAGAATGATGCATCCGACCTGTTCGCGGCCGTCACGGCGCGCCATGTCCACGATTTTGAAACAATCCTCGGCCCGGTCCAAACCTTCGATCTTCCAGACATCGGGCTCGACACCGGCATTCTGCAGCTGTTCCAACGCGGCCACCATCAGCAAGGGCCTCAAATCAAGGTCATAACGATTCTGATCACCTCCCACGCTCTCCATCTGCGCAGGGGTGGCTGGCACCAGCAATTCGAACATGAAATAGAAATTATGGCTGTGGCAATAGTCGGCCAGCTCCTTAAGACGGGCGGCCTGCCGGCGATTCATCGCCGCGTCATCTTCGGGATTATAGCGCACCAAGACCTTGACGAAGGTCGGTTTGAATTGCTCGATATGGGCGCCATATTGCGAGCCGAACTCGAATTGAAACTCGGCCTCGCCGCTCTTTTCCGCCGGCATCGCGGTGATGAAGCCATTTTCGGCAGCATCGCGCAGGATGCGCGCGCCAAACTGCTCATCGACGAGGATACCGGCCCGGTCCTTTGACAGTCCGGTCCCGAGAGCAAACTTAAACCCGTCAAATATGATATCCTTGGTCTTCGCAATGCGCTCGGTCTGCTCGGCGCTCAGCCCCCCGCTCCATCCATAAAGACCTTTTTCGAAGGAGCTGCGATGGTCGAACGGCAGGATGTAGAGCGGCTTGTTATACCCAACGGGTCGAATCGTGCTCATATTCGCTCCTGCCGATGGATAGCGCGGTGGCGGCGTTGTCAGCGTATCCTATGATAACGCGGGATCAACGCATTGGTAGTGGCGAGACTCAGATCCCGCCCGGCGTAGGCCAACTCTCGCCGTCGATTGGACTTCGATACGTTCAACACGCGAGACGGCGGGGAAAGAGAGGGGCTTGCAGCGGCCGCGGCCTTCGCTGTGGGCCTTTGGCCCCACGGGCACCAGCCTCAGATAGGAGCCTCGCGATGGATGAAATTCCAGAGGGCTCCCCCATGACGGCACCGTGACGAGTTCCATCAAGGCGCGGAATTTCTCTTTGCGGGCGCGACGCGGATAGCGATTTCACCCCTATGGTCACGCTTATAGAGGCTGAGTTAGCCGCGGGACTGGCGTTGCGGCGGCCTCTCCCGGCGGCGATCATTCGGACCGTGATAGGCGATGCCGGCGTGGCAGGAGCAATATGGTCCCGCGCCCGGCAATTTTTTTGCACCGCAGTAACGGAATTCGGACTGCGCCGGATCTCCCATCGGCCAGCGGCACATCGACTCCCGCAATTCCATGATGGTCACGGGTTCACAAATTGGGACGACAACATCCCTTGCCACGAGAGGCCGCACATCTTCCATCACCATCGGCTGCAAGGCCAGAGCGGTATTGCCGATGGACGCGTGGGTGCCAGAACGCTGCGGTGCCTGGCGCCGTGGTGCTTTTTGATGCGACTGCGCTGGCACATGTCCCGCCACTGCCTTGACCCGGCCCGAGAGCCCGAGACGGAAGACCTTGCCGATCACCGCGTTGCGCGTCACCCCGGCACCGAGTTCGCCTGCGATACGGCTGGCACTACAGCCTTCAAGCCATAGCTTTTGCAACAACTCGATTCGTTCATTGGTCCAGGACATCAGGGCCTCCTAGAAACTTGCCATCGTGCAATGAGAGTCGTTTGGAATTCCGATCAAAACATCGAACTCACCAAAAATGCATTCAATAAACACCGCATGACACATAACTCCGCCTGCGGCGGCAAAGTTCAACGCGGCGTAATTTCAAGCCGTCTCTTGCCTAAGCTTTCGTAGTTTCCATGGGACAAACTACACTAGCGATGAAATCATGCGCAAGCCGCGTATCACGTCGCGGAATGTTTTCAACAACAGCTTGCATCGCGCGGTCAACCGCCATTTCCCGCCAACTTTCCCTCACACCGCCACAAAATGAACTGGATCATGGCGCGGTGGAGGCTGCTGCCGGACAATGTATGGTGTCAAATTGAGCTTGCGCCGGGCTGGCCGTTCCATTCGCGCGATGTAAGCCGCGCGTTTTTTCTGTGAGGCTTGTCAGCAAACAAAATCTAACGGGCAGCGGGCTAGCGTCTCGAAGATTGAGCGGAACTCGCTGCGCACAATTCTGGGGGAAAAGGCATCTCCCCACTTCTTAAATAACCGGCCATCTCGGCCGCAACTCCCCATTCATCGCACGGCCGACCCGAGCGTATCTGAACTTTGAAGTCAAGGACGCGCCTGCTTCGAGACGCTTGCTGCGCAAGTTCCTCAGCATGAGGGCGCGCCGCCTCCGGCGGTCGAAGATCCTTGAGTTCAAAGTTCAGATACGCTTTTCTGCTGCCGTCCGATGAATGGCTTTTCCCGCGCAAGACGCGCGGAAATGAGGCATCCACTGCGTCACGTCATGCCCGGCCTTGAGCCGGGCATCCAGACTCTTGTCATGGGTGTTTCGATGACCGGGGCGATGCCCGGCTATGACCGGCGCTATCGTCCAGCTCTTTGATCTGCCCTTCGAACCAGGCGAGGTCTTTCTTCCAAACAGCATTGTCCGGCGAGAGTTTTGTCAGGCGCACCATGATCGCTTGGCCTTGCTGCAAAAAGCCGCGCGCCTTTGCCGTGTCGCCGGATTGCCGGTGCAGAGAGGCGAGCTTGCCAAAGCTATATGACAGATCGCGCTGCCAACCCGCATTGCCGGGGTCGGACGACGCGAGACGGTCTCTAATGGCGAGGCTGTCAGAGTAGGATTTCAGCGCGCCAGAAAGGTTGCCTTGCGCCTCTTGCACACTGCCCAGCTTATTGTACGACACCGATAGATCGCGCTGCCAGCCCGCATTGACGGAGTCGGAGGCCGCGAGGCGGGAAATAATCTCTCTCTTGGCCTCGTAGGATTTGAACGCTGCCTTAAGATCACCCTGCGCCTCCTGCACGCCACCAATCCGCTCGTTGCTAATCCCGAGATCATATTGCCACTGGGCATTGCCGGGGTCGGAGGCCGCGAGGCGGTCGGCAATGGCGAGGCTGTCAGAGTAAGATTTCAGCGCGCCCGCCAGGTTGCCTTGCGCCTCTTGCACGCCGCCCACCTTGTTGTAGCTCACCGACAGATCGCGCTGCCAGCCCGCATTGCTGGGGTCCGATGTCGCCAGGCGCTCTCTAATGGCGAGGCTGTCAGAGTAAGATTTCAGCGCGCCTGCCAGGTTGCCTTGCGCCTCTTGCACGCCGCCCACCTTGTTGTAGCTCACCGACAGATCGCGCTGCCAGCCCGCATTGCTGGGGTCCGATGTCGCCAGGCGCTCTCTAATGGCGAGGCTGTCAGAGTAAGATTTCAGCGCGCCTGCCAGGTTGCCTTGCACCTCTTGCACGCCGCCGAGTTTCTCGTAGCTCACCGACAGATCGGCCTGCCAGCCGGGACTGTCTGGGTCGAATTGCGCGAGGTGTTCTTTGATAGCAAGGCCTTCCTGATAGGATTTAAGCGCACCATTCAGGTCGCCCTGTGCCATTTCAACATCACCAATCTTGTCATAGCAGATTGAGAGATCGCGCTGCCCACGAGCATCCATGGGATCAGATTTTGCGAGGCGCTCAGTGATAATAGTATCGTCCTTATAGTGTTTCAGTGCATCGGCAAGTTTGCCCTGTACTACGTGAACGTCGGCGATCTTTTCGTAGGCCACCGCGAGATCGCGCTGCCATTCTCTATCGTCTGGGTTAACGGCCGTCTGCTCGATCGCGATTTGTTTGGCCTTTTCCTCGTCATCGAGGCCTACTGCCAATTCTCCACGTGCTTGAGCAAGTTCGCCAAGCCGAAGGTTGGCACGATAAACGCCACGTTGATCTCCCGTTGCCGACGCAAGTTTAAGCAATTGGGCCAAACTCTTTTCGGCAGCCGTGAGATGGCCAGCCAGTAGGCTAAGCCAGCCGTGCCAATAGAGGGACTCCTTATCGTCCGGGTTCAACTCGACCGCTCTAGCATATGCTTCGAGAGATTTCTTAGGGTCACGAAGAGCGGCAATGGCGCCAAAATTCCGGTAGGCGATAGCGGCTTCTTTCCTGTCATTTTCAGCCTGCGTAATCGCCTGCTCGGCCCGCGTGGCCGCCTGTTCGGCACGTGCCGTCTTTTCCTCGGCGATGGAGCTCAGGAGCTGCACTGCCTCACCCACTTTGTTTTCCTTCAGGAGCGCAAGCGCTTGCTGGAGGCGGCCATCGCCTGCCGCCGCTCCTCGCGCGATTGATTCCACCGCACCGCCGACTGCCTCCCGGGAACCAGATGAGGCCGGGGTCAGTCGATCGGAGATAAGCTGCGCGGTAAGGGTTTTGGCCGCATTCTCATCGAGAATGTAGATATTCGTGACGCTTTTTTCGTGGGGTTCTTTGTGATCGACGTAAAAAGCAATAATGGACCCTATGACACCTGCAACCGCCAACGCGCCGGCGCCGAGCCACGAGGCAATCGCGCGCTTTTCCGGGTCTTTAAGAATTCCCCCGAGCCAGGAAGTCATTTTCGAAAAACCGAAAAGCCAAAAACCCGTCTTAAATGCGGAAACAAACCTAAGCCCTCATGCTAAGGAGGGTTCGAAAAACCCGTCTCGAAGCACGAGGGCACCTCGCCAGCCACGCAGCCATCCTTCGCGACGCCCGCTTCGCGGGCTCTCTCCAGTCGCCCTCTTCCATTGCGTTCGCTTCGCGAACCACTTCGCTCGCAATGGAACCTCGGGCTTCCTTCCGCTCAGGATGAAGGGCGAGGCTGTTCACAGCAAATCCCAGCCTGTACCGTAATGCAAATGTCCGCTTGCGCAAAATCCCCGATTCAGACCTCGCCGCATCTCGCAGAAGTGCTTTTGCACAGACCTCCAATCGTACCAAAACGTTTCACGTGAAACACTTTTGTCCGATTGGAGGGCAAAACCTTACAACTTTGATGTTTTAAACCAGACTCGCGCAAAAGCGCTGGATTTTCGCGCAGGCGTCTTCGAGCATCGCGGTCGATGTCGCGTAGGAAATCCTAAAATTCGGGCCGAGACCAAAGGCGGTTCCATGCACCACCGCGACACCTTCGGCTTCCAGCAGCGCGGTAGAAAATTCCTCGTCATTGGTGATCGGTTTGCCGTCCGGCGTTTTCTTGCCGATGGCGGCCGCGCAGGACGGATAGACATAAAACGCGCCTTCCGGCGAAGGGCAGGTCAGATATTTGGCCTGGTTGAGCATCGAGACCACGAGGTCACGCCGCGTCTCAAAAATTTTTGCCCGCTCCTTGATGAAATCCTGCGGGCCAGTGAGTGCCTCGACTGAGGCCCATTGCGCGATCGAACAGGCGCCAGATGTCTGCTGGCCTTGCAGCATGTCCATCGCCTTGATGAGCGGCTCCGGCCCGGCCGCATAGCCGATCCGCCAGCCGGTCATCGCATAGGCTTTCGACACGCCATTCATGGTGAGCGTGCGGGAGATCAGTTCCGGCTCGACTTGCGCGGGCGTGGTGAAAACAAAATCGCCATAGGTTAGATGCTCATAGATGTCGTCGGTCAGCACCCAGACCTGCGGATGGCGCAACAACACATCGGTGAGCGCCTTCAATTCCGCCCGTGTGTAGGCGGCGCCCGAGGGGTTCGACGGCGAATTCAAAATCAGCCATTTGGTTTTTGGCGTGATCGCCTTATCGAGCGCTTCGGCTTGCAGTTTGAAGCCGTGCTCCATCTTCGTCTCCACGGCGACCGGCGTGCCGCCCGCGATGAGAACCATATCGGGGTAGCTCACCCAATAAGGCGCCGGAATGATGACCTCGTCGCCACGGTTCAGGGTCGCGAGAAACGCATTGAACAAAATATGCTTGCCGCCGGTGCCGACGATCGTCTGCGAAGCCTTGTAGTCGAGCCCGTTCTCGCGCTTGAATTTTTGCGCGATCGCTTCGCGCAGGGGCGGGATTCCGGCAACCGGCGTATATTTCGTCTCGCCGCGCTCGATCGCTTTGATCGCTGCTTTCTTGATATTGTCCGGCGTGTCGAAATCGGGCTCCCCTGTCGAAAGGGAAATGATATCCCGTCCGGCGTTCTTCAGATCGCGCGCCTTTTGGGTGGCCGCGATGGTGGCGGAGGGTTTGACCCGCAAAAGCGCATCGGCGATGAAAGACATGTGCAAGATCCAGTTATAGGAAAAGCGGGCTCAGCGGCGAACGCGCGGCCCTGAATTCGAGCGCGACCTTAGGTTTCCAGGCCGGTGAAGGCAACAGGAAAAACCCTTCCGCGGCGTCATCCGCGCGATACTTCTCAGGCGGCGGATTTTACTGGCCATTAACTTTGAAATTGCTTTCGCAGTGCGCCAAGGCCCGAAAAAACTTATCACTAGGAACCATACTTAGGCTGAGTTTTAGTTGTCCCGTGCAGCTCTTGACTGTAAGCAGCAACTGGCGCGCATGTTTTGTGCGCCCGCGCACCGCTTGCTAGCCCGCCCGGCGCTAAAAACACCAAGCATAAACAAAGCAACGCTTTCTCAATGTCTGAGCGTTGCCGCTGCATGGAGTTTCATATGTTGAGCGCGGATCACCCCGACCGTAGGTCCGACGCCGGTTTTGTCCGCGCTTACGATGCGCAGGCGGCCCGCCGGCAATTTCAAATTTCAATCGTGCTCGTCGCGGTGCTCGTGATTGCCGCGATTGCTCTCGGGATGCTGGCGCGAATCGACCGTCCCGCCGCCAGCGGACGGACTTCAGGCGCAACAGCCGGTAGCAGTCATTTCGCGGAAACTTTACTGGACATTCTCGGCTGATCAGGGGAAATTCCAACATCCGCTCCCTAGTGGTCCTCGGGGAGCCCAAGACAGTGGGGCCGCGTCGATGGCGCGGCCCTTACTCATTTGGATTGGCTCGCGCAAGAAAGAGGGTGCGGAAGAAAGCCCAGCGGTCAAATTTTCGCCACTCTCTCGACGGTTTTGGCAAGCGCTTTCGATCCCTCCGATCCGGACTTTGGCATGCGCTTCAAATTGACCCCGCCCGGGGCTCCCATTTTCTTCGTCGCGCTTATTCTCGCCGGGCTGGCGGTGGCCAGCCTCTATACTCATGTTCCGGTCGTCGGACACTATGTCGCCGTCCATCGTTTCTGGGTGATGACGGCGGCCTATGTTGCATTGCTCGCCGGCGTCATTTTCGACGGGCTGTAACAACGCAAGCACTTATATTTCCGCGCACCGCATCCGGGCATAAGCTTTACTAATTTTCTGCCTCCGTCCCGCCGGATTGATTTCAGTTCACTTTCACGATGCAACAGATAAAGATGCTTCTTGTCCGCGCGGTGTATCGCGGGCAGGCGGGAACCGCCGCATAAGTCAAGGAAAGGCAGCATCATGAGCGATCTCGTCGTTATCGCGTTTCCCACCGAAGCCAAGGCAGAGGAAGTCCGCCAAAAGGTTTTGGAATTGCAGAAGGAATATTTGATCGAACTTGGCGACGCGGCGATCGCCGTCAAACAGCCGGATGGGTCCGTCAAGCTCAATCAACTCGTCAACACAACCGCGATGGGGGCTGTCTCGGGCACTTTTTGGGGCACGCTTATCGGCTTGATCTTCTTGATGCCGCTCGCTGGCGCGGCGATCGGCGCGGCCTCCGGCGCGTTGGGAGGCGCGCTCACCGACGTTGGCGTCAATGACGCCTTCATGAAGGAAGTGGGAGAGACCCTGCAGTCGGGCAATGCGGCGCTCTTTCTGCTGATCCGAAAGCTGACGACCGACAAGGTGCTGGAGGATCTGAAAGGCGTCGGCGGCACCGTTTTGCGGACATCGTTCGACCATACGAAGGAGGACGCGCTGCGCGCTGCGCTGGCCGGGATAAGCCCGCCACCGGCTGTCTGAGCGGGGAGGACACTTGCGCGAGGGGCCCCCATGCGCGCCTGGCGCCAGGGCGCCGCAATGGCGCGCTGGAGAAACCCTATTCGCCCAAAAGATGCAGCACGACCTCGCGCCTGTGCGCCGCGCTGCGATGCTCGAAGAGATAGATTCCCTGCCAGGTCCCGAGCACCAGCCGTCCAGCGACAATGGGAATGGCGAGCTGAGTTTGCGAGAGCGCGGCTCTGATATGCGCCGGCATGTCGTCGGGGCCTTCGCTGCGATGGATGTAACGCGTGCCATCTTCGGGCGCGATCTCCTCGAAAAAAGTTTCAAGATCGGTCCGGACGTCGGGGTCGGCGTTTTCTTGAATGAGCAGCGACGCGGAGGTGTGGCGGCAGAAAATCGTCAAAAGCCCGGTGGCGATGTTTTGCCCGGTGACCCAGGACGAGACTTGCGCCGTGATTTCGGCGAGACCTTTGCCATGGGTCGGAACGGAGAGGCTATGGACCGCTTGACGCATCGAAAATTTCGCTCGATTGAATTGGCAAATTTCTATTCCTACCGTTTTATGCCGGATATTGCTGCATTTGGCGTGTGTTTGGGGCAGTTTTGCCAAACCTCGGCGGGCGGTGCTTGATAGGCCGCAACCGGCACCGCGAAGCCAGGCTTCGAATCTCGAGGGAGATCGGCCTGTTCCCGTCTTCTTTATTTCAGTTTGTTCTACATCAATGCCGGGCGCTCGCCCAAGTGTCAGCAACCGCCCACGAGCCACGTGCGTGAAACAATCAGCGATTTCAGGGGAGTTCTGGCAGGGTGAATTTTCATCTTTCGTTTTTGGATGAGTCGCGGCACATCCAGGACGTGTGGGAAGCGAATTTTGAGAGCGAGCACACCGCAATTTGCTGGATGTGGATGGTGGGCGGAGTATGGGCGCTCAAGTATGACTGGTCCCTTATGGAGTTGCGGTGCCGGCGGTGTTGCTCGACCAGGGTCGCGGTTTGCCCCAGAGTGCCGGCTGATAAAAAAGAATGTTGCATCGCCCGCATTCCGGCGAGGTTCTTAAGGCCATCGGGCAAGTCGGAGCGGCGGCAGCCTCGTGAAGTTCCTCACATTCTGATCGTGGAACGGGACGACGCCCTTGCCGCATCGCACGAGAGCCTGGTTCATGACGCCGGTTACTCCGTGAGCGCATCCTGGTCGAATTATATTTCAGCCGGCAGGTGGCTGAACGCCCACAATCCCGATGCGGCGATCCTTGACGTAAAGTTGCAGGACAGATTTTGCATCGCGCTGGCGAAAAAACTGTCCGCGCGGCATATTCCGTTTCTCGCGGTCTCCGGATGGCCCGCCGATACCCCAGGGGTCGACCGGATTTTCCAGTCCGCCACTTGGCTGGAAAAGCCCGTTACCTACGCCGGATTGCAGTTGGCCCTACGTAGCATCCTTTAGCCCGGAAGTGGTTTGAGACATTCCCAGCCCCTTGGGGGCGAAGCAACGAGCCAAGCTCACGGCAGGCTCCCCACGCGTTGGTACCAAGCTGCTCCTATGACGATGCTTTTTTCATTTTCGGCTGTTTTCGCGTAACATCAAAATTGCGTGCGGCCGTCCCGCCCGGACGGCTCCGGCTCTTGTTCGATCGGAGTGATGGAGCCATATCAGTGCGGCCGCAGTTTTGCCTATGAAACCGGGCGTCAGGAGTGCCAAAATGAGCGATCGCAGAGGTTTTGAAAGCCCGGTGTTTCGTGAGCCCGTCTTTGTCGAGCCTCAGCTTCCCGCTGCCGCTTTGGCGTCCGTACGCACCCGGCGGATCGTGGCGCTTCTTTTCGATCTCATTTTCGTGTCCATCCTCTCGTTCGCGCTGTGGCTCGCACTTGCCGTGCTCACTTTCGGGCTTTCTCTTCTTATACTGCCGCCCCTGTTTCCGGCCGTGGCGTTTTTCTACAATGGCCTCACAATCTCTGGTTATCGCATGGCAACGCCGGGCATGCGTGCGATGGATCTCGAAATGCGTTTGACCGATGGGACCCGGGTTCCGTTTCTCAACGCTGCCGTGCATGCCGTGCTATTTTATGTGAGCACGATGTTCCCCCCTGTATTTTTGGTTTCGCTGATGAGTGCCAACAAGAGGTGTGTCCATGATATGCTCGCGGGCGTGGTCGTCATCCGGCGGTTCATGTGACATAGCAAAAAGCAAGAGGCCTCAAAAGGTGCGGACTTTCTAAAAGGATTGTGTAATCATAAGAGTCGCACTTCGGCGCGGACGCCGTTGAATCGGTCCTAGCCCGTCCTAACACCAAGGGAAGGCCAGCTGGAATTGACGCGGGAACCTCGGGACGCACCGCAATTTTACCTCACCGCACCTTCGCCATGTCCCTATCTGCTGGACAGACAGGAGCGCAAGGTTTTTACCCATTTGATCGGCCGCCGGGCGGTGGCTCTGAACGATCAGCTCACGCAATCGGGATTCCGGCGCTCGCAGACCATCGCTTACCGGCCTGCTTGCGAAAATTGCCGGTCTTGTGTTTCGGTCCGTATCAAGGCCGGTGAGTTCCGTTCCTCCCGCAATTTCCGGCGGATCGCCGAACTCAATCGCGATGTCACGGCGACGGTGACTCGGCCGGAGCCGAGCCGAGCTCAATATTCGCTGTTTCGCCGGTATCTCGACGCGCGGCATAGCGATGGCGGCATGGCGGATATGACGGCGCTCGACTACGCAACGATGATCGAGGACAGCCATGTCGAAACCCGTCTCATCGAATATCGCCTTTCTGGGGAAAATGCGGACGGCGAGCGGCCATTGGTTGCCGCTTGCCTCACCGATGTCCTCGCCGACGGCCTGTCGATGGTCTATTCGTTTTATGAGCCGGAGGAGCGGCACCGTTCGTTCGGCACCTATATGATCCTCGACCACATCGAGCGTGCCCGCCGTCTCGGCCTGCCGCATGTCTATCTTGGCTATTGGGTCGAGGGCTCACGGAAAATGGACTATAAGGCGCGCTTCCTACCGCAAGAGCGGCTCGGGATGAATGGCTGGGAGCGGGTGGAATAGCTCCGCGTCCCGCTTGCGTCATGCCTCAGCCGAATTTGTTGTTCTTAGGAAAGCCTTTCGGCGGCAGGCGACCAGCTTCGGCCCGGTTGCCCAGCCAATCGCGTAACTCGCGGGGGCCGACGTTGAATGTCCGGCCAGCCGAATCCTTCCATGTCAAGCCGTCCTTAAGCGAAAACACCTGGGCGTCGCTGATGCCGCCGTCCCGGTATTTTTGCAGGCGGACACCCTTGCCGCGCGGCATCTCCGGCAATTGCGCAAGCGGGAATATGAGCAGCTTGCGGTTCTCGCCGATCACCGCCACATGATCGCCCTCGGCGGGAATGACGAGGGCCGCCGTCGCTGGCTTGTCGGTGTTGAGGAGCAGTTTGCCTTTGCGGGTGCCACCCGCCATCTCGTCCTGAGTGGCGACAAAACCCCGGCCATCGCTCGCCGCGGCCAGCATTTTTTGGCCCGCAGCATAGGGAAAGACAGCAATGATCGTCTCCCCTTCCGCGATATCGGCCATCAGGCGGATAGGCTCGCCCTGGCCGCGCCCGCCTGGCAGTTTGCTCGCCTCAAGCGTGAAAATCCTGCCGTCGCTTGCGAGCACAAGAATTTTCGACGTGGTCTCGGCAAAAAACGAAACGGATAATGTGTCGTCGCCCTTGAACTGGAGCGCGCTCAGATCCTCGACATGGCCTTTGAGGGCGCGGATCCAGCCTTTCTCCGACACCACGATCGTGACCGACTCACGCTCGATCATCGCCCCGGCGATGTCGCCGGTGGCGATATCCGGAAGATCGCCAAAACTGGTCCGGCGGCGGCCAATTTTTGTGTCTGGACCGTACTTCTTCTTGAGATCGCGGATTTGCCCGGCGACCGCTTTCCATTGCTTGGCTTCATCGCCGAGCAATGCTTCGATCTCGCGCTTTTCCTTGGCCAAATCATCGTTTTCCCGGCGCAACTGCATTTCCTCGAGGCGCCGTAAGCCGCGCAGCCGCGTGTCGAGGATATAGGTTGCTTGCACATCGGAAAGATCGAAGCTTGCCTTCAATTCCTGTTTTGGATCGTCCGCCTCGCGGATGATGGCGATCACCCGGTCGAGATTGAGGAAGACGATGAGCATGCCGGCAAGAACTTCGAGGCGGTGCACGATCTCGGCCTGCCGGTGGCGCGAGCGGCGCAGCAAAACGTCGCGGCGATGGTCGAGCCATTGCCGCAAGGCCTCCTTCAAGGACACGACGCGCGGCACGACGCCATCGGCGAGGAGATTCATATTCAGCGGAAACCGGCTCTCCAGCTCGGTGAGCTTGAAGAGCTGCTCCATCATCATTTCGGGATCGACGGTGCGCGCGCGCGGCTCGATGACGACCCTTATATCCTCGGCGGATTCATCACGGATATCGGCGACAAGAGGCAGTTTTTTATCGTTGAGGAGCTCGGCGATCTTTTCGATGAGCTTCGATTTCTGCACCATGTAGGGAATTTCGGTGACGACCACGGCCCAGACGCCACGGCTGCCTTCTTCCCTCGTCCAGCGCGCCCGCAGGCGGAACGACCCGCGTCCAGTGCGATAGGCTTCTGCGATCGATTCGCGCGGTTCAACCAAAATACCGCCGGTCGGGAAATCCGGCCCCGGCACGAACTGCAGCAATTGATCCGGTGTTGAGTTCTTATGCGCGATGAGATGGAGCGCGGCGTCGCAAAGCTCGGCGAGGTTGTGCGGCGGAATGGAGGTTGCCATGCCGACCGCGATACCCTGGGCGCCATTCGCCAGCAGGTTCGGCAGAGCGGCCGGCAAAACGACCGGCTCGTTTTGATCGCCCGAATAATTCTCGCGGAAATCGACCGCATCCTCGTCGATGCCTTCGAGCAACAGCCGAGCAACATCCGTCATCCGCGCTTCGGTGTAACGATAGGCGGCGGCGCCATCGCCATCGATATTGCCGAAATTGCCCTGGCCATCGATGAGCGGATAGCGGGATGAAAAATCCTGGGCGAGGCGGACAAGCGCATCATAGATCGCCTGATCGCCGTGCGGATGGAAAGAGCCCATCACATCGCCGACGATTTTCGCGCATTTCTTGAAGGCGGCGCCGGGATCGAGCCGCAAAATATGCATACCATAGAGGATGCGCCGGTGGACCGGTTTCAGCCCGTCACGGGCATCGGGCAAGGCCCGCCCCATGATGGTCGAAAGCGCATAGGCAAGATACCGCTCTTCGAGCGCCTCGCGCAGATTGACGTCTTCGGCCCTTCCGGCAGACGGCGGCGGCGTGATGTGTTTTCCCATGCGGGAGGCCTAGACGACGCGCAGTGGCAAATCAAGTTCCGTGTTTGTTCTTTAAAGGTTTATGCACGGAATGACGAACGGAAATGCTGCTGTCTGTACTTCGGCGGCGCCTGCCCACGCCCAGAGATGCTTTACGCGCGCTTTATCGACGATAAACGGCCATTTGGGTTCCGCCTATCCGTCCCCGGCATATCCGCCCAAAGCGATATATTTTTTTCGTACCCGCTGCACGGCTTCCTTGACGAGCGGATCGAGACCCTCGCCACCTTCTTCCAAATGCTGGAAGATTTTTTTGCGCATGCTCAACGCCCAGAATTTGGCGATGTGATTGGCGATCCCGGCGACCGCCTTCTCGTGCTCTTGAGGCGCGAAAAATTTGCCGATTTGATTTGCCATATAAATCAGCTTTTTGGGCGAGGACGGGTCATGCGACATGGTGCTGGGCTCGATCGATGATGCGTTGGGGATGGGTGAAAACTTCGAAGTCCTGGCCGCGCGCGATTGCCACAAGGGTGAGTCCGCTGGCCTCCGCAAGACGGACCCCGGCCGCCGTCGGTACCGAAACGGCGGCAACGACAGGCGCGCCAAGCCGCGCGGCTTTTTGAATGAGTTCAATCGAGACACGGCTCGTCAAAAGCACGATGCCATGCGCGGCCGCCTCCCCTGCCCGCACGAGCGCGCCGATGAGTTTGTCGAGCGCATTGTGGCGGCCGACATCCTCCCGCACGGCGGCAAGGCCGCGCGAGGGAACCCAAAAGCCTGCGGCATGAACGGCGTGCGTTTCGCGATTGAGCTTTTGGCCGGATGATAGGGAAGCCATTGCCGCGACGATAGCGCTGGAATCGAAACGGCTCGCATTGGAGACGACGGGTGCCGGGCGCGCCGCTTCCTCAAGGCTTTCGATCCCGCAGAGCCCGCAGCCGGTCGGCCCCGCCATGCTCCGGCGGCGGGCGGCATAGGTTTTCGCACGGTTTTCCGGGAGCCATATACGGAGTTCGATGCCAAGCGGCGTTGTGACGATGTCGAGGCTGGCGATTTCGCTCGGAGCCTCGATCAGGCCCTCGGTGAGCGCAAAACCAATGGCAAAATCCTCCAAATCCGCAGGCGTCGCCATCATCACAGCATGGGTCGTGCCGTTGAAGGTGAAAGCGATCGCCGTCTCTTCCGGCACGGAGCGCACAGAAGGCGACACCTCGCCCTCCCGCCACGCGAGGCAAGCGACGCTGTGGGAAGGCGGCGGCAAGGGACTGCCACCGTCGTCAATGGTGTCTCCGGTCATTCCGCCGCTTCGGTGACCTCAGCGATGCGGCGGCTCTGCTCGGCCTGTTCGCGATACCGCTCTTGCCAATCCGTCGGCCCGTTCGAGCGCGAAATTTGCACGGCTGTGACCTTGAATTCCGGACAATTGGTTGCCCAATCGGAGAAATCGGTGGTCACGACATTGGCCTGGGTGGTCGGATGATGGAAGGTCGTATAAACGACGCCCGGCGCCACACGATCGGTGACCAGCGCACGCAGGGTCGTCTCCCCGGCGCGGCTTGCGACCTTCACCCAATCGCCCTCATTGACGCCGCGTTGTTCGGCATCGTGCGGATGGATCTCGAGACGGTCCTCATCGTGCCAGGCGACATTGGCGGTGCGGCGCGTCTGGGCTCCGACGTTATAATGGCTGAGAATCCGCCCGGTCGTCAGCAGGAGGGGATAACGCGGCCCGGTCCGCTCGTCCGTCGCCACATATTCGGTGAGGACGAACTTGCCCTTGCCTCTCTTGAAGCCGCCGATGTGCATGATTGGCGTGCCATGTGGGGCGCTCTCATTGCAAGGCCATTGGATCGATTCGGTTTCGAGCCGGGCATAGGAAACACCCGCGAAGCTCGGCGTTGTCGCCGCGATTTCGTCCATGATTTCGCTCGGGTGGCTGTAACGCATCGGCACGCCCATGGCCTCGGCGAGCTTCACCGTGATTTCCCAATCGGCATAGCCGTTCTTGGGGCTCATCACTTTGCGGACACGGCCAATGCGGCGCTCTGCATTGGTGAAGGTCCCGTCCTTTTCGAGGAAGGTCGAACCCGGCAGGAAGACATGGGCGTAATTCGCCGTTTCGTTGAGGAAGAGATCCTGGACGATCACGCATTCCATCGCGGCAAGACCGGCCGAGACATGATGAGTGTCCGGGTCAGATTGGAGAATATCCTCGCCCTCGATATAAATGCCCTTGAACGTGCCCTCGACAGCGGCATCCAGCATGTTGGGAATGCGCAGTCCCGGCTCCTTGTCGAGCGTGACGCCCCAGAGTTTCTCATAAATGGCACGCGCGTTATCATCGGAAATGTGCCGGTAGCCCGCGAGTTCATGCGGGAAGGACCCCATGTCGCAGGCACCCTGCACATTGTTCTGGCCGCGCAGCGGATTGACACCCACTCCATTGCGGCCAAGG
Source organism: Methylocapsa sp. D3K7 (assembly GCF_029855125.1). GTDB lineage: Bacteria > Pseudomonadota > Alphaproteobacteria > Rhizobiales > Beijerinckiaceae > Methylocapsa. The sequence goes on from NZ_CP123229.1 coordinate 1,255,211, forward strand.
TTTCCAGTCGCCAGCGCGAGATTGGCGATCGCGAGAACCGTGGTCGAACCCTGGCTGTGCTCGGTGACGCCGAGCCCATAATAGATCGCCGCATTGCCGCCGCTGGCATAGAGCCGAGCCGCCTTGCGAATGAGATCGGCGGGAACACCGGAGACTTTTTCGACCGCTTCCGGGCTATGCCGCGGCTCGGAGACAAAACCGGCCCAGTCCTGGAACTCCGACCAATCGCAGCGCTCGCGCACGAACGTCTCGTCGACGAGACCCTCGGTCACGATCACATGGGCGAGTGCGGTCAGCACCGCGACATTGGTGCCGGGCTGCAAAGGCAAATGATAATCGGCCTCGACATGCGGTGTCCGCACGAGATCGATCCGGCGCGGATCGAGAACAATCAATTTCGCGCCCTCGCGCAGCCGCCGTTTCATGGCCGACGCAAACACTGGATGGCCATCTGTCGGATTGGCACCGATCACCATGATGACGTCGGACTCATCGACCGAATCGAAATCCTGCGTCCCGGCCGATGTACCAAACGCCGTGCCAAGGCCGTAACCGGTCGGGGAATGGCAGACGCGCGCACAAGTATCGACATTGTTGTTGCCAAAACCGGCGCGGACAAGTTTCTGGATGAGATAGGTCTCTTCATTAGTGCAGCGAGACGAGGTGATCGCACCGACGGACGTTTTACCATATTTCGTCTGAATGCGTTTGAACTCGGATGCCGCATAGGCGAAGGCTTCGTCCCAGGAGACTTCCCGCCAAGGGTCCGAGACCTTGGCGCGGATCATCGGCTTAAGAATGCGATCCCTGTGGGTCGCATAGCCCCAAGCGAAGCGCCCCTTGACGCAGGAATGGCCGTGGTTGGCCTTGCCGTCCTTATAGGGAACCATGCGGACGAGTTCCTCGCCGCGCATCTCAGCCTTGAAGCTACAGCCGACACCGCAATAGGCGCAGGTCGTAACCGCCGAATGTTCGGCTTGGCCAATCTCGATCACCGATTTTTCGATGAGCGTGGCGGTTGGGCACGCCTGAACGCAAGCGCCGCAAGAGACGCATTCCGATTCGAGGAAGGGCTCTGCCTGCCCCGCCGACACCCGGCTGCCGAAGCCCCGCCCGTCAATCGTCAGTGCGAAGGTGCCTTGTACTTCCTCGCAGGCGCGAACACAGCGATTGCAGACGATGCATTTCGATGGGTCGTAGCTAAAGTAAGGATTGGATTCGTCTTTTTTGTCGGCAAGGTGATTGTGGCCCTCGTAGCCGTAGCGCACATCACGCAACCCGACATTGCCGGCCTCAGTCTGCAATTCGCAATTGCCATTGGCGGCGCAGGTAAGGCAATCGAGTGGATGATCGGAGATGTAGAGCTCCATCACGCCTTTGCGCAGGGCTTTCAACCGGTTGGTCTGGGTGTGAACCACCATGCCCGGCATGACTGGCGTCGTACAGGAGGCGGGGGTGCCGTTGCGCCCCTCGATCTCAACAAGACAGAGCCGGCAAGAGCCGAACGATTCAAGCATATCCGTGGCACAGAGTTTCGGGATTTTGGTGCCGGCCTCCATCGCCGCCCGCATGATGGACGTGCCTTCTGGAACTTGCGTCTCAATCCCGTCGATGGTCAGCGTGACCATTTTCTCCGACGGCGAGGCAGGCGTTCCGTAATCGATCTCGGTAATCAGTGGCATGGTAGCCTCCTCACTCCGCCGCGGCGAGAACGCGCGGCGTGAAATCTTCCCTAAAATGGCGTACGGCGCTCATCACGGGATAGGGCGCAAATCCCCCAAGGGCGCAGAGTGAACCGAATTTCATCGTGTTGCAAAGGTCTTCGAGGAGAATCATGTTTTCGTCGGGCCTAACGCCGGCGAGCACACGATCCACGACCTCGACACCCCGGGTCGAGCCAATCCGGCACGGGGTGCATTTGCCGCAACTTTCGATGGCGCAAAACTCCATCGCGAACCGCGCCATGATTGCCATGTCGACCGTATCGTCGAAAATAACGATACCGCCGTGGCCGATCAGCCCGTCGCGCGCGGCGAAGGCCTCGTAATCAAAAGGTGTATCGAACAGCGCGCGGGGGAAATACGCGCCCAGCGGGCCGCCGCATTGCACCGCCCGCACCGGACGCCCGCTCAACGTGCCGCCGCCGATTGTATCGACGATTTCGCCAAGGGTCAGCCCGAAAGCGGTCTCATAAAGACCGCCATAACGGACGTTCCCGGCGATCTGGATCGGCATTGTCCCGCGCGAACGCCCAAACCCGAAACCGGCATAAAAATCGGCGCCGCGATCGAGAACCGTCGGCACTGCCAGAAGTGACAAGACATTGTTGATGACGGTGGGCTTGCCAAACAGCCCCTTATGAGCAGGAAGCGGCGGTTTTGCCCGGACGATGCCGCGCTTGCCTTCGAGACTGTCGAGAAGCGCGGTCTCCTCACCGCAGACATAGGCGCCTGCGCCCATCCGCAATTCGAGCTCGAAGGCATAGCCGGAACCCAGAATGTCCTGGCCGAGATAGCCCGCCTCCCGGGCAATCCGCAGAGCCTCCGAAAATGTCTTTGCGGCATGCGGATATTCCGAGCGGCAATAAACATAGCCCTTGGTCGCGCCGACACCGATGCCGCAAATCGCCATGCCCTCGATCAGGGCAAAGGGATCCCCCTCGACAATCATGCGGTCGGCGAAGGTGCCACTGTCCCCTTCGTCGAAGTTGCAGACGACATATTTGCGGTCAGCCTGAGTGTCGGCGACGGTCTTCCATTTGATGCCCGTCGGAAAACCGGCGCCGCCGCGGCCGCGAAGCCCGGATTTCGTCACCTCGGCGACAATCGCCTGGGGGCCGATCGCGATGGCGTTTTTGAGCCCTTTCCAGCCGTCATGCGCGGCGTAATCAGCCAAGGAAAGCGGATCGATGATGCCGCAGCGGGCGAAAGTGAGCCGCGTCTGGCCCGAAAGAAACGGATGCTCCTCCGGCTTGCCAATGCGAAGGGGATGCGCTCCGCCAGTGACAAAGCCTGCATCAAAGAGAGGGGCAACGTCGGCAACCGCTACCGGGCCATAGCCGATACGCCCCTGTGCCGTCTCGACCTCGATCAGCGGCTCCAGAAAAAACATCCCGCGCGAGCCCGTCCGGACGATCTCGACGGCAACGCCCCGCGCGCGCGCTTCAGCCGCGATCTTCGCGGCGACCTTATGAGCGCCCATGGCGATCGCGGCAACATCCTGAGGAACGAAAATACGCGTCATGACGCGTACGCCTCTTCGAGAATTTCGGTAATTTTGCCGGCATTGAGACGGCCGTGCGGTTCCCCATCGAGGAGCCCGGAGGGGGAGTTGGCGCAAAGTCCGAGGCAATAGACAGGCTCAACCGTCAAATCGCCATCATGCGTGGTTCCGTGCCAGCCAACCCCAAGATTGTTAAGAACGGTTGCCGCCAAAGCCTCGCTGCCGACGCTCTGACAGGCTTCGCCTCGGCAAAGCTGCAACACGTGACGCCCGCAAGGGGCGTCACGGAAATCATGGTAGAATGTTACGACTCCATGCACTTCCGCACGCGACAGGTTGAGCGCGTCGGCAATAAGGGGAACGGCGTCGGTGTGGATATGACCGAATTCTTCTTGCAACGCGTGCAGAATCGGAAGCATCGGACCCTCAAGCTCGATGTGTTCGGCGATGATTTCCTGTGCGCGCTCTGCATTCCAAGGGGAAGCTTCAGGCATGCGTTTCCCGTCCGTTCTTTTTATGGCATCATAACTATGAGGTCTAGGCAGCCAAAGATCAATAAGCCAGTCTTGTACTCTTATAGAAAACTTCTATCAATCTAGGTCAGCCATGCTGCAATAGCCCATCAATTGGGTTTGGGCATCGCCAGCTTGCTCGCTTCGGCGGCGAGTGCCCTCGTGAGCGGCGGAATGGGCTCGCGGCGCGGCGACACCAGACCGATCGTATAAATTTCCTGTGGTTCGACGATGGGGATTGCGCGCAAAGGTTCACTCACGCTGAGCATACTGGCGAGCATTTCGGAGACAACGCAGGCGTAGCGGCCAATCCGGACATGCGCAAACAACACGAGCATGGAGTTCGATTCGACTGGCGGCGCCGCAGGATTGACCAGCAACTGGTCGATAATGCGGCGGTTTTGCATATCGGGAGTGAGCAGGCAAAGGGGAATGCGGGCCACATCCGCCCAAGTCACTTTCTCGCGCTCGCCATAACGGCTCCCGGCGCGGGTCAAAAGCTGATAACGCTCGCGATAAAGCGGCACGGTTTGGATATCCCCGAGCGGTTCATTGTCGAGATAGGTGAGGCCAGCGTCGATTTGAAAATCGTCGAGCATCGACAGGATTTCGCGCGACGTTTTGGAAAGCACCGTGAATCGCACGCCAGGATGCTTCGCCCGGAACGGGATGGTCAGTTCCGCCGCCATTGGGAGCGCGGTAGGAACCGCGGCCAGCGTCAGATGCCCGGAAAGCGCGGTCTTCGCGGCATACACATCCTGACGCATGGCGCGCGCGTCGCTGACAATGCGCCGGCCCCATTCCAGCACACGCTCGCCTTCCGCCGTCAGCCCATAATAGCGCGAACTCCGGTTGACGAGCAGCACACCCAATGTTTCTTCAAGCTGCTTGATGCCGGCCGACAAAGTGGGCTGCGTCACCCCGCAACTTTCAGCAGCGCGGCTGAAATTGCGTTCGCGTGCCAGCGCGATCAGAAACTCAAGCTTGTCGATCATCTCGACGCGCTGGTTTCAAACGCCAGGTTTTGTGCCCGTAAAGCGGCCTCACGGCGGTGGAAAGCCGTGATAAAGGCGGCATGGCTCCAGGCGAGACTTTTTGCCGATGTCTGGGCGCCGGTCGCCTGGTCGAATTGCTCCGAAAGCTCACCGGATGCTGGCGTATAGGCCGCGACGGTCGCCATGAATTGATCCCCGCGCCGGAGCAAAGCCTGAAAATGGTGTTTCTGATCCGCATCTTCCGAAATACCCAGCCGGGCCAAAGACGCCGTATTCCCCATCATCAGCCGCGGACCAGTGCCCGCAGCCACTTCCGCCAGCAAATAATAAAATTCAGCCGCGCCGAGCGTCGAAAAATAATAAGCGCCGCCGCTGAAATATTTGTCGCCAGCATAACGCCCCAGGGCGGGGCCAAGATTTTCCGGCCGGTTCCGGTTGATCTCATAGCTCACGCTGAATAGATCCTCGAGCCGGGTCAAGGTCGCCATGACCTTGGGATCTTGCACGCTATGCGCCCCCTCCCTTCGGCCTGCATGGATGATTGCAAGGATCACCGCGAAATCGAGGCCCTTGCCAGGTGCCGGATTGACGGTATCCCGGCGGCTTTCGTAAAAACCTGCCTCCGCGTTCCAATATTCATTGAGCGATTGGAGGATCTCCCCCGCCTCCGTCAGGCAGGAGTGGCCAGCCTCCTCCATCCCCAACTCTTGCATCCATCGCGCGCCGCCGGCGAGCGCCACATGCTGCAGCAGCCGCGTATAGTAATGCTGGCCTAGTTCCTCTTCCCACAAATCGAAACAGGGTTCGCGCCAATGCTCAAGGGTAAAGCGAAGATCCGTCTCGATCAGCGCGCGCAAGGCCACGCGGGCCGCGGATTCGAGGCCTTTCACAGGCCAGTAGCGCATCAGGACGATGGCCCGCGCCGCAGGACCATCATGTTGCGGGCGCGACCATTTGCTGATGTCGAGCGTCGCGTCGGGATTGAAGCGAGGCTCGCCAAGCACGCGATCCCCGGCAATCGCACGAAGCTCGTTGTCGCCGCGAACGAATTGCAAAAAAGCCGGATCGATCTTTTTCCTGAAATCACCGGACTCGCTTAGAAACATGCCGCCATCGAGCCGGTTGAGGGAGAGGCTGAACGCGACAAATTCCTGGAAACGTGAGAGCCCCTCTCCGGCGGCACTTCCCTCTGTAATCACATGCCGCAAGGCATCGATGACCATCGCCGAATCGCGCAGCCAATGGAAAAAATAGTCCGGCTCAGGATCCCAGGAGCCAAGAGCGGTCGACGCCACAACCGAACCAGGCAGAGGCCGGATCGTCTGCCCGAACCCGCGCCGCTCCTTGACGATATACGTGGCCGAAATCGCACTCAGCATCGCCGTCACGGAGAGAGGGTATTGCCGTGCCATCCATGTGTGCAGCCGACTTTCTTCCCCTTCCGCTGGAACGCTCCCGGTTCCTGCCCCGCCCCTCGTCATGGCTTTTCTCCTAGCTCACAAGCGGGCTTGTAAATCCAAGGCGCTTCAGGCCCTCCGCGATATCGGGGTCGGCCATGAACAGCTTCCACAAAAGGCCGCTCCGGTAATTCTCGAGCATGATCACGATGGGTCCCTGATCGATCGCGAGATAGGTTTTCGCGTACCAATCCTGGCTCTCGCTGAACGCGTCGGTAAAGCCAAACCGCCCCCATATCCTATCGCCGAGAGAATCATGGAAATAGCGGAGCGCCCGCATCGCCTGCTCCGGCACATAAGGAAAACTCGAAAGCGCCGCCGTCGGACTGATCACGCCGTTATCATTGTCCGGCGCATGCGCTGCGTAACCAGCCGGATCGTCGCTCGCCGTCAACCCCCAGCAGGACGGCCCAAAGCCCTTGTGATGGTTCGGATTGCGAACGCAGTGTTCATAGTTGATCAGAGTGTGCTGGACGTTTTGCTGGAAATAGTTTGCGTAAGCATCCTTCAGCCCGCGCGGATCGAGCCCGCAGAAGGAATAGTGGCAAAAGAACAAAGGCCCGCCATAGTCCGGCCCCAGCGGCAGATCGAGATCGTAATAGCGGCGGCGATTGAGGAAGGTGCGGCTTTGCGCGAAACCTTCGTGATAAGAGGAGCGCTTGATCGCGTAATGCGGAGAGGCGGCGGCGAGCACATAAGTGATGAGGCATTCGTTCCAGCCATGGATATCGTGATCGAGGCTGAAGCCGTTGTTGGGGCTCCAGTGCCAGGTCAGGACATGACGTCCGTCGCGGGCGTGCCAGTTCCATTCGGCATCAAGCCACAGCCAGGTAATGCGATCGCGCAGATTCTTCTCGGCGGCGGTGTCGGAATTAAAATATTGACGCGCGCACAAAAGCCCCTGAAACAAAAACGAACTCTCGACAATGTCCGAGCCGTCATCCTTGCGTCCAAACCGGATCACCGCGCCGGTGCGGCCGTTCATGTAGTGCGGAAATAGGCCATGAAAACATGGTCCCCGTTCCAGAAAACCGAGGATGAGGCTAAGACGGTCAACAGCCTCGCCGCGTCCCACCCAGCCTCGCTCGGCCGCGACGATGATCGCCATGATGGCAAAGCCGGTGCCCCCCGTGCAGACGAGGTCGTCATCTGGATCCTGCACGAGCCCCGTTCTGTCGCGCGCGAGGCCACAGAGGGGATGGGCTCCCTCCCAAAAATAACGGAAGGTCTGACGCTGGACGTGTTCGATGAGCGCCTCGTCCTTCAGTCTGGCAGGCGGCTGATGTTTCAACGAGGGACTTCTAGACTCCGGCATCGTGGGCAACTTCTCTCTAAGGGCGTCATATCGCGGGAGCTTTTTCTTTCGCCGCGGGAGGGAAAATTGGCGCTGCGGCACAAGGCGCCAAGCGCTCACCTTCTGGATCTACAATCAGGTGAAGGACACGCGTGAAAAAGCCGCCTTGGGTGTCCGCCCGGCCAATATTGACGATCGCCGCTTCCGCCAGTTCCTGAGCAAAAACATCAAGGACCAAACCGCGCGTGTCGTCGTCAAGGTAGTCGATCGCTTCGTCGAGCAATATCCAGCGCGGCTTGTGCAGCAAGAGCCGGGCGAAGGCGAGTTTGTGCTGGTCCTCGGGGGTCAATTCCCGTTCCCAGCGCGCGACATGATCGAGGTCAGGCGACAGATGTGCGAGTTTCATTCGCTCCAGCGCGGCCAAGTAGACATCATTCGCGAATTGGGATGGCTGGGAGGGATAGGCAAGCGCACCGCGTAGCGTGCCGGGCGGCATGTAATCTTGGTGAGAAATGAACATCATCGTTTGCCGGGGCGGCAGCAGGATGCGCCCAGTTCCCCACGGCCAAAGCCCTGCGATCGCACTAAAGAAACTGGTCTTCCCGCCCCGCCGCTTGCCAATGACGAGCACCCGCTCCGCCGGACCGATCATGACATGCTTTTCACTGAGCTTCATGCAACCCCGCGGAGAGGCGATGCCCAATTGGTCGAATACGAGTCGGTCGTCGGCCGTCGGCACGAGCTCGATGCGGGCCGTCTCGCCGCCGATCTTGTCCATCTCAAGAAGGGCCAGACGGAAACTCGCAACACGCAGAAGCGTGGCCCGCCAATCGGCGATCGTGCTAAAATTATCAACGAACCAGCGCAGCGCCTGCTGCACCTGATTGAAGGCCCCCACAGACAGCATTAATCCGCCGAGCGACATATCGCCTGCGAAATAACCGGGCGACGCCACGATGAATGGCGCCACGATCGCGAACCAGCCATAACCGGCGGTGAGCCAGGTCAGGCGGGTAATCCCGGTCACGAGCCGGCGCATCATCACAAGGACCTGGGTGAACTCGCGGTTCAAATAATCGTTTTCATCCGTTTCACCACCATAAAGCGCAATGGCTTCGGTGCGCTCGTTGACGCGCACCAGCGCAAAACGCAAATCCGCCTCACGCGCGTAGCGTTCGGCGTTGAGACCAATCAAAGGACGCCCGATCCGCCAGCTTCCAAAAGACGCGATGCCAGCATAAGCCAGTGCAAACCAGACCATATAGCCGGGCAAAACAAAGCTCATTCCGGCAACGGAAAAGGTCACGCTTTCCGAAACTCCCCACAAAACTGTAATGAAGCTTATGAGAAGCAGCGTCGCTTGGAGCAGACCGATGCCGAGGTCAGTCGAGAGATCCACCAGATGACGCGCATCCTCATGAATGCGCTGGTCTGGGTTCACGCCGATTTCGCCTGCCCCTGACAGACGAAACGCGCGTCCTGGCACGAGCCATTGCTCGAAAAGATCATGGGTGAGCCCGTCGCGCAGCTTTAACTTGCTCATCTCTCTGAGCCAGGCCTGGGTGACATTCAAGGCCAACAAAGCGCCGGCAATCACCCCAAAGACCACGAGCTGGTACAAAAACTCATGATAGTTTTTGAGCGAGAGCGCGTCGTAAAACGGCTTGTTCCAGGCATTGAGTTTGATCTGGCCGTAGGCGGTCAGCGCGACCACGGCGCAGAGCGCCGCACCAAGCAAAATGAGCGTGTTGCGGCCAGACGAATTCCAAAACGTCGTTATCATCATCCACAGCTGGGGCGCGAGCTTGCCGTCTCGCGATGCAGCTGTCGCCGGGATTTCAAAAGGTTTTGCGGTCTCGTCAGCCATTCGTGCCCGATTCCATTGTCCTTCGTGTCGCCGTAGGCCGCCGTTTAGAGCATGATCCCTGGCAAGGGGAAACCTGATTCGCGGTCACGCTTCCACGCTAACCTAAGCATTACATCTTTTATACAGGATCTGATCCCGGATGACTCTGATCGACAAACTGCTCACGGCAATGACCCTCGAGGAAAAAATAGGCCAGCTCAATATGGTGGCGGCCGGATATGCCATCACCGGGCCGGTCCTTGCTAGCGGGACAGCGAGCGACATTCGCGCCGGCCGAATCGGCAGTCTCTTGAATCTCTGGGGGGCGGAGGAAGTTGCCGCGATGCAAAAAATCGCGGTGGAAGACACAAGGCTCGGCATCCCCCTGCTGATCGGATTTGATGTTCTACACGGGCATCGGACCATCTTCCCGATCCCTCTCGCCGAAACAGCGTCCTTCGATTCTCTATTGTGGGAACGAACCGCTCGCGCGGCAGCGATCGAGGCGGCCGCCGACGGCATCGCGATGACCTTCGCGCCCATGCTCGACATCACGCGCGACCCGCGATGGGGGCGCATCGCCGAAGGACCTGGCGAAGACCCCTGGGCCGGCGCACAATTCGCCAAAGCCAAGGTGAAGGGCTTTCAGGGCGCTGGCTTGCCGGGCGGCTTGAAAAACCCTGAGGTAGTCGCGGCCACGGCCAAGCATCTTTGCGCTTATGGCGCCGCCATTGCCGGGCGTGACTATGCTTCGGCGGATGTTTCCGAACGGCTTTTGCACGAAGTCTATTTGCCGCCCTTCGCGGCGGCGGTCGCGGCTGGCTGCGCCGCGATCATGCCAGCCTTCAACGACATCGCTGGCATCCCGCTCACCGCCCATATCCCGCTGCTGCGTGATTGGCTGCGCAAGATAGAGGGGTTCGATGGCGTGATCGTCAGTGACTACAACGCGGTCGCCGAATTGATAAGCCATGGGATTGCGGGCAATCTTATCGAGGCGGCAACATTGGCGCTCCGGGCTGGCGTCGATATCGACATGATGAGTGGCGCGTATAGCCAGGGCTTGGCTCCGGCGATCGCACGCGGCATGGTTTCGATTGGCGCGCTCGATGCCGCCGTGCGCCGGGTGCTCATACTGAAAGAGTGGCTTGGTCTTTTCGACGATCCCTACCGGCGCGGTTCGACGGCCGCGCCCGCCCCCAGTGTTTCCACTTCCAGGCGCGAACTCGCCCGCGAGGCGGGGCGGCGGTCGATTGTTCTGCTGACCAATGACAATATCCTGCCCCTTACGCCGAACCTGCGCCGCATCGCGCTCATCGGTCCGCTCGCCGATGCCCGCGCCGATATGCTCGGACCATGGTCGCTCGCCGGGCATGCTTCTAGCGCAGTAACGATTCGCGAAGGCCTGGCAGCTGCCCTGCCTGGCACCGAAATCGTTTTTGCCCCAGGCGCAACCATCTCGGGTGAAGACACTTCGGGCTTCACCGCGGCACTGGAGATGTGCCGCGACGCCGAGCTCATTGTTTTAAGTCTTGGCGAAGCCGCCGATATGAGTGGCGAAGCGGCGAGCCGCGCGTCCCCCGGTTTGCCGGGAGTCCAGAACGCCCTTGCCGACACTATTTTCGAGATCGGCAAGCCGGTGGTTGTGCTCATTTCCTCCGGGAGGCCGCTCATGATTGCACCGATAGCCGGAAAAGCCCACGCTTTGGTTGCGACTTGGTTCCTCGGCGTCGAAGCTGGCAATGCCATCGCGGATGTGCTGACCGGGACATACAATCCCACCGGCCGGCTTCCCGTGACGTGGCCCCGCGATGTCGGCCAAATTCCGATTTTTTTCGGCGAACGGCCGGGCGGAAGGCCCGCCCATCCGGAGAATCATTATACAAGCAAATATCTCGATATGCCGGTCGAACCGCTGTTTCCGTTTGGGCACGGATTGAGCTACAGCCGTTTCACCTTGCACAATCCGCGCGTGAACAAGCAAGATTTCACGGTCACCGACGAAGTGACGGTTGAGATTGATGTTATTAATGAGGGCATCCTCGCTGGCGAGGAAACCGTTTTCCTTTTTACGCGGGACATTGTGGCGAGCGTCGCTCGGCCTCTCCTGGAGCTCAAGGGCGTTGGCAAGATTGCACTCGCAGCGGGGAAAAGCGGCACCGTTTCGATAAAGTTTTCCGCCAAGGCACTGGCTTTTCCCGGGGTTGATCTGAAGCCAGTTTTCGAGCCCGGTGAATTTTTAATATACGTTGGTCAGAGCGCCGATCCGCGCCAATTGCACTCCCTCAAAGCGCGCGCCCTGCCTGGCTGACACAGGTTTTATAAATCGAAGACTAAGCATGGATATTCGCCACGGGGCTTGCGGCAGTGGCAGCGCCCCGTTATAAGAGCGCGAAGCGAAGTGCAGCCGGAAAAGTTCCGGCGGCGCGCCGGAGTGTAGCGCAGCCTGGTAGCGCACCTCGTTCGGGACGAGGGGGCCGGAGGTTCGAATCCTCTCACTCCGACCATTTTGTTTCGATGAAGCGAATGTTCGATGCAAGAGACCGCGAGTAGCGGCACCCAGTGTGGGCATTAAGGATGGGGAGTTTCCGCCAGGGTTTGATGGCACGGCGCGTCGCGGTCAGCGCGTTCGCGGTGTATGCGCTGTTGCTGCAAGCGTTTCTCCTTGCCGCTGCGCCAGCCTCATCTTTCGCATTTCCGGGCGAAATCGGCGTCAATTGTAGTATCGAAGGAACGGGCAGCGGCGCACCTGGAAGTGTTCCCGTCCGGCATCACGGACTTTGCTGCATTATGGCGTGCGCCGCCGCGGCCTGTGCCTATGTCGGCACAGCGTCGGCGATCGCGGCTTTTCTTCCCCAGCGCGTCGCCTCTCTTATTCTTTACGCGGTTGCGCAAGGAATACCCCCGCGAGCGCCTCTCAAGCATTATTTCGCCGCGCGCGGTCCGCCCGCCCTCGGCTGATTTGGTCCGCCGCCCGGTGACTCGGGTTTTCCTTGGCGATCCTGGCCTGCTTAGCGCAATGGCCTGACTTTCCCGCGACATGAGCTGTTTTCCGCGCCGTAACATGGCGTTGGGTTCAAGTCTCGCGTGAAGTCAAGACCCCAAGGAAACGAGCCCGAAAAGACTGGTGCGCGCAGATTTGGCCACTCCCGATCGAGCAAGGCCATCGTCAAATCACCCGCTTTTCCATTTCGCGCGGCCGGCGTGGCCCTTCGCGGCCCCGGCCTTGTCAAGAGGTCCTAACATGTTGCTTCCCGGTTTTGGCGCCGCCGCCTTGGCGCTTACTATCTTGATTATCACGTGGTGTTCTCCTCCCGCTCTGCTCAGGGAGGACGCTCATGTCAGCGGCTAACACAGCCCTCGCGGGCCTATATCAGGCTCATGCCACCGAGTTGAAAGGGTTCGCGCGGCGCCGCGTCGGACGCGACGAAGCGGAAGACGTCGTGCAGGATGCCTATCTCCACCTCCTCCAGCGCGGCACCGCAGCTCATCTTGACCAACCGCGCGCCTATCTCTTTCGCACCGCCGCAAATCTCGCGGTGGATTTCGCGCGTAAGGCCAAGATCCGTTTGCGCTATGTCGGCGAGACTTTCGATCTCGATGCCAATGTGGTGGCTCTCGCCAATCCCGAATCTGCGACGGGCGCTTCAATGGAGTTGGCCAGGCTGCATGCCGCCCTCGCAAAATTGCCGCCGCTGTGCCGCGACGCCTTTCTGCTCAATCGGGTCGAGGGGCTCACCCATGCCGAGATCGCGGGGCGGATCGGCGTGTCGGTACGGACAGTCGACCGCTTCATGGTACGGGCCTGGAACCATTTGCGCGGTCATTTCGGGACTGAATTCAAGAATTGAGGGAGCTTCTGTCGCCACAACGATGAAAACGAGGGAGGGCGCTGTCCGACGGCGCCCTCCCTCCGTTATTTGCAATCAGGTTGACGCCAATGAAACAAAGCAAGGCGGTCTTGCCGCGAATGGGCCATGAAGACGGCCCCGGAAAATCAAGAGAGCGTCCTGAGAAAGTGCTCGATCTTTGAAAAGTAATCCGGCCAGGTCGGCGGCCTGTAGCTCGATATCCGCCGGCGAACGGCTGCCGATTCATCCGTGTCGCTCGTCAAGGTCTCAACCGCTGCGAGCCAGCCAAGCCCATCCATGGGATGCCGGTAGAGCGCATAGTCCCCAGCGACATCACGATGCGCCGGAAGGTCGGATGCGATGACGGGTGTGCCCACGCACAATGCCTCGATAAGGGGCAAACCATACCCCTCGGCATGAGACGGCATCAAAAGACCTTTCGCATGACTCACCAATCGCCGGAGTGCAGGGCTTGACAGGCCTCTTGCGAGAATGATGTGGTTCTCAAGATCCCGGCAGCGTGTGAGAAAATGCAAAATTGCCTCCCCGCCCCACGCAGGTGAGCCGACCACAACGAGTTTGGGAGCTTGCGGGCCGTGCCGGCGGACCAATTCCCGCCAGACATAGACGAGAAGCGCATGATTTTTACGTGGCTCGAGCGCTCCGCACACAACAAAATAGTTGTGCGCAGCCAATTCCTGATCCGGCTGCCCAGGTTCGAGGAATATCGGCGCCACGGGTAGCGGCACGGTTGCGACCGGGATGTCGTCCCGGCCGCGCGCGCGCATTTCGCGCGTCACAGAATCGCGGGCGGACGGCGAGGTCGTGATAAGCGCGGCCGCATAGCGGGCTGCGTTAGCTGTCATATGCCGGTGATGATGCAGGCCGGAGTCGGAAACCCACTCCGGGTTCTCCAAAGGGATCATATCGTGCAACATGAAGACGGGTTTCACATCTGGCCGCCGCTGCAGCCAGGCGAGAAACCATGGGAACGCGAGACCCACATGTCCGATATTGACGTAAATGGAATTTTGTGGCGCCGCTGAAAGCCGCCGTAGCCCGCGCGGCAGGCCGCCCGCTGAGAATAGATCGGCAAACCGCCGGGCCTTCTCACCTACGTTGGTCTTGCCTCGACGCCGCGCGGTCAATGGGCGATTCGCTGCCAACCGCATTTTGATATCGTCAAGACCGGTATCTTCCTGCGATGCTCTTGACTCGGACCAGATGTCCTCCAGCCGGTCGATCAGTTTTAAGAGCCTGCCACGCTCGAACCAAACAATCCCCCAGGGCGTCGGCAAGGTGCCCCCGCAGTCGCCGCGCCAGCTTTCCGCGAAATGGCGCGCGTAACCCAAATCCACACGGTCGATTCCTCTAGGGGTCGGGACCAAGGGTCCAGCAAACATGCGAACCATGTCATAGGCAACAGGCACCGACAAAACGACCCCCATCAAAATCGGTCGCAATTTATCCCAGCCAAAGGAATTGCGGCCGGCACACAAAATGAGCGATCCTGCCGGAATTGGCCCCCTTCAAGAACATCGTGCCAATTCGTAAATATTCTATTCACCAACATTCTTGGAAATTTATGCAGGGACCGGGATCACCCCCGCTCCCCCCAGCTCTGTAGAGAATCCTCGAGGCGCAATCTTCGTGCCACTCTGAACACATTGATGGCGAAGAGACCGATGGAAACAATCCCCATGCCTATAAACGCAAATTCGTAAGGAGAAACGATCACCGGTCCGACCGGTATCGTTACGTGTCCGGCGAAGTACATCCAGCAATTCAGACCGATGAGCACGATACGAAATTCGGTAGGCCCCGCAGACAGAAAGGACAATTGGAGGTTCCGTGAGACCTGGCAGTTCAGCAGCACATACATCCAAAGCATGTAGTACCCAACGAGGGCGAACAGAGCCACGTCCAGCCTTACATAGGCGGAAAGTCCCACCCCCAGCATGATCAAGAAGCTGCTGATCGCATCGACGGAAAAATCAACAAAATAGCCATATCGCGGTCTCTCGATTTGCCGGTGGCGGGCGAGGCTCCCGTCGAGCGAATCGCCAAACCAATGGATGACAATGCCTAGCGTCGCCAACCAGAAGAAGGAGGGGTCAAGCACGGTCGCCGCATAGCCAATGAAGGCAATCACAGCACCGGCGGCACCGAATGCGGTCAGACGGTCCGGTGTAATAAATTGCGGAACGCGCGCGCACATCCAGTCGAGAAGCTTGCGTTCCCCCTGAGCGAGGACATTCTGCTTGATGCGAACAGCCAATGGAGCACGGATTGGCAGCGTGCGAGCCGCCACCGGCGAAGGTGGTAGCGGCATTGGTGTGGCTTGCGAATCAGTCTTTTGAAGAAAACTGACAGACTGCAACGAACCCCCCATCAACAGTGAAATTTCTTCGGCGATAACGGAGCATAACTGTCAGGATTCCATATCTTCAAAACGCAATGCTACGATCAAGTATGAATATGGCAAAAAAACATTAGTCATACCAGCGGCTGTCGTAATGTTTCCTTTGATTTACCACAACATTCTGATTTCAAGTGATTTTCTTCCATTTAAAAGAATTCTGCCTTGCTTGAAAATTTGGCTAGGGCGGCAAGAACTCCCCATGTAATCCGCCAGGACTGGATCGATTGGATTGTGAAAAACAATGTCGCAAGCAAGGATCGAGAAGCGCGCCCGAATCAGCATTTGACGGCGGCGCATACGGTTAACCCTGACGAGGCCGGCGCCAAAAACAAACTGACGACTTCCATCACCTTTCTCGCACTGGTGATCGGGGCATTGGACACATAAAGCAAGTCTCTGTTGACGATATGGAAACTTTGGGCAACGAACAAACTGCCGGCGTCCCGGAGATTGAGCCTGTAGACAATTGGCGTCGAATACCCAGGCTGCACCAAGGAACTATTGGGCCGCAAAGCGCGTGCAACTTCTTCCGGTTCGAAGCGGAAGATAAAAACGCCGGCTGGATCGGATCTCGAATCGACGAGGCCGCCGGCCTTTGCGAGTGCTTGTGAAAGATTAATTCCTTCCGCGTCGAACGGGATTTCAGCGTTCTGGCCTGTTGCTCCGTAAGCGATAAAAGTTTGCGGATCCCGGATCAAGGTTAACACGTCATTCGGACGAAGATAGATATTCTCCTTGGATTCGGAGGTCACCTTTGTCATCGCAACCCGGGCTGTCACGGGTCCCCGCGACAGCTGGACGTATGTTTCATTCACGGGAGCACGAATACCCCCAGCCGCCGCTATGACATCCATCACCCGATCGCCCTTGATACTTAAAGGTACACGGGCACCATTGGCGACCTCTCCGGTGACCGTCACCGTATTGCTGATCGAGTTTCTGACATTGACCAAGACCTGCGGTTGAATGGCTTTGCCTTCGAGAGCGTGTTCGATGACGGTCTGGACCGCCCGGGTCGTATAGCCGGCGACGGGAACCCTGCCGGCGTAGGGAACCGTTATCGTACCGTCACGCCCAACGACCTGATCTGGGATCGTCGCACTATTCGCACCCGTGCTGAATCGGTCTGAAACGAGGGGGGCCGAAAAGAGGCCGCCCGAACCCGCTTCCCAGATCGTCACGGAAATTGTGTCGCCGACACCAATGCGAGGCTCGACCGATGGCCGGTAGTCTCCAAAGTGGGCGAGAAAACTGTCCGGCCCGCGATGCCGCAATACGTCAACGACCTGGGAATCAACATCGACAAGTTCATATCGCGGCAACTCCGCGGTTCCGGCACCTTGAACCACATCGTCCGCGCTCGGACCAGAACCCGAAACACTCGAGCACGCCGCCATTCCAAGACACAACGCCCCAGACAAGAGGCCGCGCGCGGCGATAAAGAGGGATTTCGGCATGCACGCCCTATACTATCTGACGCAATCTAGGAATTCTTATACAAGACCAGCTTTCGCTTACTTCTAGCCAATCTTATGTACATTTTGTGTCCAAAACCCACAAAATGAGAAATGATGGAATTCGAAAGGCCACGCCGAATGCAAATGGATTTCAATTAAAATCAAGGGATTTTCGCTGCAAACCCTGTTGCCAAGGCCATATTAAATGTTGCATCCAGATTAAACTCAAGGTGACAGCATACCCCCGGTGGGCTTCAAGCGCGAAAGCCCTATTATAATATTCCGTAACTTGGGCGAGCCGGTTTAGCTCAGTTGGTAGAGCAACTGATTTGTAATCAGTAGGTCGCGGGTTCGACTCCTGCAACCGGCACCATCCCCGCCCAGCATTGTCCGAAGATACCCGTAACCAACTGAAAACATGGTATTTGCCTTGTTCTTCCCGCGAACTCTATGCGGCAGGCAGCCGGTCGGTTGTGGACAAAAGCCTGCAACGAACGGGCTCTGAGTGACCATCTCGAAGTCCGGCAAGTGAGGTCCGTGGCGAGAGCGCCGATGCCACAGCGCGGGGGATCTCAGACCAATTTCGCGAAACCCGTCACCGTTGCAGAAAACCGGGTGAACCAGCTATTCCTGATCAAAGGGACATCGACGGCATCGCAGCCAATGGAAACACCCGCCCCCATTTTCGCGCAACCGCGAACGGCTGGCGTTCCGCGCCAGTTTCAGCGAACGGCACCCATCAATTTTGCGGCTGAGGAGTGGCGGCGAGCACCGGGTCAGCCCGATAATTCTCGGGAAAGAGGCGTTTCAGATTCGTGATTTTTGGAAGGTCGTTGATGACGATATAGGGATAGTCCGGGTTTAGCGTCAGGAAATCTTGATGGTAGGCCTCGGCCGGGAAGAAGCCCTGGGCAGGATCGGTCCTCGTGACGATGGGGGCATCGAACACATGCGCCTGATTGAGCTGCTCGATATAGGCCTTGGCGACACGCGCCTGCTCCCCGTTCGCTGGGAAGATCGCCGAGCGATATTGGGTTCCAGTATCCGGACCCTGATGGTTGAGCTGAGTCGGATCATGGGCAACCGAGAAATAGATTTGCAAGAGGCGGCCATAGCTCACCTGGCGTGGATCATAAGTGACTTGGACGGATTCCGCATGACCCGTGGTTCCAGAACTCACGCTTCTATATTGCGCGGTTTTTTTTTCGCCTCCGGCATAGCCTGAGACGGCGCTCGTGACCCCTTTGACATGCTGAAAAACCCCTTGAACGCCCCAGAAACATCCACCCGCGAAAATTGCGGCTTCAGAGACCGCCGTTGGATTTGCCTGCTCGTCGAGCGCGGGCGCCGGTATCACATGCGCAACTTCCGCGGCTGTTTGGGAAACTCTCAGCCCCATGCTCGCCGAAATGAGACCAACGAGGATAAAAAGCGGAAGAAAAACACGTTGGAGAAGGCTTTTTTTCGATGGACTCTTGAACAATTGGATCATTGGTCAGCCCCAAATTCAGCCAAAAGTAAATGCGAAGGCCTGCACACCTGGATCAAGAAATTTGATCGCGAATGTATGGTCGGCGATCTCGCCATTTTGCCGGACAAGCTGGTAGAGCCGCTGGCCGGTCACGATTCCCTGTCCTTCGGCATCGATGTCCGTTCCATGACTTTCACCGGGTGCGGCATCGTCGATCGTAACCTTGAACCGGACCGGTTTGCCGTCCGCCGGGGGTCCCAGCACAAGGTGCAGGTCGCGGGAATGAAACCTGAAAACGATGCTTCCATCTTTTCCGTTGAGAACCGCGTGCTCGCCTTTGATCGTCCAGGCGCCCGAGATGCTCCATTCATTGAGCCGTGGCCTTGCTGCCGTATAGACATGGCGGGCGTCTTTGACGACACCTCCGGGTGAGACGAAGTTCTCGGTTCTCTCATAGCCAATGTAGGTTTCCGGCGATTGGACCTCGCCCATGTCCGAGGCGGCTTCAGAGCCGGAAGCGCTGACAGTAACCAAATCTCCCGGCGTCGTGGATCCGCCCGCTTCCGCGAGGAGCTGCTGGATCACCCGTTCCGACCCGTCATAGTCGCCTTCGCCGAAATGATGGTGGCGAATTTGGCCCTTGGCGTCGATAAAATAATGCGCCGGCCAATATTGATTGTTGAAGGCGCGCCAGATCGCATAATCATTATCGATTGCAACGGGATAGGTGATCCCGAGACTGGTAATGGCGGCGCGGACATTGTTCACATTCTTCTCGAAGGCGAACTCGGGGGCATGGACGCCGATGACAACAAGCCCCTGGTCCTTGTATTTCTCAGCCCAGGCTCGGACATAAGGAATCGCGCGCAGGCAGTTGATGCAGGAATAGGTCCAAAAGTCGACGAGAACAACCTTCCCTTTAAGCGCGTCCGCTGTCAGCTGCGGCGAGTTCAGCCACTCTACCGCTCCCGAAAGCGACGGCAAAGCACCCTCAACAGGGAGATCTTCGGCTGGAGCCGTTGGTTTGGCGGTCATCATCATCGCCGGATTGCCGCTCATCATGGCGGGGCCGCCTGTCATGACAACGGAAGGTTTTATTTGCGCGTTGGCGCCGGCCGGATCCGAATGAAATCTGTCGAGGAGGCCCTGTTCGAGTGACGCCGTGCTTGACAGCGAAATGCGGGTGAGAAAACCAGAATCGAGGCCGAAGCCAATCACGGTAACGGCCGCGAGCACCGCCAGCCCCAGGCCGCGCCTGATCCATTCTCCGGCACCGAGCGATTGCTTCATCGCGGCGAAGGCTTTTCCTCCCACGAGGAGAGCCAGCGCGAGGGACGTCGCCGCTCCCGCCGCATAGGCAAGCAGGAGCAGCGAGGTCTGCGCGTTCGCCCCCTGAAGCGCCGCCCCCGTCAAGATGAGACCCAACACCGGTCCCGCGCAAGGTGCCCAGAGCAGGCCCGTTGCCACGCCAAGCAGGAGAGAGGTGAGAACACTCGAGTCTTGCGCGTTCCCGGGTTGCTCTGCTGATTGCGAAAGCCGCGCTCCAAGAGCGACGAGGGGCCTTGTCATCCAATCGGAAAGCACAGGAAATAGAAGTGCGATCCCGAACAAGGCCATGAGCGCGAGCGCGGCGTCCCGGCCGTATTGGTTGACCCGTACCGCCCAACCGCCGCCAACGGCGGCCAAGGTAGCGACGGCGGCAAAAGCCGCGGCCATGCCGGCGAGTATCGGCAAACCGCTCCTAATGAACGGCCGGTCGGCTCTCGCAAACACGAAAGGCAAAACGGGTAGGATACAAGGGCTGACGATGGTCAGCATACCGCCGAAATAGGCCAGAAAAAACAGGATCACTTTCAGTACCTCTTCGCGGTCATGTGGCGGCAGGCTGGAAGGTCATCGCGACGCCGTTCATGCAGTAACGAAGGCCGGTCGGTTTTGGGCCATCATTAAAGACATGGCCGAGATGGCCGCCGCAGCGCCTGCAATGGGCAGCGGTCCGCACCATGCCATATGACGTGTCTTTGGTTGTGCCGACGGCATTTTCCAAAGGGGCCCAAAAACTTGGCCAGCCAGTACCGCTGTCAAATTTCGCGGTCGAGGAAAAAAGCTCTAGACCGCAGCCCGCGCAGGCAAAATTGCCTCGCCGCTCCTCGTGAAGAAGCGGACTTGTGAAGGCGTTCTCCGTCCCCTCCTGCCGCAGCACCGCATATTGATCCGGGGTTAGGAGCTTGCGCCATTCGGAATCGCTGTGCATGACCTCGAACGTCTCGGCGGCAGCAACCGAAGGTCCCCGAGAAACAAAGAATGAAGCCGCCAATCCGGTTGTACCGCCCGTGAGAAGCGATCGTCTCGTTACCGTCATCTGAATCTCCCGGTCATCCATGCGGTTCCCATCATCCAATAGTCCTTACGCAGCGAACGGCTCCTACGTTACTGGAATAACAGGCATCACAGGCTTGTGATCGTTCGCGGGCAAGCGAAGATCGCACCCTCATTTGCTCTGCCATGTGATGAGACGTGTGATTTCCGGCTCCCTTGCGCAGATCGGTGCAAAAAGGGCGGGAACAAGGACGCCCCAAAATTGTTGAATGGATTCGGCGGGCAGAACCTAATAACTGATTGGACTATCGCCCGCCTACAAAAGGGAGGCGTTCCATGTCGATACAAACCATCGTACTCATCGTCGCTCTTATCGGTGCCATGCTTGTCCTGCTTATCGGTCTCCGCCCCCCGCCACTCTATGGACCGCAGGAGAAAGACGACGGGGACCCGCAAGCTAAGCATTAGCGGCTGACTAAGCCTTAGTTGAACTGCAAACTCTCATGACGCCAAACCGGCTCTAAGGTGCGAGCTGGGATGCAAATACCGAGCAATCCGTGCCGCCTAAGCCAACGGATGTTGCAGCGTCAACGGATGAACCATATCACGCTCACCCCCACGGCGATGGCTATGGCTGTACCGAGCGTGAGAATGGCGCCGCGCTGGAACCATTGCCGGCTTTCTCCCAATCGAAAGACAGCCGGTACGAGATAAAGAAGCAGCGCGACGAGAAACATCGCGCTCATGAGCTTGTCGAGATCCGGCATCGAATTCGATCGCATTGGTGTCTGACCCGCACTTTCCTGGAGATCGAAGTCATTGTGCGGAGCGTATCCGGCACAGTTCATGAAAAGTCTACGGATCATAGACCCCCTCACAAACGGCGTCACTCAGTGGAATGACATCCGTTATTCTTTGCCTTGATCGAGGCAAAAGCCGCGCGCTTAGAAAAAGTCACAATCTCCCCACCCGCTGGTGCAAGCATCTTTACCTTCACTGGAAAACCCGAGCCGCGATGATAAGTCCGCCAGCGTAACGGTTTGCGCGGCCCCGCCGGGGTCGACACGCCACCCGGAGGGCATTTCCCGCGCCAAGGCGGCCAGGAAATCAGCAAGAGCCACCGATTTTTGAGCCATGTGATCTAGGCTTTGCATTTGATGGAGGACATTCGCATCACACGCCGCCGCCTTTTGCACGAGAGGGCCGATGTGACTCTGAAGATTTTTCAAATACCCAGCAAGTTGCGCCAATTCATTCCCCGTGCGGCTCAGCACGTCGGCGATTGGAATGTCCAATGGCTTTGGGTTCGATTTGCACCTGTTAGATCGCCCGCTCACTGCCGGTTGTCCGCAGTATGCAAATTTCTTTTCATCGTGATTTTCCAAGTTGTGGCTGCAGCCGTTGCGAAATCTGCTTAAAAAACGCCGCTTATTCCAAACTAATACAGACCACGCGATGAGCCCTAACGGGCGTACGGTTAGAAGAACTCGACGGAGCCAGAACCAACAGGATCGGGTGCCAAGGGCGCATGGCGCGGCGCGGGAATTTGTTCGTTGCTGAGAAATACTTGGCGGGCACGGCCTGTCCCAGGCCAATATTGAATCCGGCGCCCTTGCTCCCCCCGCAGGCTGCCGCCGACCAACGCAATTCCTTCATGCCGCAAAAACCGTTCGGCGAAGGCCGCGTTCCGCCCGCCAATATCTGCGAAACCTTCCATGGTCCTCGCGCCTCCAAACAGTTTTGCCTCAAGCCGTTCGCGCCGCGCCCCCTGGCGCAGGAGACCGTTTACCAGAAGCTCCATTTGAAATTCGCCTTCACGTAATATGATTAAAATCAACTGTTTAATATCGTTTCAGCGAACGCAAATCGGTTCCGGTAAGCGCTCGGTAAGCAGAAAGCGAAATTTCGAACGAGCGCCGCCGATTCTTCCGCTGTTTGCTTTCCGACGTCACAACTTCAAACGGAAAGGCAAAGGAAGATGATTGCGCAATTTTACATCAAGGACGGGGTCGGATTTGCGACCAAGGAAGACGCGGCGCTCCTTGCGCGGCATGGTGATATCAGCCGTATCGAGCTGAAAATCGTCAGCAAGGAAGAGCTCGACCGACTCATGAACAATGGCGACGGTCATGTGGTTGGTTTGCGCCCCGCCGGTGCTTCACTTCATTGAACCGATGATCACTACCTCAAACTGGAAAGGCAAATGCAATGGACCCCTGTGTGAAACTTGCTCGTGAATTTAAACGCGCCGATCGGGCGCAAGCCCATATGGTTCCAACGGGAGACGCATACGATCAGCACTGCGCCGCCGCAGAGCGTGCCGCGTCTCGTCTCGTCCGAACCCCGCCGACAAGTCCACAAGGTGCTGCGAGACTTTTGGAGATGGCCCGGCGAAACTTGCTCGAATGGTTTGACGATGTGCCGGACGTTGGCGACGTGCCGGAGGTGCTTCAGAAGATGGGCCGTGAGTGGCACAATGGTAGAAGCTCGCCCGATGATCCTTCCGCGATCCGGCTGATAATCAAGTCCGCGGAAGACATGAAAAACACGCCAGGCGATATACCAGTAGCGGATTCTGCTCTTGACGAAGCCGCGTTGGCGCTGAGCAACGCGCTCTGGTTTATGACACGGCCGCGTCTGGTCTAGGCGATCGATGAGACTTCGACCCTCCCGGTCACGGCCGGGAGGGAGACACCGTGCCGCGCGACCGTGGGCACCCGGCCCTTCCCCCCCCGCCCTCCGACTCAGCCAATCGCCGCCGGCCTCAGTCAGAAATTCTGAATTTTTGAATTTCCTTCAGGCTCTTCGCGCGGCAACCTTTACTTTCCCCAAAAAATATGATACTCGAGTTGCTGCTTTCGAAATTGGCGGCGCTCATGGCGCAACACTTGGCACTCGCCAGCCAAAGTATCGACGGCCGACGCTGCGCAGCGTTTGCCGCCCGATGATTACCTCAGGCGTTATGCGAGCTCGCCACTCGTGAAGTCGTATGAAGGCAGACGCCGGGCTCGCCACCGGAGGGCGTAAACGAATCTCGCCACTTCGATAACCGATGTTCCCGTGCTCCGCCGATGCGCGTCTATTATCCAATCACAGACCGGCAATTGCTTGAGGCTTTCGCACGCGCCGTGCTCGGCCCCGATGAGCATTACTATGTGTTCTTACCTCGGCTAACGCTCGACAAGGACTTGCCACCGCTACGGTTTCCTGTCGGCACGCTGCTTGAAGACGCTTGGCGGCTCACCGTAAAAAACGTCATCGCGCGCATTCGCGCTGGGTGTGTGTCTAAAATACATAGATACCGGCCGCTCGACCCTTCGGCTCCTAGCAGTGCCGACACGATTCATTAAAGGAGACGGCCGTGGTCGCGATAATCGAAAACCCCGCGTATAATGGCGGCCTGCAAAACCCGAACGGGCAGAGCATCGGCGAAGCGCTGAACGGCATCGCTGGTGCGTTCATGAACAGCGGGCAGCAACAATTGCGCGCGGCTGCTCTTCAGGAAGCCCAGCAAAAGGCGGCTGAATATCAGCAAAAGCAAGCCGCTCAGAGTACCATTGCCGATGCGTTCACGCATCTGCAGGATCAGAGCCAAGACTACGAGCAAGACGCACCGGACTACGCAACGCCGCAGCCTCGCACGTTCTCGCTCAGCGATCCGGAGGCGTTCAACCGTGCCGCGATCGCCCTCGGCAACCCGGCCGAGATCGGCAAGGCGTTGCAGTTGAGCTCGGCCATCACGGGCGGCAAAAGCGATCCAATGGTTTACGCCGGCGCCGTGCCGGGTGGTGGCGAGGCACAGACGTTCGAGGGTCAACAGGACGTAAACAATCTCGTGATCAAGAAGAGCGCGGCCGATGCGCAATCGAGCGCGGCGCAGAAACCTTACGTCTATAATGATCCGATCACAGGCGCCCCGCACGTGACCAACGAGGCGATTGCCGCCACCGGGCAGCTGCCAGCTGGTGGCTTGCCGCAGCAATCGACCGATCAGCAAAAGGCTTCGCAGCTCAACCGCCTCGTGTTCAATCCGGCCCCCGGCGCTTCGGATATGACCGACAGCCAGCAACAAGTGCTCGGGCTGGACAAACAGACGCCCCGGCCTGCTACAGCGGCCGAGAAGGCGCAATATGGCGTCACGGCCAGCACGCCGCTCTACATCGATGAGAAAGGCGCGCCGCATATCCTTTCGCCCGCTGGCACAACGATCAATGTCGGTGGCGCCGACTCGGCCGCGCAAACCGAGGCCAAGGCAGAGGCGCAGAAATCGGGCGAAGCCGCCGGCGATCGTGCAAACACGATGTTGAAAGCTGCGGCTGCCGCACCAGAGAACATTGCGCGGTATCAGGCGCTCCGGGATGTGCTCGCGCATTCGAACACCGGACCCGGAACCGAGCTCAAAGGCACCGTTGTCGGTTGGGCGAACAGTCTCGGCGTGCCGCCTTCGATCATTGAAGGGCTTGGGCTCAACCCGAACCAGGCGATGAACAACGACGTCGCGCAAAAGATTTCAAACAAAATGGTGGCCGAGTCGATTGGCGCTCGCAATGGTGGTTTTCCGGCGACAGGCTTCAATGTGGCCGAACGGCAGTTCATCGAAAAGATGTATCCCAACATTCAAAGCCAGCCCGGCGCCAATCTCGCGAACAGCGACATGCTGATCGCCCAAGAGCAACAAAAACAGGACATGGCCGACGAGTTCGGCGCCTATCGCCTCGCGCAGCGCCAGGCCGGGAAAGCACCGTCGTTCAGCGACTTCGAAGATCAGTATCGTGCCGCGCACAAGAACGACAATATTTTTCAGCCGATCATCGACAATTTCAATGCCGGCAAATATGGGCCGATCGGCGCCGGTGCTCCGGTGCTTAACCCGGTGGCGGCCGGTCAAGCCCAACAGCCGGCGCAAGGCGCTCCAATTCTCCGCTACGTTCCCGGCCAGGGATTTCAGCCATGAGCCAAACAATCAACATCGATGGCGTTGGCCCGGTCGAGTTTCCCGACGGCATGTCGCAAGCCGACATGGCGCATGCGATCGAAACCGAGCTGATGCCAGGACTGAAGTCCGGCGGGCTGAAATTGGGCGGCGCCTCGCAATCCCCGCAATCGCCCACTGCACCGCCCGCCGATCAGGCGTTGAGCTACGGCGATCGATGGGAGCAAGCGAAGGACATTGCGGGCGCCCTCAACACCGGGGTCCGCGCACTCGCCAACGGCATCACCTTCGGTAATGCTGACAGGATTGCCGCCGGCGCCGGTGCAGCAACAGGCGTTGGCGGCACGCAAGGCGACTACGCCGGCAATCTCGAAGCGGAACGCGCGAAGACCGCGCAGTTTCAGCAAGAGCACCCGATCGGCAGCACCGCTTTGAACACGGCTGGCAATGCGCTCGGCGCGGCGGCACTGCCATTTGGCGCGGCCACCGAAGGCGCATCGGCACTTTTGGGCAATCTTGGGTTTAGCAACTTGTTCGGTAGGGCGGCTACGGCCGTCGGCGCGAATGCTCTTGTCGGCGGTGGCGTTGGCGGCGTTCAGGGCGCCAGCAACAGCCCGGACTGGACAGACATCGGCCGGACCGCGAAAGATACCGCGGAGGGCATGGGGCTGGGCGCCGTCACTGGCGGCGCGGTGCCGGTGGCCGGTGCCGGCTTCAATGCGGTTCGCAATTTCTTCGCCAATCCGGAAGGGGCGATCGTTGCCCGCGCGCTGCAAGGCGTTGACGATGCAACACTCGCACGCGCTCAAGCGCTTATGGAAGACGCGCAGAGGCGTGGAATCACGCTGACTTCCGCAGAGGCGGTCCAACAGGCATCAAACGGCGCTTCGGGCCTTGGCCGGCTGCAACGATTGACGGAAGGAACGACCGGCGGCAGCGCGGTGCTTTCGCCGATCATGGCCAACCGGCCAGGGCAGATGCAAAGCGCCGTCAGCAACGAATTGAATAGCATCGCACCGCCGGTCGAGCGACCTTACGATGTGGCGCCGGCGGTTCAAAAAATCGGGGAACAGGCGATGCAAGCCGCAGAGGCTATGCGCGGGCGCGCGACGGCTCCTTACTATCAAGCGGCGAAAAGCGAGACGATCAATCCGAACGCGGTCCGCGCGGTGGCCGATTCGATGGACCAAGCGGCATCTGCCGATCAGACTGGGATTCTCTCCCGGCCGGTCAATGCGGCGCGCGACCTACTGGTTGCAACGCCAGGCGCCCCGGCCATTCCCGCCACAAGGACGCCCGTAGAGCTTCCGAACGGCACGATCTATAAGACCACCGCAGCGCAACCGGCGACGCCCGACACTCTATCGAACGACATTGCGAATCTGGACCGCGCGAGAAAATATCTCCGCGACAAAATCGATCTGCCGCCCTTCGCCGCCGACGCCATTCCGAAGGAGGAAGGCAAAGTGGTCGGCGGCCTAATCGGCGAACTGCGCGACCGTATGGAACGCAATTCGAATAATTTTGCGCAAGGCCGGCAGGAATTCGAGCGCATCTCGAACAACATTGTCGAGCCGTTCTCGAATAGCCCAACGGGGCAGCTCGCCACGGCCTCAACGCCTGAGGCGCAGCGCGCCATTTTGTTTCCGGAAACGCCGCTGCCGGGCTCAGAAAACGGGATTGGGAACGCAATAGCCTCAATCATGGCGCGCAACCCTGATCTTGCAAAATCGGTCGTGCGGCAGGAAGCGGAGCGCGCAGCGAACAGCACCGTCAACGGACTAACCTCAACCGGAAGCCCGGATCAATGGGGCGGCGCAAAATTCGTAGAATCATTCCGCGACAATCCGCAGTACGCGAAGAATTTTGACACGGTGCTGACGCGGTCCGGTGGCGATGCCGGCGGCTTCAATGGGCTGCTCGACGCTCTGCAAGCGACCGGCAAACGTCAGGGACCGGGCTCATTGACCGCACAAAACACGCTCGACCTCAAGGAAATGGCCGCGCCCAGCGGTTTTGGTGCGATGGGGGAAGCGATCACGAACCCGTTAAGCATCCTGTCACATGTGCGCGATGCGGTGACGCGCGCGCGGCTCGAAAACCGGTCCGGCGCGATCGCCAATGCGATGGTCGATAACCCCGCCGATGCGATCGATTGGCTTCGTGCGGCACGAGATCGTGCCGAGCCGGTGCAAGTGCCGGCGGCGCTCAGCCCGATCGCGGCGCTCTTTGCCGCTCAGTACGGGGCGCATTGATGGTTGACACGATTTTCCTCCGTTTGAGTGATAAGTTCGCGCTCGGCGCCGATGATCTGCAATGGATTTTGTACCGTTCGCGGCGCGAAGAGCCGTCGCCGCTGGACGCGCCTCTAAAGTTTGGCAGAGGGAGCGAATGGTTGCCGGTCTCTTTCGTCCGGTCCGGTAAGGATATCCTGCTCCGCTGTATGCGGGAGAAAGGCTGCAAACCTTGCGATGAGGCGAAAGTCGCTCTCGCCATGCTGCCGTACACATTCGACGCCTGGAAAGCGGCGGGAGCAGGTCCAAATCGCCCGACGACAAGGGCCTTCAGGCCGGCCTCGCCCCTTCCGGAGCTGGCGGACGCTACATTACGAGGGCCAACAGCCGATGAAGGATTTTGAGGCACTTAGAGGCGGCGAATGCCGATGGCCGACGGCAGAAGGATTATTCTGTGCCGCGGGGACTTCTCCGGGGCGGCCATATTGCGCGGAACACGCCTTGGTGGCGCGGAGACCGAACACTAACGCGGTGCGGCAGGCCCCGCCACCCATGACTCGGGCCATGCGGCACGCCGCTGCCTACAGGGCCAACCGCTGAGGCTTCATGCTAGCATTTGAAGAATTGAGCCACGATGCGTGCCGCTGGCCGATCGCTGATTGTGGCATCGGCGGCGAGAAAGGTCAGTTCCTTTTCTGTGGCGATGCGATCGCGGAGCGCTACATCGCACCAGGCGTGCCTTGCCCATATTGCACAACACACGCTGGCATGGCCTATGAACCTTCGCGACCGGCCAAGCGCACGATCGCGAAAAGCGAGGCGGCGGAAGAGCGACGGCTGGAGCTGATATTGATCGCGGCGGCTGCTTGAGGCGGTGGTTCGATCGCGCAATAGATGGCTCATAAACACCACCGGGTAATGCGGCCGCCCTCCGCACGCCTGCATGCGCACAAATCAGCGCGGCAGGAGCTTACTGCAATTGCAGCGGCCGCCCTTATCCTACTTGACCTGTTCCAAATGGGTTAGCGCAGCTTCGGCGTGAGTGGTAGCCATCTGGGCATTGCCCTTTTTGCCTTCATCGATTGCTTGTTTCAGATGTGTGATTCCTTCTTCGGTGTGCGCATTAGCCTTGGCCTTTTCGCCCGCTTCCGCGTGGGTGAGCGCGGCTTCGGCGTGAGTGGTTAAGACATCGGCATGTCCTTGCTTGCCATGGTCAATGGCCTGCTTGGTGTGTGTGATGGCCTCAGCGATGTGATCTTCTTCAGCCAGTGAAATTTGAGGGATGAAAAACAGAGCGAGGGCAAGGCCCAACATAGCGACGAAGAATCTACGAGACATAGACGAATCCTCCGGCTGCCTTATTGCTTCTTGACAGCCTCGCCTTTTCGCACGGTGAGGCTGATGGTAGCGAACCGTCCCAAGCGGCGGCACTTATTGGTAGGGCCAAGCACCATCACGTGCCTGATACCCCGCTTAGAAACGCTTCCCGACCCCTAATGTTCCGATGCGTCGCCCGCGACACAATTCAAACTGTGCATCTGAGCCGGTTGCGCAGCGTCGGTATCTCGATCGAGCCTGGTGCAAAGCATCGACAATGACTTCCCGGCCGCACTGGCACGTGACGTCGAGAGACGGAGCGCCAAGGCCAGTCCGTTCGCGGCGAGGAAACAAGAGCAAACTCGAATCGAAAACATGTGACAAGGCGCCGTGCCGGAGCGCGCAGCTACTCTACAGGCTGCCCTGCTGGATATGCCGTATGCGGTGGCGCAACAAAATCACGCCACCACATTTAGCTTCGACACCTGAAGACCCCGGCAGGCTCACCAGCCCCCGCCGTAGCCGTAGCCCGGATAGCCGTAGCCATAGCCGTACCCCGGATAGCCGTAGCCGTAGCCGTACCCAGAGGCACCTGCGATTCCCGCGCCCAGAAGGCCAAGCGCGGCGCCCGCGAAGATTGCGCCGCTCGGATCATATCCATAATTCCTATAGTAGCCCCCGCGATAATATCCGCCGTACCCCCGGCGATAATATCCGCCATAGCCCCGACGATAATATCCACCGTAGCGCCGGCGGTAATGTCCGCCGTAGTAGCGCCGGGGGCCGTAGTGGCGGCGATAATATACCTTTTCCGCCGGGTCGGTCAGCCCCACGCTCAATGGGCTCGCCACGGTCATAGGACCAGCCAAAACCTCGGCCGGCGGCGCCGCAAACACGGTCGCGCCGCACAATGCAGCGGCCAGGACGGACTTCAGACTCTTTCGCATTTCGATCTCCACGTCGGGCGGGCGCGCCCGACTCTCGCTAGGCGGGCGCATCCCAATCATTTAGGCGCAAAAGCGGATTCGTCGAGGGGGCTCGTCGAGGCGCTTTCATCGCGCCTTCGAAAAGCTGGTTCAAGGCCAGCCGTTGGCGCCTTTCACCGCTTTTGAAGGTCGCATGCCAGTCAATTCCCGCGCCGCACATGCCTTTCATGATAATCTAGTGGGTTGAGTCGTCTAAAAAGTCGGGTAGAGGTGCTTTAGTTTAATGCGGGCATCCTCAGTGGTGAACTGCCAATCGGCTTTGGCGTGATGTCGGTTTCGATCTTTTTGCCAAGCCGCGATTTCGTTGGACAAGCTTTTCTGATCTGGAATGCGGCGGTCGAGACATTGATTAGAGAGAACACCCAGTTCGGATTCAGCCATATTCAGCCAAGAGCCGTGTTTGGGGGAGTAATGCCACTCGAACCGTTCGACGAGGCGCCTTGCCTCAGCGGGCGGGAAGGCTTCGTAGAGTGACGCTGGTTTGTGCGTGTTCAAATTATCCTGCACCAGAATGATTTTTTTGGCCTTCGGAAGGTGCTTGTCCGCCAGATCTTTCAAGGCATGCGCGTAATCGACAGCCGTGCGGCGATCCGTGACCTTCACATGACGCCAACCTTCGAGCGGTGCAAAAAACATAAAGAGATTGGCGGTACCGTTGCGTTTGTATTCATAATCGGTGCGAGCCGGCCGTCCCGGCTTCATCTTGATCGGTTCGTGCGTATTGGCGATCAGTTGCTTCGAGGCTTCATCAAAACAGATCAGCGGAAAATCTGCCTTGCGAGGGCGCAGGTAAACCGCCAGCACATCTTCCATCGCCGCTACGAACGCGCTGTTTTGCTCTGGGGGGATAACCCATTGCTCTTTGAGATGGGGCTTAAGCTGGTTTTTTTTAAAACCCGTCCAATCGTGTTGTCACTGGCATGATCGACAATCTTTAGTTCCACGACCTTGTTCTCCAAAAGCCGCAGCGTCCAGCCTGAACGCCCGGCCGGCGGTGGTGAGCAAGCCAACGCGATCAGCTTGGCTTCCTTCTCGCCGTCAAAAATAGCGGGGATTGGCGGTGTCGCCCGTTTCTTGCGGCTTAAAACCGCCTCAAGCCCTTCATCCATCCATTGCCGTCGAACCCGCGCGCACATGGTTGGATAGGTTCCCAGAGCTTCAGAAATTTGCACGTCATTCCACGACGATCCCTGTTTGCTGGTGTCGGCGTGCAACAGTATTCGCGCTCTCAGTTGGAGCCTTGCCGAACTTTTCCCCTTGCGGATGATATCCTCAAGCCACGACCGCGCTTGGCCGCTCAGTTTCACGACATATTGCTGCTTGCGCATCTCGACCTCCGTCGCTCATGTTGCGACAGAAGGAATCATACCAAAGGTCATAGCGACTGACCGACGTGAGCCCATTCTCGCATCCCGATGGATGTGATTGTTTCAGGCTGGGCTATGAGCTTTCGCCAGGCGGCGCAGGCTGCGTCGATGATGGCATCGTAATTTTCGAAGACGGTGTTTGAGAGCCAGTTCTGACGCAGATACTGCCAGATGTTCTCGACCGGGTTCAGTTCCGGCGCGCGCGAAGGCAGGAAGATCGGCGTGATGTTTTCGGGCACGTTGAGCTGGCTGGTGGTGTGCCATCCGGCCCTGTCGAGCAGCAGGACGGCATGCGCACCCTTGGCGACGTTGTGCGAGATTTCGTCGAGATGGAGCTGCATCATGCCGGTGTCCGCATAAGGCAACGCGAGGGCCGCCCCAACGCCGCGGGCGGGGCAGATCGCGCCAAACAGATAGGCGTTGTCGTAGCGCTGGTCGGCGGGCTGCCTTGGCCTCGTTCCACGCCTGGCCCACTGGCGGACGAGGCCATTCTTCTGGCCGATCCGGGCTTCGTCCTGGAACCAGACTTCGACCGGCGTCGTCTCTGGCAGTTTGTCGAGATGAGCCTTCAGCGCGCGCGGGAAGTTTTTTTGAACGCCTCGACGATCTGTTCGTCCTGGGCTGGATGGCGCGGCCTTGCGCTGATGTGCGAGAAGCCGAGCTTCTTCAAAAGCTTTCCAACGTAGCGCTCGTGGAAGTCGACGCCGAACCTCTCGGCGATGATGCGCCTGAGGTCCACCCGGCGCCAACGCACGACGCCATCCTTCTCACGATCCGGCCCGGCCTCGACGATTGTCGCGAACTCGGCCAACTGCGCGGCTGACAGGCGCGGCGCGGGGCCCTCTGTCCAGTTGTCGATGAGGCCCTCTGGCCCGGTGGCGTTGAAGCGATGGACCCAGTCGCGCAGCGTCTGCCGATCCATCCCGCCGATCTTGGCCGCCGCCCTCCGATCCATCCCGTCCCGCACTGCCGCCAGCGATAACAGCCGGCGACTCTGGTTGACGTTCTTTGAGCGCCGGGCCAACACCCGAAGCTCCTTGGCCAAATAGTCCTCTCGCAATTTCACCGCTGATGGCATGGCGCGAATCCTCCGCGCCAAGGGAATCAGAAAACCGCCGCCAAGGGAATCCACTCAATGAGTCATCCCGCGGGGCCATTAGTATCATCCATTCAATACAATTTAGTTAACGCAGGCAACTAGCACCATGTGCGGACGCTTCACCCAATCCTACACTTGGCGCGAGTTGGTCGAGCTTTATCGGCTGACCGTGCCAGCTCGCAATCTTCGCCCGCGCTACAACATCGCCCCTACCACGACAATTGACGTTTTGAGATTGTCAGAGACCGGGCCGGAGCTTGTGCCGATGCGCTGGGGTCTCATTCCGGGCTGGTGGAAAAAGACCGCGAAGGAAGTCCCCTCAACGTTCAACGCGCGGGTCGAGACAATTGCCGAGAAGCCAATGTTCCGCTCGGCTTTCAAACGCATGCGCTGCATCGTTCCGGCGTCCGGATATTATGAGTGGCGAACGGTCGAAGGAAGCAAGCAGCCTTATTTCATAAGCGCGGCGGATGGCGCGGTGCTCTCGATTGCTGGGCTCTGGGATCAATGGAAAAACCCAGCAACCGGCGAGACGATTTCGAGCTGCACTTTGATCATCACCGCCGAAAACGATTTCACGCGGCCAATTCATGAACGGATGCCGGTCTTTCTCGGCGGCGATGATCGTGATGCTTGGCTGACCGGAAAGGCGGGCGTTGAAGTGTTGCGATCCGCGCCGAACGATCTCTTGCGCATGTGGCCGGTCTCGACACGGGTCAATAAGTCGGGTGTCGGAGACGATGACGCGAGTTTGATTGAGCCGATTGGTGATGTTGCGGCGACAAGCCCGTTCATAGCCGGCTCTGCCGCGCCGCTATCGTAGCAGCGCATCAGTACATACACGATTGCCGCCTAAGCCGTTCCAGCGAAAAGCATCCCTATCCGCCCCGGCACGTCGAATGCCGCCACCGCGCGGGCCATGTCGAGCAAGTCGAGGCCGACCCACGGCATGACATGGAAGATGAGGCCCCAGACGAGGAACGCCTGCGCCGCGATGCCGAGACCCACGCCCGCGAACATCTGTGTCGTTAAACCAATGGCCGCGAGCGGCCGCCTGTAGTCCGGCACGGCTTTGCCCTCGGGTACCCATTGCAGGAGCAGCCGCGCCAGCGAGGGAATACCGCGCGTAAACGCCATGCCGCCGATCGTGAGATTGACGAGACTCGGAATCATCGACGAGAGCAAGAGCGCATAGGCCCACCAATATTCCGGCGCGGCGGGCTTTTCGGCGATGCCATCGAAGAGGGCGTCGAGAGGTAGGACAGGTTTGCCGCCACCATGCGCGGCCAATTCATCAAAAGCCTGCACGCCAATGACCATGGCCAGCGCTAGAAGCGCAATGATGACACCGGCGAGAGCTGCATCGACAAGGGCGAGAAAGTAAGGCCACCAGCCTCCGAGTTCGAGACCTCGATGCAGCAGCGCCCGCGTAAGCCCGAGCGATGCCCAGTCGAACGGCGCGTTGAGCAGTGTGAGCAAGCTCAGGAATAGCAGTTGGGGGCCAATTATGTTCCAGTTGTCCGAAGGCGACAACAAGGCCGTTGCGCCGAAGCACACCAAGATCATAGCAGGGAAAAACAGCGACAAGAAAACAATTTGCCGCCCGGTTTTGATGGCAAGCCGCCGCCCATATCTCATCGCGACAACGATACCGAGAACTACAGGGACAGCGATAACGACAGAGAATGCGGCAGCATCATTTAAGCCTATACCTCCAAAGCCCACGACAATAGCAGCGACGGTGACGCTACCCGAGAGAAAAACAGGTGCCCGGACAATGACAAAGGTACCGAGACTGGCGGCCAATGGCAGAGCGAAAGCGATAAAGCCCGCGACAAGGGAAGCGACAGCGGCAGCTGTCGTGCTAACGGCAATCCAAACGAGAGGTTTCCATCGCCCTTTTCCGAACCGGAGCCACCAGGCTATGCTTTCGTACCAGCGCCAATTTGCAAAAGTGGCAAACGCGATTGCCCCCGCCGAAAGGCCTCTCAACCAAATGGAAATATCAGGATTGAGACCGAGCGCGGCTTCCGCCGGACCAACGTGGCCAGAAATTACCCACGTGACGAAAATAGTCACGACGGGATATATCAATGCAAGAAG
Source organism: Methylocapsa sp. D3K7 (assembly GCF_029855125.1). Lineage (GTDB taxonomy): Bacteria > Pseudomonadota > Alphaproteobacteria > Rhizobiales > Beijerinckiaceae > Methylocapsa. The sequence continues at coordinate 1,290,096 of NZ_CP123229.1, forward strand.
CAGGCAGCGATCTAGAGCGTGCGCCGTCCACAGCGGGGCCGGTTTTTTAAGACCAAATGCGTGTGGGAATAGTGTCCGATCGGCCATACCCACATCGCCAAAAAGCCACTCGATCCGGTCGAGAAATACGGTCAGCCATTTCGCGTACAGCCGTGCCGCAAGGTTGCCTCCGGCGAGGCTCGCGCGCAGCTTGTCATAGTCCTGCCGCTCGATTGAGCCTTCCGGCGCAGCTCCCTGCGCCAGGACACCGAGATAATATTTATACACAACGCGGGCAGCGAGAACGCAAAGGCCCGCGACCACATAGAACAATATCGACGCAGGCCCCTCCGGCAAGAGCCCGGCCATCCATTCGATGAACGTCCCGAATGGATTGCCGATCGCCTTGGCGGCTCCAATCCCGGATAACTGATCGGTCACGTCTGCCTCCCGGTCGCTGCAGAAAAAAGCCCTCGTCTGCAGAGCTAGCCAGCGTCGTCCAAGAGTGCAACACCATCGCTGGAGAGCGAGCGCAGGCGATCGCTGAGCCGCGGGGACTTGATTTCACGGCGCACCCCCTTACTCGCTGTGCTCTATGATGAATTGAGCCCTGTGCAGAACCTCATCAAAAGTGAGGACTTCGGGTCGGCGCGTGTTCCGGCGAAATGTCTCGAAGGAACGAAACTTCTGCTCGTTTATTCCCTGGGTAGCAACGAACTGGTCTAGGCTGCCGATCACGAGGAATGACCTGGGCTCAATGTTGAAAAGTATCTCCCCAGTGGGATCACCATAATCGTTCATTGGTGCAAGCTTGCGACCGATATTTTGCACAGCCTCTTGCACTGTTGCCTGGACCTGCGCGACACCGCCGCAGAGTTCCGGGGAAGGAGCCCAGGCCGCCGGTCGATAGGGTTTGGGGTCAAGTAATGGCGTGTCGTGTCGCTTAATTTCGACAAAGCACAGTGAGCCTATCAAACCCCGCGTCTTCATGAGACCATCGGATCGTTTTCCCGATCCCGCCACATCGTGGCCGCGGACTACTTGCTCCAATTTCCTGTCGTCCAAGCTGGTCAGAAATTGATATGAAAGGCCATAGCCGAAAATCCACGTGTTCGACTCAAAGAACTTTTGCCAAAGCCCCTCTGGAGTTGTTGCGAGCCGCCTCTTTTCTGCTTCAAAGAATGTGCGGTCGCGAAGAAGAGCTTCGAAGCGTTCCAACTGCTTTCGACGGTATCCCACGGCGACTAAGTCGCGCTTGAGTTCCTCGTTTTGTGCGATCCTCAGAAACAGGTCTTCGTGCTCCGAAAAAATGCGTCGTGCCTGACCTTGATCAAGCACAATGCCGCCGAGTTCCTCGTCGGACAAGTGGAGCTTCCGGTCATCGGCTAGCGGGGCTGTCTTAATGGCAAGGATAAATTTTAAGAGGGTGTCGATTTCGGAGCCCACAAATGAGAAGTGTTCGCGGTCGAGCGGCCCTCTAGAAGAGCTGTATTTCTGAATAGTCAGTGTCTTAATCGCGCGGTCATCTTCAAGGACGACGGCCTTGATTTCGTATCGACCCATCGGGGTAACTCGAAGCGTCGCCTCATTCTCAATGACGGCAAACTTCAGGCCTTCTTGTCCTTCGACGATTCGCGAGGCGATGCGAAGCTTCTTTCCGGTAAGTTGGTCACAGAAGCTTTTGCTGACAAAAGTCTTGCCGGGTTTCTTTGTGAAGAAGAATGAGCGGTCTTCGAGCTCATCGTTCATGTGTTGCCGCCCGTGATTGCGATGCGGGGGACCCGCAACTCCAGGGTGCGGACGCTAAATCCGACTCGCCGCGTCGCCATAGATGAAATTGCCTTCGCTCCCGTCCGAAAAACGCACCTTCCCACCGCCACTAAATTGAGTGTCCCGCGTGGCGGTCGCAATTCCCGTTCTGCCGTCGGAGCAAAGAATGGGGACAGTCAACGTCTTGGAGTCGGTGACGGCATTGTAGGAGCCGGTACACGTGATTTTCCCATTTGTTACGCTAAAGCTACCGCCACTTAGCGCGGACGTGTTCGTCCCTCGCAGAATTTCGCCATGCTCACTGATGACCGCGAGAGGGACCGTAACCGAAGTCGCGCAGGCCGAGCCCAGCAGAAATGCCGGGATTATGATGGCTCGCCTCATGCTTTAAATGCCCTTTTTGGAAAACCAATTTGTGAAATTTGACGAAAAAATAAAACTACATGAAAAAATTTAAAACTCCATACCTAAGCCATGGCGCCACCGCGCAGAAAGCCTGCCAGCGGCCTTACCGTGGGCGATTGGCCCCGTCCGGCCTCGGAGCCATCTTGCAGCGCGTCCGAGCTTCGGAGCGGCCTTTCAATGCGGTGGCGGGGTGTCATCCGCCGGCGCGTCATCGGCGCTTTCGTCGTCCGTGGCAGCTGGGGTTACGTCTTTGAGCTGCGCCACCTTTTTTGCCTCAAGCGTCTTGATGTAACCTTCCAACTCCGCGAGAGACATGCTTTGTAATTCCTTCTCGTACAGTTGTGGCGCCTGAGGGGCGGCGAGATACCCAGCACGATCAATGATGATCTTCCCACAATCCACGCGGCAACGCATCGGTGCAGCCTCGTCGAGCATCGTCCGGTATAAAAAAGCGAAGGCAGCTGGCGCCATTTCCGTCTCGATAATTCCCTTCATGACCTGCCGCAGGTCGCCCCCGACGCTATTTGATTGTTGTAGGTACAGCTCAAAAGATCGCGGGTGGCAACCGGCCAGCCGGGCTGCTTCGGCCGGTGGCGATCCTTTCGCATAGTGGTAGAGCGCGACTCTGATGTTCGACGGGGGGAAAGCGGCAAGGGCAGCGGCGGCTCTTTCTTCCGGGGGCAGGCGTACGAGGGACCAAGCCACACGCTCGATTTCTTGAAGTTGCTGGCGATCGTTGTCGCCGTTGGGCAGGCGCCCGTTGGCGGCTCGGGCTTTTATGGGTTTACCGGTCATGGTTAAGGTTCCTTTTGCTGCGTTACGGTCGCGTAACGTGTTGAAATTATGGGATGTTATACTAATGGCCCCGCGGGATGACTCATTGAGTGGATTCCCTTGGCGGCGGTTTTCTGATTCCCTTGGCGCGGAGGATTCGCGCCATGCCATCAGCGGTGAAATTGCGAGAGGACTATTTGGCCAAGGAGCTTCGGGTGTTGGCCCGGCGCTCAAAGAACGTCAACCAGAGTCGCCGGCTGTTATCGCTGGCGGCAGTGCGGGACGGGATGGATCGGAGGGCGGCGGCCAAGATCGGCGGGATGGATCGGCAGACGCTGCGCGACTGGGTCCATCGCTTCAACGCCACCGGGCCAGAGGGCCTCATCGACAACTGGACAGAGGGCCCCGCGCCGCGCCTGTCAGCCGCGCAGTTGGCCGAGTTCGCGACAATCGTCGAGGCCGGGCCGGATCGTGAGAAGGATGGCGTCGTGCGTTGGCGCCGGGTGGACCTCAGGCGCATCATCGCCGAGAGGTTCGGCGTCGACTTCCACGAGCGCTACGTTGGAAAGCTTTTGAAGAAGCTCGGCTTCTCGCACATCAGCGCAAGGCCGCGCCATCCAGCCCAGGACGAACAGATCGTCGAGGCGTTCAAAAAAACTTCCCGCGCGCGCTGAAGGCTCATCTCGACAAACTGCCAGAGACGACGCCGGTCGAAGTCTGGTTCCAGGACGAAGCCCGGATCGGCCAGAAGAATGGCCTCGTCCGCCAGTGGGCCAGGCGTGGAACGAGGCCAAGGCAGCCCGCCGACCAGCGCTACGACAACGCCTATCTGTTTGGCGCGATCTGCCCCGCCCGCGGCGTTGGGGCGGCCCTCGCGTTGCCTTATGCGGACACCGGCATGATGCAGCTCCATCTCGACGAAATCTCGCACAACGTCGCCAAGGGTGCGCATGCCGTCCTGCTGCTCGACAGGGCCGGATGGCACACCACCAGCCAGCTCAACGTGCCCGAAAACATCACGCCGATCTTCCTGCCTTCGCGCGCGCCGGAACTGAACCCGGTCGAGAACATCTGGCAGTATCTGCGTCAGAACTGGCTCTCAAACACCGTCTTCGAAAATTACGATGCCATCATCGACGCAGCCTGCGCCGCCTGGCGAAAGCTCATAGCCCAGCCTGAAACAATCACATCCATCGGGATGCGAGAATGGGCTCACGTCGGTCAGTCGCTATGACCTTTGGTATTTGTCCGGCGTCAGCACCTGTGAGACAGATTTAGCGGGTTGAATAACGGAGGATTTCTGGCTCATCGTAACCATCGAGGAGTGGAGATGAGCCAGAAATCCGGAACTGCCAAGTCGTCCTCCGAGCGGATCGTGAAGGACATTCGCCGAGCAACGCGCAAGCAATATTCGGCGGAGGAGAAGATCCGCATCGTGCTGGACGGCCTGCGCGGCGAGCATAGCATCGCGGAACTCTGCCGGCGCGAGGGCATCGCCGAGAGCCTGTATTACACCTGGTCGAAGGAGTTCCTGGAGGCTGGCAAGCGGCGCTTGGCGGGCGACACGGCGCGTGCGGCGACCAGCGGCGAGGTCAAGGACCTGCGCCGGGAAGCTCAGGCACTGAAGGAGGTCGTCGCCGAGCAGGCGCTGGAATTGCGCCTGCTCAAAAAAAGCATGATCGCGGATGGGGAAAGCGAGGAATGAGATATCCGGCTTCCGAGAAACTGGAGATCATCCGGCTGGTCGAGCAATCCCATCTGCCGGCGCGCCGGACGCTGGAGAAACTCGGCGTCTCTCGCGCCACCTTTTATCGATGGTGCGACCTTTGCCAGACTGGCGGGCCAGAGGCCCTGGAAGACCGATCTCCCAGGCCCGACCGCGTCTGGAACCGAATTCCTGACAATGTGCGGGGCCAGATCGTGCAACTGGCCCTGGACGAGCCGGAGCTGTCGCCACGGGAACTGGCGACACGCTTCACCGACACAAAAAGCTATTTTGTTTCGGAAGCTTCGGTTTATCGCCTGCTGAAGGAGCACGACCTAATCGCCAGTCCCGCCTACATCGTCATGAAGGCCGCCGATGAGTTCAAGGACAAGACGACGGCGCCCAACCAGCTCTGGCAGACCGACTTCACTTATCTCAAGGTGATTGGTTGGGGTTGGTTCTACCTCAGCACGATATTGGACGACTTCTCGCGCTACATCATCGCCTGGAAGCTCTGTACGACGATGAAGGTCGGGGACGTCACGGAAACACTCGACCTGGCGTTGCAAGCCGCGGGGCTTGATCACGCCAAGGTCGTCCATCGTCCGCGATTGCTCTCGGACAATGGCCCTTCCTACATCTCGGCCAATCTGGCCGAATGGCTGGACAAACGCAACATGGATCACGTGCGCGGCGCGCCCTGCCACCCGCAAACACAGGGCAAAATCGAGCGCTGGCATCAGACGCTCAAGAATCGCGTCTTGCTTGAGAACTATTATCTGCCCGGCGACCTGGAAGCCAGGATCGACACCTTCGTCGATCACTACAATCATCGCCGCTATCACGAGAGCCTGGACAATCTCACGCCGGCTGACGTCTACTTCGGCCGAGGACAAACCATTCTGCTGCAACGAGAAAGGATCAAACGAGCCACCATCCAAAATCGTCGCTTGCAACACCAATTGAACGCCGCATAAAATCAAACATCAGATGAGCCGCGTCCTCCATTAAATCACGCCGCCATCTGTCTCAAATTATCTGACGACGGACAGTCTTGGCGGCTTTCCATGTCTTTGCGGCGGAGAGCAGGACTTGCAGACATTGACCGCCGAGCCTCTCCACATGCGAAGCATCGATATCAATGGGCCTGCCCCGCAAGCTGAGAATCTCGGCGGCAAGGGGCGCCGCGGCCTTAAGATCGAGCACGCCGTGCAGTTCGACGAGGCCGGCGGCAACGGGCTTTTTGGAAACGACTTCCGGCATTAAAATTCCTCCCAGCTTTCTTCCTGGCTGCTTTGGGCCAAGTCGGGTTCGGGTTTGCGAAGCGCGCCGCCGCTGCGACCGGCAGGTGTCTTCAGGGCGGCGCACGCCGCCGGAACAGGCCGTCTCGCTTGGCGCGCGGCGGCCGGGCTCCCGGCGGCTTGGCCGCCGGTCTGAAACCGGCCAACGAGAGAAGCTAGCTCGTCGCTCTCTTGATTGAGCATATGCGCGGCGGCCGTGGTCTCCTCGACCATCGCGGCATTTTGCTGGGTAACTTGATCCATCTGGTTCAATGCCGTGTTAACTTGGTGAAGTGCGCTCGCCTGCTCCTGGGCGCTGACCGCGATTCGGGAAACGACGGTATCGATTTCGGCGACCTGCGCGACGATCCGCCCAAGAGCCTTGCCGGTCGCACCAACAAGCTCGACCCCTTGCGAGACCTGAGAGGTTGAGGCTGTGATAAGGCCCTTGATTTCCTTTGCAGCCTCGGCCGAGCGCTGAGCCAGCGCCCGTACCTCGGAGGCGACCACGGCGAAGCCACGTCCTGCATCGCCGGCCCGTGCCGCCTCGACACCCGCGTTCAAAGCAAGAAGATTGGTTTGGAATGCGATCTCATCGATAACGCCAATAATCTGGCCGATCTGGCGCGACGATGTCTCGATGCCGCCCATCGCGGTAATCGCCTGCCGGACGACCTCACCGCTCTCATCCGCGTCCGCTTTCGCGCCTGTTACGACTTCACGTGCATGAATGGCACCTTGCGCTGTATTTTTAACCGTCGCGGTGATTTCGTCGAGCGTCGCGGCCGTCTCTTCAAGGCTCGCCGCCTGTTGTTCCGTGCGGCGGGACAGATCGTCCGCGGCGGCGGAAATTTCCCCGCTACCCACATGAATCGCATCGATATTCGCGCGAAGGCCCTGCATCGTTTGACGCAGCTTTTCCACCGCGCTGTTGAAATCGCTACGTAGCTTCTCGGTTTTCGGGGCGAATGCTGTGTCGATACGGGTGACGAGGTCGCCGTCAGCGAGACGGGCGAGACCGGAGGCGAGATTTTCGATCGCGATCTGATCCTGGTGCGCGGCTTCCTTCTCGCGCGCCAAGCGCTCCTCATCTTCTTTCTGCCAGAGTTTAACGGCTTCCTCTTCCTCGGCTTTCTTTTTCAATTTTTTGATGGCCTGGTCCTTGAAAACTTGAACCGCCTCCGCCATCCGGCCAATTTCGTCCTTGCGGGCAGTCCCGGGCACGGCGATTGCAACGTCGCCGTCCGCCAATTTCTTCATGACGCCAGTCATTTCCGTCACTGGCTGGGCAATGCTCCGTGTCAGCCACCAGCCGACAAGAATTGCCAGCAGAAGGCAGGTCAATCCGCCAATGACCAGCGCCAGATGCGCGTCGTTCATAAGCCTGTCTTGATCCCTTTGAGCCGCCGCCGACCAGGCATCCGCCTGAGTGAGAGCCTCCTGAACCTGGTTTTTAACAGCCGTGAAGAGTTCAGTGCTGCGAGCTGACTTGGAAATTTCGGCCGCTTTTTCGGAGGTTGGGTTATCCCGGGTCAGGCGGATCATTGGATCGCCGACCTCATTCCGCCAATTGGCCCCAGCTATTTCGACTTTGTCGAAGAGCGAAATGAGTTCGGGGCGGCCCGTAATATCTCCGCGGAACTGCGCTATGTTCGTGGCAAAATCCTTGACCGCGGCATCATAGATGGGCGGCAGGCGCTCGTCCCTCGCGATAATGTAGCCGCGCGCCGTTCGAGCCTGGTCGGACACCGCGTTGACGGCGCGTTGGAGGTCGTCGACGACGTTATGAGCCCTCTCATTGTCCAGAGCCGCAGCGTCGAGCGACTTCAAAATAACGAAAAGCGTGGCGCTTGTCAGCGCGACGGCAACGAGAATACAAGCGAAGCCTGCAGCAAACTTGCGGCCAATACCAACATTTGAAAACGTCATGGCTCCCCACAAAGAATTGGCTTGCGTCGCCAGCCAAACCATGGCCAGCCGTCCGCCGCGATTCACAAGGAAAGAGCGTAAGCCCGCACTGGGGTGACAGAACTCACCTCACCGAGCAATGCGCGACGACTCGCGCTCTCTTTCGGGAGATTGTTGTAGAGAAGAGGATTAAATAAACCCTGAATGGATGTCTGTATTATGAGTTTAATACGCAGCTTGAACCAAGCTTATTTGTTATTTAATACTTAAATAATTTATATAAAATTGACTCAAAGTGATGACGTTACTTGAAGAGCCATCCCAATCGAACGCTATGCGCCAGCGGCCACCCGCCGTCTTATCGAAGACTTTCATTATTGGGTTGTTGTTTGCTACCATCGAACGTCTGCTGCGGCGTTTCGATCGATGATCCCGTTGTTCGTGCGTGGCGAGATGGCCACCAGAGTGGCGCTGTTGCGCTGATCCCTGGTTTGATCGCGTGCCTAGCAGATGACGCCAGTACCGTCAGGTATCGCCATGGGCGGATGATCACTGGCTCTGGCGACGGCGGGCGGCATAGAACGCGCGGCATCGTGATCAGGCGGGGCGGACCGGAAGATGAGCCACACGCTCAATAGGATCAAGGCCGCGCAGCCAACGACCACCGCTCTGTTGCGAAGGTTTTGCACGACGTTTACAAGTTCTAGATCGGAGTCTGGGGCTCGTTTGCGCATAAAATATGTGAGTAGTCCCGCGAACCCAATCACCGCAGGCACCGTCTTTATGAAGGCCGATAGATCCATGAAGCTCAAATCCGCCATTACACCGCGATGATCGAAGCTTAATCACGGCCGCCAGTGACATAAATCATAGTTTTTTTTCTGGCATCCGTCCATGCCACGAGGGTGGCTATGCCTCCCAGCGATGGTTCCCGACGAATTCGATGAATTCCTTGAGATTGCCGTCTTCCCGCTCGCGTGACCAAATGAGACCGATCGATCTTGATATGCAGAGATCGGAAACCGGAACTTGCTCAACATCAGCTATTCCATAATGAGCGGGAACAAGCGCAACACCTATTCCAGAGGCGACAAGAGCGAGCGCCCGATCATCCTGGTCGGTCTGATAGACAACCCGCGTCTTTATTTGGCGGGCAGCCAGCAGATCGGTGACGTCCTGATAAAAATCGCATCGCGTCCGCACGATCAAGGGTTCGCCTTCGAGATCGGCAAGCCGCACGCTTTGCCGACGCGCGAAGCGATGATCCTTTGGAACCGCCAACACATAGGGCTCCTTAAAGAGAACCCGGCTCGCAAATTTGAGATCCTTGCCTTCAAGGATTGTCAGCACTGTGTCGAGATCGTGTTCGGCAAGAAATTCGATCAATTGCTCACAGCTGCCATCCACCACTTCGATCGCGACGTGGAGGTTGGCGCGGCGAAAGGAACTTAGCAGATTGGAGACGCAGCTGCTGGAGAGCGACTGCAGCACGCCAATCCTCAAAAGCTTCGGCGTGGCGATCGTCTTGAGTTCGGCCTTCACAGCATTGCAGTTTTGCAGAATTTCCTTGCCGGCTTCCAGCAGTCGCGCACCAGCGGCAGTTGGCACTATCGGGGACCGGCGACGATCGAGCAATTTAACGTCGAGTTCCGCTTCAAGCCTTGCAATGCTAGCCGAGATCGCCGGTTGCGAAACAGCCGCCCGTTGCGCACCCTTCGTAAACCCGCCAGTCTCGGCGACTGCAATGAAGTGCCTGATCTGAGTGAGCTCCATGCGGGTACTTAGATATTTGTCCGCCGTATAATCAATATCCGTAGTTTATCCGCGAGCTAGCCTGCAATCAATCATTATCGATGTATCTGTGAAGCCTTGGCAACCGGAGCAGGAGGCATTCTGGGAAGCGCTCCCCAATTCAATCCCCCGCCGGAGCTTATCCAGCGAGGGAAAGAGGAGAAGACGCGCTTTTACGTCGAACGAGGCATTCCCGTTCATGCTCCCCGGACATGGTTCCCAAATAAGGGCGCCGGATTAACGGAGCGGATTTCAGTTGGGCTTACTCCAACAGCAAAGTGCCCTTGCAACTTAAAAACGGTTCCAAGGCCTTAAGCATGGGCGGGGCCGGCAGACCCGGTCCCGCGAGCGCTTAGTTTATTCCGCCGGTTCGACACCGAGCAGGTCTTCGTAGCCTTTGCAGAGCTCGCCAACGCGGCCGAGGATCTGCAGGGCAACGCCGAACACCGCAAGCGAGAACCAGCCAAAGAACACAAACATCCAGTGCAGCGGAGCAACAAACAGTTCCTCCATGAACCAGAAGGTGTGGCCCCATTCATTGAGCCCGACGTTCGGGAAGATCATGAACGGGCCGACGAACAGCAGAACGTAAGCAACCGACCAGCCCTTGAGCGCGAAGGTCGGGAGCCGGGTCCGCGCATACATGAAGCCGCCCACGCCGATGACGATATACATCGGATAGCTCATATAGAACTCGATGATATGGCTTGGCGTGAAGTCGGTGTCACGGATGACGGTCATATGCCAGGTGCCGTCCTGCTCGGTGAAGTAGCTGGCGCCCCAGTAAATCGCCACGCCATAGACGAGAATCCAGCACAACAGATTGAAGATACGGCGCATTTCTTCGCGCGGCTGGACACTTGCGATGTCCCTGTCGCGGGTCTTCCACATCCAGCCCACGAGGGCGAGGAAGGAGATCAATTCGACCGGTTCCTCGATGTAGAGGATGGTCATCCAGTAGGTGGTGAACTCGGGCGCGAAAGAATCGAGCCCGGCGTACCAGCCAAAAACCTGCTCATAGATGCGCACGCCCACATAGAAGGTGCAGATCGCGAGCGTGCCGAGAATTACAGGTCTCCCGTCGAGAAGCGGCGCCTCGGCGACGGCCGCAGCCTCGCCGGTCCGCGCAGTTCCAGTTACTAAGCTCATGTCACTAGCCTCTCTCTATCCATAACCGCCCACCGGAGCATGGCAGCTTGGCTCATGCTTTCCCGGTTTGCGGAGGTTCAGTTAGGCTACGCTCGGTGGGAATAGAGGTGAAATCGTTTGTTGTTATCCCTCGTATCCAAAATAGTTATTGTCTCTCCGCCACGATAAACGGTTTCGCTTTTCGAGAGGGAGATTAGCGAAAGTAACCAGCCAAGGAGCGCAAGGACGATGTGGGAGTTCACGGAACTGTGAGTCCGAAGCTACCGTTGCCCCACGAGCGTTGACAGACAAAAGCGTCCGATCGATCAGCGCGAGCGATGCCGCTTGGGCTTTTCGCCGGTCCTTGGACGCTTCACTGCAAGCGCTTAAACTATAAAATACGAGTTCCCGCATGCACCCGCGTGCGTTAATGGAGGAAATGCGACATGGTCAAAGTTGCACTGTTCGTAAGGCTTGAAGCGAAACCCGGAAAGGAAGCCGAAGTCGAAGCTTTTCTCAAGAGCGGTCTCGCCATCGTCGAGGAAGAGCCGGCAACGATCGCATGGTTTGCCATTCGTCTCGGTCCATCGACGTTTGGTATATTTGATGCTTTCCCTGACGAGGCAGGCCGCCAAGCGCATCTTTCCGGGCAAGTCGCCGCGGCGCTGATGGCGAAGGCGCCCGAACTACTGGCGACATCTCCCGTCATCGAAAAAGCCGATGTTCTGGCGAGCAAGCTTCCCCAAAAGGCGCCGGGATTTTTAAGCAAGCTTTTTGGCTAGGATCGCATTCGCATCATCAGTTTCGAGGGGCGCTGAAGGACTCGCTTCATTGCGAGCCCTTCTTTCGCTTACCCGGCCACCTTCGAGAAATCGGCGACGCCATGCATGGCGTTTCGCAATTCGTTCAAGAGCCGTAGGCGATTGAGGCGTAGGCTCGGATCTTCGGCGTTCACGGTAACTTTGTCGAAAAAGAGATCGACCGGGTCTCGCAGCGAGGACAAGGACTCCATTGCGTCCTCGAAAGGTGTTTGTCCCGCGAATTTTGGCCGGCCTATTCGCTCGTTGGCATGGGACAAATGAAGTTGCGTATCGGCACTGAGACTTTGAATTTTCTCCGAAAGGTGCTTTTCTGCCGGGTCTTGAAGCAGCGTTGGATCACTGGCGCCGTCGAAGGCTCCCACCCCGTCTTTTTTCTCCTCGGCGCGCAGAATATTGGTGGCACGGCGATAGCCCGCGAGCAGATTCGCGCCTTCCTCCGAATCAAGAAAGCCCTGAAGCGCCGCGACCCGCGTTACAATCAAAAGGAGATCGTCTTGACCTGGCAAAGCAAACACCGCGTCGATGAGATCGTGCCTTGTGCCACGTTCACGCAAATGGACTTTCAGACGGTCGCTGAAAAAACTCATGAGCTGCCCGAACACATCGTCCTGGCGAAGCGCTCCTTCTTTGCCCGCGAAATCCGCTCGCGCGATTGCTTTCGTGACAAAGATTCGCAGCGGCAGACGCAGTCTATTTTCAAGAATGAGCGCGATGACGCCAAGCGCAGCGCGGCGCAGCGCGTAAGGGTCCTTGCTGCCGGTCGGCTTTTCGCCGATCGCAAAGAAGCCGGTGAGCAGATCGAGCTTGTCGGCCAGCGCGACGCTGACCGCAACCGGCGCGACCGGCACGCGATCGCTTGGGCCCTGCGGCTTGTAATGATCTTCGATCGCCTCCGCGACGCGTTCATCCTCCCCTTGCGCGAGCGCGTAATAGCGGCCCATCACGCCCTGCAGTTCTGGAAATTCGCCGACCATCTCCGAGGTCAGATCGGCCTTCGCAAGCAGCGCCGCCCGCCCGGCAACGCCGGGCTCTGCACCAGCAACGAGCGCCACGTCGCTGGCAAGGTCTTGCAGCCGCTTGGCTCTCTCTCCCTGTGTCCCAAGCTTCTCGTGAAAGATGATTTTGTCGAGCTTGGCCAGCCGGCCTTCCAGTTTGATTTTGAGATCGGTCTCGTAGAAAAACTTGGCGTCGGACAGCCGAGCCTGGACGACGCGTCCGTTGCCGGCGGCAATTGCGGCGCCGCCGTCAGCCGCTTCGATATTCGCCACAAGCAAGAATTTATTGCTGAGCTTGCCGCTCGCCCTCCCGGTGAGCACGAAACATTTCTGATTGGCGCGTATCGTTGTCTGAATGACTTCGCGCGGAATATCGAGAAACGCCGCGTCGAAGTCGCCGGTCAGCACCACCGGCCATTCGACGAGCCCCGCGACCTCCGTCAAGAGCGTTTCATCCTCGACGAGTTCGAGCCCTTGCGCGAGGGCGAGATTGCGCGCGTCGTGCAAGATGATGTCACGGCGTCGTGCGGGATCGAGCACGACTTTGGCTTTTTCCAGCGCCGGTACATAATCGTCGAAGCGGCGCACTTTGATTTTGCCGGGCGCCATAAATCTGTGACCAAAGGTGAACGCACCCGCTTGCATCCCATCGACAGAAAACGGGACCACTTGCGTGTCTTCCGTTTCCGGGCCGAATGTGGCGAGGATCGCATGGAGCGGCCGCACCCAGCGCAACGCCTCGGGCCGCGCCGACGCGGCGCCCCAACGCATGGATTTTGGCCACGGAAAACTTCTGATCACGGCGGGCAAAACCTCGGCCAGCACATCGAGCGTGTCCTTCCCCTTTTGCTCGATGAGGGCGATGTAGAACTCCCCCTTTTTCGGGTCGCGGTGAATTTTGGCCCCGGCGAGCGACGTAAGGCCCGCGCTTTTCAAAAAGCCTTGCACGGCCGCATCGGGCGCGCCAACGCGCGGCCCGCGCTTTTCCTCCACGGTATCCGGCTGCCGTGAGGGAAGACCAGAGATGTGCAGGGCGAGCCGCCGGGGCGTGGCGAAGCTCACGGCACCTTCTTCAAAAAGGCCGCGTTCGCGCAAGGCCTTGCTGACCAGGAGGCGGAGATCTTCGGCCGCCTGCGCTTGCATGCGGGCGGGGATTTCCTCGGAAAAAAGTTCAAGAAGCAGATCAGGCATTGTTTCATTTCGGCCGCCGCCGGAGGCAAGCGGCATAAAGGAGGGAAACGGGTATCTGCCTTCTATAAACGGAGCTTGCCCGGGAAGAAAATGCCGGGTGGCGAAATATCGCCGTTCTATGATTTTCGGCGGCCCGGAACAAAAGGCCCAAGCAGGCGTTTCCGGTGCTCTAGATGGAGGTGTGTCATGGATACGAAACGGATCTCCATGGTCTCCGGCGCCGCGTTACTCGCACTCACTGGGGCCGCATCGGCAGGTCCAATGCCTATAACAAATTCCAAGGATATCACGCCGCCCTTAAAGATCGAGCAGGCCCGTTACTATCGGCACCACTACCGGCACTATGGCTGGCATCGCGGTTGGCACTATGGCTGGTATCGCCACCGGTACCACTACGGCTGGCGCCATCCCAGATATTATTATGGCTGGAACCCAGGCGCTGCCTTTGCTGGCGCCGCCCTTGGTCTGGCCGCATTTCCTTTTGCCGTGGCGGTAGGCGGCTGGCCCTACTATGGGTACCCATATTATGGCTATGGCTATCCATATTATTGGTAGAAGCCAGACAGATCCCGCCTAATCCGGGCGAGATCACATTAGGCTGGATTTGATTTAATCTAACAAGCGAACGCCAACTTCCAGAGACGAAGATAGCCGCGGCGCAACACCGCCTGCGTGCTTTAAATTGATTCGGCATGAATGGAACGACTAAGCCGCGAGGGTGTTCAGCTAAGTTAATTTTTGTTTAAGGGAGCAAGCTTATGGAAACAAAAAAGATTTTCGCCGCTGTGGGTGCCGCTCTGCTCGCGCTGACGGCTACCGCCTCTGCTGGTCCGATGAATATCCCATGCGCAAAGATTGTTGCGCCCTCGCAACCACAAACTGAACCGGTTTATTATCGTTACTATGGCGGATACTACGGCGGCTGGAACCCTGGCCTCGCGGTCGCGGGCACGGCGGCCGGCTTACTCGCCTTGGGCGCTGCCGGCGCGGCGGCGGGCGCTTACAATGGATATTACGGGACGCCTTACTACGGGTATAATACTTATTATGGTGGCGGCCCCTATTACGGCAATTACTATGGCCGCCATTATGGATACTATGGGCATGGCTATCGGCATTATGGTGCTTACCGCGGCGGCATTCACACCGGGCGCAGCGTTGGCCACGGCCATATGACCCACGGTGTTCATCGCCGTTAGGCCTTGCGGCACGTTCTAAGCGGCACCATGCTGCTCTCGGGCCGGATCAGACTCTGATCCGGCTTGAAGAGATTCACCCATCCCCTTCGCCTTTCATCCACGCCGCGCCGCAGGCTTTGGCCAAATCGCGCACTTTTAGAATATAGCCTTGCCGCTCGGTGACCGAGATGACCCCTCGCGCGTCCAGAAGGTTAAAAATATGCGAGGCCTTGATACATTGATCATAGGCAGGCAGCACCATTCCATGACGTCCCCCCTCATCGCCGCACTTTAGCAGGGACCGGCATTCTGCTTCCGCGTCCTTGAAATGCTGGATCAGGACGCCGGCATTGGCGCCTTCAAAATTATAGCGCGAGTATTCTTCCTCCGCCTGTTTAAAAATATCGCCATAGGTGACCTTTTCCGACCCTTGGCGTCCGTTAAAATTCAAGTCAAAGACATTGTCGACGCCTTGCACATACATGGCGAGCCGCTCAAGACCATAGGTCAGCTCCCCTGAGACAGGCGCGCATTCAATTCCCGCGACCTGCTGGAAATAGGTGAATTGAGAAACTTCCATGCCATCGCACCAGCATTCCCAGCCGAGTCCCCACGCGCCGAGCGTCGGGCTTTCCCAATCATCCTCGACAAAGCGAATGTCGTGCAGATGCGGATCAACGCCGATGGCTTCGAGCGATGCCAAATACAGCGCCTGAATATCTTGCGGCGATGGTTTTAGAATAACCTGAAACTGATAAAAATGCTGCAACCGGTTGGGGTTTTCGCCGTATCTCCCATCCTTCGGCCGCCGCGAGGGCTGCACGTAAGCGGCCTTCCAAGGGCGCGGCCCGAGCGCCCGCAAAGCGGTCGCCGGATGGAACGTCCCAGCGCCCATTTCAACATCGTAGGGCTGTAGGATCACGCAGCCGTACCCGGCCCAAAAGCTCTGAAGAGTCAGGATAAGGTCTTGAAAGGAGCGGACCGGGTTGGACGAATTGGCATATTTTGTTTCAACGGCCATGTTCGTCATCCCCCTCGCCCTATCCGTGCCGCGATCGCCGGACGCGAACGAAAGCAAATGAAAAATGCGGATTATTTCTGAATATTCACGCGGACGGGTCTGGGCAATGGCTTGTCCGCGCCTATTTTGTCAAGGCCGTGATCTGCGCCCGGAAGGATACTTCGTCAAAATTTTTTTAACACAAAATTGGAAAACCATGGCGCAATCTACCGCACAAAACGTTGACCCAAAGGAGGGAAAAATGAAGCTTTTTAGAATAATGGCGCTCGCCGTCCTCACCGCTTTTTGCGGTTTGACCGGTGCCGCCACGGCAGCCCCAGCGGCGGGCTTTATGTCCGCGGCACCCGCCGTGCGCACGCTTGCGACACAAGCCCCTGTGGCCTCCGTTGAAAAGGCGTGGTGGTACAGAAGGCACTATTGGCATCGCCATTACTGGCATCGCCATTATTGGCACCGCCGTTATTGGCACCGCCGTTATTGGCATCCGTATTGGCATCGTCGCTATTACTGGCATAGGTATTATTGGTAATATAAAATCATAAACCACAAAAAATCCAAAGCCGGCATGAATTGCCGGCTTTTCTATAAATGACTACAAATGACTTAATATTGATATGAACATGGTGTCCAAGAGCCCTTGATCAAAACGGCAATATCGCAGAAGTTCAGAATGCTGGTTGTGGTAAAGTTCGTAAATAACTGGAAGAAATCATTTTTGATGCGATCCCGTGACGCAGCAACGGCGAAGGCAATTTGTACTTAATACTTTCGTCCAGGAACTGTTTCGCAGGACAAACTCATGCTTAGGGAGAACACTCAGATGCGTCTGCAATTAAAATCTGGATTTGCGATGGCCGCGCTTGTGGCTGCGTCCTTCGCTTTCGCGGGCGTAACCCAAGCGGCGCCCATGGCAGACATGCCTCTTGAAGCGTCTGGTTTGATCCAGAAGGCCCATGATACCGGCCATCCGCATACTCATTGCCATAAGGGCAAATCACACCATCACTATCACCATCATCACGAGCATCACGCGATGTAGGTCACCGGTAATTATTTTAAGTGGGTGTTTGAGCCGCCCAGCCCTTGCTCCCGTCACCAATCAATCAGCAAGGCACCGCGGTGGATAGCCTCGGCGGCGGGGGTGAAGCGGTTCCCGTCGTGAAGAATAAGCGGCGGCGCAAGGGCCAGGGGCGCGCGGCTGGCTTTTTTACCGCGTACAAGAATGCGCCCGGCGCAGGCCTCCCGCCGCGGATAAACCGGCAGAACGGTGATGCCTCCGGCGCGCCCGCCCAAGCTTTCGAGGATCACCGGCAGGGCGTCCGGTCGATGGATCAAGATGATCGTTCCGCCTGGCGCAACCAAGGCCAAAGCCGCCCTGATCCAGGCTATGAGTGCCGACGGCCCCTCGGCGGACATGGCATGGGCGCGGCGCCGCCTCGCATCCGGCGAGAGCCGCGCCCGGCCGGGATCGAGAAAGGGGGGATTGCTGATCACGAGATCCGCGCTTTCATCGATCAGCCCGGCGGCGCGCCTGCTCGTGGCCGACAACAGATCCGCTTCGGCGACAGAGACGCGATCCTGCAGGCCATTATGAAGAAGATTCTCACGTGCCAAACCGGCGAGCAAAGGGTCATTATCGAGAAGTTGCGCCCGCATGCGGGGCCGTGCGATGACCATTGCCAAACCGGCGGCGCCCACCCCAGCGCCCACATCGATGGCGAGGCCGGAAAAATCGGCCGGCGCGGATGCTGCGAGGAGCACGGCATCGGTGCCGCTGCGGTGACCCTGCGATGGCTGGCGAAGCTGCAGCCGGCCGCCGAGAAACGCGTCCACGCCCAGCTGGGTCGGGTTTTCATCCGGTGCCTCAGCCATCCCGCAATTCGGGACCAAGACCCGCGTCCTGCAAGATCGTCCGCGCCAGCACTGCTTCATCCTCGTCGACAAGGATCCGGCGCGGCAAAAAAGACAATGATCCTTCAAGCGCGCTCATATGCCGGTCGGCAAGAAAAACGGCGATCCCGGAATCCGCAAGAATGGTTTCGACCCTTGAAATCAGCACGAGGTCATTCGTGCGAAGAAGTTCGATCAATTTCAAAGCCTCCAATTCTCGAAGCTTACCGTGAATACAAGTACCAACAGATTGCGAATCATTTTCGCGGCTCCTGCTGCCTTGTTGATATTATACGCATAGGAGGCATGACGATTCCTATCTTTTATCAAGGGGAAGATGATCGCTGGGACACAAATTATCCGGACGTCCCTCGGCGAGAATGCACTTGGAGCTTGATTTGCCGGTTGTTCCATGCTGGGCATTAAAGCGCGCTCAGCCTCGATCGGGTGGGAGCCTGGGCTTGGTTGCGAAGCGCAGAACGACGTCCTAAGACAAGCAGCGCCCTGAGACGTGCCGCCGGCATGAGAGGCGCCGCCGGCATCCGGAGAATTCAATCGTGGGCGTTGTCATCCCCCTCGAAGAAAAAATGCACGAGCCCGGCATCGACCGGCTTCTCGATCTGGTGACGGCCGATATGGAGCGGGTCAATCAAACGATCCTCTCACGCGCGGCCTCCGATGTTTCGATGATTCCCGAAGTCGCCAATCATTTGATTTCCTCTGGCGGCAAACGTTTGCGCCCCATGCTCACCTTGGCGGCTGCTGGACTTTGCGGCTATGCCGGCAATGGTCATATCAAGCTCGCCGCCTCGGTGGAATTCATGCACACGGCGACTCTCCTCCATGATGATGTCGTGGACGAAAGCGACATGCGCCGGGGCAAGCTCGCGGCGCGCATGCTCTGGGGCAATGAGGCGAGCGTCCTTGTTGGCGACTACCTGCTTGGCCAGGCCTTCAAGATGATGGTTGAAGTCGGCTCACTGCCCTGCCTCGACGTTCTCTCAACCGCCGCCGCGGTGATTGCCGAAGGCGAGGTCATGCAACTTTCGGCGGCCAAGGACACCGAGACGAGCGAGGACGATTACCTGGCGGTGATCCGCGCCAAGACCGCCGCCCTGTTCGGCGCGGCTTCGGAAGTCGGCGCCCTCCTCGGACAGCGGCCCAAGCCTGAGATCGCGGCCTGCCGGGGCTATGGCCTGAACCTCGGCATCGCGTTCCAGCTCATCGACGATGCGCTCGACTATGGCGGAACCTCGGTCAAGCTCGGCAAGAATGTCGGTGATGATTTCCGGGAGGGGAAAATCACCCTGCCGATCGTTCTGTCGTTTCGGCGCGGCTCTCCAAAAGAGCGGGAGTTCTGGCGCCGCACTCTGGAACAGGGCCAAATCTCGGAAGGCGACCTCGAAACGGCGATCGCCACCATGCATCGGCATCGCGCGCTCGAGGATACGATCGAGCGCGCCCGCCATTACGGAGCGATGGCGCGCGATGCCTTAGAACTGTTCCCTCCCTCGCCGTGGAAATTCGCCCTGAGCGATGTGGTCGATTTCTGCGTCAACCGCGTCTACTGACCCAGGCCCTCTTTGGCCGGGACAGCGTCTCCCCTTGATCCGCCCCATTCTGGCACGGTTTTAACCCGCCTCCCGTAACCGGATATCAAGCTTACGCGGCAATAATTCTTGTTTGCGGGCGGCTTGTTGCGCCAAAGCCCGCCGGTGAGCATGAGTCGCATGGGCTGTTCGCGGATCGGTTGGGCGGGAGGCATGATCGCGCCTTGGTGGCTTGGACTGGCCCTTGCCGTCTCGATCAGCGCCGACGCCGGCCAGGAAGCCTCGTCCGGCGCTTCTTTGGCACCCTTGCCTTTGCGCGCGGCACTTCCGCCGGCCGAGTTGATCCCGGCGGGACAATCGGCGCAATCCTCTGGCTTCGCCAGCGATTTCGGCGGCCTCTCCGGGGAGGTGGGAAAGCTCCTGCGCCAGGCGAGCCTCTCAATCGGCGACGGCGAGGAGTTCCGCCGCCTGCCCGACGAAATCGAACCCCGCGCCGTGTTGAAACGCAATGCGCGGCTGTTTCCATCGATCGACCGGTCCCATAAGGGAGACCCATTGGCCGGGTTGCGGCCGGGATTCGATTCGCGTCTGCGGGCGCCGCACGGTCTAGCGAGGCTTCGTGCCGGTGAGATGCTGTTCCACCACGATGAGAACCTCCCGGCGGCGGGCTTCACCGTCGCAGAGGACGAAGCCGGTGTTTCCATGGGTTTTGACTCGTTTGAGCCCTGGCTCAATAGCGAAAGTCCGGCCACGGCCCATTCCATCGCCGGAGCATCGCCGGGCCAGACAGGTTCCCCGGTGACTCTACGTCCGGCGGCGAATGAACGGCTGTTGCAAGGGGCAACGCCAACGGTCAGCCGGGCGTTGGCGCTTGGATCGACGACTCCAGCACCCTCCGATTCGACCCCCATCGAAGCCGTCGCGCTTCCGGGCGATCCCTGGCGGGGAGCCCCAGCGATGGGCGAGGCGGCCCCCGCCGGGGGCCGGGTGAATTATGCAGCACTGCTCGACGGCGGCGAATCGGCACAGGAAAACAATTGCCTAGCGGAAGCCATTTATTTTGAAGCCCGCGGCGAATCCGATGAGGGCCAAGCGGCGGTTGCGCAAGTCGTATTGAACCGCGCTGCAAGTGGCCTTTATCCGTCGACCGTCTGTGGTGTCGTGTATCAGAACCGGCATCGCTGGCATGGATGCCAATTTTCATTTGCATGCGAGGGCAGATCGCTGCGCGTGACTGAACCCGAGGCCTGGCGGAATGCGCTCCGGATCGCCGCCGAGGTCAGGAACGGCAAGACGTATCTCTCTGATATCGCGGGCTCGACCCATTATCATGCCAATTATGTTCGCCCGCGCTGGGCACGAAGACTTGAAAAGATGGACGTGATTGGGCATCATGTATTCTATAAGTTACGGCCTGGGCAGAGCTGATCATCGCGATTTCGCGCTCATCCTCGCATTGCCGCTCATGCATGATCCCAAAAAGTCATTGGCTTTTTTGAGAAGATCATGCCCGAAAACCAATGGTTTGACTTGCGGCAGGCATCGCTCGCGCGCCTGTCCGGAAGCGCGGCGAAAGAAAGTCGCTGGAGAATCGTAAAACGGCCATGTTCGTCGCGAGGAATCGCAGAAACCGAACCCCGGCGTCCGAGAAATGCCTCTTGAACGGAAAGACGTTCCGCATGCCGATTAAGTTTAAGCCTGCCCGGATTGATAGTGACCGGTCTTGCACCCGCCGCGTCCGGCTCAGAATTGCAGCGGTCTCGCTCGCCGCGCTGGTTTTTCCCGCGGCCCTGGCAAGCGCGGAAGCCCGGTCCCGCGACAATTTGGCGATCGCAACCCCTTTTGAGGTTGGCGAAAGCCCCTCCGGCAATTATCTCGCGGCGCTTATCGCCGGTTCCGAGCACGACACGGTGGCTGCGGCGACGTTTTTCCGCGAAGCTTTGCGATTTGATCCGCACAATTCCAATTTGATCGAGCGGGCCTTCGTCGCGGCGGTTTCCAACGGCAATATGCAAGATGCTTTCAGCCTCGCTGACCGCCTGCTCGCCCACGATCCCAACAACAGCCTCGCCCGTCTCGCGCTTGGCGTGAAAGCCATCAAGGCGAAGCATTTCGCCGCTGCCCGGGCCTATTTCACCAAAGGAGGCGCCGGCCAGCAGCGCGATATTACCGCTACGCTCTTGACGGCTTGGACCTATGCGGGTGCCGGGGATACGCGCCAGGCGCTCGCCATTGTCGACAAGCTTCACGGCGAAAATTTCGGGGTTTTCCGGGATTATCATGCCGCCCTCATTGCCGATGCGGCAAGCAATCCCCAGGAAGCCTTGAAGCGCATGAAACTGGCGTATGCCGCCGACAAGAACACGCTCAGGCTTGTCGATGCCTATGCCCGGTTCATGTTTCGCCGCGGCGACCGCGAGGAAGCCGTGCGCGCCTATGAGGCTTTTGATCAGATTCTCCCCAACCATCCCATTGTCGGGGCGGCGCTCGCCAATCTCAAGGCGGGCAAGCCTGTCAGTCCCCTCGTCAAGGATGCCCAGGAGGGTGCAGCGGAAGTCCTTTATGGTCTCGGCGCCGCTGGCGGCCAGCAAGGCGATGAACTCGCCGCCATGATCTATCTCCGGCTCGCCCTCTATCTGACGCCGCAAAACAGTCTCGCCATCATCACTCTTGGTGATCTCTGCGAGCGCATCAAGCAGAACGAACAAGCCATCGATGTTTATGGAATGGTGCGCGAAGACGATCCGTTACGCGCCACCGCCGATATCCAAACCGGCCAGATCCTCGAAACCCTGGGCCGCCCCGACGAGGCCGCCAAATATCTCAAACGGATCGTTGACGAAAACCCAAAAAATCAGGACGCATTGTCGGCGCTCGGCAATCTGCAGCGCGCGCATAAGCATTACGCCGAAGCCATCGATACCTATACGCTGGCTTTGGCTGGGAAGGGCAAGCCGGAGAAAACCGATTGGCCCATTTATTACTTCCGGGGCATTTCCTATGAGCGCGAGAAGCGCTGGCCGGAAGCGGAGGCCGATCTCGTCCAGGCCCTCGCCCTTTATCCCGATCAGCCGCTGGTCCTGAATTATCTCGGCTACAGCTGGGTAGATCAGAATATGAATCTCGACGAAGCCTTCAACATGCTGCGCCGCGCCGTCGAACTGCGGCCGACCGATGGCTATATCGTCGATAGCCTCGGCTGGGCCAACTACAAGCTCGGCCACAACGATGAAGCGGTCAAGCAACTCGAACGGGCGATCGACCTCAAGGCCTCGGACCCTGTCATCAATGACCATCTCGGGGACGCCTATTGGCGGGCTGGCCGCAAACTCGAAGCGCATTTCCAATGGAACCACGCGCGCGACCTCGATCCCGAGCCGGAGGATAAAGTCAAGATCCTGCAGAAGATCGAGCATGGTCTCGACGATGTTCCAAATCCCGCCGCGGCGGAAGCCGAGCCGAAAAAGAATGGAGGCTGACCGCGCCCCTTGCGGTCACCTCTCACGCGCCCCGAATATTGCGCGGGTTTTTTGCCCTCCAATTCCCTTGATCTCGAAGACGCGCTATTGGACTTCGCTCCAGGTTCCCTTTGCCACATATCCTCACCGAACGCGCGCCTGCGAAAATCAATCTGACCCTTCATATCGTCGGCCGCCGCGCCGACGGCTACCACAATCTCGAAAGCCTGGTCGCGTTTTCGCGTGGCGGCGACACGCTGAGTCTTACTCCCGGCAACCCGCTTTCCCTCTCGATCGAGGGGCCGGCGGCCGAGGCCTCGGGACGCGTTGAAGATAATCTCGTGTTGCGCGCGGCAGCTCATTTTGTGAAGCGGTTTCCCGGCGCAAAGCTCGGCGCCTTTCATCTTGTCAAACGTCTGCCCGTCGCGGCGGGCCTTGGCGGCGGTTCGTCTGACGCGGCGGCGGCGCTGCGTCTGCTTGCGCGCGCCAACGCGCTCTCCCTCGAAGATCCGCTTCTCTTCGAGCTCGCCAAAGCAACCGGGGCCGATGTTCCGGTCTGTCTCCTGCGCCGCGCTCGAATAATGCGGGGCGTCGGTGATGAGCTTGGGCCGCTCCTCGCGCTGCCGCCACTCATGGGCCTGCTCGTCAATCCGGGCCACCCGGTTGAGACGAAAGCCGTCTTCGCCCGCATGAAGATCGCGCCGGGTGTACCAACCGGTTTCGGCGGCCATCCCGAGCTTGTCCCTGATATGTCTGCCAGCACATTGCTCGCTGCCCTCCACAAAGGCCGCAACGACATGGAGGCGGCGGCCTGTCTGCTGGCTCCCATCATCAGCGATGTGCTGTCGGTGCTTTCTGCGGCGCCTGGCTGCCGCCTTTCCCGTATGTCGGGCTCCGGCGCGACCTGCTTTGCGCTCTTCAAGGATTGCCGCTCCGCCGCGCGCGCCAAGAAAGCCATACTCCAAGCGCATCCGCATTGGTGGGCGAAAGTCTCGGTTCTGGGTTGAGGTGAGCCGGAGGCGCCCTACTTCAGAAGCGGTAAAGACGGAAGACAGCGAGAGCGGAGCACAAGCGATGCGGCAGATCTGGATCACGAAATTTGGCCCGCCCGAGGTTCTCGCCGTCAAGCAAGCGCCCGATCCCGAACCGAAGCCCGGCGAGGTGCGTATTCGCGTGGAAGCGAGCGGTGTCAATTTCGCGGACATCGTCGGCCGCGTCGGCCTTTATCCCGACCTGCCGCCCATTCCGGTCGTTCCCGGCTATGAGGTCAGCGGTCACATCGACGCGATAGGCGCGGATGTCGATACGAGCTGGATCGGCCGCGATGTCCTGGCGACGACCCGCTTCGGTGGTTATGCGGATGTGATCTGTCTCCCACTGCAACAAATCTTTGCCCGCCCGCCTGGCATGTCCGCGTTGGAAGCCGCGGCACTTCCGGTCAATTATTTCACGGCCTGGCAGCTTGTCGTCGTGATGGGCGGATTGAAGCCGGGCGAGACGGTTCTCGTGCATTCGGCGGGCGGCGGCGTCGGCATTGCCGCTACGCAAATCGCAAAGCACATTGGCGCCACCGTCATCGGCACCGCATCGGCCTCCAAACATGCTGAACTGCGGGCTCTCGGCGTCGATCATTTGATCGATTACCGCACCGAGGATTTCGAGGTGCGGGCGCGCCAAATCACCCAGGGCCGCGGTGTCGAACTCATCCTCGATGCCATCGGCGGCGACTCGCTCAAAAAGGGATACCGCCTGCTCGCGCCGACTGGACGGCTCGGCATGTTCGGCATTTCCTCGGCGGTGACGCAGAAGCAACGCCGCCTGATAGATATGCTTGCAATGCTTGCCAACACGCCTTGGTTTCAGTTCAACCCAATGTCGCTGATCAACGCCAACAAGGGCGTGTTCGGCGTCAATGTGGGCCATCTTTGGGGCGAGACGGACCGCCTTCGCAGCTGGGGCGAGCAACTTCTCGATCTATGGACGCAAGGCGTCATCAAGCCAAAAATTGCGCAAAGTTTTAAATTTGATGACGCAGCCGCAGCCCATCACTTCATCCAAGACCGCAAAAACATCGGCAAGGTTCTTCTCGTGCCCTAGGCAGTCAGGGATTGATGCCTATGGCTTGTGATCCTCATGCCATTTCCGGACGGCAGCTAGCGCATTCTCGATGTGCTTCTCGGCGCTGGAATCCGAGTAGGCGTAAAGAATCTTTCCATCCGGCGAAATCACATAGGAAATGCGGTGGGCAAAAAGCGCGCCGGCAACCGGAAGGGTGAAGGCGGCGTCATAAGCCTTGATGACCGAAAAACTGGGGTCCGCCCCCACCGGGAATTTGTCGCGGCATTCCTTCGTTGAAAAGTCGCGTTGCACCGCGATCTTGTCGCCCGAGAGACCTATGACGCTCGCGCCGGCCGCCGCAAAATTCTCGATGTTGTCGGCAAATTCATGTGCCTCGAGCGTGCAGACGCTCGTGAAGGATTTGGGATAGAAGTAGAGAACCACTGGTCCTTTTTTCAAAGCTTCGGCGAGGGAGAATTTGAACTCCTTGCCGCCCAGCGCCGCATCCACGGTGAAGTCCGGCGCGGCATCGCCCGGCTTCAACGCCGCCCAGGCGGGGGTTCCGGAGAGGCCAAGACAAATTGAGAGGACCAGACAAACACAGAAGAATAGAGCCGACGGCTTCACTTGGCGCCTCCGTTTGTTTGTGCTCGTCCGGTTACATAATGGTACCCCCGATCAAATCAACACTGGTGGATTGGAAGTTGCTACATTCGGGTGTTCTGATGCTTTCGGCAGCGCTCGGCTGCCGCTTTACCCGCATGTCGTCGGGCGCAGATGCGTGCAAAAAAGCGATGTTGCACGCATCTGCCGAGTGTCAGGGTCTGAGCCCGCTAGAATGGAAATTGACTTTTCCAGTCGCCGAGTTGTTGCCACTGTTGGGGTCAGGCGTGGTGCTCGTCACCGTGGCCGTGTCGCTTATAGTGCCGAAAACCTTGGTGGTGAAGACGACGTGAGTGGTCTGCACAGCGCCGGCAACGAGGGTACCCAGATTGCAGGCCAACGTCGTCGCCGTTGTGGGACCGATCGGTGTCGCAGGCGCGCAGGCTGCCCCGCTGACGGCGTCAACGGTAAATTTGACCCCGCTCACGATCGCATCATTCAAGACAGCGTTCTGTGCGTCCGACACGCCAAGGTTGGAGACTTGGATGTCGCAGAAAGCCGGATGCCCTGTCAGTGCGAATGGGGTGGGGCCACACGTCTTCACTAGCTGCAAATCGGCCGATTGCGTGACCAGTGTGCTGGCGGAAGACGTGTTGTTGGCGGGATTGGGATCGGTCTCGTTGGCCGTGACGCTTGCAGTGTTGGTAATCGCCGGAGTTACGAAGCTTGATGGAACATTAGCCGTGATGGTGAACGACATACTCAACCCGTTCGCCAAAGTCCCGAGATTGCAGGTGACAGGCGACCCTGAGCAGGAGATGGAGCTCATCTTGAATGTCGTGCCTGCTGGCAGTGGGTCGGTCACGACGACATTGGTCGCGTTATTCGGGCCTAGGTTGGACACATTGATGGTATAGGTCAGTGTCGTTCCCGCTACCACCGTGCTGGGCGCGGTCTTTGTGATCGCAAGATCTGCTTCAGATTGGCCCACTGGGGTTGTGGCCGCACAAGCCGACGAGCCGCCAGCACTGCTCTCCTCGAAAATGATTGCCGGGCCCGGCAGCGATGCGGTGGGAGCAGTTGGCCCGAAGTTGAGATTGTTGGTCTCGCCCGTAAAGCCTGTCGACACGCAGGTGGGGGCAGCCGTGCCGCCGTAAGTAATCCTCGTCCTGGGGATGACCGTCGATCCGCTGTTGAAGGTGGCTTGGGATGGGGGTCCGCAAGTGTCGCCGAAGACGTTGAACTCGGCAATCTGCCAGTTCGCTGCTAAATTAACGAGGTTGTCACCCGTCGCCGCGTGGAGGGTGGTTCCGTCGAACAAGCTGACACTGTCGCCCCCCCCATTAACCGTACCGGTCAGTACCAGATTGCCAAGGTTCGAAATCGGTTGAACAGGCACGGATGCCGCATTCGTGCTGTTCCTGAAACAACTGCCCGCGAAGGTATTCCATCCCGCAGGGCAGGGATTGTTGAAATTAAGCAGCCAATATTGAATGTATGTGGACACAAAAGCAGGGGTGTTGGAGTATATGAATTGCTCCCACCCCTGGCATGCCGCCGGGACTGCCGCACCGCTGCAGGCCGGGACGTTGCCGCTGCTGTTTGTGAAGAAGTTCGTGTTGAGCTGGAGCGAAAAGATGTTGGGGACACCCGAGACTGGGCTTGTGCACCCGCTGCTCCATGTAGTTCCCGTCTCGCTCGTCACGCCGGTTACAGTGTCGAAAGAGCCGATTGACTGGGATATGAAGCCACTCGGCGCCTGGGCCGAAACGTCGTTGCCATTACCGATGACTTGGGGCGACGAAAGCCCGCGCCGCGGCCCCTGCGGATTGGGTGGCGGGGTAGTGCACGGAACCTCCTGCCACCCGCTGTTCGGATAGGTGGCCGTAAAGCATCCCTTCTTGGGCGTGGCAGTCCGCGCCATGCCCGCCCGCCACACCTCGCGCCTCGCGGCCTCCGCGGGCGACCGTTGTGCAGTTGTGCCTTGCTGAGCAGAGGATGCTTGGCTCAGTATAAGCCACTGTAGCAGGCTCGCGGCGAACATGATGCCAAGAAATTTCGTGACGCGTCCCGTGACCAAAGAGAAGACCGGTAATCCTACGAAGATTGCAAATAAAATGACGAACTTAATCATGACAGTTCCCCCCGAACCGCGTAATTAATTACATTTAAAAACAGAAGCTAATTGACTATAAATACATCCTTAGGTCAAGTTTTTTCAAGTGTTCGCAACCATCAGAGCGTGAGGCGATTTTGTTAAGTGTCTGATCTGAAATTAAGTTGAGTGGTATTAGGTCGGTATTCCCACCACGCAGAAACCATTGCCAAACGGATCGCTGCAAAATGCGATGGGTGGGCGTGCACCACCTTCGAATTTTTGCTCACATTTCGCTCCAGCGTTCACTGCCTTTGCCAAGAAGGCTTCAAAATCCTCGACATGAAAGTCAATATGAACTGGCGTCCAGTGTCGCTCATATCGACGAATTTCGTCTGTTCCCTTGGCCGGTTTGCTTCCAGCTGATTTTTCGATCAATCCGATTTGGGAGTTTCCACATTTGAGAATGACGTATGTCGCCACTGGTCGAGCGATCTCGGAAAGTCCCAATGCGTCGCGATAGAATCGCAGACCTTCCTCAAGCAGCGGAACGTCAATTGAAACTGAGTACTTCATACTCATGCTCTTTGGTGTTCGTGTCGAAATCGCGTTGAGTCATATCAGATGGTTAGCTTGATAGCTGCCATGATCGCTGATTTTGCGGTTTTGCAACGAACCAGAGGAAATCGTTGATGCGGGCCGATACCACTCGCGCCGCATGTCGCGCCATCTTGCGGCAGTACGTTTGCGCAAGTTGTCAATCGTACCAAAATCTTTCGCGTGAAACAGTTTTGTCCGATTCCCAGACGGGAATCGGACAAAATCCTGCAACAATACAGAGCGGCGGAGATGAGACTCAGCGCACGAGAACGGAAGTTTTTCCTCGCGCGCCGATGGACCAGGCTCAACCTCCGATGTGCCGTTCGCGGGTCCGGACATTCGTTCCCTTACCCACCATAGTAGTTCGACCCCCCACGCTGGCCGTCTCCCCCACGGATGCCGCCAGTGTTGCCGCCCCAGCGTTGATTGCTGTAGCCATGGTACTTGCCATAGGTGGGGCGGAATGTCCCCTTCGCGCGCATCATCGCAGGCCGCTCGATGGCAGGCGCAGTCTTACGAGCCATCGCTGGCGCTGCGACCCTGCCCGCTGGCATTGCGGGCTGGGCCGCCGGAGTCGCGACCTTGAACGCCGGAGCCGGTGCTCCCAATCCGTTAGTATGGCCACCACCCATTCCACCGCCGCCGCCACCACGCGCGAGGGCGGCACCTGAGAAGACGAGGGCCGAGCTCAGAATGAAAATTTTGAGAGTATTCATGTTCACTATCCTTTTCACCGGAAATTGCATGATTGCTGCCCGGGTGAGTTGCAGTTAATGCGTGCCCGCTGGAAATAACGTGCGGGCGCACACTGTTGAGAAGGGATAGCTGTTTGGGCCTCGACGTGATGTGCCGGCCACGCGCTTGGAAAGCGCGCAGCGTTCGTCTCCGCTTTTGGATCAGGCAATCTGTGATTGAGATCTAGCGCGTGTCGTCCAGGTAGAACATGGCGTTGAAGCCAACAGCAAAAATCGCAGGGCGAAAGCTTAATCCTCTCACAAAATTTCGCTTTCCCAAAATCCCTGCACCGCACATCGCGCCGTCTTGCAAGGGTACGTTTGCGCAAATCGTCAATCGTACCGAAACGTTTCACGTGAAACACTTTCGTCCGATTGGCATATGAAATCGGACGAAACTGATGGATAAAACATCACTAAGCGGCGGCCGCCACCAGCAAGGATTTTAGCGGCACCGAATCATCGGTAAGGCGCGAAGGAGCTACCTTGATCCGCTCGCCAACCAGCCGTTTGGCGGCCATGAAATCGCCAAACCGGTTGACCGAATCGGCGGCGATGATCACTCCATCCTTGAGATAAAAGGCGATGAAGGACGGCGTTTCCGGTTTACCCCGGATCACGAGTTCCTCATAGCCATCGGAGAGGCCGACCATCTGCAATTTGAGATCATATTGATCGGACCAGAACCAGGGCGCAAGCGCTTCGGGAATTGGCCGTCCCGTGATCGACGCCGCCACGGTCCGGGCTTGTTCAAGGGCGTTCGGCACCGACTCAATACGGATTTTCCGCTGCAAAAATCCATGCTGCGCATGCATCGCGCAATCACCGATCGCATAAATATCGGGATCGCTGCTGCGGCTCGCCGCATCGACGACAATCCCATCATCGACATCGAGCCCGGCTCGTTCTGCGAGCTCCGTGTTGGGAACAAGACCAATTCCAATCAACACAAAATCGGCGGCAAAGGATTCCCAACCCGCGCAAAGAACATTCGCGACGCATCCATTTTCTGACGCAAAACCGCTAACCGTGACGCCGGTGCGAACATCAACGCCAGCCTCGCGATGGATGCGTTCATAGAAGTCCGACATGGCGGGCGCGGTGACTCGCGCAAGCACACGCGGCGCGGACTCGAGCACGGTGACGGCAAGTCCCCGCTTGACCGCGACGGCCGCCACTTCAAGCCCCACATAGCCGCCGCCGACGATCACCAGACGCTTGCCCGCTTGCATGAGCGGCTGCAACAGTTCGACGTCGGCGATCGTGCGAAGGTAAAGAATGTTGCGCGCATCGGCGCCTGGCACCGGCAATGGGCGGGCACGGCCGCCCGTCGCGATGACGAGCTTATCGTAACCGAAGGTGGCACCATCGTTGAGGATCAGCCGCTTGTCCCGCCGGTCAATGTCGTCGACGCGAGCGTTGAGCCGCATCTCCACCCTTGCATTTTCATAAGCGGTAGCGGCTTTGTAAATCAGCGCGTCCTTGGCGATTTCGCGGGCCAAAAACGCCTTCGACAGAGGCGGCCGCATATAGGGAAGGCAGTCTTCCTCGCCGATGAGGACGATCCGGCCCTCGAAGCGGTTTTGCCGCAGAAGCGTCGCGGCTTCGCCGCCCGCCTGACCGCCGCCGATGATGGCGACGGTCGATCCGGCGCCAAGCTGAGCTTTATCCATAGGTTAATCGATGTCCTGTAGGAATCTTCGGGATAAATCCATCATAAGGAAAGCGTCTGTCATTTCAACTCAAGCGGTGGCTTTTCGTGCCGAGAAGAAAGATGTATTGGCCGCTTTGGCCCGGCGTAGGAAAAAATTCTCCTTTCGCGGGCGATCGCATCCATGGGTTTGGCTCCGCATGAGCGACATGACTCAGCACCCCTCCCCCATCGCAGGCGTGTCTCTACGTCAGCGGACCGGCACTGACCTCGCGAGCCTCGCGGAGCTATGGGTCGCTAGCTGGCAGGAGACGATGCCCGAGATTGATTTTTCCGCGCGGAAAACATGGTTTGTCGATCATTTGAATGAACTTGAATTAGCGGGAGCGGTCACGATCTGCGCTTTTGACGGGTCGAACCGGCTGCTCGGCTTTGTGAATTTCGATCCGGCATCAGGCTATCTTGATCAAATCGCCGTCGCGCCGGATGCAAAGGGCAGCGGCGCCGCGCGTCTCCTCCTCGCCGAGGCACGCCGCCTTTCCCAGGGCGGCGTCACCTTGGAAGTCAACCAGGACAATCCCCGGGCGCTGCGCTTCTACGAGCGGGAAGGATTTGAAAAATTCGGCGAAGCCGTCAACCCCATCTCCGGTTTGAAAACCTGGCGGCTCCGATTGCCACAGAACTCTTCCGGCACGTGACATGTCAGCCTCTTTACGCCTGTTCGAGTTCGATCAGGATTCCAGCGCAATCCTTCGGATTTAGGAAAACAACTGGCTTGCCATGCGCCCCTATTTTTGGCTCCCCTTCGCCAAGCACACGCGTGCCTGCACGTTGGAGCTGGTCACGCGCCGCGGCAATGTCGCCCACTTCAAAACACAGATGATGAAGCGCACCTTGCGGATGCTGGCCCAAGAATTTCGCGATTGGAGAATTCTCGCCGAGCGGTTCGATCAGCTCGATCCTGGTGTTCGGCAGTTCGACGAAAACCACATGAACACCATGCTCGGGCAGTGCGATGGGCGCGCTCACCGTAACGCCCAGCGCGTCCCGGTAGAGCATGCTCGCGGCGGCGGCGTCCGGAACGGCGATGGCAACATGGTTCAAACGCCCGATCACAACGATGGCTCCAGTTCCCTTTCACACCTCGACGACAAGCACATGGACGACCGGCCGCTTGCCCCAGGCGGCGGCGACCGCGCCGCGCACCGCTTTTTCCACCGCGATGGAGACAACATCCGCGTCTCGCCGCTTCGGACGCGGCAAATTATCGAAGGTTTGAAACAATGCGTCATCGACGATCTGATCGATCGCAGCGCCGCTGCCGACGCGGGCCGGCAAGCCAGCTGTGATCACGTCAGGCACCCCCGCGAGATCGCCTTTCGCGGTGACGGCCATGGCAATGGTCACGATCCCGGACACCGCGAGCTTCTGGCGCATTCTGATAGCTTCGTCATTCGCCGCGACATAGCAATTGCCATCTTTGTAGAAGCGTCCGCTCTGCGCCTCGCCCACGATCCCAGGGGTTCCCGGCGCGAGGACGACAATATCCCCATTGCGGGCCGTGATGACATGTTGCGCGCCTTGCAATTTGGCGAAGGCCGCGTGTTCGGCGAGATGGACGTCCTCGCCATGCGCTGGGATCGCGATCTGCGGTTTGATCCAGCCGTAAAGCTGCGCAACCTCGC
The DNA here is from genome assembly GCF_029855125.1 of Methylocapsa sp. D3K7. Classification (GTDB taxonomy): domain Bacteria; phylum Pseudomonadota; class Alphaproteobacteria; order Rhizobiales; family Beijerinckiaceae; genus Methylocapsa. The sequence goes on from NZ_CP123229.1 coordinate 1,322,366, forward strand.
CGCGGCGCGGATGCCCCGAGGCGTGGACGAGCGCGTTGCGGTCCACGATGACTTCGATGCCCGAGCGAATGAAATTGTTGATGATACGCCCGACTTCCCTTTCATTTCCTGGAATCGTTCGCGAGGAAAAGATAACCTGGTCGCCCGCGTTGAGACTGACGGCGGGGTGAGTGCCCTCCGACATGCGGGCAATCGCGGCACGGGGCTCACCTTGGCTTCCGGTTGCCAATAAGACCACCTTGTCACGGGGGATATGGGCGAATGCCTCCTGCGTTAAAAACCCGCCGATGCCATTAAGATAACCGCATTCGCGAGCAACGGCGGTGACCCGCTCCATCGCCCGCCCCGCCATCACGACCGAACGGCCCGCCGCCGCCGCCGCCTCGGCAACCGCGCGTATGCGCGCGACATTGGACGCGAAGGTGGTGACAACGACACGCCCGGATGCCTGGCCAATGATTTCATGCAAAGTCTTGGCGACGTCCGCTTCCGAGGGGCTGACCCCCTCGCGCAATATATTGGTCGAATCGGAGATAAGTGCCAGCACGCCCTCCGCCCCGATGGCGGCAAGCCGCTTCGCGTCGGTCGGCTTGCCAATTCCGGGGGCTGCATCGATTTTCCAATCGCCCGAATGAAGAACCGTGCCGAGAGGCGTGCGGATGGCTAGCGCGCAGCTTTCCGGAATCGAATGCGCCATGGCGATGAATTCGACATCGAAAGGGCCGATGGCGACCGACGCTCCTTGCGCGACGACGGTAATCGGCACGTCCGGAGCCCCTGGCTCGGCGAGTCGCTTCGCTTCTAGCAATGAAGCCGCGAAGGGCGTCGCGTAGAGCGTACAACCAAGCCGTGGCCATAGATCGGCAACCGCGCCGATATGGTCTTCATGCGCATGGGTAATGACGAGGCCGGCCAAATCGTCCCGCATCTTCTCGATAAAGCTGATATCTGGAACCACAATATCGATTCCGGGAAGATCGGGGCCCGCGAAGGCAACGCCGCAATCGACCATCAACCATTTGATGCGCCCCTTGTAGCCGAAGCCATATAGGGCGAGGTTCATGCCGATTTCGCCCAGGCCTCCGAGCGGCACAAAGACGAGCTCGTCACTTCCATCGTTCATTGTCTACAAACCTTTCCCAGACCAAGATCGCTTCATGAAGAATCGATCACGGACTTCATGTTGTGTTTGTTTTGTCGCATGATCTGAGCCAAAAAGTCTGCACCTTTTTGGGATCATGCCTGAGCATGCCCTTAAGAAGGAAAGGCTCCAGTTCCAAATCTCGAGGACCTTCCGGTGCCCCGCTCTCGGATCATCAAACGGAACTCAATCTTAACTGTCGCATGCAACCGCGCGATCCAAGCAGACCCTGCTCACGGCGAAAAAACGCCAAAACAGTTCAGGCGGCCGCTTCCGGGGCGCGCGTTTACACGCCGGCCACGGAAGTTGGGCTACCCGATGGACCAAAAAACACGTCGCCCGCCTCAATTGCCACAGTACCGGACTTGTTTTCGAGAATGAGACGCCCAGTCGCGTCGATCGTCCGAAAAACGCCCTCAATGCTTTGCGTGGACCGCGCAACGCTGATCCAAGTGCCAAGACCCGCGGCTTGCGAGAGCCATTCGGCGCGGATCGCCTCGAAACCATCGCCGCCGGCCCAGATCTTCAGCCAATGCATCATCGCCGCCGAAAGGTGCTCGAAGACGGTTTCGGGAGAAACCGGTGACCCCGCGATCACAGCAAGGCTCGTTGCTTTATAGGGTGTGTCCGCCGGATGCCAGCGGCAATTCACCCCAATGCCAGCGACGCAGGCCAATCGGCCATCCGGCAGAGTTGCGCTCTCCAATAAAATCCCGGCGAGCTTCGCGCCTGCGTGGAGAAGATCGTTCGGCCATTTGATCGCAAGGCTCTGATCCTTGGCAAGGATGCCATGCACCGCGTGAAGGGCGGCAATTCCAACCGCAAAGCCAAGTTCTGCAACCCTGTGCCGGGGTGCGGGATCGATCAGAAGCAGACTTGCATGCAGATTGCCCGGCGGCGACGACCAAACCCGGCCATGCCGCCCCCGCCCCTTGGTCTGCGTGGAGGCGACAACCCAGAGCCGTCCAGAATCGCCGGACCTGGCGCGCGCCAAGGCTTCGTCGTTGGTCGAAGGGAGCTGGTCATGATGAACCAGACGATAACCGTTCTCTTGTGCGGCTCCAGCGAGACGAAACAGGGCAAAACCACCATATACTACAAATTCAAAACAAGGACTGCGCCGCCGCGTTGGTGGCGTCAATGAAGGCCCCGGGATAGACAAATAAGAAAAGCACGAGGATCCCCGTCACGGCGAGCACCGCGCGCGGCACGACATCGGGCGTGTCGAAGGCGGGAGCTGGTTCGTCGAAATACATGATTTTGACGATCCGCAGATAGTAGTAGGCAGCGACAGCGCTCGAAAGAACGCCGATGACGGCAAGCCAATAAAGCCCCGCCTGGATCGCTGCATTGAACACATACCATTTGGCGAAGAAACCGGCGAGTGGCGGTATCCCGGCCAAGGAAAACATCATCATTGCGAGAAAGAAGGCCATCAGGCCATCGGTTTTGGCAAGCCCGGACAAATCGGAAATATTTTCGACGCTTTCCCCGTTGACGCGCATCGAGAGGATCGCGGCGAAAGTGCCAAGGGTCATGACGAGATAGATCGCCATATAGGCGAGGACACCGCTGACCCCAGCTTCGCCGCCCGCCGCGAGACCGACAAGCGCGAAGCCGATATGGCCAATCGCGGAATAGGCCATGAGGCGCTTGATGTTGGACTGGCCGATCGCGGCGAAGGCGCCGAGTACCATCGACAGAAGAGATATGAAAATGATGATTTGCCGCCATTGCGAGGAAATGCCCGGAAAGGCAGTGATGACCACCCGCAGCGTGATGGCAACCGCGGCCATTTTCACCGCCGAGGCGAAGAACGCGGTCACCGGCGTCGGCGCGCCTTCATAGACATCTGGCGTCCACATGTGAAATGGCACCGCCGACATTTTGAAGGCGAGCCCGGCCATCAGGAACACGAGGCCAAAGACGGCGCCAAGAGACGCCTTGCCATTGATGGTTTCAGCGATGCCCGCGAAGGACACGGTGCCCGCGAAACCATAGAGAAGCGAAGCGCCATAAAGCAGCATGCCCGACGACAAAGCCCCGAGCACGAAATATTTGAGGCCAGCTTCGGAGGCGCGGATATTGTCGCGGTGGAAGGCGGCGATGACATAAAGCGCCAGCGACATCAATTCGAGGCCGAGATAGAGCGCAATGAGACCTGCCGCCGAAATCAACATCAGCATGCCAAGAGTCGCCAAAAGGATCAGAATCGGGAACTCGTATTTGTCGAGTTTTTCACGCGCCAAAAAATCCTGACTCATCACCAAGGTGACGAGCGATCCGACAAGCGTCAGCACTTTCATGAATCGCCCGAAGCCATCGTCGATAAAAGCCCCATTAAAGACGACCGCCGTGGTCTTGCCGCCGAGAAGGATAATCACGATCGCGATGCCAAGCAGCCCAGCGGCAATCTCGGTAACCGGCCCATCCGAGTCCTTTCCCCGGATCGCCCCAAATAGCACAAGGAAAAGAATACCCGCCGCCAGAATAAATTCCGGCAGACTGTGCGCGAGGTCGGTTGATAGATGCGACATGCGTGAAAACCTTTAGTGGAACGAAAGCGCCGCCGTCTTGGTCACGGCAAGGGCCGTGTCATAATTTTTGATGAGCGCGTTGATCGCGGCGGCCGATCCGTCGAGAACCGGCGCCGGATAGACGCCATAGAGGATAGTCAGAGCGACGAGTGGCGCGAACAGCGCGACCTCACGCCATGAGAGATCGAGGATCGAGGCCAGGCTCGGCTTGTCGAGAATGCCAAAAATGATACGGCGATACAGATAAAGCGCGTAGGAGGCGGACAGAATAACGCCGGTGGTAGCGAAAAACGCGACCCAGCTGTTCACCCGGAACGCGCCCAGCAACGTCAGGAACTCGCCGATGAAGCCCGAGGTGCCCGGCAAGCCGACATTGGCAAGGGTGAAGATCATGAACACCACCGCATATTGGGGCATGCGCGCGACAAGACCGCCATAGGCGGCGATGTCACGGGTGTGAATGCGATCGTAGACGACGCCGACGCAGAGAAACAAGGCGCCAGAGACGAGACCATGCGAGATCATCTGAAAGACGGCGCCCTGCACGCCTTGCGCGGTCATGCTGAAGAGGCCCATCGTCACGAAGCCCATATGCGCCACCGAGGAATAGGCGATGAGCTTCTTCATATCCTCCTGCACCAGGGCAACAAGCGAGGTATAAATGATCGCGATGATCGACAGCGCAAAAACGAGCGGCGCGAAATAGGCGGAAGCCTCCGGGAACATCGGCAGCGAGAAGCGGATGAACCCATAGCCGCCCATCTTGAGGAGGACACCGGCAAGAATAACGGAACCCGCGGTCGGCGCCTCGACATGCGCATCGGGAAGCCAGGTATGCACCGGCCACATCGGCATCTTGACGGCGAGCGAGGCGAAGAACGCGAGCCACAGCCATTTCTGCATGGATGAGGGGAAGGGTGTCTGCAGCAAGGTGACGATGTCAGTCGTGCCCGCGACGCCATACATCGCCATGATCGCCAGTAGCATCAACAGCGATCCGGCGAGCGTATAAAGAAAGAATTTGAAACTGGCATAAACCCGCCGCTTACCGCCCCAAATCCCGATGATCAGAAACATCGGAATGAGGCCGCCCTCGAAGAAAAGGTAAAACAGCACGAGATCGAGCGCGCAGAAAACACCTGTCATCAAGGTTTCGAGGACAAGGAAAGCGATCAGATATTCCTTGACCCGGGTTTGAATCGACTTCCACGATGCAAGAATGCAGATCGGCATCAAGAATGTGGTCAGAAGCACGAATGGGAACGATATGCCGTCAACGCCCATCTTGTAGACGAGACCATGGCCGAACCAGCCCTTCTCTTCGACGAATTGAAACCCAGAGGAGACCGGGTCGAACTTCATATAGGCGTAAAGTGAGAGCAGAAAGACAATCACCGTCGTGCCGAGCGCGGCGCGGCGGGCGTTTTCCAAAGTGGCTTCGTCGGTGCCGCGAAGGGCGAGGATAAAGCCCGCGCCAACGAGCGGCAGAAAAACGATGCAGGACAAAAGACCAAAACCGAACATCAGCGGACCCCCGCGGCCACATACCATGTGATGACGGCAGCAAGGCCGACCAGCATGGCGAATGCGTAATGGTAAATGTAGCCGCTCTGAAGCTTGACGACCCGCCCGGTCACATCGACGACGCGCGCCGCAACGCCATCGGGGCCAAGCCGGTCAATGATCGCTCCATCGCCGCCCTTCCAGAACAGGCGGCCGAGCCAAAAGGCCGGGCGCACAAAAATCGCGTCATAGAGTTCGTCGAAATACCATTTGTTGAGAAGGAACTCATAGAGAGGCCTTACAGACTGCGCGAGCTTGTGGGGCAGCGACGGCACCAGTTGGTAGAACAGCAGCGCCACCAGAAAGCCCACGACCATTAATAGCGTGGGAAGCAATTTGGCGAGTTCCGGGATCTCTTCCCGGGCTTCGAGAATATGATTGCCGGGACTGAGATAGAGCGCAGATTTCCAGAACTCAGGACCACCCTCGCCGATAAAATCATACGAAAAAATGAGGCCCGCGAACAGGGCGCCGACAGCCAAGACACCCAAGGGAACGAGCATGGGAAGCGGCGCTTCATGCGGATCGAGCGCGTGGCCGTGATGTCCATGGGCTCCATCGTCATGCGTTTGGTGATCATGGGATTCGTGATCATGCGCGGCGTGATCGTGGCCGGTCTCATGCCCGGCGGCGGCCCAGCGCGGCGCCCCGAAAAACGTCAAAAAGACGAGCCGCCAGGAATAAAAGGAGGTGAGGCCCGCGGCGACCGTCGTCAGCACATAGCCATAAAAAGCACCGGTGCGCTCTGAAGCGAAGGCCGCCTCGATGATCGCATCCTTGGAAAAATAGCCGGCGGTGAACGGAAAGCCGGTGAGCGCCAAAGTTCCGATCGTCATCATGGCGAAGGTAAACGGAATTTTCCGCCAGAGCCCCCCCATGTTGCGCATATCTTGCTCGTGATGCATCGCGATGATGACGGCACCCGCACCGAGAAACAACAGCGCCTTAAAGAAGGCATGCGTGAACAAATGAAAGATGCCGAGCGAATAGCCGCCGACACCGAGTCCGACGAACATATAACCGAGCTGCGAGCAGGTCGAATAGGCGATGACGCGTTTGATGTCATTCTGGACAAGGCCGATGGTTGCCGCGAAGAAGGCCGTCGTCGCGCCGATGATCGTGACGAAGGTGAGCGCGGCCGGCGCCTGTTCAAACAGGGGGGAGAGACGCGCGACCATGAAGACGCCCGCCGTTACCATGGTCGCCGCATGAATGAGTGCCGACACGGGGGTCGGGCCTTCCATCGCGTCGGGCAGCCAGGTGTGCAACAGGAACTGCGCCGATTTGCCCATCGCTCCCATGAAGAGCAGGAGACAGGTGATGGTCATGGCGTCCATGTCGGCACCGAAGACATGGATCGTCGTATGGGCGAGGCCCGGGGCGGCCGCGAAGATCTGATCGAAGCTGACCGATTGGGTCAGCACGAACACCAGGAAGATGCCAAGCGCGAAGCCGAAGTCGCCGACCCGGTTGACGACAAATGCCTTGATCGCGGCAGCATTCGCGGAAGGCTTCTCGTACCAGAAGCCGATCAAGAGATAAGAGGCAAGGCCAACCCCTTCCCAGCCAAAAAACAATTGGACCAGATTGTCGGCGGTCACCAGCATCAGCATCGCGAAGGTGAACAGCGAGAGATACGAAAAAAAGCGCGGCCGCGACGGATCGTCGGCCATGTAACCAATCGAATAGAGATGGACGAGTGAGGACACCGTGGTGACGACGACGAGCATCACGGCCGTCAGAGTGTCGATCTTGAGCGCCCAATCGACCTTCAAGGTGCCAGAGGTGAACCAATTGCCGATAACCGAAACGCTTGCCGGCGCGCTACCGATCGCAACTTGGAAAAAGACGATCCAGGACAAGAAGCCACAGACAAACAAAAGGCTCGTCGTCACGAGTTCGGATGGGCGGTCCCCGATCCGCCGGCCGAAAGGCCCGGCGATCAAAAATCCCAACAGAGGCAGGAAAACAATGGCTGCATACATGGATCGTCTCAGCCCTTCATCAAGTTGATGTCTTGGATCGCGATCGAGCCCCGATTGCGGTAGTAGCAAACAAGGATGGCGAGGCCGATGGCAGCCTCGGAAGCCGCAACGGTCAGGATAAAGAGAGCGAAAACCTGGCCGGTAAGATCGCCCAGAAAGGCCGAAAAGGCGACCAGATTGATATTGACCGAAAGCAATATTAGCTCGACCGACATCAAGACGATGATGATGTTTTTGCGGTTCAGGACAATGCCTGCCACGCCGAGTGTGAAGAGCATGGCGGCCACAATCAAAAACTGAGAAAGCGAGATCGTCAGCATGGTGCTCCTTCCAGCGCCGCCGGCGCGCGCGAACTGTGGACGGTGAGGTTCAAACGCCCCGCCTCGACGCAACCTTGCGAATCTCAACCGCCTCGGCTGGTGTTCGCGCATTCTGCACCGCGATGTTCTGGCGCTTCACGCCCACTTTGTGGCGCAACGTCAAGACGATGGCTCCAATCATCGCGGTCAGGAGAATGAAGCCGGCTGCCTCAAACAAATAGACATATTGGGTGTAGAGAACCCGCCCCAACGCCATGGTGTTGGTCATCCCGGGGGCCATGGGCGTCGTGACATTGGCGATCGGCACGGGACCAATCTTCCAGGCGCCAACGACCAAAACGATCTCAACGAGAACCACAAGACCAAGCGTTCCGCCAACCGGCAAATATTGCAGAAATCCCTGCTTCATTTCCGTGAAATCAACATCGAGCATCATGACGACGAAGAGGAACAAGACCGCCACCGCGCCGACATAGACGACGACCAGGATCATCGCCAGAAACTCCGCCCCGAGCAGCACGAACAGTCCCGCCGCGTTGAAAAAGGCGAGGATCAGAAAGAGCACCGAGTGGACCGGGTTGCGCGAGGAAATCACCATGAAGGCAGCGCCGATCATCAGCGCCGAGAAGAGATAAAAGAACAACGCAGCGCTATTCATCGGTGACCCTTTTTATCTCATTCCGGCGGCTGAACACATTGGCGGGTGTATGGCTCCGAAAGTCTGCACCTTCCGGGGACATGTTCTCATGGTCTCTAACGGTAGGGTGCATCCAGGGCGAGATTGCGCGCGATCTCGCGTTCCCAGCGATCGCCATTTTCGAGGAGACGAGTCTTGTCATAGTAAAGCTCCTCGCGGGTTTCGACGGCAAATTCCGCATTCGGCCCTTCGACGATGGCATCGACCGGGCAAGCTTCCTGGCAGAAGCCGCAGTAAATGCATTTGACCATGTCAATGTCGTAGCGGGTGGTGCGGCGCGTCCCGTCGTTGCGGCGCGGACCAGCCTCGATCGTGATCGCCTGAGCCGGGCAGATCGCTTCGCAGAGCTTGCAAGCGATACAGCGCTCCTCGCCGTTCGGATAGCGTCGTTGCGCGTGTTCGCCCCGATAGCGCGGCGATTGTGGATTTTTTTCGTGCGGATAATTCAGCGTCGCTTTCGGCTTAAAAAAGTAGCGCATGGAGAGAAAGAAAGCGCCGACGAATTCGGATAGGAAAACCGCTTTGGCGGCCTGATCGAGCTTCATTTTCGATTGTCCTTGCAAGCCAATCTCATGATCGCGCTCATTGTCCCATGCCCGCGCCCCAGCCGGTGAATTGAAGCACCCCGGCGACGAGAACGACCATGCCAAGCGAGAGCGGCAAAAACACTTTCCAGCCAAGCCGCATCAGCTGATCATAGCGATATCTTGGGACGAAGGCTTTCACCATGGAGATCATGAAAAACACCAGGCAAACCTTCAAGATAAACCATACCGCGCCAGGGATAAGGAGGAAAGGCCAAACCTGGAAGGGCGGCAGCCAGCCACCGAGGAAGAGAATCGTCGTCAGTGCGCACATGGTGACGATCGCCACATATTCGGCGAGCATGAAGATCATGTAGGGGGTCGAGGAATATTCCACCATAAATCCCGCGACAAGCTCGGACTCGGCCTCGACGAGGTCGAACGGAGGCCGGTTCGTTTCGGCAAGCGCCGAAATGAAAAAGATCACGAACATCGGAAACAGCGGCAGCCAATACCAGCCAAGCAGTCCAAAGCGCGTGTCCTGCGCCTGGACGATATCGCCAAGATTGAGGGAACCGGCGCAAAGCAGCACGGTGATGATGACGAAACCGATCGAAACTTCGTAGGAAATCATCTGCGCGGCGGAGCGCAACGCCGAGAGAAACGGATATTTCGAGTTTGACGCCCAGCCGCCCATGATGATGCCATAGACGCTGAGCGAAGAGATCGCGAAAATATAGAGGATACCGACGTTCAGATCGGCAACCGCCCAGCCCGCGCTGATCGGAATCACCGCCCAAGCCGAAAGCGCCAGCATGCCCATGACGAAGGGCGCGAGCAAGAAGACGCCCTTGTTGGCGCCATCCGGGATGATCGGCTCCTTGAAGACGAACTTCAACATGTCGGCGAAGCTCTGCCAAAGGCCGAAGGGACCGACCACATTGGGACCGCGCCGCAGTTGCACGGCGGCCCAAATCTTGCGGTCCGCGTAGAGGACGTAAGCGATGAAGATCAGCAGGATCACGAGCAGCGCGACGCTTTTGATGAGCGTGAGCAGCAAGGGCCAGGTTGCGGCGAAGGATGTCATCGGCTTACTCCGCCGCCTCGCGCGCGAAACCTTGCGCGACGGCGGAACATTCCGCCATCACCGCCGAGGCGCGCGCGACCGGATTGGTGAGGTAAAAGTCAGCGATGGCCGGAGTGAAAGGCACATTGGCAAAGTCGCCTCCCGCCGCCGCCAGTGCCTGCGTGTCGAAAGGCGGGGGCGCGGCAATCTCGTCAAGCTCCGCGAAATGCGGATGCGCTGCATAAAGACGCCCGCGCAAGGCTCGCAGGGAATCGAACGGCAATTTGTGTCCGAGCACCTCGGAAAGCGCCCGGAGTATGGCCCAGTCCTCGCGTGCGGCGCCGGGCGGGAAATTCGCGCGATCCGCCAATTGCACGCGGCCCTCCGTGTTGACATAGGTGCCAGTTTTTTCCGTATAGACCGCACCGGGGAGGATGACATCGGCGCGCGCGGCGCCACGATCACCATGCGTGCCTTGGTAAATCACGAAGGCCCCCGGTTCCACCGCGATCTCGTCGGCACCGAGAAGGAAGAGGACGTCGAGCGCCCCGCTTCTGGTCATGGCCTGTGCGTCGATCCCACCCTGCCCCGGCACGCAGCCGAGATCGAGGCCGCCGACGCGCGCCGCCGCCGTATGCAGGACAGCAAAGCCATTCCAGCCCCCGTTGAAAGCGCCCAGCGCCTGCGCCGCCTGCGCGGCGAGCGCGAGGATCGCCCGCCCATCCTGACGCGCGAAGGCGCCTTGACCGATGAGGACGATCGGCTTTTCGGCTTTGAACGGTAAATTTCCAGCAATCGAAGCCAGCGTTTCAGGTCCCGCCCCAAGATACGCATAGTCATAGGTGAGATCGACTTTCTCGCCGATGACGGCCACAGGAAACCCGCCCCTCAGCCAGCGCTTGCGGATGCGCGCGTTCAACACCGGCGCTTCCTTGCGCGGATTCGAGCCGATGATGATCAGGCCATCCGCCTCGTCGATGCCAGCGACCGCGGGATTGAAAATGTAGCTAGCCCGGCCAAGCGAGGGATCGAGTTTCGCGCCATCTTGCCGGCAATCGATTGAGGCGGCGCCGAGGCTTTGCATCAGGAGCCGCAGGGCGAATATTTCTTCAACGGCGCATAGGTCACCAGCGATGGCCCCAATCCGTGCCGGAGATGCCTGTTTGATCTTGGCCGCGATCGCCTCGAAAGCCTCTTGCCAGGACGCTTCCCGCAATTTGCCGTTTTCGCGCAGATAAGGCCGGTCGAGACGCTTGGTCTTCAGCCCATCGACAATTTGGCGCGTCTTGTCGGAAATCCACTCCTCGTTCACCGCATCGTTGATGCGCGGCAAGATGCGCATCACTTCCCGCCCGCGCGTATCGATGCGGATCGACGAGCCGAGCGCATCCATGACGTCGAAGGATTCGGTTTTGACAAGTTCCCAGGACCGCGCCTTGAACGAATAAGGTTTGGGCAGCAACGCGCCGACCGGGCAAAGATCCGCGACATTGCCTTGCAGCTCGGAGCGCATCGCGGTTTCGAGATAGGTGGTGATTTCCATGTCTTCGCCGCGGCCGGTCGCGCCCATGTCGCCGGTCCCGGCGACTTCCGCCGTAAATCTCACGCAGCGCGTGCAATGGATGCAGCGGTTCATCGAGGTGCGTACCAGCGGCCCGATATATTTGTCCTCGACGGCGCGCTTGTTTTCGGCAAAGCGCGAGGAATCGACACCGAACGCCATCGCCTGATCCTGCAGATCGCATTCGCCGCCCTGATCGCAAATCGGACAATCGAGCGGATGATTGATGAGCAGAAATTCCATCACCCCTTCACGGGCCTTTTTCACCATGGGGGATTTGGTGAGAACCACGGGCGGCTCGCCGTTCGGGCCGGGACGCAAATCCCGAACCGCGACGGCACAGGAAGCGGATGGTTTCGGTGGTCCGCCCTTGACCTCGACAAGGCACATTCGGCAATTGCCGGCAATCGAAAGGCGCTCATGAAAGCAAAAACGCGGAATCTCAGCGCCCGCCTCTTCGCACGCCTGGAGCAGCGTATATTCCGGCGGGACGTCGACTTCGACACCATCCACGATGAGTTTGCTCATGCCATAACCTCAATGCGCTGGTTCGACGAGATCGAGACGCCGCTCGATCCGGTCCAGCCGCGCCTCAACTCGATCCAACCGGCGATGGATGCCAGCTTGCCCTTCTTCGAGGTTCGTGATGCGAACCTCGCGGACATCTTCGATCACGCGATCAATTTTTTCATCAATGCGACGAATATAGACGAGAACCATATTGTCGGGCGCCTCGGCCATCCGCATTTACTCCGCCGCAACGCCAAAATCTTTGATCGGCTCCGAATGCGGATTGGCGGTATATTGGTCGATCCGCCGCTCGATCTCCGGCCGGAAATGCCGGATCAGGCCCTGCACCGGCCAGGCTGCCGCATCGCCGAGCGCGCAGATCGTGTGGCCCTCGATTTGGGTGGTGACTTCGAGCAGCATATCGATCTCACGCTTTTGGGCGCGGCCCTCCGCCATGCGGGAGACCACGCGCCAGAGCCAGCCGGTGCCTTCGCGGCATGGCGTGCATTGGCCGCAGCTCTCATGCTTATAAAAATAACTGATCCGCGCGATCGCCCGCACAATATCGGTTGATTTGTCCATCACGATGACGGCGGCGGTGCCAAGTCCTGATTTCAAATCCCGCAAGGTGTCGAAATCCATCGCCGCGTCGATAATTTGATGGGCCGGAACGAGAGGCACGGAAGAGCCTCCCGGGATCACGGCCAGCAAATTGTCGGTGCCGCCGCGAACGCCGCCGCAATGCCGGTCAATCAATTCGCGGAAGGGAATCGACATGGCCTCTTCCACATTGCACGGCTTGTTGACGTGGCCGGAAATACAAAAAAGCTTGGTCCCCGCATTGTTTTTTGCGCCGAAGCTCGCGAACCACGCGGCACCGCGGCGGAGAATATCTGGCGCGACAGCAATCGATTCCACATTGTTGACGGTCGTCGGGGATCCGTAAAGGCCCATATTGGCGGGGAACGGCGGCTTCAGCCGGGGCATGCCTTTCTTGCCCTCAAGCGATTCCAGAAGCGCGGTTTCCTCGCCGCAAATGTAAGCGCCCGCGCCGTGATGAACGTAAATATCGAAGGGCCAGCCGTGCCGGTTGTTCTTGCCAATGAGCTTTGCCGCATAGGCTTCGGCGATGGCGGCCTCAAGACGCTGACCTTCCAAGATATATTCGCCGCGAATATAAATGTAACAGGCATGCGCCTGCATCGCGAAGCACGCGATGAAGCAACCCTCGATCAAAAGCTGCGGATCGTTGCGCATGATTTCCCGGTCCTTGCAGGTGCCGGGCTCCGATTCATCGGCATTGACGACGAGGTAGGACGGCCGCGCCGGATCGGGTTTCGGCATGAAGGACCATTTGAGACCCGTCGGGAACCCGGCGCCGCCGCGCCCGCGCAGACCCGAGGCCTTCATCTCGTTGATGATCCACTCCTGGCCCTTGTCGATCAATTTCTTCGTATTGTCCCACGCCCCGCGCGCGAGGGCGCCCTTGAGCCGCCAATCGCCAAAGCCGTAGAGATTGGTGAAGATGCGGTCCTTGTCTTCAAGCATCTCGCATGACCCTTAGGATTGGTTTGAACCGAGCGAACTTAAAGGACCGCTGCGGCCGTCCGTGCCGTAGAAGGATGTCAATGACGTAAGGCCGCCCGCCGGTTCGGAGGTCACGCGGCCTTGCTGCGAGCCAATCATCACCGGGCGCCCAGCGGCCAGATCGTCGAGCAATGTCACAAAATTTTCCGGTGTGAGATCCTCATAGTAATCGTCGTTGATCTGGACCATCGGGGCGTTGCAGCAGGCGCCCAGGCACTCGACTTCGACCCACGAAAACAGGCCATCCGCCGTCACTTCGCCTTGTCCGCCAATCCGTTGGAGGAGAATGTTCTTGATCCCGTCGGATCCTGCAAGAACGCAAGGCGTCGTGCCGCACATTTGGACGTGGAACTTGCCGACTGGAGAGAGATTGAACATCGTGTAGAAAGTCGCGATTTCGAGCACCCGGATGTAAGGCATGCCGAGCTTTTTGGCGACTGCCTCGATCGCTGGCTTCGGCAGCCAATAATCATTTTGCTTTTGCGCCAGCCACAGAAGCGCGATCACCGCGGAAGCCTGTCGGCCGTCTGGATATTTCGTAAGGATCTCCGCAGATTTCTCCTCGTTTTCGAGAGTAAAGGCGAAGGAATTGGGCTGCTGGTCGGCAAGTCGGCGAACGGACATGGGTTCAGCTCTTCAATGTCATGGCGGAGGGAGCAGCGTTTTCCGTCATATCCCGGTTCCGCAAAGTTGCAATTGTCGCGGCGTCAGTTGGCGGCATCACCGGTCAACCTCACCGAAAACGATATCGATCGAACCCAAAATCGCGCTGACATCGGCAAGCATCGATTTGCGGCAAAGGAAATCCATCGCGGCCAGATGCGCGAAGCCCGGCGCTCGGATCTTGCAGCGATACGGCTTATCGGTGCCATCCGAGACGAGGTAGACGCCAAACTCCCCCTTTGGCGCCTCGACCGCGCAATAGACCTCGCCGGCCGGCACATGGAAGCCTTCGGTATAGAGCTTGAAATGATGGATCAATGCCTCCATCGAACGCTTCATTTCCGCGCGAGACGGCGGCACAACCTTGCCATCCTTCGCGGCGACAGGCCCCTTGCCGCCAGGCCCCGAAAGCTTTTCGACGCATTGCTTCATGATCTTGACCGCCTGGCGCATCTCTTCCATGCGGATGACTTGCCGGTCGTAATTGTCGCCATGGCGGCCGACCGGAATGTCGAAATCCATCTCCTCGTAGCATTCATAGGGTTGCGACTTGCGCAGATCCCACGCCGCGCCCGAGCCGCGCACCATCACCCCGGAAAAACCCCAGCGCCAGCAATCCGCGAGACTGACGATGCCGATATCGACATTGCGCTGTTTGAAGATACGGTTTTCAATGAAAAGCGCCTGCAAATCATCGCAAAATTTTAAGAAAGGATCGCACCAGGCGCCGATGTCATCGAGCAACTCCTGGGGCACATCCATATGCACGCCGCCGGGCCGGAAATAATTGGCATGCAAGCGGGCACCCGACGCCCGCTCATAAAAAATCATGAGCTTTTCGCGCTCCTCAAAGCCCCACAGCGGCGGCGTCAAGGCGCCCACATCCAGGGCCTGCGTGGTCAGGTTGAGGAGATGCGAGAGAATCCGGCCGATCTCGCAAAACAAAACCCGCAGCAGCTGGCCGCGGCGCGGAACCTCAAGGCCGAGCAGTTTTTCGATGGCTAGGCAAAAGGCATGTTCCTGATTCATCGGCGCGACATAATCGAGCCGGTCGAAATAAGGCACATTCTGCAAATAGGTGCGCGCCTCCATCAGCTTTTCGGTGCCGCGATGGAGAAGGCCGATATGCGGGTCAACTCGCTCGACGACTTCGCCGTCTAGCTCGAGAACCAGGCGCAAAACGCCATGCGCGGCCGGATGCTGCGGCCCAAAGTTGATCGCAAAATTGCGGACCGGATTTTCGCTCATCTTGATTTCAATCCGCGGCGTTCGTCATTGCGGCTTGTCCTTAGCTTTCTCATCGCCAGGCAAAACATAGTCGATCGCGCCCTCCCAGGGCGACAGGAAATCGAACGTGCGGAATTCCTGAGTGAGCTGAACCGGCTCATAGACGACACGCTTCTGCTCATCGTCGTAGCGCACCTCGACATAGCCCGTCATCGGGAAATCCTTGCGCAGCGGGTGGCCATCAAAGCCATAATCGGTCAACAGCCGCCGCAGATCTGGGTGGCCTGCAAAAACCACGCCGAAAAGATCGTAAGTCTCGCGCTCGAACCAGTCGGCGGCGGGATAAAGGCCGGTGAGCGAGGTAACCGGTGTCATCTCGCCCGTCTCAACCTTGACGCGGATGCGGCGGTTGTGCCTTGGCGACAGAAGATGGGTAACAACGTCGAAGCGCTTCTCGCGGGACGGATAATCGACGGCGGTGAGATCGATAAAACACACGAAGAGACAGTTTGGATCGTCCCGTAGATAGGTGACGGTCTCAATGAGGCGGTCGGCCTCGACCGTCAGGGTCAATTCGCCGAAAGCGGTCGAGTGTCCGCTAATGGCACCAGGCAGAGCCGCCGCTATTGTCTCGCTGAGTTGCTGCAAACCACTGTCCATCTTAAGTTTTCCGGTTGTGTCCTTAAGAAGATTTGGAAAAAAGCCAACTTGCCGCCCTCCGGCAGCAAGCCTCGATCCATTTCCCAAAGCCGAGGCGGGTTACCGCTCAATTGTACCTGTGCGGCGGATCTTTTTTTGGAGGAGCAAAATGCCATAAAGGAGCGCTTCCGCCGAGGGCGGGCAGCCGGGAACGTAGATGTCGACGGGCACAATGCGGTCGCAGCCGCGCACGACCGAGTAAGAATAGTGGTAATAGCCGCCGCCATTGGCGCAGGAACCCATGGAGATGACATAGCGAGGCTCCGGCATTTGGTCGTAGACCTTGCGCAGAGCCGGCGCCATTTTGTTGGTGAGGGTGCCAGCGACAATCATCACATCCGACTGGCGCGGCGAGCCGCGCGGCGCGAAGCCGAATCGCTCGACGTCATACCGCGGCATCGAGGCCTGCATCATTTCGACGGCACAACAGGCGAGTCCGAAGGTCATCCACATAAGGGAACCCGTGCGCGCCCAGTTGATGAGCTCATCCGCCGTGGTTACGAGAAAACCCTTATCGGCAAGCTGATCATTGAGTGAAAGAAAGTATGGGTCGGCTGCCGCACTCGGGGCGGCGGCGCGGGGCGAGATCAATCCCATTCGAGCGCTCCCTTCTTCCATTCATAAACGAAACCAATCGTAAGAACGCCAAGAAAGATCATCATCGACCAAAATCCGAAGGCCCCGGCTTCGCGAAACGCCACGGCCCAGGGAAACAAAAACGCGACCTCAAGATCGAAAATAATGAAAAGCAGCGACACCAAATAGAAACGCACGTCGAATTGCATCCGCGCATCGTCAAAGGCATTGAATCCGCATTCATAGGCTGAGAGTTTTTCCGGATCCGGCGCCTTGAAAGCCGCAAGGAAAGGCGCCAGCAGGAGGGCACCCGATATGACGGCGGCCACCGCCATGAAGATCGCGAGCGGCAAATATTGGTCGAACAGCATGAATTGGCTCGGTCTTGGACTTGCGCAGGATCGGGGCGCCCAGAAGCCGCTTGCTTCGCCGCCCGAGCGATCCGTACCGCAGCGCAACGGGCGGCGCAAGAGGCGTTTGAAAAAGGGCCGCGCCGAAGCTCAGTCTTCGTGAGAATCGGCGCCGGGCCAGGTGCCTGGTCGCGAGGATACGAGATCGCCAAGGTGCCATTCGACCTGACCCGCAAGCTTCAGGGCAAGCAACGCCGCCCTCACCTCTCGGGCGGAAGTCTCCGCCAGGCGGGCGAGTTCGTCCACCGGCACCGGAACCGGTCCGAGAAGGGCGGCGAGCCGCTGCTCGATTGCCTCCGGGCGCCCGGCGGGCTTGTCCGCCGCCCCCTCAGCGCTTCCGTTCGTGGTGAGTGGCTGGGTGGCATCGGTCTGACGGGGCGAATCTGCTGGAATGGAAACCGCGTCCGCCGTGTCGGTTAGGTCGAGTTCGTCCCACAAAGGCTCATAGGGAACGCCCTTTGGGCCGGATTCGAAAAAGCCCGCATCCGGCTGTTCGCGCGACAAATTCTGCGCCGCCAGGGCGTTCGTCACATCTTCGGCCTTGGTACAGAAGGTCGCGCCGTCGCGCAGCAGATCATTGGCGCCTTCCGCCCGCGGATCGAGCGGCGAGCCCGGCACGGCAAAGATTTCGCGTCCTGCTTCAGCTGCGAATCGCGCGGTGATGAGCGAGCCGGACCGGCGTGCCGCCTCGACGACGACAACTGCCCGGCAAAGGCCCGCAACAATGCGGTTGCGGCGAGGAAAGTCGCGTCCCCGCGCCTCCCAGGCGAACGGCATTTCGCTGATCGCCGCGCCGTGTTCAAGGATGAGTTCGAGCAAGGCATCATGTTCGGCGGGGTAGATTTTTCCCAAACCGCCCGCCAGGACTGCGATGGTTCCGGTCTCAGCCGTAGCCTGATGCGCCTTGGCGTCGATTCCGCGCGCGAGACCGGAGACAATGACATGCCCAGAGCGGGCAATTCCGCGCGCAAGCTGGGATGTGATCGCCAAGCCGGCCGCGGACGCGTTGCGGGCGCCAACAATCGCGATTTTCGAGCGGCGAAGGCTCAAAAGATTGCCGCGCACCGCGATTATCGGCGGCGGCGAAGGGGTGCGCCGCAGGAGAGCAGGGTAATCGGGTTCACCAATCCCAATGAAACGGGCGCCCGCCTGGTGTGTCGCCTCGACCTCGCGCTCGACCTCGTCCATCGTCGCAATGCGGATCGGCCGGCCGGTCTTGCCGCTCGCGATCAGGGCTGGAAGAGCTTTGAGCGCCGCGCCCGCACTCCCATGCCTCTCAAGCAGAATACGAAATGTCCGGGGGCCAATATTTTCGCAGCGCAGGAGCCGCAGCCAATCGAACCGTTCACCGTCATCGAGGGGCGAAAGCGCTTCTAAGTCAAGCGGAGGGCCGTCCATTAAGTTTTCCCGATTCGGGATTCAGTCCCAGCCAGGAGCCGCGAAATATTCGGGCGATGCTTGGCCCACAGAAAAATCGCCATGAGACCGAACATGAGGGCGGCGGCGTTTTGGCCCATGACCAGGAGAACGGCCGGGGTCAACGCGCTCGCAGTGAGAGCGGCGGCCGACGAGTAGCGGGTGAGGAAGGCGACCACCAGCCAGACGATGGCAAAGGCGAGCCCCGCCGGCCAGGCAGCGGCGAGAAGGCAGCCCAAAAAGGTCGCCACCCCCTTGCCGCCCTTGAAACCGATCCAGACCGGGAACAAATGACCCAAAAATGCCCCGAGAGCGGCAAAAAGCTCGGCGGGTCCGGGCATGAAATGGGCAACGATCAAAACAGCGGCCGTTCCCTTGAGAAGATCAAGGAGAAGAGTCAGCGCGGCCAAATCCTTGCGGCCGGTGCGCAGAACATTGGTCGCACCAATATTGCCGGAGCCTATGGCGCGCAGATTCGTGGTGCCTGCCAAGCGAGTCAAAATCAGGCCAAACGGGATCGCGCCGCAGACATAGCCAATGAGAAACGCAAAAAGGTCTTGAAACACGCAGGCTACCATCGAAGCGAGAAAGCGGCAGCCTAACTATTTGTCGGCCGCGCGGCAACCAAGGGCGCGCCAAATATGGCACACCCATGGGCCGAAGTATCACTTTTTCAGTTGATTCCAGCAGCTGGCGGGACGGCTCGCTTGACCAACCCCCTCGCCCAGCGTAACCACATAAGCGGGACACCTTTCCCCAACGAAAGGCGCACATCTGGGAGGATGTATATCGTGGTGGCAACCTATCCCGCCGTGCGCCCCGCGCGGCCGAATTTTTCTTGCGGCCCTTGCGCCAAGCATCCGGGCTGGCAACTTGAAAATCTGCAAGGCGCGCCCTTTGGGCGCTCGCACCGGGCCAAGGCCAGCAAGGCCAGACTGAAGCTCGCGATCGATTTGACCCGCGACATTTTGCAGGTGCCGCGCGATTACCGGATCGGCATCATCCCTGGCTCGGATACTGGTGCTGTCGAGACGGCTTTATGGTCGTTGCTCGGCCAGCGCGGCGTCGATGTCTTCGCTTGGGAGTCCTTCAGCGAGGGCTGGGTTATCGACATCGTCGAGCACCTGAAGCTGCCGGATGCCCGCGCCTTTGTCGCGGATTATGGGAAGATCGCCGATCTCGCGAGCGCCAATTTCGACCATGACGTCGTCTTCGCCTGGAACGGAACGACATCGGGCGTGCGGGTTCCCAATGCCGATTGGATCCCCGCCGACCGCAAAGGCTTGACGATTTGTGACGCGACGTCCGCCGCTTTCGCCCAAAATCTCGATTGGGCAAAGCTCGATGCCACGACGTTCTCCTGGCAGAAAGCGCTCGGGGCCGAAGCCGCGCATGGCATGTTGATTCTCTCGCCCCGCGCGGTGGAACGGCTGGAGAGTTTTACGCCGGACTGGCCGGTGCCAAAGCTTTTCCGCCTGACGCAAGACGGCAAATTGAATGAAGCGATTTTTGAGGGTGAAACCATCAATACGCCTTCCCTGATGTGCGTGGAAGATTATATCGACGCTCTGAACTGGGGAAAATCGCTTGGCGGCCTCAAGGCTCTTATCGCGCGCGCCGATGCCAATTCGGGGGCACTCAGCAAATGGATCGAGCGGACTCCTTGGGTGGACTTCCTTGCCAGCGATCCCAAGGTCCGGTCGAATACCAGCGTCTGTCTCAAAATTGTCGACCCTGCCGTCGCCGCTCTGCCGCTCGCGGCCGAGTCTGCCTTTGCCAAATCCATCGAGAATTTGCTCGAAAAAGAAAACGCCGCCTATGACATTGGCGCCTACCGGGACGCGCCGCCCGGCCTTCGCATCTGGTGCGGAGCGACGGTCGAGACGAGCGATATTGAAGCGCTGACCCCTTGGCTCGATTATGCCTTTGCCCAAACCAAGGCGGCCCTCGCCAAGGCCGCTTGATTTCCGGCGGTCCCGCAACAGGGCGGCGATAGGATCGCCCTGGCGTTGAAAAGGATCAGGTTCAAGAACGCCAACGCAAGTTAGGCCCGGTGACCATGTTTTCTCCGGGCCGTAACGGCATTTCGCGCCGGTAAAGCATCTCATCGCGTCAATACATCGTCCGTAAAGGGGAGAGAGTCCGTGGCTCCACGTGTATTGATTTCCGACGCCTTATCTCCCGCCGCCATTGCCATCTTCAAGGAGCGCGGCATCGAGACCGATTTTCAGCCGGGTCTCGGCAAGGACAAAGAGACGCTCGCCAGCATCATCGGCGGGTTCGATGGCCTTGCCATTCGCTCGGCAACGAAAGTCACCGCCAAACTTCTCGAACGGGCAGCCAAGTTGAAAGTGGTTGGGCGCGCCGGGATCGGCGTCGACAATGTCGATATTCCCGCCGCCACGGCGAAGGGAATCATCGTGATGAATACGCCGTTTGGCAATTCTATCACCACCGCCGAACATGCGATCGCGATGATATTCGCGCTTGCGCGGCAGATTCCCCAGGCCGATCTCTCGACCCAGGCCGGCAAATGGGAAAAGAACCGCTTCATGGGGGTCGAGATCACCGGCAAGATCCTGGGCCTCATCGGCTGTGGCAATATCGGATCGATCGTCGCCGAACGCGCAATCGGCTTGCATATGCGCGTCCTCGCCTATGATCCTTTCCTTTCACCCGAACGCGCCCTCGATCTTGGGGTCGAGAAAGCCGATCTTGAAACAGTGCTCGGCCGCGCCGATTTCATCTCCTTGCACACCCCGCTGACGCCACAGACAAAGAATATTTTATCGGCGGAAAATCTTGCCAAGACCAAAGCCGGCGTACGAATCGTCAATTGCGCGCGCGGCGGGCTCATCGACGAAAAGGCTCTGCGCGAATTTCTCGATAGCGGTCATGTCGCGGGCGCGGCGCTCGACGTGTTCGTGACGGAACCCGCAACCGCCAACCCGCTGTTCGGGCATCCGAATGTCGTGTGCACGCCACATCTTGGCGCCTCGACCAGCGAGGCGCAGGAGAATGTCGCGCTGCAAGTCGCCGAGCAAATGTCGGATTATTTGATCCGCGGCGCGATCTCGAACGCGGTCAATTTTCCTTCGATTACCGCCGAGGAAGCGCCCAAACTCAAGCCCTTCATCGCGCTTGCCGACCGTATCGGTTCGTTCGCCGGGCAACTCGTCGATAGCGGCATCAAGCGCGCGGTGATCACCTACGAGGGCGATGTGGCGGGGCTGAAAACGAAAGCGCTCACTGCTTCGGTGATCGCCGGGCTTCTGCGGCCCTTGCTTGCCGACGTGAATATCGTTTCGGCGCCGGGCATCGCAAAGGAACGCGGGATCGCGATCGACGAAGTGACCCGCGCCGCCGAGACGGATTATGAGTCGGTTATTACCCTATCCGTCGTGACGGAACAGCACGAACGCTCGATTTCCGGGACCGTCTTCCACGACGGCAAGCCGCGCGTCATTTCTATCAATGGGATCGAGGTCGATGCGGTCGTCGCCCCCGTCATGATTTATGTCAGCAATGAAGACAAGCCTGGCTTCATCGGCCGTTTCGCCAGCCTGCTCGGCAATGCCTCGATCAATATCGCGACCTTCGCGCTTGGCCGCGACCGCGAGGGCGGCTCCGCGGTTGCTCTTGTCGAGGTGGATGGCGCCGTCGCCGAAAAGGTGCTTGGCGCGATAAAGACGCTGCCCGGCGTCAAGGAGGTCAAGGCCCTGGCGTTTTGATTCGCGATCGCGGCGGACCGCCATATGGCCAACCCCGAAAGCAACGGCGCAAATCTGCCCTCTACGAGGCTCCCTGCCCCTGCGGTGCGCAAACTGTGGCAAAAGCGCATCGGGGTCTGGCAGAATGGGCTTGGACATTGAGACTGATGTTGCAAAATTAATTTTGCGGCGCACCTTGCAAGTCAACCAATGGCTTCGCTGGGAGATATGCAATGCCCCGTTCGCTCAAATCAATTCTGGTGCCGGCTCTCTGCGCCAGCACTTTTCTCGGCTTTGCCGGTTCGGTTGCGCGCGCCGCCGATGTTCCGCCGCCGCCACCGCCGGCCAATTGGTGGGATACGTTGACGGTCTCCGGCTCGGTCGAGGCCGGAATTACGTTCAACCCTGACAGCCCGGGCGATGGGCTAAATTTCGGGCATTTGTTCACCGACAAGGCCAACCAGCCGCTCTTGAACCAAGTGCTTTTGACCATCCAGCGGCCGCTCGATCCGAAAGCCACGGATTATGATTTCGGCTTCAAAGTGCAAGCCATGTACGGGACCGACGCGCGCTACACCCATTACCTTGGCGAGCTCGATTACATCATCAATGATTGGAGTCAGATTACCCCCGTCGAGGCTTGGGGCATCGTGCATCTTCCCTGGCTGTTCGCCGGCGGCATCGACGTCAAGGCCGGCCAATATGTCACCTTGGAAGGCGCCGAGACGATCGACCCGACCACCAATTACCTCTACTCGCATTCCTACATCTTCAACTTCGGCATTCCGCTCGTCCACACCGGCGTCATGACGATTTCGCATGTCGATCCGATGGTCGATATTTATTTGGGCGTCGACACCGGCGTCAACACCACCTTCGGCAACCGGCAAGGCGACAACAATGGCGCCGCGGCATTCCATGGCGGCATCGGGTTGAACCTTCTCGACGGCGCTCTCACGATCCTGGCGACCACCCACATCGGGGCGGAAAATCCCGACACCCCGGGGGTTGCCTTGGCGTGCGCCTGCAACCCGAACAACGCCCTGCGCTATCTCAACGACATCACGGTGACCTGGAAGCCGACCGACTATCTCACCTTCATCACCGATGGCAATTTCATTCGCGATGACGGGTTCAACGCGACCGGTTACGGTGTCGCCCAATATGGCATCTTGAAGGCCAACGACTGGCTGTCGTTTGTCGGGCGGGCCGAGATTTGGCGCGACAACAACAACTTCTTCGTCGCGGCGTTCCCCGGCAATTTCGACTTCGTCAATGTCGAATATGGGTTTCCGAACACGGCGGTCTTCGCCCCCGCGCCGACGACCTATCTGGAGCTGACGGCCGGCCTCAACATCACGGTGCCGATCCCCGACGGAACGCCGGTGCTGAAGGGCCTGCTGTTCCGGCCGGAGGTTCGTTATGATTCCTCGCTGAACGGCACGACGCCTTTCGGCGGCGGCAGCGGCATCATCGGCATCCCGGGAACCCCCGGGTTCGGCGCCGGCACCAAAAGCTCGCAAGTCACCTTCGGCGGCGACGTCGTCGTCAAGTTCTAAGCCGGCCGGCCTCAACGCCGGACACTCAAAACACATCGCCGCCTGGCCCCACGGTCAGGCGGCTTGCTTTTGAATGAGGCCGCAATCAAGATCACCGCGAAAGGCGGGCTCTGCCTTTACATATTGACAACAGTTAAACTTAGAAGGTTGACGGCAGCCAACTTTTATCACAAATTTTCTGAATGAACATCGCTCTCGAAGAACACTGCATCGTGCCGTGTCTTTCCGGTTACCTCGAACGAGCGATGCCAAAGGTTTCGCCGGGAGCCCACAAACAGCTCATGGCGGCATTGGCGGATTTCGGCGACGTAAGGCTCGCCGCGATGGACGCAGGCGGCGTCGCCTTGGCAGTCCTGTCGATTTCCGGCCCCGGCGTTCAAGCCGAACCCGATCCAGCAGTCGCGATCAAGCTGGCCAGGGAAGCCAATGATCTCCTCGCCACGGAAGTGCAGCGCCGGCCGGAGAGCTATGCCGGCTTCGCCCACCTCGCCATGCAGGACGCGGCCGCCGCCGCCGCCGCCGAAGAACTGGAGCGGTCTGTCCACGATCTTGGCTTCGTTGGCGCAATGGTGAACGGCCACACCAACGGCATCTACCTAGACGATCCGCGCTACGCACCATTTTGGGAGCGGATGCAGGCACTCGACGTGCCGCTTTATCTCCATCCGGGAGACAGCTATGAGCTGCCCTACGTCCTGAAAGGATGCGACGAGCTGTTAAAGCCCACACGGGAATGGACGACGGAGACGTCGACGCATTTCCTGCGTCTGATCTTCGCCGGGGTTTTCGACCGCTACCCGCGGCTCAAGATCATTCTCGGACATATGGGAGAGACGCTCCCCTTCATGCTGTGGCGGCTCGACAGCCGGGCCGCGTTTATTTATGGCGGGCGGCCGCTCAAGGAGCCGCCTTCGGCCTATTTGAAGCGCAATCTCTATGTGACGACGTCCGGCCAATGCTCCAATGTCCCGCTGATGGCGGCGCTCACGGCGCTCGGGGACGCTCACGTGATGTTCTCCATCGACTACCCTTACGAGAATTCCGCGGTGGCGCGGCGCTTCATCGAAAGCGCCGCCATCCGGGACACGGTCCGCGCCAAAGTAAGCCGTCTCAATGCCATGCGCCTCATGCGGCTGGCGGCGTAACAGGAATCTTCCACCGCAGTCGAACGCACCCCGGGGCCGGCCGCCCTTCGAGCCGGAGAGACGTGTTATGATTCCAACTCAAGCCGCATGGCACAAAAGGGAGGGACGATGACAAACTCGCCGCGGGATGCCCGCAATCCTTCCCGCCGCGCGGTGGTGACGCGCGGGGCTGCTTTGCTCGGTGCCGCCAATCTCCTGCCAGAAATTGCCGCAACGGCACAGGCAGCGCCCGCCACCGCCCCTGACGCGCCGCCCGGCGGTTACAATATTCTTTTCATCCTGGTCGATCAGGAGCACTTCTTCGACGCTTGGCCGGTTCCGGTCCCCGGCCGGGAGTGGATCAAGAAGGCCGGTATCACTTTCACCAATCATCAAGCGGCATCCTGCGTCTGCTCGCCGGCGCGCTCGACCATCTATACCGGTCAGCACATCCAGCACACCGGCATCTTCGACAATGCCAATTCGCTTTGGCAGGCCGATATGTCGCCGCAGGTGAAAACGATCGGCCACCGCATGGCGGCGCTCGGTTATCACGCCGCCTATCAGGGCAAATGGCATCTCAGCATCAACCTCGATCAGGTCAAGGAGGCCATCGACGCGCCATTTCTCACCTATCGCAAGATCATCGAGTCCTATGGTTTCGAGGATTTCTTCGGCGTCGGCGACATCAATGACAGGACACTTGGCGGTTACAATTTCGACGGCACAACGACGGCGTTCGTCACGCGCTGGCTGCGCACTAAGGGCGAGGAATTGAGGGCTGCGGGCAAGCCGTGGTTTCTGGCTGTCAACTTTGTCAACCCGCATGATGTGATGTTCGTCGATTCCGACTTGCCCGGCGAAACGGTCCAAGGAAAAGCGGCCGCCTTTCCAATCGCCCGGCCGCCCGACGACGACATCTACCGGGCCGATTGGAACGTCGCGCTGCCGGCGACCCGAGGTCAGCCGTTCGACGCGCCGGGGCGCCCGCGTGGCCAGAAAATTTATCAGGAGGTGCAGGACGTCCTTGTTGGCGCATGGCCAAACGAGGATCGCCGCTGGCGTCTCCTGCGCAACTATTACTACAATTGTATCCGCGACTGCGACGCGCAGGTCGTGAGCGTCCTTGATTCGCTGAAGTCCAACGGCATGGACAAAAACACCATCATCATATTCACCGCCGACCACGGCGAGCTTGGTGGCAATCATCAGATGCGCGGCAAGGGGAACTGTGCCTATAGGCAGCAGAATCACTTGCCTCTCATGATCGCGCATCCGGCCTATCCAGGCGGCAAGAGCTGCCAGGCGGTCACCTCGCAGATCGACCTCGTACCAACTCTGCTGGCGCTCACCGGCGCCGCTCCCGAAGATGTGCGAAAAGCCTGGGCTGGTCTTAAAGGGCGCGATTTTTCGGCCCTGATGACGGCGCCCGAAAAGGCGGCGTTCGATTCACTGCGGCCCGCTTCGCTCTACAATTACAACATGCTGTCGTTTCAAGATGCCAAATGGGCGCAAAAAATGTACGAATATTTGAAGGAGTCGGCGGCACCGGTGGCCGACAAGATCAAAAGACTGATCAAGGTCGAGCCCGACTTCCACGATCGCTGCGCCATTCGCAGCGCATTCGATGGACGCTACCGCTTCAGCCGGTATTTTGCACCACTCGATTTCAACACGCCGGCGACGTATGAGGACTTGATCGCTCATAATGATCTGGAAATTTACGATCTACGGGAAGATCCAGAGGAGATCAACAACCTCGCAACGGGTGCCGCCAACCATGATCTTATTATGGCGATGAACGAAAAGCTCAACGCGCGCATTGCCGAGGAAGTGGGCGACGACGATGGCAGCTTCCTGCCGATCCGCGATGGCAAATGGTTCTTTCCGCCTAGGTCGAAACGCTAGGCGGTAGAGGCAAAGCCCAAAGATCCATGGACTCACCCTGCCGCTTTACAAATAACTCAGCCACCAATCCCGACGCCGCTGCTTCACGCCAGCGAACCACCTGCAAGCCGGGTAAAGAGCTGCCATGATGAGAATCCAGGCCGCATAGGTGCCAGCTAGGCTAAGGCCAAGCCCCTCAGGCGGGGCCTCCCGCGCGCCGAATCCGCGCAATTGGCTAAAGTCAAAGCCTTCGGCAAGCCAGAGAGCGACGGCCACAGCATGCGCGGCATAGAGGTGCAGCACGTAAATGAAAAGAGGCACCCGTCCGAATGTCGCGAGCACTTCACCGGCGTCGCCTCCAAGCTTCTCCATGGCCGGGAGCAAGAGAAATATCGGCCCTAGCGTGACAAGCGCATAAAGCAACGACGGCGGATACTTGGTTACGTTGAGCATCGAAAGCCCAGTCATGATGGCGCCGCCTTGCACGCTCCAAGGGCGTGGATCGCCATAAAAATTCGTTCCACGCAGCAGCAGGAATAGCGCAATCGAAGTCAGCCCTAGAAGCCTGAACCAACGACCGCGTTGCTCCGCAGGTTCCTGGAAGAGATACCCCATCCCGTAGCCTAGGGTTATGATGCCAATCCATGGGAGCACGGGGTAACTAATGCTTCCGTGCAGACCCCAAGGCAATGCACCCGGTTCATGGAGGAAATTCCACAGGGGCGCCCATTCCCCGAACTCCGGCGGATGCACATGATCGAACAAATTATGGCTAGCCAGGATCAGTCCTCCAAGCAGCAGCACGGCACGCGTTGGCAGCCAAACCAGTCCAGCGAGC
Source organism: Methylocapsa sp. D3K7 (assembly GCF_029855125.1). Lineage (GTDB taxonomy): Bacteria > Pseudomonadota > Alphaproteobacteria > Rhizobiales > Beijerinckiaceae > Methylocapsa. The sequence continues at coordinate 1,349,966 of NZ_CP123229.1, forward strand.
GCGATCATGCTGAAGCCAATGGCCCACAACGTAGCAAGGTCAAAGCTGCCGAGTTCAAGCCCCCATATCGGGCTCACCAGAAAGACATCGAGAAGGATTAGCCCCGCTCCGCGAGTCAACAAGAAGCGCGAGAGCGCCCATCTGTCATCAAGTTTCGTTCCATGCAGGAATGCCGATACGCCCGCGAGGAAGACAAAGGCAGGTGCGCAGTAGTGCGTGACAAAGCGGGTCAGGAACAGCGCTGGATAAGTGTGGGCGAGTTCCGTTGGCTCGAAGCGCAGCGCATCGGCATTAAAGAAATCGCGCACATGGTCGAGCGCCATCAGGAGGATGACAAGCCCCCGCATCCGGTCGATCCCCGGCAGCCGGGTATCCGCCGGTGCGGGGGAAACTGTTATGATGGGACGCATATCTGCGTGATCAATCATTTACGCTAACGAAATCCCTCCCCGGCTGGCAGCACCATTGCGCCACTATTTCATACCTCTTGACGGCCCGTAAAGCCGCCCCACCCGGCTTGTTTGCCCGTCGATGGAAGGAAAAATCATAGAATGCCAGCGGCATCTCACGATTTTTTGAGCCCGCCAGCAGCGTTGTCACACTTGGCCACGTAAAGTCCGGCAAAGTCATCGATTGAGGCGTCCTACAGCGGCGGTGCAACCATGAAGGAAATCAGAGAACCCCCGAGGCTCACGCCGGTGATCGCGGAAACGGATGTTCTTGTTGTTGGCAGCGGGCCCGGGGGATTGGCGGCGGCGGTCAGTTCGGCACGGGCGGGGGTGGCGACCATGCTGGTGGAACGCTATGGCTGCCTTGGCGGAAACCTTACTCATGTCGGCGTGGAAGGCATTGCCTGGTACCGGCAGGAGAAGACGGTCGATGTCGAGGGGATTGGCATTGAATTCGAGGAGCGGGCCAAAAATTTTGGTGGTGCGACGCCCGAACCGCAATCGCTCAGCCATGCCATCAATGCGGAGATGTTCAAGGTCGTGGCCGACACTTGGGTGCAGGAGGCTGGCGTCGAAACTCTCCTTCACGCGCTTGCCGTTGGCGTCATTCGCGACGGCGATCGTCTGAAGGGGATCCTCATCGAGAGCAAATCCGGGCGTCAAGCTATTCTGGCCAAGTGCATCATCGATGCCACGGGCGATGCCGATATTGCCGCGCTTAGCGGCGCCCCTTACCGCAAGACTCCGAAGGAGGACATGCTGTCGGTCACTGTGATGTTCTCCTGCTCCGGTGTCGATCGGGCCCGCTTCCTTGACTACGTCAAAGCGAATCCAAAAAAATACAAGGACTGGGGAAAAAATTGGGAAATGAAAACCGACGGCAAAGAGGACGAGCTGTTCAGTCCCTACCTTGAAGAACCCTTCGATCAGGCACGGGAAAAAGGCATCCTTCCTGCTGGCTTGAAAAGCATAGGCGGCACCTGGAGTGCCATTAGCGAGCATGGCGAGGCCACCTATCTCAATATGGTGCATATGCTCGAATACGACGGCACCGATATCCGCGATCTTACGCGTGGAGAAATGGAGGGACGGCGGCAAGCCATGCTCGCAATCAAGGCACTGCAGTGCTTCGCGCCGGGGTTCGAAACGGCGGCTTTAAGAAATTTCGGCATGACGATTGGCATTCGCGATACGCGGAAAATCATCGGCCGCACCAATCTGACGGAACAGAATGTACGGGGACAGGCACGTTTCGACGATGCGATCGGGATCTTTCCGGAATTTATCGACGGTTATGGAGTTCTCGTGCTGCCGACGACCGGACGGTATTTCCATGTCCCTTACGGAGCGCTGGTGCCGCAAGGTGTGGGCAATCTACTGATCGCCGGGCGTTCGGTGGCCGGGGACAAGATCTCGCATGCCGCCGTCCGAAACATGATGTGCTGCACCGTCACCGGCCAGGGCGCCGGAATCGCCGCCGCCGTCTCGGTGAAGAACAAGGTCTCGACCGCCGAAGTTGGGATCACGGCGATCCAGGCCGAATTGAAGAAGCAGGGCGTTCGTTTCATTTAAGAAATCCGTGCTGGTCATAGGACAGCCTCATTTGCGGTTCGCTGACACCAGCAACGGCCAATCGATGTCTCCGTGCAAGGTCATGGATCAAATAAGCCCCCCTGCCACAATGGCTCCGGAGATTGCGCCCGAAAACAGGCTGAAATCGTGCAAGGCGAGAAGCAAGCGGGGAGGCACGCCCTGCTTATGAATCCAGAGCGTTGCTCCAAGCGTCGCGAGCGACCACCCGCAACCGCTTACTATCAGCGCTATGTCGAATCCGGATTCCGTGCTTTGGACGTGTGCGGTAATAAAACCCAGCATCAGCAATGCGAGCCCCGCAAATACGCTTGGGATCTCGGGCACGCGCCAACCCGTGGCGCCGATAACGGCTGCTGGGGCATACATCGCCAAGACATGCCACGAGATCGCACTAGACGCCGCGCCAAGGCCGAGCCCGCATCCCTCCATCATTAGCGGCGCGCCTGCCATCAGCAAAGTCATGCCGAACCAGGCCAGCGCCACCGCCCCGCTGACAGCGATAAAGCCGCGCAAATCTGTGCTCCAGCTTTGCGCTTGATCGGCCACTTCAATTCCATTCGGCAACGCCACGGCGAGGGTCAGGACGCACAACTGCGCCAGTCCGGCGGCGATCAATACAATGGCAGGAGTCAGCGGCCCCCCCAGATCCTGGGCTAAACGGATAATCGCGGGTGCCGCGGCGGCGGCGAGACTTGCCGCGCCAAGAACAATGGCAATGGCCCTCCCACCCGAAGGTGTATTGCTCGCAGCCGCATGCCGGTAAAATAGACCAAATCCCTGGGCCGTGCCGAGCCAAAACGCACCGAGGCAAAGCCCCGCGAACTGGCCCGCGGCGATCCCCCACGCGCCGATCACGGCGCCCGCAACACCAAGGCTCGCGCCAAGCGCGAAGGCCGAGCGGCGGCCGAAGCGGCCGGGTAATACGGAGGCAGGAAAAGTTGCCAATGCCGCACCGGTCAGCATCAGGACGAAAGGCACGGTTGATGCCGCGGGTGAGGGGGCAAGTATCCTTCCGGCCAGCGGCAGTACGGTGAACGCAAGCACCTGCGCAACGATGGAGAAGCTGAAAGCTGCCGCGATGAGTGGGAGCGCAGGCGGCCCGCCACTTGGGAGACATTCATCCGGTGGATCAATATCGCACGCGCAGCCCAACAGTCCCGCGCGAGCGCGCCTCTCGTGGAACGCCCCGCTCACTGCGCGAGATCGTCATCAGAAAGGACACGTAAGGCGCTACCGTCAAGATCCTCGTATTGGCCATTGCGGAGCGACCATAGAAAGGCAACAAGTCCGAGCAAGCCAAGGGACAAGGCCAACGGCACAAGGACCAGCAGGATCGTCATGGCAACGCCTCGTTTAGATGGTGCGAGCTGCTCGTCGAGATGATAAAGGGCTCAAGATTCACAGGTTTCTGGACATGTCCCGCCTGCCGCGCCCGAAGTGCATTGAGCGTGACGATGACCGACGAACCCGACATGGCGGCGGCGGCGATCAAAGGCGTTACGAGCCCAAGCATCGCAAGAGGGACAGCGACGGAATTATAAAGCACCGCGAACCAGAGATTCTGCCGCATGAGAGTCTTTGCCCGGCAGGCGATCTCGATGGCCGCCATGACAGGAGCGAGCCGGTCCCCGAGGAAAAGCGCGTCGGCTGCGGCTTGGGTTATGCCCGACGCCGTGATTGGCGAAAGGGAGACATAGGCGCTCGCGAGAGCCGGCGCATCATTCATCCCGTCGCCGACCATCAGCACTTTACGGCCTTGCGCCTTCAGTTCCGCAAGGCAGGCAACCTTGTCGGCTGGCTTTAATTGCGCCCGCCACCCGGCAATTCCAAGCGCGTCCGCACAGGCTTTGACTGCGGGCACTCTGTCGCCAGAAAGAATCATGGTCGCGAGGCCGCGTGACCGAAGCCCCTCAACGACAGGCAATGCGTCCGGGCGAAGCTTCTGGTGAACCACGAAGACCGCGGAAGCGATGCCATGCCGAAACGCGATGACGGATGCCTCCTCATGCCAGTCGTGCGCGCAATTCGCCTCGTGTTCGAGATTACAAAAGACCGGATTACCGAGCCGCGCCTCAACTCCGTCAATCATCGCGCGAACACCCTCACCTGGCGCTTCGTGGCACTCTTCGAAAGGTGTACGGTCGATGGCAAGTGCAGCGAGTGCACGCGCGAGCGGATGATGGCTCGACAAGGCCAGACGGGCCGCGAGTTCGACTGTTTGCGGTGCCGCATGACCGACATTGTCGATCTGGGACTCAGGGAGCGTGAGTGTTCCCGTCTTGTCAAAGACGACGGTGTCTATGTCGGCCAAGCGTTCAATGGCGTCGCCCGCGTTGATCAAAACGCTTGAGCGGAACAAAGCGCCTGTGGCGACAACTTGGACCGCTGGCACGGCAAGCGCCAGTGCGCAAGGACAAGTGATGATGAGGACGGTGATCGCTATGACGATCGCATCATGCGCGGACGCACCGGCCAGCAGCCAACCGATAGCCGCCAAGATGGCCGTTGCATGGACGACGGGTGCGTAAAGCCGCGCCGCCCGGTCAGCTAAATGCAAATAGCGCGTCTTTTGCATGGACGCGCTTTCCATCAGGCGAGAGATCTCGTCTAGCAGCGTGCCGCCTGCGACAGCAAGCGCCCGGATCTGCAGGGCGCCCCCACAATTCAAAGTCCCGGCATAGACGTCGCTCCCAGCCGAAACCGCCTTGCAAGCTGTCTCGCCAGTAACGAGACTTTGATCGATCTCGGAACACCCGGAAACGATGATTCCATCAACCGGAATTCGCTCGCCCGCACCGACCAGCACGACGTCCCCCGGCCTAAGCGCCACGACGGGAACGGCCGTCAATTCTCCCTTCGAGCCAAGACGTGACGCCATTGGCGCGCGAAGAGCGGACAGATTGGCGGCAAACGCCCGAGTCTTACGCCGCATCGCGTGGTCGAGGTAGCGCCCGGCAAGCAGAAAGGCGATCAGCATAATCGCGCTGTCGAAATAGGCATGCTCGGCGTGATGCGCGGTCTCGACCACGGACATGGACAGAGCAAGGAGAATGCCAAGCGAAATCGGAACATCCATGTTAAGCGAACCGGCCCGGACGGCACGAATGGCACTGCGAAAAAAGGGTTGTCCGGCAAAAGCGGCAGCCGGAATTACGATGAGGGCAGACAGCCAGTGGAAAAAATCCCGCGTCTCTAGTGTCATGTCGCTGACATTGCCGGCCCAAACGGCGACGGAAAGGAGCATGATATTCATGGCGGCAAAAGCAGCGACCGCAAGGCAGCGCAAGAGCCAGCGCATTTGCGCGGCTTCGGCCTCCTCTGCGGTATGCAAAGAAAATGGATGCGCGGGATAGCCTAGACTGGCAAGTTCGTCCAAAATGCGGGCTGGATCAAATGTGTGGTCCGTCCATTCCACGAAGAGGCGGCGATCGGTAAAGTTCACCCGCGCTCGGCTGATCCCAGGTAGCTTGCACACCGCTGTCTCAATCGCGCGCAGCGATGCCGCGTCGACGATACCTTCCACGGCAAGCTCCATATGCGAGGCGCCGTCGCCGTCATGCTGAACGAAAGCTGAAAGATCAAGCTCTAACGCCATGGCACCTCTTTAACGCAAAACAAAGCGGTTTTTTGAACGGAAGAGGCGCGCGCCATTATGACTGGCCTCAAGCAGCAAATCCCATTGACCCTGGGTTGACGCGACTCGTCCCGAATAGACACCAGGCGCGGTTTCAGCGAGTGCCAGAGGTTTGTCGAGTTTCTTGTCGGCCGGGGCAATGAGAGTGCTCGTGAATTGAAGCCCTGTGACCGGAGTGCGCGAAGCATCCGTGACGACTACTTCCACCAGCGCCATACCGTCCTTGTCTCGGGAAAAGCCAGCTGACACGTTCCAGTGAAGGGCTGCCTGCGTCCGCGCTGCCTCAATGTCCCTCTCATAGGCAAGCCCATGCTCGTAAGGACTTACTTCTTGTTCACCCCGGAAGGTTGCAATGGCGTAATGGATCATCACAGCGTTAGCCCCCGCGACGACACCAAAAAAGCCAAGGAGAAGCGTCAGCACCATCCATCCTCTGATGGCGAAGTCGGCGCCTGGCATGAGGTCATCATGGATCATAGGTCTTGTATCCTTTGTCATGGCGCGACGAAATTATCTGTCGCACTGGCCTTTTCTCCGCTTTCTAAGTCAACGATCTCGAATCTGAGCGATTGTTTTGACGGCAGATGCGCGGCATGCACGGTAACCAGGACACGCACTTCGCGGATCTGATCCGGCCCGACTTCAACGACCGGCCATCCATCGGCGGCAGAGGAGACGCCAATGGCCTCGACATGGGCGGCATCGAAAGACTCCGTCTTGATCATAAACTGGCGCGAATTTGACGCGCGGTTCGCGATATGAATTGTCCAAGCGTTGCGGATGGAGCCATCAGCCGTTCTGACAAACATCGGGTTGCGGTCATGCATGACGCTCACCGACATATTTTTGCGTTCCGCCAAGGCAGAGAGCATGACAAGACCAACTCCTGCAATCAGGACCGCATATAGGATGGTTCGGCTGCGAATTGGCTTATAGACATTCGCTTTTCCGGAAAGACGGCGCGCCACATTGACATCCGTGTCATAGGCGATGAGGCGCGGTTGCCGGCCAATTTTCTTCATCACAGTATCGCATGCGTCGATGCAAAGCCCGCATTGAATGCAGCCGAGACAAGACCCGTCACGAATGTCAACGCCAGTCGGACAGACGGCAATGCATTGACCACAATCGATGCAATCGCCCGGGTGTTCTCCCTTGACTCTTAAGGCCGCCGATTTCTTGAACGATGTGCGCGGTTCGCCCCGGTCGTAGCGGTACATCACGTTCAGGGCATTCTCGTCCGTAAGGGCCGCTTGGATACGTGGCCAGGGGCACATAAAAAGGCAGACCTGCTCGCGCATAAAGCCAGCGAGGACATAAGTGGTGAATGTGAGAATCCCAATCCATACATAAGCGACAACGGGCGCCTGGAACATTGCCAGATCGTGCACAAGTGTTGGCGCGTCGGTGAAGTAATTGACCCAGGCGCCTCCGGTCCACCAGGCGATCATGAGCCAAATGAAATGTTTAAGGGTTTTTTCCTTCACGCGCGCAATCGTCCAGGGACCTGTATCCTTCAACATCCGTTCGCGCCGATCGCCCTCGGTCCAACGTTCCGTGGCTAAAAAAAGATCAGTCCAGATTGTTTGCGGGCAAAGATATCCGCACCAGACCCGCCCTGCCAAAGCGTTCATGAGAAATAAGCTCAGCGCCGCCAGGATAAGAAGGCCGGTGAGGTAATAGACTTCCTGAGGCCAAATCTCGATAAAGAAGAAGTAGAATTTCCTGTGCGTGAGATCGACCAGAACGGCTTGCGCCGGTTCGCTTGGACCGCGATTCCAACGCACAAATGGCAGAAGATAATAAATGCAGAGAGTGACAACCAAAAGGATCCATTTGATCCGGCGGTACACACCATGCGCGCTTTGCGGATACACCTTCGCCGCAGCCGCGTAGAGCGGCAGGCCGGGAACCTCCTCATGCATTTGCACTTGAGCCGTGTTCACATCACACCTTCGAGGAGATGTCCCATCTCCAGTTCATTTACCGCCGCCAAGGCTATGGACAAAAACCGCAAGAGCCTTGATCGTCGTTGGATCAAGCCGACTCGCCCATGCCGGCATGACACCCCCGCCGCCATTCTGAATGCGGTCCATGATGTCGGCTTTGGAGCCTCCATAGAGCCAGACCTGCGTCCGCAAATTAGGGGCGCCAAGCTCAATGTTTCCTCTGCCATCCTCGCCATGGCAAGGAGCACAATTTTGGATGAAAATACTCTGTCCGGCGGCGAGATCGGCGCCTTCCTCAGGCGTATTGCCTGATAGACTGCGGACATAATCCGCGACGTCGGACATATCTGGCCCGTTCAGCAGAGAGTCGTGGCCGAAGGACGGCATCAAGGAGGTATGCGTATCACGATCGGCGTCCCACCGCACGCCATGCGCGATGGTGGTCTGAATGGCTTCAAGCGTGCCACCCCAAAGCCAGCGGTCTGCGTTGAGATTGGGATACCCCTTTGACCCCTGGCCCCCCGCGCCATGACATGGCACACAATTTATCGCGAAGGCGGCGCCACCTTCCGCTCGCGCAAAAGACAATAGCTCCGGTGCGCGTTCAATCTCGGCAAGGGAAGCGGCCGCAAGTTTCTCGTTCATGGTTGCGCGCATAGCCGTCAGTTCTTTCAGGTCATCGCTGACTGAGGCGCGAGAATTCCAGTGAAACACTCCTTTGGTGAAGCCCGTGACTAGCGGCCACGCGGGATAGGCGATCCAGTATCCGATCGCCCAGACAATGCAGGCATAGAACGTTATAAGCCACCAGCGGGGGAGCGGGGTATTCAGTTCCTTGATCCCATCCCAGTCGTGGCCTGTCGTCGCCGTTCCAGTAAGAGCGTCGATTTCTGGACGTTTCTCCGCGGACACGGCTCAATCCTCTCTCAACGGAATTCGAGCCGCTTCTTCGAAAGCGTCATGCTTTGACGGTAGCAGAGCATAGACGAGAGCGATGAAGAAGATCAGCCCGAAATAGGCGACGCCCCAGTACGCTGCGAACTGGCGCAAGCTTTCATATGTCGACATAAGAGGACCTCACCTGATGTTGGCCTTGTCGTCATAAAGTTTGAAATCAATTTGGGTCCCAAGCCGTTGTAAATAAGTGATAAGCGCGTCGGCTTCCGTCAACCGGCCTTTATCGGCGCCGAGATCGCGCACGATCGCCTGCGGATATCTTGACTTAAACTCAGTAGAGTTGGGGCTTTCGGATGTCCCTTGCGCTCTAAGATCGTCGCGTGCTTTGTCGATCATTTCGCGAGAATATGGCACGCCCGTTATAGCGAGTGTTTTGAGATCCTGGGCGATGTGAGCATCGTCGAGTGGCGTTGACTCAAGGAACGCGTAACCTGGCATGATCGAGCCAGGCACGACTGCGCGAGGATCCCGAAGATGCTGACGATGCCAGTCATCCGAATATTTTCCCCCGACACGCGCCAGATCGGGGCCGTTTCGCTTCGATCCCCATTGAAAGGGATGATCATACATGCTCTCGGCGGCCAATGAGTAGTGGCCGTAGCGTTCGACCTCGTCGCGTAAAGGCCGAATCATCTGGGAGTGACACGTATAACATCCTTCTCGGACATAGATGTTGAAGCCGGCAAGTTCGAGAGGCGAATAGGGCCGCACGCCATCAACTTTCTCGATCGTGCTTTTGAGGTAAAACAACGGGATCACCTCGACGAGGCCACCAATCGATACGACGAGAAGGATGCCGAGCACGAGCAGAATGGAGTTCTTCTCGAGGATTTGGAGCCGAACCCAGATCGAGCGGCTTTGGCTAGGGTTGGTCACGCGCCCGTTCCCCTACTTTGCCGTAGCGAAACGGATTTTGAGCGCCCCAGTCTCTTCCGGAACCGCGCAAGCATCGGGAGACGCTATCGTCTTAAAGAGATTGAAGGCCATGATCAGCGCACCAACGAGGAAGAGTAACCCGCCGAACGCACGGATCACATACATAGGATGCAACGCCTCCGTCGTTTCAACGAAGGAATACTCTAGGAAACCAAGGGCCGTGTATGCACGCCACATCAAACCCTGCATAATTCCAGCAACCCACATTGACGAGATGTAGAACACGATCCCTATGGTTGAGATCCAGAAGTGCCAGTTGACGAGCTTGAGGGAATAAAGTCCCTTGCGGTTCCACAACCAAGGAACCAAGCAATAGAGTGCGCCGAAGGACACGTAGCCGACCCATCCAAGACTACCTGAATGTACGTGACCGATGCCCCAATCCGTATAGTGGCTTAACGAATTGATAGTCTTGATCGACATGACCGGCCCCTCGAAGGTCGCCATCCCATAGAAGGCGATGGAGACCACGAGCATCCGCAGGACGGGGTCAGTTCTAAGCTTATCCCAAGCGCCCGATAAGGTCATCAGGCCATTGATCATGCCGCCCCAGGATGGCATCCAAAGAATGATCGAGAAGGTCATGCCAAGCGTCTGCGCCCAATCTGGAAGCGCCGTGTAATGGAGATGATGCGGGCCGGCCCAGATATAGAGAAAGATCAGCGCCCAGAAATGCACGATCGAGAGCCGATAGGAATAGATGGGCCGGTCGGCCCTCTTGGGAACGAAGTAATACATGATGGCAAGGAAGCCGGCCGTGAGAAAGAAGCCAACGGCGTTGTGACCGTACCACCATTGGATCATCGCGTCCTGGACGCCGGACCAGACGATGTAGGATTTGGATGAGTAAATCGATACGGGAATCGCAGCATTATTCGTCAGAACAAGCACGGCGATTGTAACGATGAAGGCGAGATAAAACCAGTTGGCCACATAGATGTGTGGCTCGGCGCGCTTCATGATCGTGCCAAGAAAGACAAGGAAATAGGTAACCCAAATAACGACGAGAAGAATATCGGCGTACCATTCCGGCTCGGCATATTCTTTTGAGTGGGTAATGCCCAGGAGGTAGCCAGTACCAGCGATCAGGATGAAGAAATTGTAGCCTATCGCCACAACCCAAGGAGCGAGATCACCGGCGAGACGCGCACGGCAGGTCCGTTGCACAACATAAAACGACGTGGCCAGCAACACATTGCCACCGAAGGCAAAAATCACCGCCGAGGTATGCAATGGGCGCAATCTTCCGAAATTAGTCCAGGGAAGATCGAGATTAAACGCTGGAAAGGCGAGTTCCAGAGCGAGATAGAGCCCGACACTAAAACCTGCGATGGCCCAGATGATGGCCGCAATCGTGCAGAATTTTACAGGTCTAAAATTGTAATTCGGTCGCCCATCGATCGTTTGGAGAGGCAACGCAGCGTCACGAAGTGAATACCGTTTGAAAATCGTGAACACAGCCAGGACGCCAGCCACGCTGAACAGCGCAGCGTGGAAGGCAAATGCCGGCGTATACGCTTTTGTCGCAATCCATAGTGCAAACAAAGCTAACGCCGCAAGGCTTGTTAAGAGGCCAACTTCGCCAAACGTCATTCTTTTGACGGGAACAGATAATTGTACCATTGATTTGTTCCGTTTGCGGTGCGCGAAATGAACTGTGAACCGCGTGCAACGGGTCTTGCTAAGACTGCACGAAGTGGAAAAGCGGAGACTTGATGCAGATCAAACCCTGAAGGATTAGATTGGAATGTCCTATTTGAATCCTGGACTTACCGTGTCTTGCCCACGATTTCCCAATGAAGACCGTCACGCGGGAGCGTCTATAAGCGGTACCGATGTCACGAAATCTCGTCCCCATCCTCGAGCGGCGACGGGCTTTAAGTCATCATCGCCGGTCGTCTGGGTCTAGAAGGATTTCAGCCCAAGATAGATTTGGAAGAGTCCCGTAGTGATAATGCAACGGCGTCTGATGCGCCAGCGAACGCACATGGCGTTAACTTTCATGCACGGGGAATGCATTGCTCGGGTTGCGAACATATCATCGAAGACCCCGTGGGCAAGGTCTCCGGCGTGCAGCATGTCAAGGCAGACTATCCGACCGAGACGCTCGCGGTCATCTTCGATCCAGCATTGACAAATGTCGGGGACATCTGCGCGGCGATCGCGCAGAAGGGCTACCGCTGCACTCTTCCAGCTGATGCCAAGGTCCCGCGCAATAACTTCAAGAAGCACGGAGCTGTTGTCCTCGGTATCCTTGGTGTCGTCTTCGTCATTTTTCTCGATACCAAATGGATTAGCCAGAATGGCGCGCCCGATGTCAGCTAGCATATGGGCTTGGGCCTCATTCTGGTCCTTGGTCTTCTGACGGGCTTTCATTGCGTCGGCATGTGCGGCGGGTTTGTTCTGAGCTACACAGCTGGCGACGCGCGCTTGGGACAAAGCTCTCATCTGTCGCATCTGCTTTATGGCATGGGAAAAATCCTCTCTTATACCGTCATTGGCGCTTTGTTCGGACTTTTGGGCGCCATTGTTGCCTTTACGCCCATGCTGCGCGGCGTCGCGGGTGTTTCGGCCGGGATATTTTTGATCATCTTCGGCCTGAACATGCTGAACATCATTCCGGTTCTGCGCAAAATCGGGTTTAAGCTCCCCGCCTTCCTTTCGTGGGTTTTATCCGGCCAGCAGACCCGCAGCCGCAAGCGGCCTTTCATGATTGGCCTGTTGAATGGCTTTATGATCGCCTGCGGCCCGTTACAAGCCATGTATGTGATGGCGGCGGGATCCGGCAGCGCATTTGAGGGCGCCAAGATGCTCTTCACCTTCGGTGTCGGAACACTGCCGGTCTTGCTGAGTTTTGGATTCCTGACCAGTCTGATCTCGGGGGCTCCAATGGCGGACCATTTTCAAACCATCACGATGGATGTCGTCAAATCGGGATTTGAGCCAAATCATTTCGTGTTGCGCCAAGAGATTCCCGTCAAATGGGTGATCGACGGCAAGGACGTCATGGAATGCAACAGACGCATTGTCGTCCCCAAGCTGGGATTAGAGTTTGATGTCAAGGAGGGGGTGCAGACCATCGAGTTCACACCCAATGAAACAGGCCTCATTCCGCGGAGCTGTTGGATCGGCATGCTGCATGGACAATTTGAGGTGATCGCGGAACCGGCGATCACAGAGAAACCTCCCAGTGTTGCGAGCATGGACAAGCCGCCGCCGTCGCCTTCCGGCAGCATGACTGCGCGACCGCCAGCTTCCACGGAAGAACCGTCCGTCCAGGCGAAAAACGCCGGAATCCCAGAGACGTATAAAGTAACGGCGGGAGATACACTCTCCAAGATTGCGCACAAGCACTATGGGGATGCGACGAAATGGTGCGAGATCGAGAGCGCCAATCCGGGTCTCAATCTCAAAAAGTTGAAATCTAGCCAAATTCTTTATCTGCCGAATTTACCCGCCAACGGCAGTTCGAAGAAGAGGCAGTGATCGCTTCGCTCCCTCACCGCTTCAGCTACCCTTGTTTGCGTTGGTGTCCGATTCAAGGGTCTAATCGTACCAAAACGTTTCACGTGAAACGTTTTGGTAAGGTCACGGCGAAGAATCGTACAAGCGCACATACTTGCGCGGGCTCATTGGACATGTGGAATCGCCGCGAAAATATGTACGATGGGCGGTTTCCGGCGGCGCGTACAAATGTTTTCTCCCTCATTCCGCCGCAACCTCCGCCACCACGTCCCGATGCACCTTTGAGAATTGCCGGGCGCGGCGTTTCTTCCACCAGATGTAGACGCCGGTTACAGAGAGCATGGTGATCACGAGCCCGAGCCCGCAGACGAAAATTTTATAAGGCATCCCAAAGACATTGGCCATATGCAGGGCGTACATCCAATTTGTAATCGTGTTACCGGTCCGTTGACCTGACGGCAGATCCAGCGATCGAAACGCACCGGTATCGCCGTCGAAGGCAACGCTGGTGGCGCCGGCATGATCCATGAAGTCTCTGCTGCTGCGCACGTTAAGAAAATAGGTGCCAAGTTCTGCACTGTAATAAATCCCAACCTCCCGCTCCACACTAAACCCACGCAACTAGGCTTGCTCTTGGAGAGTGCGCTCTCCCGCCGCATGGGCCGCGCGCCAATCGAGGTGTGGCGGTCCACCGGCGCGCGGCGAAGGCATCATATATTCCTCGTCGGGCGACTGGTAGTCGAACAGACGCTGTGTAACCCAATCATAGACCGGCCGGATGTCCATCATGACGCTCGACCAGGCGAAGATAAACAGCATCGCCCACAGCCAAAGCCCGCTGGCGCGATGCAAATCAAAATTAACCCGGAAGGCCCGCCCGCCATTTGACGAGCCACCCCGGCTTCCATCGCACCCAGAAATTCTCAATGGCTACCGGCAGGGTGAGATAAAAGCCAATGAAGCAACCAATCGTCCAGGCCAGGGCGGCAATGCCGAGAATCCAAAAACCGGTCGTGCCTAAAGCCAGCCGCCAATGGAGATCGTAAATGAAGGGCATGAAATTGATCCACCCTTGTGTGATGTCTCCGTTCATCCGGCGGCCAAGTTCCTCCCCCGTACCGGGATCGAGGAAGAGCTGGTCGAAATTCGGCTGATAAGGTTTTTCCGTCGCGGGGTTTGTTCGCGGCATCATTTGCGCCACCGCCTGATCGGAGGCTGTTAAGGAAACCACTTGGACCTGCGCCTCGGGGACCATATTTTCCGCGCGGGCGGCGAGCGCACCGAGATCGAGGAGGGTGGCATCAGGCCTCGACGTGGCGAAAAGCTGCGGGCTGATCAGACGTTCCAGCTCGTTGTTGAAGGCCAGCAGGCTGCCGGTGAGCCCAACGAGGACGAGAAAGCCCGTCATTGCGAGCCCCACCCAGTGGTGCAGCCAGACGAAAACGCGGCGGATCGCGATATTAGCGCGCATGATTTTGCGGCCTCCCGCCGATGAGACCCGTCTCTCGTGATCTGGCGGAAACGGTGCACCGATCGCCGCAAAAGAGGCGCCGGAATCTTTTCAAATTCCAGCGCCCAAGTTTTCTGCATGAGATCGGGGAGGGAAGATAATCTCCTGCTACAGCGATGAGACGTTTCATCAAGCCGGATCCCGCCAGGTCAAAGCAAATTTTTTCGCGCGCAGTCTGGTTAGGCGGATGACGATGAGGAAATCCGCCATCAGCGCAGTCGTCCACCGGTGCAGCCAGACGAAAACGCGCTGGAGCAAGGCTCAAAACTCCGCGCGGAGGGAAACGAGGAAGGTTCTCGGCGCACCGGGCTGGATGCTGTTGCGGTCGAAGGAACTTAGGTAATAGGTCGTGTTGAAGAGATTTTTCACATTCAGCTGCACCGTCGCATTTTTCATCCAGGTGGGCAGCATTGCGGGCTGCAAGCGATACATCGCCATCGTGTTGACGAATGTATAGGCAGGCAATTGGAAAGTATTTGCATTGTCCCCCGGTCGTTCGCCAACGGCGTAGATACCCGCGCCGAGGCTTAGGCCCCTGTAGTCGCAGAGTGCGTCATATTTGACCCAGAGACTGCCGGCGTTGAGAGGGACGTCTTGCAGCCGGTTTCCCAGCAAACCGGTGTTATCGTTTACGAAGCGCGCTTCATCGAAAGCGTAGGTACCGATCAGGCTCCAATTCTCGTTGATGCGGCCGGCGAGATCGAATTCCGCGCCGCGGCTCTCCACCGTGCCGGCCAGTTCCACGAGTTGCGTGCCGGGGATAGTTTGGGTGATATTGGTTTTGATGATGTCGTAAAAAGCGACGGTCGCGGCCAAGCGTTTGTCGAAGAATTCCGCTTTCGCTCCGCCCTCCCATTGGGTCGCGATCTGCGGCGGCAACAAAGGTTGTCCAGGAGCGGAGCTGAATAGATTGGTCGCCCCGATAGAATTTACATAAGCACCGTAAAAGAAAGCCAGGGCAGCCGCTGAACCACCGCGCCAACGCGTGGGCTGAAATGTTTATCTAGGGCGCTCACGCTATTCGCCAACGCATCAGCATAGGAAATCGAACTGAACCCGGAAAAAGTATCGGCCCAGTCGTACCGCCCTCCGATGAGCAGATGCAGCCGGTCATCGGCAAAAGAGATCATGTCCTGCGCATAGACGCCTTTCCACAATTCAGTGAAAGGGCCAAAACCATTGGGGGCGGGTCTAAGATTTCCGGAGAAGCTATAGACGGGGGCAAAAATATTGATCGGCGGAACGTAGGGGATTGCCGCGTAAAGATCGAGGGTACCGTTGCCCGGCTGATTAAAATTAAGGTAATCGGTTCCGATCAGGACGTTGTGGTTGAATGGACCAGTCTCAAATTTGCCCTTGAGATCGAGATTCGTTTAAAGCGTGATTCGATTGAAGTTTTCGTCGGAGAGGAAGCGTTGTGCAATCCCGAACTGGGACGGATTGCCCGCGATGTCCAGGCAAGCCGCAGTCCCGTCGCCCACGCAATAATCCGTAATTCTTTGCGCATTGGAGATATTTTCGAAAGCAAAACGATTGGTCAGGCTCCAATTTGGATTGATGTCGAATGTCCAATCATAGCCAATGAACTTCCGGATTAGGCGGCTGGGATTCGCGACAGTGACGGCGGGATCCTGAAGGTAGCGGCTGATCGGGATATCCGCGGGCCGGTTGCCAAATGCTGGGATGGCGGAATCGGCGTCCGCCACGAATATATAGTTCTGATATTCCGCGTCAACAGCCGGTGAACCGGCCTCCCAATCCCGCGCCGCCGACACTGTTTCCGGGCCCTTCCCCATTGCCATCCTCCCTGTTGGCCTCGACCACCACCGTCGGCAAAGCGATCGCGCCGCCCAATTGTGGATGCCTGCACAACACGGGCACGCATCTTTTATCGCACTAGCGACAACCTCGAACTCGGGTGCCGTGAGCTCTGGCATTGGTGCGGGAAAATCAGACGTTCGCTGTTCGCTGCCTGGCGGTGTTTTCGGTGCTCGTCATGGTGGCACTCCCGTGCCGTGCCAACATGACAATTGCCCTTGCTGCCCGCTCGTGCACGTCGCGATTGGCGTTCTGCCGCGGGAAGCGGCGCGAGTGGCCTGTTCACCGCTTCTGTCCACGAGGGCCGCACCGCCAGAACTTCTCGGCTCATTTACGCGGTCTGTGGGCTTTGCCGGTCAACCGCGCGCGCCACCCTTCATCCTGATCTGATCGACGAACAATCTCCCGGCGACCCCGTTCGGCTTTGGCGCTGGGACCACCCCCTATAATTCAGATCGAGGGTTCCTCATGTCCTATAAGGCGTTCATTGCCGATGGCGTCGTACTCATTGGCGCGGCCATTCTTGCCGGCATTGGCCCAGCACACTTCGTCTTACCTGCAGCGGCCGAAGACAGTCTCGCAACCATCCTCTCGCCTGCTGACGGTGTCAAACTGGAGGCAAAACACGCCTACCAACTTGGCTATGAAGTGAACCCCTCATCGAAGGCGGATCACGTGCATCTCTTCGTTGATGGCGACGAAGCCGCCATGGCCCATAAGCCTAAGGGCAGCTTCAAGCTCGGACCGCTGAAGCAAGGGAACCGGAAAGTCTGCGTCAGCCCTGTCAACAAGAATCATACGCCAATCGGGACGCAGGCCTGCATCACTGTGACGGTGCAGTAGAAGCGCATGGAACTGGAGAATGTCCTCTATGGCAGCGTTCAGCTCGTCCATAATTTTGGCGCCGTGGCGGTAACCGGGCTGCCGATCGCTGCTTTATGGTTCAAGTCGGCGCCATCGGTTCTCCGCACGATGGCTTGGCTCACTTTGCTTGCCTGGCTTTTGCAAGCTGCGAGCGGTTTTGGCTTCGGTACGGTGAGCTACTTCATGGAAGGCGAGCTGCCTCAGATTCATCATCTCGCGCTGGGCGCGCTCTGTTTAAAAATCGCCTGCGCGCTCTTGGCTATCACGCTTCTTGCGTTTCATTTCGCAAGACATGCAGCGGTGCCGGTGCCAGGCCAGAGGCTCTGGGCTGGCCTTGCCGTTCTTGGAGTGACGGCGCTCCCCTGCGCGGCGGTCTTGCGATGGTTCTCCTGAAAGGGAGAGCATTTGAGGAAATCCGACTAGTAAGGCTCCCGATTGAATTAGTCGATCCAGCCTTGGATGCGGGCCTCATGCAGAGCAAATGCGCGAGCCTGATTTCGGAGACTGAGGTCGGAGGGTTTCGGCTCATTGGCATCTACGCCGTTAAATTTTCGGCCTTTCATCACAAATAAGAACCGTACATCTGCCAACAAGTGGCGAACCAGAATTGTCACATCGTCAGCTTCTTCGATAACAAATTCATCTTGGGGCATTTTGAATCCTTTCAACAGTCTTATGACAGCTGCGCTGTCCCCCAATGAATGCAACGTCCCAGCGCCTTAGAAGACGCCACTTAATACGCCTGCGCACTCATCTACGGGAAATGATTGATCCTAAAGTTACCCCAATTGGATCGTTCCTGCGCATAAGAGGGCCTAATGCAATCGGCCAAGCGGCTCTTGCGGCATACCAAAGGCATCAGGCCGCGCGGCCTCGGCGCATGTGTGGGTACTGAGCGACCAGCCGCTCCTCGCAAATTCAGAATCGAGCAAGGCCAGGATCAGAGACACCGGTCCGCCAACGATCCCCTTGATCAAGAAACGGGATTGATCGCTGGCCTGGCTCTAGGACGCGAGTGGCGTCGTTACGACCCATAATCTGGACGTTTGGAAATTGACGTCACAAATTGCGGTGGTAAAAACTATTGTGACATGATTCTCATCGGTCTTCCGGCGAAAATCCGATCGAGTTGCCTATCGCGATTGGCGATGCGCCAGCCCGAGCGCTGAGATTGACGGAGCCCGTTAAGTAGCCGGCTCCGCCAAGATTTAATCACTCGGCGGGGGCCCTGCCGAATATGTCCTCATAACCGGAGCAAAGCTCCTGGATTCGACAGAGAATCAGAAGCGACACGCCAAATATCCCGACGGAAAACCAGCCAAAGAATACGGATGGCCAATGGAGCGGAGCAACGGATAAATCCTCCATGATCCAGAAGGTAGTTCCCCATTCGCCCAAACCAGCCGCTGGAAGAAACATCACGGACCGAAGACGAAACACGCGAAAGCGATCGAGACACCCTTGTAAGCAAAGGTTGGAGAGCGAGTCCGGGCATACATAAAAGCACCAACTCCGGCGTGACCCTCCCTCGAGATGGTGGACACCTCTGATAAGCTGCTTTGGGAGCAGGAAGGTGTTTGATGGGCACAGCGCGTCGTCAATTCACGGAGGAATTCAAGCGGGAGGCGGTGGGGCTGCTGGCGAGCAGCGGTCGGCCGTTGAGCCAAATTGCCCAGGAGCTGGGGATTGCTGCGTCGAGGCTGCGCGCCTGGCGCAATAAGGATGATGGGAGGCATGCGGGTTCGCCGTGGCGCTCCAATACGCAGGCGGTGATCCCGCATGCCGGCGCGGATTTGGTCGCTGAAAACGCCCGTCTACGGCGCGAGAACGAGCGTCTACGCACGGAGCGGGAGATTCTAAAAAAAACTCTGCAAATTTTCTCGGAAGCGCCGAGATGAAATTCCGCCTCATCGCTGATCAGCGCGAGACATTCCCGATTCGCATCATGTGCGATGTGATGGGCGTCTCTCCGGCGGGGTATTATGCTTGGCGTGGCCGACCCGAAAGTCCGCGCAAGGCGGCCAATCGTGTCTTGCTGACCAAGATTCGGCGGAGCACGCGCACGACTATTGTTCTCGGCGTGCTGGGGCTTCTTGGCCTTTCCTCTCTTTGTCGCGGGGTCGAGGCCGACGTCCAACCCCGGCCGTCCTTGGGTGCCGCATCGCGGCAGATTCCTCTTCCCGTTCCAAGGCCGGACATGAAATCTCCTACGCCAAGTGACATGTCTGCTGTCCCCAAGCTTGTCCCATCTCCGTCTGTCCTATCGGAAGATGACACGTCCAACCATTGTTTAGCTGACCTCAAGATCGCTGGGGCTCAGTTCTCGCCGACGCCTTCTGACAGACTTGATGGACGCTGCCCCGTCATCAGCCCTATCGACATCATATCTCTCGAGACGCCGTCTGGTCGCATTACCTTTCCCGGCAAGCCGACATTCAATTGCGTTTTCGCGCTCCAATTGGCGAAATGGCTTTCCAATGTTGCAGCGCCCCTCGTCAAAATTCTTGCCGGAAACGACCTTGTGACCCTCGAAACCGGGCCTGGCTATGTCTGCCGTATGCGCAACGGCGACACCTTCCAAGACGCAAAATTGAGCGAGCATGCCACTGGCAACGCCGTGGACATCACGAGTCTCGGCTTGGCCAATAAGCGGCAGATTGGAATTGCGGCGGTGGCCGACGAAAGCAATCCGGACCGTCGACTCCTGACGGCCCTGCGTCTCACGGCCTGCGGCTACTTCACCACGGTGCTTGGACCAGGCGCCAATGCCGCCCATGCCACGCATTACCACCTGGACCTTGGCGTTCATGGCAAAAGCAGCAACTACCGCATTTGTGAGTAAGCCTTTTCTGCGCCGCTATTTTGACACCGTCGTGGCAGGAACCAACGCGCAAAATTGCCGTTCCTGCGGAGCCTTCGCGCTGGCTGAGGCAGCAGATCCAGGGGAGAACGCATATGCATGGCACCGATATCGACATGAAACACTGTATCGACGCGTGTTTGACTTGTTACCAAATGTGCCTATCGACAGCCATGGGGCATTGCTTAGAGCAGGCGGACAACATACCGAACAAAAGCACTTCAGCTTGATGATGGCATGCGCCGAAATGTGCAGGACGTCGGCGCATATCATGGTGATC
The DNA here is from genome assembly GCF_029855125.1 of Methylocapsa sp. D3K7. GTDB lineage: Bacteria > Pseudomonadota > Alphaproteobacteria > Rhizobiales > Beijerinckiaceae > Methylocapsa. The sequence continues at coordinate 1,370,281 of NZ_CP123229.1, forward strand.
GGCTCGGAGCTGCACAAACGCACCTGCCGCTTGTGCAGCGAGATTTGTGAACAATGCGCAGCCGATTGCGACCGCATGGGGGATATGAAAGAATGCGCGGATACGTGCCGCCTCTGCGCCGAAAGCTGCAAAAAAAATGGCAGCTTGATGCCGCTGGAATGCGGCGCATACACGAGGGGCGCTACTCCGAGAGAGCATGGAAACATACGATGGCCAAAACTCTAACGGTCTATCGTTCGAAACGGGATTTCACCAAAACGCCGGAGCCGGACAGTTCTGGGAAGGTGGCACCGTCGGCCACACGCCGCTACGTCATCCAAAAGCATGCCGCCCGGCGCCTCCACTATGATCTGCGCCTTGAGCTTGATGGCGTTTTCAAATCCTGGGCAATCACCCGTGGCCCATCGCTTGATCCCCGTGACAAACGACTCGCCGTCGAGGTGGAAGATCATCCTCTCGAATATGGCGACTTTGAAGGCATAATTCCGAAAGGACAATATGGCGGCGGCACCGTGCAACTCTGGGACCGCGGCGTCTGGACGCCGGAAGGACGCGACTCGCCAGACGCTACTTTGGAGAAGGGCGAGTTGAAGTTCACGCTCGATGGGACGCGGCTGCATGGCAGTTGGGTTCTGGTTCGGATTAAGAATGATCGTAAAGCGAGGCGGCACGCAAACTGGCTTCTGATCAAACATCGCGACAATGCGGCGCAAGACGGCGACGGCGATGCTCTGCTTGCGGAGGACCGTTCCGTCGCCTCGGGGCGGAGCATGGAAATGATCGCTGCTGGAAAAGGCAAGCGGCCTATGCCGTTCATGACCCGCGAGGATACAAAGCTGGCAGCGAACGCCGTCTGGGATTCGACCGGAGGCGCCAGCGATAGCAAGAGAAGCGGCCGCATCGCATCGAACAAGCTCCGCCGCTCCGTATCCCTCGTGATGCCGGATTTCGTGGCACCGCAACTTTGCACGCCAGTCGAACGTCCCCCGGATGGGGCTGGCTGGGTGCACGAGATCAAGTTTGATGGATACCGCATGCAGCTGCGGGTGGACGGCGGCAAGGCCAATCTCAAGACCCGTAAAGGTCTCGATTGGTCGGCGAAGTTTGCCGCGATTGCAAATGCGGCATGCAATCTTCCCGACGCGATGATCGACGGTGAGATCGTCGCACTCGATACGAGTGGGGTGCCCGATTTCGCCGCGCTTCAGGCCGCCTTGTCGGAGGGACGAACGGACGATCTGATGTTTTTTGCCTTCGACCTTATGTTCGATGCGAATGGCGACTTGCGCAAACGCCCGCTCTCTGAGCGCAAAGCGAAATTGCGGGATTTGCTATCGGACCTCGGCAACGATGGCGTGATTCGCTTTACCCAACATTTCGAGAGCGGCGGCGAGGCGATCTTGCGTTCCGCATGCCGTTTATCTTTGGAAGGCATCGTATCGAAGAAACTCGACGCATCCTACCACTCGGGACGCGGACGCAACTGGCTGAAAGCCAAATGCCGGGCGGGACATGAGGTTGTAATCGGCGGATGGACGACGACGAATGAAAGATTACGATCTTTGCTCGCCGGCGTTTATCGGGGCGATCACCTCGTTTATATTGGCCGCATTGGAACGGGCTACAGCGCCGCGAAAATAAAGACTCTCCTGCCCCGCCTGCAAGCTGTTGCGGCAAACACATCGCCATTCACGGGCATAGGGGCGCCGCGCAAGGAGGACAATATACATTGGACGACGCCAGAACTCGTCGCGGAGATCGAATTTACCGGCTGGACTGGCGATGGCATGGTACGGCAAGCCGCCTTCAAGGGCTTGCGCGAGGATAAACCCGCGGAAGATGTCACAGCCGAGAAGCCGGCCAAAGCGAGCCATGCCAAGCTGCCGCAGCCCTTAGTTCCTGTGACACCAGCGCGGATCAATGCTGCAAAGAAGCCACTGGTTATGGGCGTCATGCTGTCCAATCCCGGCAAGGAGCTTTGGCCCGACGCAGGCGATGGGTCGCCGGTTTCCAAGCTCGATCTCGCGAATTACTATGAGGCGGTTGGAAGCTGGATGCTCGGTCATCTTCAGGGGCGCCCATGTTCGATCATCCGCGCGCCGGACGGCATCTCCGGATCGCAGTTCTTTCAACGTCATGCTATGCCGGGCACATCGAATCTTCTCGAACTCGTCACGGTCTCTGGCGACCGCAAACCTTATCTTGAAGTTGATCGGGTCGAAGGCTTGGCGGCACTGGCGCAAATCGCCGCTCTCGAACTGCATCCCTGGAACTGCCAACCACAGCAGCCCGACGTCCCAGGCCGGCTCGTGTTTGATCTCGATCCTGGGCCAGATGTCGCCTTTTCGACCGTCGTCGCGGCGGCCCGTGACATGCGGGAGCAATTAGATGAGCTTGGTCTTGTCAGCTTTTGCAAAACTACAGGAGGCAAGGGGCTTCATGTCGTCACGCCGCTGGCCCTTTCAAAGAAAAGCAAGCTGACCTGGCCAGTGGCTAAGGATTTCGCGCATCAAATATGCTTACGGCTGGCGCACGAAAATCCGCAGCGTTACGTCGTGAACATGGCAAAGAAGCTGCGCACCGGCCGCATTTTTCTTGATTACCTCCGTAATGATCGCACGGCGACGGCAGTGGCGCCCTTATCACCGCGCGCCCGGCCTGGGGCGCTCGTTTCGATGCCGCTGACGTGGACACAGGTGAAGTCAGACCTGGCCCCGCAGCGATTTACCCTCCGAACGGCCCCCGCTCTGATCCGGAGGAGTAAGGCATGGGCGGATTATGACGAAAGCCGGCAGCCGCTCGAAGATGCGATCAAACGACTCGGCAAGACATGACTTGCATAATATAGCGAGTCGCGACGTTGGCGGTTAAAAGACGGTGAGGTACTTCAAGAGCGAGATAATGCCGATGAGGATCACAATGATCTGGACGATCTGCAATCAGCAATTATGTGGAGGGCGCTCGGATACCGCCAGACGTTGTCGTTATGTCAAGGGACGACCCGTATGTGGCTATCTCCAAACGCCGTCTTGTAGGTATTTAAAGCCTCTTCCCGACTGAAGACGGGGGTTAAATCCAAAGAACTGACAATGATCTTGGCTTGGTAGTGTGGATTTGTGGACGCTTTCCCGTCAGTTAGGTCATACCAGCGTGAAGGTAACAGAGAGCAGATATCTGGCATTCCTAAAACCGGAACAAGGGGATGCCGCCCGACAAGGGGCGGCACAAAATTCGGCACAACTACAACGATTTGGCAAAGGTTTGGTGGCAAGAAAAACTATCGTAAGTCTTTGAAATCTGGCGGAGACGAGGGGATTCGAACCCCTGATACAAGTTGCCCTGTATAACGGTTTAGCAAACCGCCGCCTTCAGCCGCTCGGCCACGTCTCCATACTCGGAAAAGCCCTTTAGACGCGATTCCGGTTGCCCAGATATGCCCGAGCGCTAGCGTGATGGCAAGAGCTCCCGCGGCATGACTTGAGCTTGGTGTTTGCCGCGGGCATCCCCGCGGTTTCGGGAATCACGCGGGCGCTAATTTCAATTTTCCCGCGTTTGAAACTTGTGCGTGGCTTTCGCAAGTTGCATTAAAGCCACACCTCCAACCAAATGCCTGTAACTGGCTTAACTCCGCTTTACTTGATCCTTGTTATAGCTACGCTAGGGTTAAGCTGCCGCCCATTGGCGATTGGTGCCACCTAATATATACCTATCAAATTGTTCGGCTGAGATGAGACAAATGTTGCACCATTTCCCCATGCCGGAAGGCCAGGATCGAACCGCCGCCGGCACGAGCTTGGAACGGACCCAACGCGAGATCGGGCTTTGGGGATTTGACATGAGACTTCTCAAAGGACTTCTTCTGGGTTCGGCCGCGAGCTTGGCTGTGACCCTTCTGGTGCCGGGGGCCCGCGCCGCCGATCTGCCGGCCGCCCAGGCCGCTCCCATCGAATATGTCCGCGTCTGCGATGCCTATGGCGCCGGCTTCTTCTACATCCCCGGCACCGAGACCTGTTTGCGGATCGGCGGCCTGGTACTCGGCGAGTTCCGCGGCTTTAGCCCGAGCTACAGCGTTGGCGGCACCGGTTTCTACGGCAATGGCGCGGTGATCGGGCATGCGGCCTTGCCCGGGGTGGGGGTTCCCGCCGGGGCCAGCTTCATCCCTGGTATTGGCCAATATACCAACGCCCGCTCGCGCGATGCGACGAGCTTCAATGCCCTCGGCCGCGCCGAACTCGACGCCAGGACGCAATCACCCTGGGGCACCTTGCGCGCCTTCGCTCGGATCGATTCCTATTATGGCTCGGGCGGCAATTCCGCCACCGGCAGCCTGGGCTCGCTTTCCAACACCTTCAACACGACGGCGGGCTCCAGTTCGCAGCGCGAAACGACGATCGTCAACAAGGCGTTCATCCAATTCGCCGGCCTCACCGCCGGCCGCGCCCAATCGATGTTCGATTTCTACGCCGACGCCTACAACTACGACAATTTACGCGGCTCCAACGCGACCGTCGCCCTGTTGTCCTATACGGCGACTTTCGGCAGCGGCTTCTCGGCGACCCTGTCGGCCGAGGATCAGGCGTCGCGGCGCGCCGCCATCGGCAGCACCATCGCGACCACGACCCTGACCGCGGCGGGTGCGGGCGTGCCAATTACCATCAACGGCATTGCGGCCGCCTCCTTCCAGGGCCAGCCGGCCGGATCGCGGATCCCGGACATCGTCGGCAGCTTCCGCTACGATCAACCCTGGGGGACGGTGCAAATCTCGGCCGCCGCGCATCAGAACAACGCCAGCCTGTTTGGAGCGAACGCCCTCACCACGCCGCCAGCCACTCCCGGCGTTGTTGGCGGCGTCCTTTCCACCCCCGCCTATGCCTTCCCGGCCGTCACCAGCAACAATTACGGCTTCGCGGTCCAGGCCGGCATTCAGCTGAACGCCGATTATCTCTCGCCCGGCGACAAGCTCTGGCTGCAGGCGGCTTATGAGCAAGGCGCCTTCGGCTATATCGCGGGCAACAATCTTGGCTTCAACTATGGCGCGGTCAACCAGAACCGCTACGCCGGTTCGGGCTTCACGCCGTCGGATTACAGCGCCGGCTGGAACGCGCAGCCGAATGCCGATTGCGTCTTCGCCAGCAGCGTGCCCGGCACTTTCCCCGGCAGCGTTTCCTGCCAGCAGCAGACGGGCTGGGACATCACCGGCGCCTACAAACATTATTGGATCCCGACCTTGGCTTCGGCGGTGTATGGCTCTTACATGGCGGTGAATTATTCCGGCGACGCGCTGGCCGGGTTTGGCGGCGGGGTCGGCATTTCCAACATCAAGGAAGGCCGGGTCGGCACCAATCTCGTCTGGACGCCGCTCAAGGGCTTCGATATCGGCGCCGAGTTCATGTATGTGCATGTGAATCAGTCGCGGCCGGTTGGTCTCGCCCCGGACGTGGTGCTCAACGCCGTCGGCCTGCCCTCGTTCCAGCCGAACACCAACCAATATGAAGGGCGTTTGCGCGTGCAACGGGCGTTTTGACCATTGTGAATACATATTCGACGGAATATTTTGTTTTCAGCAAATGGTGGGTCCGTGAACGTGGTTGCGCTTGCCGTGATGCATCAAGACCTGGCGCCTGATGTGCCATGCACAAGAGGTGGAAGCGTTCAAAAAATCACGAATGTGTGTGTCATTACTGCCCCCCAGAAATTTCTTGGCTGCATCGGTGATCAAGCAGGCAGTTATTCAGGAATCCCGCCAGTGCGAGCATGAACCCTACGGCTTTGTCGCATCTGTTCATCAATCAGCATATTGGCAATGGACATGCGCCGCGCCGCGTTGGTCCGGCTGCCAGGCTCGAAGCGATCCGGGTGGTTCTTCTTGGCAAAATCGCGTCGAATACGCTGCAGATCGATGGTCGCGAGTTCCGGGCTTAACCCGAGTTCATCGGCAATGGTTTGATTCTCGGTTTTCGGTGGTTGAACAGATGCGGCCTCCGGCTTGGAGGAAGGAGGCGGCGATGCGCTTTGCGCTTCAGCGGCTTCCTCGGCATAGGGCTCCGGGGGGTGCCGCGCAAAGCCCCCAATAAGTCCGCTGATGCCTGATGGCCAAGGCAAGGAAAAAGTTGCAAGCCAACGCCGCAAAGGGCTTTTGTGCCGCGGCCGGCGGCTCGCATCCAGTTCAGTCTCGGCTTCCGAATCAGGCTCTGGCGCCCTCGATTGGCAGACTTCCGGCGAGGCTTCATTTCCCAGCCCGCGGTCGAACGAGGCAAGAATATCCTCAAAATTGCCGATGTTATGTCGTTTGCGTGGCGGCATAAACGAGACAGTCTTGCTCTTTGCCCAGTTCGTTTCAAATTTCATCTCACTATGTGCGCGCGCGCTTGAGTCCGCGTTAATGGAAACGAGCCATTTGAGTTAAAACTGTTATCAAAGCAACTCGCAGGCGGTATTGGGATGGAAATCGTCGAACATCACTGGCTTCCCATCAAGCGATTAACGCTAGCAAGCGCTGCCAATGAGGGGGTTGTGATTTGGCTTGCGGGCCCCGTCTGGGCAAGGGAAATCCCAGAGCCTTTGTGGAACTGCCTCTCGAATGACGAAAGGAACCGTGCGAGCAGGTTTTTCCACGATCGGGATAGGAATTTATTCGCGATGACCCGCGCGATTTTGCGCACGCTGTTGAGTGAGGCGGCAAGCGTTCCAGCGAACCAAATCCTGTTCGCGGAGGGGCCGCAGGGAAAGCCCGGCCTAGCAGGAATAAAGGGGCCGCAGTTCAATGTTTCCCATTCTGGTTCCTGGGCTTTGATTGGCTTGTCGGATCGCCGTCCAATCGGTGTCGACATCGAATTGACGCGCAATTCAGGAGATGAGCTGGATTTGGCAAGATCCTTTTTTTCCGACGCCGAATATCGCACACTCGAAAGATTGGAAGACGGCGCGCGGCTCCAATCCTTCTACAAGATCTGGACTTGCAAAGAAGCGGTTCTGAAAGCGATAGGTGCCGGGATTTCGGCACATCTCAAGGATTTCTCGGTTGAATGGACCAGCGATCGTTATGCAATCATTCCCGAATGTAGTTGCCCTTTGCCGTTGCTTGCGTCCATTGCCGCCTATCCGGTCGAGGTTCCGATAGGCTATGCGGGATGTTACGCCTTGGCTTGACTGCTTTGCTATAATAGAAAGTAGTGTACACCCGCATGAGGGGCATGGATGCAAAAGCTCTCCCGCCGCCAGACCCTAACTTCCATCCTGGCCGCTGGCGCGACTGTTGCCGTGCCCCCGGCCCGTGCGGACGGCGCCACTGCGCGGGTTTCTCTACTGTTGATCAACGATATTTACCGGATCGAGGAAAAGAACGGACGCGGCGGCATGGCCCGCTTCGCGGCGGTGGTGAGGGCGGAACGCGCCAGAACGCTGGCCGAGGACTCCCATCTCATTTGTGTTCACGCTGGCGATACGCTGTCGCCGAGCTTGTTGTCGAGTTTCGACCAGGGTGCCCACATGGTTGACCTCTTCAACGATTTGGAACTCAACGCGTTCGTTCCCGGCAATCACGAATTCGATTTTGGCAAGGAGGTTTATTTCGACCGGATGCGACAGGCGCGGTTTCCGGTCCTTGCCGCCAATCTTAGGAGCGCCGCCGGGATGAAACTCCCGCGCCATGAGGATCAAATCCTGATCGAGGCAGGGAAACTCAATCTGGCATTTATTGGCACCGCCTTCGACGGGACGGCAATTGCCTCGCGGCCTGGTGATCTCGTCTTTTCGCCGACGATCTCGACGGTCCTGGCTAACGCCGAAAAGGCGCGCGCGGCCGGCGCTGATCTCGTGATCGCGATCGTGCATGCCGATAAGGCCACCGGTGCCGCCTTGATGAATTCCCATGCCGTGGACTTTATATTGTCCGGCCACAATCATGATCTCCATATCGATTTCGATGGCCGCACCGCGCTGATGGAGTCCGAACAAGACGCGAATTATGTCACGATTGCCGACATCGAGGTCACGCAAAACCGGGGTCAAGCCGATCGCTCTTCATCATGGTGGCCCAATTTCCGTGTCATCGATACGGCGAAAGTCATTTCCGACCCAGCTATGCTTGCCAAGGTCCAAATGTACAGCGCCGGATTGAACCGGTTGTTCGACGTCGAGATCGCAACCCTTGCCGCGGCTCTAGATAGCCGCACCGGAGCTCTACGCTCGGGTGAATGCGCGATCGGTGATCTTGTTGCGGACGCACTTCGGAGTGCATCGGCCGCAGAAGTTGCCATCATCAACGGAGGCAGCATCCGTGGAAACAGAATCTATGCCGCGGGCACGAGATTGACGAAGCGGGATATTCTCGACGAACTTCCCTTCGGCAACAAGACCATGGCAACCAAGGTTTCCGGAACGTCGATTGTGGACGCGCTGGAGAATGGGTTTTCTCAAATCGAGCGCCCAACGGGACGGTTTCCACAAGTTTCTGGCTTGGTTGTCTCTGCCAATCCGGCGGCCCCTCCGGGCGAGCGCGTGAAGACGGTCTGGGTCAATGGTGAGGCTCTCGACCTTGGCCGCGAGTACAAGATAGCGACCAATGATTTCATGGCAAGCGGCGGTGACGGATATGGAATGCTTGCCGGAAAAACTCATGTAAGCCCGGATTCTGGAACCCGGCTTGTCGCCCTTGACGTGATCGACTACATCGCTGCAGCGAAGCGGATCGATGCGAAGATCGAGGGAAGGATCGTGTTTCAATAGCATCGCACGGGACAGCTTCGGGCGAGCTTGCGGCGCTGCTGGGAACAGCGCTCTTCCTCAATTTCCTGTCCGCGTTGAGCTTGTCGCAACAAGCGGATAATACACGCACGCATGACTCGGAGACGAGAGCCAATGAACGAACCAGATATGCATCCGCACGACGAGGCGCAGGCACGCGCGCAACAGCAAGCGGCAATCTTGATGCAGGCTTTGCCACATATGTTGCGCTACGATGATGCGATCGTTGTCGTCAAATATGGCGGCCATGCCATGGGAGACGACAAGGTCGCCCGGGATTTCGCGCGCGACATGGTTTTGCTTGAGCAGTCCGGGGTCAATCCCGTTGTCGTCCATGGCGGCGGCCCGCAGATCGGCGCGATGCTTGGCAAGCTCGGCATTAAGTCGGCGTTCTCGGATGGTCTGCGAATTACCGACCGGGCCACCATGGAAATCGTGGAAATGGTGCTAGCCGGATCGATCAACAAGCAAATCGTCGGCTTCATCAATGCGGAGGGCGGCCGCGCGATCGGCCTTTGCGGCAAGGATGGCAATATGGTCATCGCGAGCAAGGTCCCGCGGATGAGCAATGGCCTTGACCTTGGTTTCGTGGGTGAGCCCGCAAAGGTGGATACGACCGTGTTGGATCAGGTGCTTGGGCGCGAACTCATTCCCGTCCTCGCACCCGTTGCGCAAGGCGAGGACGGCGAGACCTATAATGTCAACGCCGATACGTTTGCCGGCGCGATCTCGGGCGCCCTTAAGGCAAAGCGGCTCGTGTTGCTGACCGATGTGCCCGGCGTGCTTGACCGTGACAAGAATTTGATCAAGCAATTGTGCGTCGATGAAATTCATGCCCTTATCGCCGACGGTACAATCACAGGCGGGATGATCCCCAAGGTCGAGACTTGCATCTATGCGCTCGAACAAGGCGTCGAAGGGGTCGTTATTCTCGACGGCAAAATGCCTCATGCAGTGCTCATCGAACTCTTGACCGATCATGGCGCTGGTACTTTGATTACACGGTGAACGAGGCGAGACCTTATTTGAAAGATTCCTTTGACACTCCAAAAACGGCACTCGCTGGTGACGAGGCCCAAGAGGCCAGCGAGCCCCTGAGCTCCTTCGTCGAAACCGCATCTCACGCGGAATCCTTCCCGGAAACTGGGGCGCAATCGCCTGGGGAACTCTCACCCCTTATTCATTCGCTATCGCAAATCGATACCTGGGTCTTCGATCTCGACAACACACTTTATCCGTCCGACTGCGATCTGTGGCCGAAAATCGACCAGAGAATCACCTTGTTCCTGGCGCATCTTTTTGGACTTGACGGGATGTCGTCGCGCGCCTTGCAAAAATATTACTATGAGCGCTATGGCACGACGTTGCGCGGCTTGATGGAGGAACATGAGATTGGCGCTGAGGAGTTTCTCGATTTCACGCATGACATCGACCGCTCCTCGCTGCTTCCCAATCTTGCCCTTGCAACGGCCATCACCGCCCTCCCCGGCCGCAAACTTATTCTCACAAATGGATCACGGGAACACGCTTTTCGTACCGCCGAGGCCCTCGGAATCGAGGCGATGTTCGAGGATATTTTCGATATCGCCGCCGCCGATTTCGTGCCAAAGCCCCAGGCGGCAACCTATGAACGATTCTTCGAACGGCACATGGTCGACCCGGCGCGGTCGGTGATGTTCGAGGATCTTGCGAGGAATCTCATTGTTCCTCACGAACGCGGAATGACCACCGTCCTCGTCGTTCCCAAGCCAGGCCAAATGGATCATCGCGACGCCTTCGAGATTACGAGCGAAGTCGTGCCGCCGCATATCGATTACATAACAAGCGACCTTGCGCTATTCCTGATGGGCCTTATCCTTGACACCCCCGGCGAGGCGGACACTTAGCTGCCATTGACATCCGCGCGGCATATATCGAAACGTTCCCCGCAACGTGTTGCCATTCGTCATTTTTGGAGACCCGCATGCCCGACCTCGAAACGATTATCGATGCCGCCTACGAGGATCGCGCCAACATCACCCCGGGGACGCAAGGCGAAGTCCGTGAAGCTGTCGAAGCGGCCTTACAGCTTCTCGACACGGGGAAGCTCCGCGTCGCGGAAAGGATTGAAGGCTCGTCCGGGCCAGGTTCCTGGAAGGCCAATCAATGGCTCAAGAAAGCCGTGCTTCTGTCGTTTCGCCTGAGCGACATGGCCCTGATACCGGGCGGCCCCGGCGGCTCCTCTTGGTGGGATAAGGTTCCCTCGAAATTCGAAGGCTGGGGTTTTGAGCAACATGCCGCCGCCGGCTTCCGCTCGGTGCCCAATTGCGTCGTCCGGCGCTCGGCCTATATCGCGCCAGGGGTAATCTTGATGCCGTCGTTTGTGAACCTCGGCGCCTATGTCGATAGCGGCACGATGGTTGATACGTGGGTCACCGTCGGCTCCTGCGCCCAAATCGGCAAAAATGTGCATCTTTCAGGGGGAGTCGGCATAGGCGGCGTGCTCGAACCCTTACAGGCCAATCCGACGATCATCGAGGACGATTGTTTCATCGGCGCCCGCTCGGAAATTGTCGAGGGCGTGATTGTCGGCCAGGGCTCGGTGATCGCGATGGGGACCTTCATTTCCGCCTCGACAAAGATCATCGACCGGGCAACCGGCGAGATCCGTACCGGTTTCGTGCCGCCCTATTCAGTGGTGGTTTCCGGCAATTTGCCGGGAAAGCCATTGCCTTCCGGCGCACCCGGCCCCTCGCTCTATTGCGCCGTCATCGTCAAAACCGTCGATGCCCAGACCCGCTCGAAAACCGCGATCAACGAATTGCTGAGGGACTGATGCGGGCGTTTGTCGCGAAATTCGCCGGGCGTTTTGGGTTCCGGACCGATCAAGGCAGGATCGACGCCAAAACCTGGCGGCAGGGCACCCTATTTCTCATCGTACCGCTTGCCGCGCTGACCATCATATGGTTTTTTCTGGCGCCCTATACCCATCACGACCTCGCCACCACGCCATTCCTGGCCTGGGGGACACTGGCGGCTTTCGTCTATCTCGTGTGTTACGCTTTCGCGGTCCTCTTAGCGGCAATCTGCTATTATAATCTCAGCGCGAAACGCTGGCGCGACCGGGGATGGCGCTTTCCTGGGGCGTTGGCGGGGCTTTTGCCGTTGTCGGCGCTCGCGAGCGGTGCGGCGCACTGGCTGCAACCGCGCGTGGCGGATGTCATGCCGTATTGGCATGTGGCGGTGTTGGACACTTTGCTCGCCGCGATCATCATCTGGAACATGGTGGAGCTTGGCTTTTTGCCTGCCCGGACACCGTGACCAAACTTGCCGAAGTTGGTTTTTCAACCTCCAACCGGTTCACACCGCCCTTCAAAATGCTCTAAGACAGCGGAGCATGTCTTGGAAACCGCCCAAATGATTGATCCATCCAGTCTTGAGACCCTGGCCGATCTTCGTATCGAGATCGATCGAATCGACGCGGCGCTGCACCAACTGTTGATGGAGCGCGGCGAGATCATCCACCGGCTGATCGAAGCCAAGGCGCGGCAGGGCGGCGGACTGGCATTCCGGCCGGCCCGGGAGGCCGACATGATGCGGGCACTCGTTTCCCGCCATCAGGGCCTGCTGCCGCTCGACACCGTCGAAAGCATTTGGCGGATCATCATCTCGACCTTTACCTTTGTCCAATCGAACTACTGCGTCCATGCCGACATTTCTAGCGGCGACGCCGCGATGCGCGACTGCTGCCGGTTCCATTTCGGCTTTACGGTTCCCTATATACCTCATCAAGGCGCTACGCAGGTCATCGAAGCCGTGGCAAAATCCGGCGGCGACCTTGGCGTCGTGCGAGTCCTGGCACCGGAAGGCCCTTGGTGGCGCGGCCTCGCCGAACCGGGGGCACCCAAGATTATTGCCCGGCTGCCCTTTGTCGAGCGGCCGGACCATCCAGCCGGAATGCCGGTTTTCATCATAGCCCAGCCGCTAGCCGAAGCGGCCGTGCATGATGTCGTCCTCTATGACGTCGAAATCCCCGAAAATTTGGGGCATCGCACCCTCCCCGGCCAAATGGGCTCTGGGGTGGAAATTCTCGATCGCTTTAAAACTGAGTCTCGCCTGTGTTTGATGATCGCGGTGGAAGTCAGTCGCGATTTCGATGAATGGCGCGAAACTTTGATTGGATCCGGCGCCGCCGGACCCAGGGTGGCCAGTATTGGCAGCCACGCCGCACGTTGCGATGTGAGCCGCCTCCAGAAGGTTGCCGCGCAATGATTTTGCTCTGGAGTTGGCTTGGATGATCAATCTTGCGACCACCGGTATCGAGACCCAGCCGCGGCCGCGGCCCGGCGTGCTTGCCATCGATCCTTATGTGCCGGGCCAAAGCTCGGCACCCGGCGCCGCGACGATTTTCAAACTTTCGGCAAACGAGACGCCGCTCGGGCCGTCACCCCATGCGCGCGATGCCTTGCGCGGTTTTGCCGATCGCCTTCAGGATTACCCCGACGGCGCCGCAATTGTCCTGCGTACGGCAATTGGCACCAAGCATGGCTTTGATCCGGCACGCATCGTTTGCGGGAACGGCTCGGATGAAATCCTCCACCTCCTCGCTTCGGCGTATATTGGTCCGGGCGATGAAGGCATTTTTACCGAGCATGGTTTTCTCGTCTACAAAATCGCAATTCTCGCTGCAGGCGGGGTTCCAATCGTTGCTGGCGAAACGAATCTAACGGCCGACGTGGATAAAATCCTTGCCCTTGTCGGCCCTAGAACCAAAATGGTTTTCCTTGCCAATCCGAACAATCCAACCGGCACCTATCTGCCGTTCGGCGAAGTCAAGCGTCTCGCCACCCATCTGCCCGGACATGTCCTTCTCGTTCTCGACGCGGCCTATGCTGAATATGCGACGCGCGAGGATTATGCGCCGGGGGAAGAGCTTGTCTCGGACAGCGAAAACGTCGTGATGACAAGGACGTTTTCGAAGATATACGGCCTCGCTGGGCTCAGGCTTGGATGGTGCTATGCGCCGCTCAGCGTATGTGATGCGCTAAACCGCATTCGCGGACCGTTCAACACAAGCGGCGGCGCGATCGCGGCCGGGGTCGCGGCCCTGGGGGATGCCCGCCACATTGAAAAGGCGATCTCCCATAACAACACCTGGCTTGCGTGGCTCACCCAAGAAATTTCCGAAATCGGAATTAAGGTCACGCCGAGCGCCGGGAATTTTCTGCTTTTGCATTTCATCAGCGAGACTCAGGCGTGGGCGGCGGACCGGTTTCTTCTGGGCCGCGGCTTGATCCTGCGCGCGGTCGGCGCCTATGGATTGCCGCAGTGTCTGCGGCTAACTGTTGGCACCGATGAAGCAAATTGTCTTGTGGCCGCCGCCCTCAAGGATTTCGTTGCATCAGAAAGCCGAGCGCGTGCTTGACGGTCTTGGGACGCCTTTGAGCGAGCCGCTGTTCCAACGTCTCGCCCTCATCGGCATGGGGTTGATCGGCTCCTCCCTGGCACATGTTTGCCGGCGCAAGGGACTTGCGCGCGAGATCGCGGCGGCAGACACATCGGCCACGGTCCGGGAGACGGTCAAGGAACTCGGTCTCGCCGACGAAGTCTTTGAAACGGCGGCGGCCGCGGTCTCTGGCGCCGACCTCGTCATCCTTTGCGCTCCCCCCGGCGCCATGGGATCTATTGCACAAAATATCGGCCCATTTCTTGAACCGGGTGTGATTCTATCCGATGTCGGTTCGGTCAAAGCCTCGATCATCAAGGCTGTCGCTCCGCATCTGCCCGCCACCGTTCATTTTGTCCCGGCGCATCCCGTGGCGGGAACCGAGCAATCGGGTCCACGTGCCGGGTTTTCGACACTTTTTCTCAATCGCTGGAGCATACTGACCCCCCCGGAAGGAACCGACCCTAAGGCCGTTGCGCGCGTCGCCGCTTTTTGGTCCGGCGCCGGCTCGAACGTGGAAATCATGCAGCCCGCGCATCATGATCTGGTGCTGGCAATTACCAGTCACGTGCCGCATCTCATCGCCTACAATATTGTCGGCACCGCCGCTGACCTCGAGGAAGTGACGCAATCCGAAGTCATTAAGTTTTCCGCCGGCGGGTTTCGTGACTTCACCCGGATCGCCGCCTCCGACCCGACGATGTGGCGCGATGTTTTTCTCAACAATAAGGCGGCTGTTCTCGAAATGCTCGGCCGTTTCAACGAGGACCTCAGCGCCCTTCAGCGCATGATTCGCAACAGTGATGGCGATGGCCTTTTCGAGCTTTTCACACGAACGAGGGCGATCCGGCGCGGCATCATCGAACAGGGACAGGAAACCGCCGCGCCGGACTTTGGCCGCCGGATGCCCGAGACGTAATTCGCTGGACGGCTCCGTCTCCGTTCGTGCGCTCAATAAAGGGGCGGAATCTGGATTGAAGTCCGGACTGGACCAACCGACAAAAAGCCCTCGGAGACACTCACCGGCAAATTGAGCCGTCCAGGAACGTCACCGCCCTTACTCAAAAGCCCCGAAAGGAACTGACCCGCAGTGATGAGGCCAGGATCGATACCGAGCTGTCGAAACGCCTTTTGGAACCCCGCAAAGCCAGCGTCGAGATTGCCATGAACGCGATGCTCGTCATCTAGGCCAAGGCCGCCCTTGACTTCAACGAGAACACCGCCGCTCGTGAGCCGGCCGCTGGTAATATCGATGTGGCCATCCGCCGAACGCCATTTTTCAAAAAATTCGGGGAGTGTTTGTACGCCACCGAAAGCCGCCTGCGAAATCGTGCCCCCCAATTGCATGAAAATAGGAAGCTGTGAATCCAAAAGAGTGTTGAGCGCCGGAATTGAGCCGTCATTAAACGAAACCACAAAATCGTACGAGTTATCGTGGCGGTCTTGTGTTGGCATGAAACTGCTGTGAATCTCGCCAAACTTTCCCTCCAGGGAGCCGGCGCCGCCCACTCTCCCTTGCAATGAGACATCGGTGCCGGCGATGGCGACCCTGTCGAACGTGCCTGGCGGCCCATCGAGTTCGACGTATAATTCCGACCATTGCAGCGTTAGATCGTAGGTTCCATCGTTCGTTTGGGCCGTAAACGGCGATTCAATGCGAGCAATCAAATTGTCATTGCGCAGGAGGGGCGCGGTAACATGAAAACCGCGCACGGTGCCCGTTGACGTCTTGTCAAGGAGTATTCCTTGGAAGCGCAGGTTTGCGCAAGAGACCTCAACGGCAAAGGGAAACCCCCTCGTTTTCTGGTCCGGACAGGTCCAGATGCGTCCGGCTTTCGCCTCTTGCGTCATCCAATTGGTGACGGCGGCCGCCGTCTGATGTGAGGCAACATACCAAAAAATCGACCAACCGACCACGATCGCCACAATCACGGCACTCGGCACATACAGCAGGTAAAAGGCAGTTGAGCGCTGCCGCGTTTCTTCTTTCTTTGATTGCATGACGTCCTCCCGGAGGGCTGATTGGCGGGCACGATTTCTCATTCCCCGCCCCATGACGAAATTGAGGTGCAAAGCTATCCCATAGCGAGGCAAGGCATATATCGTGATGCACGTTGAAGCAAAATGCCTCAAATCTTGGAAAACCCTCGCTGGGCCGCATCCTCAGTAAGGACAAATAAATGCCGCTTCAGAGGGCAAATAGGGTTGATTCACTGGTACGGGATTTGATTTCCAGAACAAAATGCGAAAAAGTTCATACATGCAAGCGTCTATTTCCATTGACCGTGCCTGCTGGTGCATGATTTGCAGGGAATGGTCAGTGATATTCTCCGGCCCTAAGTGAGTGTCCATGCGCCGAATTCACCGTTTGCTTGTCGCCAATCGCTCAGAAATCGCGATTCGTGTGTTCCGCGCGGCAACCGAACTTGGAATTGAGACGGTTGCGATCTTTGCTGAAGAGGATAAGCTTTCGCTGCACCGCTTTAAGGCTGACGAAGCCTATCAAGTCGGCGCCGGCAAAGGGGCGCTCGAAGGTTATCTGTCCGTCGAAGAGGTCATCCGGGTCGCCAAGGAAGCCAAGGTCGACGCGATCCATCCTGGCTACGGATTCTTATCAGAAAGTCCTGAATTCGCCGAAGCTTGCGCGGAAGCGGGGATTATCTTCGTCGGCCCTAGCCCGCAGACCATGCGTGATCTCGGGAACAAGGTGGCGGCGCGCAACCTTGCGGTGTCCTGTGGCGTGCCGGTCATGCCGGCGACGCCCCCTCTCCCGGACAATCCCGAGGAAGTGAAGCGCCTTGCGCGCGAGATTGGCTACCCCGTCATGCTCAAGGCCTCCTGGGGAGGCGGCGGCCGCGGCATGCGGCCAATCGAGGACGAGGACAAGCTCCTCGATGCCGTCCTCAGCGGCAAACGGGAGGCGAAGAGCGCCTTTGGCAAGGATGAAGTTTATCTCGAAAAGCTTGTCCGCCGGGCTCGCCATGTCGAGGTACAGATTCTTGGCGATAAGCACGGCAACCTCGTGCACCTCTTCGAGCGCGATTGTTCGATCCAGCGCCGCAACCAGAAAGTGGTGGAGCGGGCCCCTGCCCCCTATCTCGACGACGCGGCGCGCCACGGCCTCTGCGAGTCCGCCCTAAAACTCGGGCGCGCCGCTCATTATGCCGGCGCTGGCACGGTCGAATTCTTGATGGATGTGGACACCGGAAAATACTATTTTATCGAGGTCAATCCGCGCGTCCAGGTCGAACATACCGTGACGGAAGTCGTTACGGGTCTCGACATCGTGAAGGCACAGATCCGGATTGCGGAAGGCAAGCGGATTGGCTTTCCGGAAGAAACCGGGATTCCGCCGCAGGAGTTAATCCGCCTCTCCGGCCATGCACTGCAGTGCCGGATTACCACGGAGAATCCCGAAAACAATTTCATACCCGATTACGGCCGCATCACCGCTTACCGGGGAGCGATGGGATTTGGTATCCGCATCGATGGCGGCACGGCCTATTCGGGTGCCGTCGTCACCCGTTACTACGACCCGTTGCTCGAAAAAATCACCGCCTGGGCGTCGACGCCGGAAGAAGCGATCCGCAGAATGGACCGCGCGCTTCTCGAATATCGCATTCGCGGCGTGACCACCAATCTCGCCTTCCTGCACAATATCATCAACCATCCGCGATTCATCGCCAGCGATTATACAACGCGGTTCATTGACGAAACACCGTCCTTGTTCGATTTCAAGAAACGCAAGGACAGGGCGACAAAACTCCTGACGTGGATTGCCGAAGTCACCGTCAACGGCCATCCCGAAACCCGTGACCGGGCCCGCCCCCCGGCCGTAGCGCGCGAGCCGGTCGTACCTCAATTCGCACCCGGTCATACCCCTGATGGGACGCGCCAGTTGTTTGAAAAGCTCGGCGCGGTACGTTTCGCGGCATGGATGCGAGCCGAGACCCGTCTCCTTATGACCGATACCACCATGCGGGATGCCCATCAGTCACTGCTCGCGACGCGCATGCGCACAAAGGACATCGCTGCGGTCGCCGGAGCCTATGCAATGGGCTTGCCGCAACTGCTCTCGCTCGAATGCTGGGGCGGCGCGACTTTCGACGTCGCGATGCGATTTCTCTCGGAGGATCCGTGGGAGCGCCTCGCCCTTGTGCGAGAGAGGGCGCCAAACCTTTTAACCCAGATGTTGCTGCGCGGCGCCAATGGCGTCGGCTACACCAATTACCCCGACAATGTCGTGAAATATTTTGTTCGCCGCGCCGCCCACGGCATTGATCTCTTCCGTATTTTCGATTGCCTCAACTGGGTCGAGAATATGCGTGTCGCGATCGATGCCGTTTGCGAGACAGGCAAGCTCGCCGAGGGCGCTATCTGCTACACAGGCGATATTCTCGATCCTGACCGCGCCAAATATTCGCTCGCCTATTATGTCGGCGTCGCCAAGGAACTGGAGAGAGCAGGCTGCCATATCCTTGCGATCAAGGATATGGCAGGCTTGCTGCGGCCTTCGGGAGCGCGCGTGCTGGTCAAGGCTTTGCGGGAGGCTTGCGGTCTGCCGCTGCATTTGCACACCCATGATACCTCGGGGATTTCGGCGGCGACTGTCTTGGCCGCAGCTGAGGCCGGTGTCGATGCGGCGGATGCAGCAATCGATACCATGTCTTGCACGACATCGCAGCCCTGCCTTGGTTCGATCGTCGAAGCCTTGCGCCACGGTAACCGCGATACCGGACTTGACCCTGTCGTGATCCGCCAACTCAGCGCCTATTGGGAGGCTGCGAGGTTGCAATATGCGGCCTTCGAGAGCGACCTCAAGACCGGCACCAGCGAGGTCTATCTCCACGAAATGCCGGGCGGCCAATTCACCAATCTCAAGGAGCAGGCACGCGCCCTCGGGCTTGACAAACGCTGGGACAAGGTCGCCACGGCCTATCGCGCGGCGAATGATCTTTTCGGCGACATCATCAAGGTAACTCCTTCCTCGAAGGTCGTCGGCGACATGGCATTGATGATGGTGAGCCAGGATTTGACACCGGACGACGTACTCGATCCGGCACGGGACATCGCCTTCCCCGCTTCGGTCGTCGAGATGCTGAAAGGCGATCTTGGTCAGCCGCCAGGCGGCTGGCCGAAGGCCCTACAGACGAAGGTGCTCAAGGGAGAAAAACCGATTACCGCGCGACCAGGCTCGCTGCTCGCCCCGGCTGACCTCGACACCGTCCGTGCCGAAGCCGAACGGGCGTGCGGCCGGCAGCTGAACGAAGACGAACTCGCCTCCTATCTTATGTACCCTAAAGTCTTCACGGAATTCGCAGCAACGATCCGCCGCTACGGTCCGGTTTCCGTCCTGCCAACGCCTGTGTTTTTCTATGGCATGGAACTTGGGAGCGAAATCGCCATCGAGATAGAGCCAGGCAAGACTCTCGTGCTGGTTTTGATGACCATCGCCGAGACCGATGAGGAGGGACAGGTCAAGGTCTTCTTCGAACTGAACGGTCAGCCCAGGATTATCAAAGTGCTGAATCGCGCGGCTGCCGTGACACTCGTCGCGCGCCGCAAAGCCGAGGATGGCAATCCATTGCATGTCGCCGCGCCCATGCCCGGCTCGATTTCGATCGTCGCCGTCCGGCCCGGTCAAGATGTCAAGTCAGGAGATGTCGTCGCCACGCTGGAGGCCATGAAGATGGAGACCGTGCTGCACGCGCCGAGCGATGGTAAAATCGCCGAGATTTTGGTTGCGCCTGGTCAGCAAGTGGACGCAAGGGATCTTTTGATGCGGTTGGAATAGCAGCATTTTTAGGACCCAAGACCGAGCGACAGCACAGAATCCGTGATCTTCCCGCTAGCCTTTGCCATGATCCCGCCGCGTGCGTATTCCATCAATTCTTTAGCCGCGCCGTGAACGCGCGGCAAGGCTCGCCTTTCGTCGAGACGATCATGACATCCGTCCGTTTAGCAGCATTGGTTGATTAGCATGTCCTCTTCAGGTTCGTTTAAGCGCGTTGGCTTTACGTTTGGCGCAAATGTTTATGGACAAGTCGTCACCATTGCCGCGCAGATCGGTCTCGTGCCAATCCTACTGCATGCTTGGGGGATCGAGCGCTATGGCGCCTGGCTTCTTCTGTCGGCGCTCTTGGCCTATCTGACGCTAAGTGATTTTGGCTTTACCTTCATTGCCAAAAACGAAATGACGATGAAAGCGGCGAGCGGCGACCGTCAGGGTGCGCTCGTCACCTATCAAAGCGTCTTCATGCTGCTCAACGTCATCGTTGCCGCTGTCACGCTTTTAGCGACTGTTTTAATTGTTTCGATTCGGCTTGGTTCGATTTTCGCTTTGGATCCGATGCTTGAAAGCGACGCAAAACTCATACTTTTTCTTTTTACATTGAACATCGCCTGTTTTCAGTATTTCCAACTTCTCCATGCTGCGGCCCGCGCCGCAGGGAAGCCGGCCGCGGAAACAATCTGGGCCGCATCTTCGAGGCTTGGCGAAGCCGCGGTGATCGCCGCCACCGCGTTACTTGGCGGCGATCCCGTGATGGCAGCGATAGCCATGCTGGTCAATCGCTTGGTCTTTACGGCCGCGATATTCGTTTGGCTGCAATCAATCGCACCATGGTTGCGGCTCGGCTGGTCGTTTTGCTCACAGAAGGAAATCAAACATCTCGCCCATCCGTCGATGAGTTATATGTTCGTTCCGATTGGAACGGCACTGCTGATCCAAGGTCCAGTTGTGATTCTCGGCTTGATTTCCAGCCCGGCTCAAGTTGTTGTATTCTCGACTTCGCGTACGCTCGTCAGGCTCGGAACATCGGCCATGAATATGGTGAATTTTTCTCTTATGCCTGAATATTCTCGTCTCTTTGGCATGAACGACGTCTCTCGCTTTTTTTATATCCTCAAGATTCATCTCGCGCTCGTTGCGACGGGGACCCTCATTTATGTAATCTTTACGATTTACGCGGGCAATTTCATTATCGAGCGTTGGACAAATGGAAGGCTAGTGGCAGAGGAGCCTTTTTTTACACTTCTGGTTTTCTCTGTCGGTGCGGAAATGATTTGGGCGGCGCTGTTTGTGCCTCTTTCCTCAATCAATCGGCATGTCATAGTTTCTGACGCCTTCGCGGTACTGAGCGTGATCGGCATTGCCGCTTGTTACGTGGGTGCCGCTTCGCACGGGTTAACGGGGACCGCCCTGGCTTTGCTCGGCACCCACGTTCTCATGATTGCAATTACATCCGAGCAACTAATCCGAAAGCGGCCTTAAGAAGCTTTTTTTACCAGAGTCTAGAGCATGTCCCAAAAAAGTTGCTCGACTTTTTCGATCAGGACACGCTCCAACTCTTTGAAATTGAACGTTTCCTTTTCGATCACGTGATTCCACGTGATCGGGAAGCGCTTTAACGTGTGAGGAAGCTGAATCAGAAAGGAGCTCACAAGCTGCTTTGGCGGGGGGACGCCGACGAGTGAACGCCCGCGTGCTCGCCGCTTAGACCGCACCAGACCGAAAATTCTTAAGGTCCGTTTCGATTCCTCTTGCGCGGGCGACTTTCCAATTTCAAAATTAAGATCATCGAATCGGGCTGTCACGAGGAATTCATGCTTGCAATCCCAGGAAAAGCCTGCGGTGAATGCAGCCTTTGCTGCAAAGTTCTCGAGATTACAGAGCTCACGAAAACCGCCGGAAAATTATGCGAAAATTGCCTGACATCGGGGTCCGGCGGTTGCGGAATCTATATGACGAGGCCGCAAGTTTGCCGCGACTACGAGTGCGCGTGGAAGGGCGAACGGAGCCTCGGTCCGCGTTTGCGCCCGGATCGCACCGGTACGATTTTGATGGAAGATCCCGATTCCGATGAATATCGCGCCGTCTGCGATCCTGAAAAGCCGTTCGCCTGGCTGACGCCGCTCGTTTTCAAACATTTGGTCGCAATGGCAAAAAGCGGGCGCATCGTCGTCGCCAAGGCAGGCTTGAAATCCTGGCGTATCCACGCGAATGGCCAATGGGGTCCCTGCATTTAGGACCTGGCTGAACTTGTTAACGATGCCGCTTTGAGGCGATCCAGAACGCACCTTGCCTCCATTGAAAATCCTTGTATAAAGCACGTTCCGCGGCTCTAGCCGGGGGCTGAACGGAAGCTCGCTACGCGGGCAGGATCATTCGATCCGCTTTCCAGTGTCCCCGCCTTCGTTTGCTGCTCGAGCCTTTCCGGGCTCGAAGGGCTCCGCGCTGGGGCGTCGCGGCGACTAAAAAAGAAAGGCTGTTGCATGGCTCTTTACGAGCATATCTATCTGGCACGTCAGGACATTTCCGCCCAGCAGGTGGAAACTCTTACGGCGCAATTCACGGCCATTATCGAAAGTTTCGGCGGCAAGGTCGAGAAAGTCGAATATTGGGGTGTGAAATCCCTGGCCTACCGGATCAAGAAGAACCGGAAGGCGCATTTCTCACTCCTTAATATCGATGCCCCGCCCGCAGCGCTCACCGAAATGGAACGCCAGATGGGGATCAACGAGGACATTCTCCGCTTCATTACGATCCGTGTCGAAGCTTTGGAGCAGGGCCAATCGGCGATGATGCGCAAGCGCGACGACGACGACCGCGGGGATCGCCCGGAACGGGGTGACCGCAGCCGCGGACCGCGCCCCGATCGTGGCGACCGAGGCCCGCGACGCCCGCGCGACGAGTCTGCCGCTATCGAGGAGGCTAGCTACTGATGACCACCGCCGCTGCCCCCCGCAGGCCTTTTTTCCGCCGCCGCAAAACCTGCCCGTTTTCCGGACCGAACGCGCCTAAGATCGACTATAAGGATACCCGCCTTCTTTCGCGGTACATTTCCGAACGGGGAAAGATTGTTCCCTCGCGGATTACCGCTGTTTCGGCTAAAAAGCAGCGTGAATTGG
Source organism: Methylocapsa sp. D3K7 (assembly GCF_029855125.1). Lineage (GTDB taxonomy): Bacteria > Pseudomonadota > Alphaproteobacteria > Rhizobiales > Beijerinckiaceae > Methylocapsa. The sequence continues at coordinate 1,393,361 of NZ_CP123229.1, forward strand.
CCAAGGCGATCAAACGTGCCAGGTTTCTTGGATTGTTGCCTTACGTCATTCGTTGATCTCGTGCTCTGACAGGCCAAGCATCCGCTTGTGGGATATTTCCACCAAGGTGGAACTGTTCTACTATCCACTCTACTAAAAGAAGCAGATCACAGGCCGCGCGGTGAGGCCGCGCGGTTTTTGTTGGGATCAACGGAGACTTAACTTCTCCGATGGCCCTAACCGCGTTCAAGCGGGACAGCAAGGCATGATGAAGAAGCGTTTGAAGAAATTGGGTCCAGCTGTCGCCATCGGGATCGGGGCGGGTATCGCAGCGGCCGTTTTATGCAGCGTCGCCACCCGCGAGACAATTCCCGCGGAGATCCTCGCCAATCTCTCTCCGCTTCCGATCATGATCGCGATGCTCGGCTATGGCACCATTGCTGGCGCTACTGCGGTTGTTTCAGCTACGTTTACTGTCTCGATCCTTTTTTATGCGCACGAGAAATTCGGCAACCTCGACTCAGCGGCTCTCGCCGGGCTGACGTTCCTTTTTTTCCTTGCTCTGCCTGCGTTTTGGCTCAGTCTTCTTGCTGTACTTAGCAGGGTGAAGGGCAGTCCTAATTGGGTTGTCACGACCCGAGTCGGAAGTTTTTTCGCTCGCGAATATTGTCCGCTTGAACGTGTTCTTTCCTATGCCACCTCTTTGTGCGCCACGATTGGCGTCGCCCTTGCGATTTACGTCAGCTCTGAGTACGGCGGATTCGATATAGCGGTTGAACGGCTCACGGCGGACATAGCTCCAGTCGTCGACCAGCTGATTGGCTCCCGGATGCAGCTTCCGAAGGGCGTCGATGCGAAAAGCTTGGCGCACGCCACGGTTCTGGCAGCGGCGCCAATGGTGGCCGGGTGCAGCCTCATCATGATGATTCTCAATCTTTGGCTTGCCGGACGCGTGGCACAACTTTCAGGGCAGCTTCCCCGCCCATGGCCCGACATAGCTTGGGAATTGCGACTCCCGCGAATCTATCTTTTGGTGTTTGGCCTTGCCGCTGCGATAGGCCCCTATTTGGGCGGTCTTCCCGGCCTTATCATCGTCATTGTCGCGACGACGCTCGGCGTTGCTTATGCCCTGCTCGGTCTTGCCGTGGCCCACTATCTGACGCGCGGATCGAGCTTCCGGATTCCTGTGCTCGCGGCGATTTATGTTGGCCTCGCCATCCCCGTGACTTGGCTCGTATTTTTGCTGGCTCTGGTTGTCGTTGGCATTCTCGACACGGCTTTCTCCTTACGCGACCGCAAGAAAAAGGCCACCGAGCCCAATCCCTGAAATTGAAAATTCAACAGCAACTTGAAAGGCCATGTAATGGAAATTATTCTGCTTGAGCGCGTCGGGAAACTCGGCCAGATGGGAGATACCGTCCGGGTGAAGGACGGTTACGCCCGCAATTACTTACTGCCCGGCGGAAAAGCCCTGCGCGCGACGGAAGCCAATAAGACCCGCTTCGAAAGTCAACGCGCACAGCTCGAAACCCGCAATCTCGAATCGCGGCAAGAGGCATCGGCTGTCGCTGAAAAACTTAACGGCCAAGTCTTCGTCATCATCCGGCAAGCGGGCGAGACGGGTCATCTTTATGGTTCTGTCTCGCCGCGTGACATCACCGACGCGGTCACGGCCGGCGGGTTCAGCGCCATGCGCAATCAGATCGTTCTGAAAGCGCCGATCAAATCGCTGGGTCTCCACGAAGTGCCAGTGCATTTGCATCCCGAAATCGAAGCCCTCATCTCCGTCAATGTCGCGCGTTCCGCGACGGAGGCCGAGCGCCAGGCCAAGGGGGAAGCGATCAACGTTGTCGAGGAAACAAGCATGGATGACCTTGGCCTAGAAGTCGGCGCCGCGCTTGCCGATGCAAATGGCAGCCTCGGCGACGAATAGAGGAACAGGCGCCGTGACAGCGCTCGAGCTCGGTCTAAATGGCGTCAAGTGCCGCGTTCGAAAAGCAGCCTTGCTATCGCGCTGCGCAACTCGGCGATACCTTCGCCCCCGCGTGACGAGGTGAACACCACTTCTGGATAGGCGGCGGGGTGCCTGGCGATGAGGGCGAGGGTTGCCGCAAGGCGCTGCTCCCGCTCAGCCGCTGCCACGTCGTCCCATTTCGTCAAAACAATCTGGTAGGAAACAGCAGAGCGATCGAGAAGATCGAGCATATCCAAGTCGATCGGTTTCGCACCATGTCGGCCATCGATGAGGAGGAAAACGCGCAATAAGGATGCCCGTCCGCGCAAAAACTCTTCGATCAGGACGCTCCAGGACGCGGCTTTTTCCTTTGACGTCGCCGCGTAACCATATCCAGGCATATCCACGAGGCGGAGTTTTGCACTGTCCACGCCATTGCCGAGCGAGAAAAAATTGAGTTCGCGCGTGCGCCCCGGCGTATGCGACGTCCGGGCCAAGGTTTTCCTACAGGTCAGCGCATTGAGCAGTGAGGATTTCCCGACGTTTGACCGTCCCGCGAAGGCGATCTCCGGCGGCCCTAGGGGCGGCAATTGAGCGGCACTCGCTGCCGCCCATACGAAACCACATTCCCCAGCGAAAAGCTTGCGGCCGATCTCCACGAAGTCGGGTTGTGCGATCGCCAAATCCTTCACGCTTTTTCGACTCAGGTTGTCGTTGTCGCTTTCTTGCGAAATATACCGGTCAAATTGTCCCACAGTTCTATTTTCACTCCGGCCCGCTTCATGATGGTCGTTTGTTGAATGACCGACAGTATATTATTCCAGCTCCAATAGATGACGAGTCCAGAGGCAAAGGTGCCGAGGGTGAATGTGAAAAGGACCGGCATCCAGGTAAAAACTTGCTTTTGCACCGGATCGGCCGGCTCCGGGTTCACCTTCATCTGAAGGAACATCGTAATGCCCATGATCAACGGCCATGCGCCAATGGCGAGATAAGGCCCGAAGACGGGAATTTGCGTCGGATCATAGGGGATGAGACCGAACAGACTGAAAACATTCGTCGGATCGGGCTGCGAGAGATCCTTGATCCAGCCGAAAAATGGCGCCTGCCGCATCTCGATCGTTAAGACAAGCGTCTTGTAAAGCGCGAAAAATACTGGAATCTGGATCAGCACCGGCAAGCAGCCAGAGAGCGGGTTGATCTTTTCGCGCTTGTAAAGCGCCATCACTTCCATCTGCTGTTTGTGCTTGTCGTCGGGGAAGCGGTCGCGAAGAGCCAGGATTTGCGGCTGGATCAACTTCATCTTAGCCATTGCTCGATAGCTGCGATTGGCCAGCGGGAAAAAGAGTGTTTTAAATACAACCGTGATGATCAAGATCGCAACGCCGAAATTGCCAACAAACCCGTAGATCAGGTGCAACAGCCGGAACATCGGCTTGGTGATAAAATAGAACCACCCCCAATCGATCAGAAGATCGAACTTCTTGATCCCAAAATTGGCCTGATATCTGTCGAGCGTATCGGTCTCCTTGGCACCGGCAAAGACTCTGGACGTGAATTCACTCGTCGTTCCCGGCGCAACTGTCTTTGCATCAGAGTCGACGAAACCTGACTGGTAAATCGGGGCAGCGCCGATCACGCCCGAAAAGCTTGCCTCGACGGGGTTGGCCTGATCGGGAATGACGGCCGCCGCCCAATATTTGTCGGTCAACCCGATCCAACCGCCGCTGCCGGAGAAACTCTTCGTCCCGCGATCTTCCTTTTCGATCTTTTCGTACCTTATTTGCTGTACGCCTGAATCGCCGATGACTCCGACAAAGCCTTCGTGGAGGATGGAATACCCAGCGGAAACCGGCTTTCCGTGGCGCTTGACGAAGGCATAAGGGTGAAGCGTAACCGGCTGCCCTGATTTATTTTCAACGCTATCGGTCACCGTAAACATATAACGGTCATCGACGGCGATCTTGCGGTGGAACACAAGACCCTGCCCGTTGTCATAGGTCAGCGTCAGGGGTGCGGTCTCCGTCAGAACGTCATGATCCGCCTGCCAGAGCGTTTCCGGTCCCGGCAGAACAAGAGTCGCGTTCGGATCCGTGATGAAGCCTCCCTCGACGTAATAGGGATGGGATGAACTTGCCGGCGAGAGCAAGACGATGTCTGGGCTGTGGGGATCGACGGTTTCCCGGTAATGCTTTAAGACAACGTCGTCGAGCCGCGCGCCTTTAAGCGCAATCGATCCGTAAATGGCGGGCGCGTCGAGCTTAATCCTGGGACTCTCGGCCAGCGCGTCGGCGCGAGTTTTTTTCGGTTCCTGCTCGCTGGTTTGCACCGGGACGCCGGAGCCCGTTCTGTTTGAGGAATTGCCCGCCTGCCCGGTTGTTTGCGCTCCTGAGGCGTCTCGCGCGTGCATTTGCGCTAAGCGCTGACGCTCCTTTTCGAGTTGCGGACCGGCATAAAACGTTTCCCAGCCAAGGACGACAAGGATCGACAGGCAGGTTGCGAGAATGATGTTCTTGGTTTCTTGATTCATCCCTTGGGTGTCCTGCCTTTTGAACTCTTGTGGCGTGCCTCGCCGGCACCACCGGAAACGGGTTTGTTGCGGCGGTGAGCCTGGCGCATTCGCGGCGGGTTTTTATCTGTATCGATCTTGCCGAGCGCTCGCATGATTTCACCCTGCAAGGCCACAAAGGACATCGCAAGTGCCTCTGGCCGTGCGAGGATGACATAATCATGGCCGCGCCGCGCCGGAAGAGGTTCGATCAGTCGCAAAGCTTCCTTAAGACGGCGGCGGATGAGGTTACGCTGGACCGCCCCTCCGAATTGCTTGGTGATGGTGAACCCAAACCGTGGTGGCGAATCCTCATAGGGCGTGGTGTTATGCTGATCGCCGCTTTGATTGAGGGTACCCAGCGCCGGCAAAACGCGCGGTGCCGCCTGCAGAGTCAATCCGCGAGCGTGAAAGCGCTTTCCCTTCGCGGCGCGGAGGAAGTCCGCTCGCCGTCTCAGACGTTCCGGCACGGCCACGGCGCCTCCATGCGGCTCGTCCAAGACATTTCCCCAGATCAAGTGGCAGCAGTTTTTATTGCACTACATGTTTGTTTCTGCGCCATATTTTACACACGCTTCTTTGTGACGCTTGAGTGACGAAGCATAATTGTCAAGCTGCCGATGCGCGCTTGGCCAGCGCGGCCCCATCCAAGAGCCGGGGCTATGAAGCCGCACGAATTGGTGTCTGAGACGCAAATGCTAGTTGGAAACCTCGCCGTATTCGATGTCTGTCAGGAGCACCTAAAGGAACACCAAAAACTCGCGTGCAAAATCCCCGGAGGGTTCACGCGGACAGCCGTTTGCGGCCGCGCGCGCGCCGTGCCGCGATGACCTTGCGGCCTCCAACGGTTGACATCCGGGCACGAAATCCATGCCGGCGCTTGCGCACAAGCTTGCTAGGTTGGTAAGTCCGCTTCACCGCGCCGCTCCAATTTCAGTCCCAATAACGCAAAAAAAGCCGTTCCAGCAAGACTGAATATTTCAAGTCTCGGCCGGCATCAGCATCGAAACCGCCAAACGATGGCGGCGCAGCCAATGCTTCCTCCCTAGCAAGGACGGACCCCATTGGTTGCGGTTGCGCGTCTTATAAGGGAAACCTGCAAATCAAGTCAATTCGGCTCGACACGCGCGCCAGCACTTCATGGCCACCGTCCGGTCCGCCAAACCGAAACCTCTCCTGGCCCGCTACGTGCTAGTTGGAAATCATCGACTTAGGGAGCTTTGTTGAGCCGGGATCTGCGCATTGCCGTTATCGACAAGAATCCGCTGCGCGCGGCGATTCTCGAGGAAGGCTTGCGCGCGGCTGGCCACATGAGCGTCACGCACATCGACGATACGGCGGACCTTCTCGATCGTATTCACGCGATCGATCCCGATGTCATCCTGATCGATCTTGAAAGCCCGAGCCGCGACGTGCTCGAACAAATGTTCAAAATGAGCCGTTCGGTCGCCCGGCCGATCGCCATGTTCGTCGACCGCTCCGACACGGGGATGATCGATGCCGCGATCGATGCAGGAGTTTCGGCCTATATTGTCGATGGCCTCCGCAGTGACCGGGTGAAGCCGATTCTTGACACGACGATCAGCCGGTTCAACGCCTTTGCCAAGCTCAAGAAGGAACTTGAAACGGCAAAGTCACAGCTCGAGGACCGGAAAGTCATCGACCGGGCCAAGGCACTGGTCATGCGCGCCAAGTCGATTCCGGAAGAGCAAGCCTACGCCCTCATGCGCCAGGTGGCGATGAATGAAGGCAAAAAGATCGCCGACGTTGCACGGTCCATCATCACCGCCGCGGAGTTATTGGGATGACGCAAAGGCTGCGGATCGGATATGTGCCTCTCACGGACGCTGCGTTGCTTCACGTCGTAAAAGCCCAGAATCTGACCGGTAAATACGGGCTCGGCATTGAACTCATTGCCGAATCCTCCTGGGCCAATATCCGTGACAAGCTCGTCGCGGGCCATTTCGACGCGGCACATATGCTGGCGCCGGCCGCCATTGCGGTCTCGCTCGGCGCCGGACAAATCGAGGCGCCGTTGATAGCGCCGGTAGCCCTTGGCCTGAACGGAAATGCCTTCACGGTCTCAAATGCCCTATTTGAAGCTCTGCTGCGTGAGGTGCAGGGCGATATGTCCGATCCCCGCGTCACCGCCAGGGCGCTTGCTAGGATCATGGCACGGCGCCGCGAAAAGGCGGAGCCGCAACTCACATTTGGCCATGTTTTTCCCTTTTCCAGTCATCATTACCAATTGCGCCTGTGGTTGCGGGCCGGTCACATTGATCCGGACGAAGATGTCAGACTTGTTGTCGTGCCTCCCCCTTTCATGGCCGAGACCTTACGCAAGGGACAATTGGACGGTTTTTGTGTCGGGGCGCCCTGGAATTCGGTCGCGGTGGCGGCGGGCGCCGGGATCATCCTTCATCAAGGCACCGATATTGTCCGCGATTGCCCAGAAAAGGTATTGGCCTTCCGGACAGAATGGGCGCGTACGCATAAAGAGGAGGTCGGCGCCCTCGTGGAAGCGATCGGCGGCGCATCGCGCTGGGCGTCGTCGTCAAGCAACCGGAATGCCCTCGTGACGCTACTTACGGCAACGGCTGGGCAAGATGTTCCGGCCGCGACAATCGAAAGAATCCTAGGAGATCCAGCCTCTCCGTCGGCCTCTCCGCTCGTCGCCACCGGCTTGCGGCTCGATGAAGAGGCCATCAAAGCCAGTCCAATCCAGGCACTTTGGCTCTATGCCCAGATGGTGGCAGCTGGACAGATCACGTATTCGGACGCTTTTGCGGCAGCGGCGGCGGCCGTCTACGAGCCAACTCCAGGATCCTCGATCCCGCCGAACCACGCCGCCACGCCCGCCGTCTTCGACGCTCCTGTGTTTTCCGCGAATGACATCCCCTCTTACCTTGCGTCCCTGAACCCCAGCGGGACGAACGATTAAATTTCATGCACTGCACAATAAGTATGCGGCGCGGGTAGTGGTTGAGCAGATTGCGGCTTGATAAATCAACCTGCAGCACGATGGATGCGATGCTTTGTCAAACCCGCAAGAGGGGAGAATGCCGCGTAGGAGGTTTGGCACATAGCTTGCTTCTCTATAACCACAGACCGGCTCCCTACGGTCTTTTCTGGGTCCAATGATGGGCCTGGGCATCCAGCAACGCCGCTGACTGGCCTTCACTCTGTGTGGGTCCGCCAGCGGCTTTTTTTTGGCAAGGAGCCAACGTATGAACGCTAAGACTCTGACCGAAGTGGCCGGACTGACACGCCGCTCATTCATTGGTTCGACCGCTAGCCTTGGCGGCACCGCCGCGCTCACCCTGGCCGCGCAGAGCGCGTTTCCGGCCGGTGTTTTCGCCGAAACAGCCGGCCCTGAGGTGACGAAAGTGGTCCTCGGCTTCATCGCACTGACCGATGCCGCCCCCCTGATCATCGCCAAGGAAAAAGGTCTGTTCGATAAGCATGGGCTGACCGGCGTCGAAGTCAATAAGCAAGCTTCGTGGGGCGCTACGCGGGACAATCTCGTCCTTGGCTCGGAGTCAAATGGGATTGACGGGGCACATATCCTCTCGCCGATGCCCTATCTGATCTCGGCCGGCAAGGTCACGCAAAACAACGTGCCGGTGCCGATGTATCTCCTCGCGCGGCTCAATTACGACAGCCAGGGAATCTCGGTTTCCAATGAATATAAGGATTCAAAAGCCGGTCTCGATTCCGCGCCGCTAAAAGAGATCTTCGCCAAGAAGAAAGCCGACGGCAAGGATGTGAAGATCGCCATGACGTTCCCGGGCGGCACCCATGATTTGTGGATCCGCTATTGGCTCGCCGCCGGCGGCATCGACCCCGACAAGGACGTATCCACGATCGTTGTGCCGCCGCCGCAGATGGTGGCCAATATGAAGGTCGGCAATATGGATGCCTTCTGTGTCGGCGAGCCGTGGAACGAGCAACTCGTCAACCAGGGAATTGGATTTACAGCCTGCACGACGGGCGAAATCTGGAAGCGGCACCCCGAAAAAGCACTCGGTATGCGGGCCGCTTGGGTCGATAAAAATCCAAAAGCCGCGAAGGCCGTTCTCATGGCCGTGATGGAAGCGCAGCAATGGTGCGACAAAACTGAAAACAAAGAAGAAATGGCGGCAATTCTCGGTAAGCGCCAATGGTTCAACGTTCCCACCGCCGACGTGCTCGGCCGGCTGAAGGGAGATATCAACTACGGCAATGGCCGGGTTGCAAAAGGCACTGGCCTGCAGATGAAATTCTGGGCGGGCGGGGTGTCCTATCCGTTCAAGAGCCATGATACATGGTTCGTGGCCGAGGATATCCGTTGGGGCAAGTTCGAACCTTCGACCGATATCAAGGCGCTGGTCGATAAGGTCAACCGCGAGGATCTTTGGCGCGATGCCGCCAAGGCGCTTAATGCGAGCGCGGCTGACGTGCCGAAATCAACGTCGCGCGGCAAGGAGACCTTCTTCGACGGAAAGGTCTTCGATCCGGCAAACCCTTCCGAATATCTGAAAAGCCTTGCGATCAAGCGGGTCGCATGACGCCCCAGACTCAAGAATTCAACGAACGACGGAGATTCCCATGTCCTTTACCGGCTCGCCACAAGACTCAAGCACCGCAACGGCGGCCGTAGAGACTTCGATCCAATCATCCGTCGGCGATAGGCGGCACGTCCCTCTCATTGAGATGCCGTTTGTGAGATCAATGTTTCGATCCGCGCGGCGCAATCTCGTGCCGCCGTTGATCACTTTCATATTGATCCTGATCGCCTGGCAGATTCTTTGCTCGCGGCCGGGCGCCACCCTCCCATCCCCCACCGTCGTTTGGTCGGAAGCTGGTGATCTGATCAAGCATCCTTTCTTCAACAATGGACCGCAGGATATAGGGCTTGGCTGGCGCGTGCTGGTCTCGGTCCAGCGCGTCATGGTTGGCTTCGGCTTCGCCGCCGTCGCCGGCGTGCTCCTCGGCACGCTCGTCGGACAATCCATCTGGGCGATGCGCGGGCTCGATCCGATCTTTCAAGTCCTTCGCACGGTGCCCCCTCTCGCGTGGCTGCCGCTCGCGCTCGCGGCATTCCGCGACAGCAACCCGTCAGCAATTTTCGTGATCTTCATCACGAGCATCTGGCCGATCATCATCAACACCGCCGTCGGTGTTCGAAACATTCCGCAGGATTACCGTAACGTCGCGAAAGTGCTTCGGCTCAACCCGTTTGAGTTCTTCACCAAGATCATGGTCCCGTCCGCCGCGCCTTATATCTTCACCGGGCTGCGGATCGGAATAGGGCTCGCGTGGCTCGCGATCGTGGCAGCGGAAATGCTGACCGGTGGTGTTGGCATCGGCTTCTTCATCTGGGACGCCTGGAATTCCTCGCGGCTGCCCGACATCATAGTCGCGCTCGGCTACATCGGGGTGACTGGTTTCGTACTCGACCGCATCGTGGGTGCGATCGGCAGATTCGTTACGCGCGGCACCGTCGCAAATTAAAGGAGAGCCTCATGGCGCGTTCCTACCTCAAAATCGATCATGTCACGAAATGTTTTTCGCGCAACGGCACGACGTCGGAAGTGTTGAAGGATGTCGATCTGGCAATCGAGCGTGGACAGTACGTCTCCATCATCGGCCATTCCGGTTGCGGCAAGTCAACGCTTCTCAACCTTGTAGCCGGCCTCACCGGCGTAACCGAAGGCGTCATCTTGCTTGAAGAGCGCGAGGTTGATAGTCCCGGTCCCGATCGGGCGATTGTCTTCCAAAACCATAGTCTGCTGCCCTGGCTCACGGTCTACGGAAATGTGCGACTCGCCGTCGACAAAGTGTTCCGGGGCAAGAAGTCGCGCGCCGAGCGGCATCAATGGACCATGCACAATCTAGATCTCGTGCAGATGACGCATGCCAAGGATAAGCAGCCCTCCGAGATTTCCGGCGGCATGAAGCAGCGCGTCGGCATTGCCCGTGCGCTCGCCATGGAACCGAAGGTCCTGCTCCTTGACGAGCCTTTCGGTGCACTGGACGCACTCACGCGCGCCCATTTGCAAGACAGCGTCATGCGTATCCATGCAACTCTGAAAAATACCGTCATCATGATCACGCATGACGTCGACGAGGCCGTGCTGCTTTCCGACCGTATCGTCATGATGACGAACGGTCCGTCGGCAAGGATCGGCGAGGTGCTCGATGTACCGCTCGAACGGCCGCGCCAGCGGCTCGATCTCGCGACTGATGATACCTACATCCACACCCGAGAAAGCGTTTTGAAATTCCTTTATGAACGCCACCAGTTTGTCGAGGCCGCATAAATTCGTATCCCTCGGGAGGTCAGGCACATGGGTGAGCCCCTCGTTGTCATCGGAAACGGAATGGCCGCGACGCGCTTCGTCGACGAACTGATGCAGAACGCGCTTGGCCGTTATAGCGTGATTGTCGTCGGCGCGGAACCGCGGCTCTCCTACAACCGCGTCCTCTTGTCTTCTCTGCTTGCGGGTGAGATTGACGAGGCGGCGATCGAATTGAAGCCGCGCGAATGGTGGAGCGGGCGCGGCGTCACAACTCTCGATGGACAGGCTGTTGTTTCGATCGAGCGCGCTTCTCAAACGGTGACACTCGCGAATGGGCTGAGCTTTCCCTATTCAAAGCTCGTCTTGGCGACCGGCTCGCAACCCATAATGCTTGCAAAGCCAGGCATGGATCTTCAAAATGTCCTTAGCTTCCGGGATCTTGCCGATGTCGCCGCGATGCGCGGCTTGATGCGGAAGGGTGCCCGCGCGGTGGTAATCGGCGGCGGTCTTCTCGGCCTGGAAGCCGCCTATGGCCTTGCCAAGGCAGGCGTGAAAGTGACGCTAGTTCATTTGATGGACCGCTTAATGGAGCGTCAGCTCGATCAGCGCGCGGCGGCCCTCCTGACTCATGCGATCGCCGCCAAGGGCGTCGAGGTGCTGCTCGGCGCCGATACAAAGCAAGTGTTGGGCGAAGATCGAGTTACGGGTCTCGAACTCAATTGCGGGCGGATCGTTCAATCCGATTTCGTAGTCTGCGCGGTCGGTATCCGGCCGCGGGCGCAACTCGCGCGCGATGCGGGCCTCACGGTCAATCGCGGCATTATCGTTGACGACGGGCTCGCTACCAGCGATCCCAATGTCTTCGCAATTGGCGAATGTGCCGAACATCGAGGCGTTGTGTACGGTCTCGTCGAACCAGCCTATGAACAGGCGAAGGTCTTGGCGCGCAAACTCTCCGGAGACTCTTCGGCTTCATACGCGGGATCGATCCTTGCAACAAATTTGAAGGTGTCTGGAGTGAGTTTGTTTTCGGCCGGGGAATTTATGGAAAGCTCATCGAACGATGTCCTCCTTTTCGAGGATCATGGCACCGGAGTTTATAAAAAGCTCGTCATCGAGAATGATAGACTCAAGGGCGCAGTTCTGTTTGGCGATACGGCGGACGGCCTTTGGTACCAGGGTCTCATTCGCGAAGGCGCTGACGTTTCGCATTTGCGCGATGTGCTTGCCTTCGGGCCAGCGCTCGCTCTCCCGCAAGCCGCGTGAGGCATTTCGATGTCCGGCGATTTCACCCCTGAACAGAAGCGTTATCTTGAAGGCTTTGTCTCTGGCGTTCAGGCGCGCGGCGGCAATGGCTTTTCGGCTTCGCCGTCTGTTTCGACACCAGTGCAAGAGCCAAAACCCATGGGCCCCGACGCGCCCCACCTCTTGGCTCAGGACGAAACGATCAAGGCAGGCAAGAAACTTGTGGACCAGGAAAAGTGGAAACGCGAAGAGCACCCGTTTGACGCCTATCAGAAACTGCGTGGGCAGGCGGCGCGTGACGAATTTCCGAAGCCCGCCGACAATTTTCGCTGGCGTTATTATGGTCTCTTCTATGTCGCACCCGCGCAGGATAGCTATATGTGCCGGTTGCGTATTCCGAACGGTATTCTTTCCCATTGGCAGTTCGCGGGGGTTGCTGATCTTGCCGAAAAACTCGGTGGCGGTTTTGCGCATGTGACAACGCGCGCCAATCTGCAATTTAGAGACATCGCGGCGAAGAATGCGGTCCATGTCGTCGAGGGAATTCGGGATCTAGGCCTCACCTCGCGCGGCTCCGGCGCCGACAACATCCGCAACGTGACCGGCGACGCCACTGCCGGTATCAGCAGGCAGGAACTGATCGATACCAGGCCCTATACCCGTGCGTGGCACTTTCATATCCTGAACCAGCGCACGCTCTATGGTCTGCCCCGTAAATTCAATGTCGCATTCGACGGCGGCGGCGCCATTCCAACGCTTGAAGACACCAATGACATCGGCTTCCAGGCCGTCGAAATCGAAGATGGCGCCGGCATTGAGCCCGGTATCTGGTTCAAGCTCATTCTCGGCGGCATTACGGGACATAAGGATCTGGCGCGTGAAACTGGCGCGATCCTTAAACCAGATGAAGCCAGCGAAGTCGCCGATGCAATCGTGCGCGTCTTCATCGCCGAAGGTGACCGGACCAACCGCAACAAAGCGCGGCTGAAATATGTTCTCGACCGCTATCTTGCCGAGAGCGGCGGCCTGGATGGCTTTCTCGCCAAGGTGGAGGGGCAACTCGGGCACCCCATCGCACGCGTCGACGCAAAGCATATTCGGCCGCGTCCCGTGCAAGACAGGCAGGCGCATATCGGCGTGCATCCGCAAAAGCAGCCAGGCCTTTTTTATCTTGGGATTGTCCTTCCAGTCGGCAGACTAAGCTGCGCCCAGATGCGCGCGCTCGCTTCCATTGCGCATGACTTCGGCGACGGCGAACTCCGCCTCACGGTCTGGCAGAATCTTTTAATCTCGGGGATTCCTGAAGGCCACCTCAACAACGTCAAGGCGGCGGTGGAATTGGCTGGCCTCGATTGGCGGGCCTCATCGATCCGCGCTGGACTCGTCGCCTGCACCGGTTCGCGCGGCTGCAAGTTTTCCGCCGCCGACACCAAGACCCATGCGGAGGATATCGCGGCATGGTGCGAAGCGCGGGTCACGCTCGATCAGCCGGTCAACATTCATTTGACAGGCTGCCATCATTCCTGCGCTCAGCATTATATCGGCGACATCGGGCTCATCGCGGCACGGGTGAGCATTAACGATGAGGGTGACACAGTTGATGGCTATCACATTGTCGCCGGCGGGGGCTATGGCGCTAAGGGTGCGATCGGCCAAGAGATTTTGCGCGATGTGAAGGCGCAAGATGCGCCAGCGAAAGTCGAGAACCTGCTGAAGGCATATCTTGCTCATCGCACCTGCAGCGCCGAGGGTTTTCGAGATTTTTCCGCCCGCTACGATGTTGGCGCCCTTAAGAAATTCGCCGAAGGACAAGGGACATGAACGCCATTTCGCGTCCGCCACAGACCGCACCCATGATTCCGGAAAATGCACCGTTTTCTACCGAACAGCGCGCCTGGCTGAATGGATTCTTCGCGGGCCTTCTTACAACCGATTCGCAAGGCGGCACCGCCCTCCCCGCACAGGAAAGCGCGGCGCTTGCCGCCGCTTTTGCGACGCAATCCGTGGCGCCCGAGCTTGAAGACGATGGTGCCCCCTGGCACGATCAAACATTGCTTCTCGCCGACCGGATGAAGCTTGCAGAAGGCCGTCCGCTCCCACGCCGCATGATGGCCGCAATGGCGCAACAGGACTGCGGTCAATGCGGCTATAATTGCGAGGATTATGCCAATGCCATCGCCTCGCAATCTGAAGACCGCCTGAATCTTTGTGTGCCCGGCGCCAAAGAAACTGCCCGCACGCTCAAAATCCTGATCGAAGAGATGGGTGGAGGCGCGACCGACCCGGACGAAGCCAAGGCAAAAGCTGACGCCAAGGCCGCCAGTAAGGCTCTTGACGTTGATGTCCGTCTAGGGCGTTCGCGGAATACTCCGGCTGAGGCCGTATTCATCGCCCGCAAAAGGCTAAATAAGGAAGGGTCGGAAAAAGCGACATATCACGTCGAATTCGATATTTCGGATGCAGGCCTTGATTATGAACCGGGGGATAGTTTTGGCATCTTTCCGGCGAATGGCGATGATCTCGTGAGCCGTGTCATTGACGCGATCGGCGCACCGCAGAATTTTCCCATCGCCGGTAAAACGCTCCGGCAAGTGCTCCGCGAGGATGTTTCGCTCGGCCTCGCGCCGGACATGTTGTTCGAACTCATCTCTTATATCACCGGCGGTGTGGCACGCACAAAGGCAAAAGCCTTGGCGAAAGGGGAAGATCCAGACGGCGACGCCGCTACCCTTGATGTGCTGGCGGCGCTCGAGAAATTCAACCGTCTGAGACCCGATCCAGAAGCGTTCGTCGAAGCCTTGGAACCGTTGCAACCAAGGCTCTATTCCATCGCGTCTTCGCATAAGGCAGGACCAGGACGCGTCGCGCTCACTGTTGATCATGTGCGCTATGCGATCGATGGGCGCGAGCGGCTTGGGGTCGCCTCGACCTTTGCTGGGGCGACATTGCGTCCCGGCGACAAGATTAAAGCCTATGTCCAGCGCGCCCATGATTTCGCCCTCCCGGCGGACGGGAACACGCCCATCATCATGGTCGGACCTGGCACCGGGGTCGCGCCTTTCCGGGCGTTTTTGCAAGAACGCATGGCGGCCCATGCCAAGAGTCCCGCCTGGTTGTTCTTCGGCCACCAAAAGCGCAACACCGATTTTTTCTACGAGGACGAATTGTCGGGCTTCCAGGCGGCAGGCACGCTGTCAAAACTCTCGCTGGCCTGGTCGCGCGATGGCGAGAACAAAGTGTATGTGCAAGACAAGATGCGCGAGGACGCCGCCGAACTTTGGTCATGGCTCAGCAAGGGCGCTCATTTCTATATATGCGGCGATGCCAAGCGCATGGCAGCTGACGTCGATGCAACGCTCATCCAAATCTGCGCCGACCACGGCAAGATGGACGCCGCCGCCGCCAAGGCTTTCGTGAAGGAACTTCGGGCGCAACACCGCTATCAGGCGGACGTCTATTGATGAATGCCCATACGCAGGCGCCGGGCGTTCAAACGACATGCCCCTATTGCGGCGTCGGCTGCGGCGTCGTCGCGACGCCTGACGGAACAGGCGGAGCCGCCATCGCCGGCGACAAGGGCCATCCAGCGAATTTTGGCCGCCTGTGTTCCAAGGGTTCGGCACTTGGTGAAACCCTGGGACTCGAAACCCGGCTCCTATATCCAATGGTAGACGGCGCCCGCACCACATGGGACGCGGCAACCCAACGCATCGCCGACGGTTTCCAGCAAACCATCGAGCGGCATGGGTCGGGTGCAGTTGCGTTTTATCTATCGGGTCAATTGCTCACCGAAGATTACTACGTTGCCAACAAGCTGATGAAGGGTTTTATCGGTTCCGCCAATGTCGACACCAATTCGCGGCTGTGCATGTCCTCGTCCGTCGCCGGACACCGACGGGCATTTGGCTCGGATACTGTACCAGGATGCTATGAGGATCTCGATGAAGCAGATCTCTTGGTGCTTGTGGGATCGAACGCCGCATGGTGCCACCCGGTGCTTTACCAGCGGATGGTCAAAGCGCGAGAGACGCGCGGAGCGCGCATTGTCACCATCGATGTCCGCGGCACGGCGACGACTGAGAGCGCCGATCTCGCCCTGTGCATCGCACCCGGCATGGATAGTGTGTTGTTCAGCGGCCTTCTGGTTCATTTGACTGATGGCGGATTTATTGATCGCGCCTATATCGGATCGCACACCGAAGGTTTCGAAACAGCCCTCGCCGAGGCGCGTAAATTCGCCCCGGATCTCGCCGCCGTCTCCCAAAAATGCGGCGCATCGAGCGCTGATGTTGAAGCTTTTTTCGACCTCTTTGCCTCAACAAAACGCGCGGTGACCCTCTATAGCCAAGGTGTCAACCAATCCTGGCAGGGGACGGACAAGGTCAACGCCCTTATCAATTGCCATCTCGCCACGGGGCGCATTGGCATTCCGGGTGCCGGGCCATTTTCCCTGACCGGGCAGCCCAACGCCATGGGCGGCCGTGAAGTTGGCGGTCTCGCCAATCAGCTTGCGGCCCATATGGGATTTTCGACGGAGGAGATCGATCGTGTCGGCCGTTTCTGGGGTGCGCCTCGCATGGCCCGGCGGGAGGGTCTCAAGGCGGTGGCCATGTTGGAGGCCGTCGCGCGGGGTGATATTAAGGCACTGTGGATCATGGGCACCAATCCGGCGGTGAGCCTGCCGCGCGCCGATCATGTCCGCACCACGCTGCGCAATCTCGATCTGCTTGTCATCTCTGACAATGTAATCTCGACCGATACGATCAGTGCTGGCCCCCATGTCCTATTGCCCGCAGCCGCGTGGGGGGAAAAAGACGGCACGGTGACCAATTCCGAACGACGCATCTCCCGTCAACGCGCATTCGTACCTCCAGCAGGCGAGACGAAGCCCGATTGGTGGGCCGTTTCGGAAGTCGCCAAACGGATGGGCTTCGGCGCCGCGTTCGCGTATCCAGGTCCGGCTGCAATATTCCGGGAACATGCCGCCCTCTCGGCGTTCGAGAACAAGGGAACCCGCGACTTCGATCTGGGCGGGCTTGCCGGGCTTCATGACGCTGATTACGATTCGCTTGAGCCTCTTCAATGGCCGGTTGCCGTGGGCTCATCCGGCGGAAAAAAGCGAATCTTCGCGGACGCCCGCTTCTTCACGCCCTCGGGCCGGGCGCGTTTCATCGCCATCAACGAGCCCATGCTGGCCGAATCTCCGGACGCAAACTTTCCGTTTCTGTTGAACACCGGGAGGGTTCGCGACCAATGGCACACAATGACGAGAACCGGCCTTTCGCCGCGCCTCTCAAGCCACATGCCCAACCCCTTTGTCGAGGTCAATCCAGACGATGCGGCGAAGATCGGCCTGGAGGAGGACGGTTTTGCCAAGGTGCACACGGCACATGGAAGCGCGGTTCTTCGCGTCAATATCACTTCTAGGCAAGTCCCAGGCCGGATCTTTGTTCCTATTCATTGGAACGACGAGACCGCGGGACGCGCCCGGGCTGGCGCGCTGATCCATCCCATCACGGATCCCCATTCGGGTCAGCCGGATTCCAAGGCCGTTCCGGCAGCGCTGACCCCAATAAGCTTCGCCGCACATGGCTTCGTCCTCTCGCGAGCTCGCACGCCATTGGCGGGCGACACCGTTTTTGCCTGGAGCGCCATCGAGGGTGGTTATGCAGCCAGGTTTGCGACCAACGAGCCCTTCAAAACAGTGTTTGAAGCCCTTGCGGACCGGTCGCGCGGCACCGAGCAAACGACCTATATTGATCCCTCGCGCGGAATTTTCCGCGCGGCGCTCATTCAACGTGACAGGCTGGAAACGGTTGTTTTTTTTGGCAGGTGTGAAGACGTTCCACCTTACAGCATTCTTGCCAAAGCCTGGAAGATTGAACGCCTTGATGCAACAGCGCGCCGCTTTCTCCTCTCAGGCAGAGCCGCGTCCGCGAGCTTCGATGCAAGCCCCACGATCTGCGCATGCTTCGGCGTAAAATTGGGAGCTATCACGCGCGCCATCAGCGATGGCGCCGCTTCGACGGAAGCGATCGGCGCCCGGCTCAACGCAGGCACAAATTGTGGATCGTGCCTGCCCGAGCTCCGCAAAATGATCGCGGCCGCGCAGAAGCAAGAGAAGGCCACAGCCTACGTACCTGCATAACCGGCCGGAATTTCTACAATCGCGGATAGGGACACAACTTTGCATGCACCAACGGGGACGGTTCCGCATTTTGGCTTGCAGGCGGCCCACCACCGTGCGACGAGCAGCCGGTTAGACGATCGATAGGACCAGCATGGCAACGGTGGATTTTGCCGCTTTCGTCGAAAGGCTCGCGGACGTCGCAGCTGATACGATTTTGCCGTTTTTTCGCACGGCCCTTCGCGCTGATGACAAAAACGTCGGAGGCATGTTCGATCCTGTGACGGAGGCAGACCGTGCTGCCGAAGCCGCGATGCGGCACCTCATTCAGGAGACATTCCCAGAACATGGCATCATTGGCGAGGAATTCGGCTCCATTCAAAGCGATGCGGACTATGTTTGGGTGCTGGACCCGATCGATGGCACCAAAAGTTTTATTGCCGGTATGCCGGTATGGGGCAGTCTTATCGGGCTTTTGCACAAAGGTCTGCCGGTCTATGGCATGATGGTTCAACCCTTCACGCTTGAGCGATTCACGGGGGATGGGAAGGGCGCGGTGTGGCGCGGTCCTGGGTCCGGCCGGCACATAGTGCAACGCAAGCTTGCTACCAGCAGGTGCCCGGGAATAACACAGGCCACTTTGATGACGACGTCGCCGTTATTATATTCCGCTGCGAAGCTCAAGGCATTCCGCCGGGTCGAATCCAAGGCCCGTCTTTCGCGCTATGGCGGCGATTGCTATGCCTTTGCCATGCTTGCGGCGGGTCACGTCCATTGCGTGATTGAATCAAATCTCAAAACCTACGATATCGCTCCCCTTGTTCCCATCATCCAAGGGGCAGGAGGAACCGTCACACGTTGGGATGGCGGCAATCCGGCAAACGGCGGCGATGTTGTTGCATCATGCGATGCCCGCACCCACGATGAAGTTTTAAGCTTGCTGGAAGGGTAAGCGCATGAACGAGACGGTTGCCATTGGCAGACAGGAAAACCGTGTCACCCTGCCAGCCATTAACCGATGCCGCTCTCAGCTCCGCGCCTTCTTATTGAGCTTGGCCTGAATCTCGAGCAGAAGGTTTCGGAGCTTTTCCGGTTCGGAGTTTTCTCCCGGCAGAGGAAAAATTTTCTGCAATTTCCGGCCAAAATGTCCGCAGTGAGTCTTACCGAGAATTGGCCCGATTTCCGCCTTCTCGAACCGGCTTTCCGCTTGCAACGGCACTCCGCCTGAAAAATCGTTTTGGTTCGAGTATATTTTCATCGTAAAGGATTGCTTGCTATGTTCGAGTTTTGCCGGAACTTGGCATCTAAGAGCAGGCCGCGCCCACAATTTCACCTCGCGCTTTAAGTTTTGCGAAGTGTGGCGCGCCGCATTTTTGCTTCCGCACGACAAACTTCCGGGGCGCATTTTCGTTCCCCCCGGAATGGTTTGGCCGTTGGAATAGTTTTGGCAAAATCTTGCCCGGGCCCGGATCCCAGCTGGAAGCTTTGCTTTAACTTCGGTGGCTTCAACCGTCGAGGAGAAGCGCTGCCGCCACAGCGACATTTCACAATTAACGAAATTTTGGCTTTTCACGGATTGCGCCGTGAAAACGAAACGGCATAAGCCCCATCCCGAACGCCGATCAAGGGATCGTCGGATGGCTCTATCCCCTCGACGAGCTGGCCTGGCAAAAACAACAATGTCTTCTGAGCCTCGAGGCTATTGGAGACGGGCTTATCGATCGTCAGCACGCCGAGTTCCACAATCTCATTCCCGCTCGGCCAAGGGACCGAAGCATCTTTCGTCGAATCGCCCGGCGAGGCGAGCTGCGCTTTGAGGTGGAACGTCACGGGACCGCGCGCGAGACGGGCTGGCAGTTCATCAATGAGAAAGTCTGGCGCGGCTTTGGCCGCGTCCGCCTCCGAAAGATGCACCAGTTTGTCCGGAGCCATGATATAACGCACCGCGCGGCGTTCTCCCTTATCGTTGACCAAAACAAAGGCATTGACGCCGTAATATTCTTCGTCGGCGAAGCTGTCCGGCGTTTCTACTGTTGCCAAGGCTTTCGGCATGCTTGGATGTTTGGCCGCGAACTCGTCGAGCTTCGTCGGCTTTGGCGCACCGGGGGGACTTTCCGCAACGGCAAGCAGCATGTCGCGAAAATCTTCGCCTGACGAAACAGGAAAGAATTTGAGCGAATTGATCACCATGTCGGTCTCGCTGCCGTCCGCTAGGTGATATTTGATCGCCAATCCATGCGGGTTGGCGAGCCGCGAACCATCGGGCAGATTGGGAACGCCGGTTGAATCCGAAAATCGCACGGTGACCGGAACTGGGCTACCAGTGAATATGACCGCCTTGCTCAGGCGCGCCGCCGTCGGCGCGGCCTTAAAACTTCCTTCGGCGACGACCCCCTTGGCGTGATTGGCACGAAAACCTGGATGAACACCATAGACTTTGTTCATGGCATCGACGATTTCCGTCTCTAACGCCGTGTCCTGGGCCACGGCCGGCCCAAACCATGCGGTCAGGAGGAGGGCCGCCACTGCCTGTATTTTTGTCGCTATTGCCACTGAACACCTCATTGTTTGCGGCGGACCCGCCGCCCATTGTGACGCTATTCGTCAGCTTCGTCTCTCGGAACCGCAAACGTGGCTTTTTGTTCCAACGGTGCGTGTCACCACTGGCTCCCGCCAGTGCCCGGTGTTCCGCTATTTGCTCCGGCTCGCAGCCAGATACCCGTCCCCAGCCGTCCCGTCATGATGAGCGTGTTGGGATCACGGAATTCATAGGGTCCCCCATCTTCCCAACCCGCCAAATATCCGCGGGTCGTGTGCAACGTCCAATGCCCATTGCTGAGGGTAATCGTTCCCTCATGCGAGCCGACAGCACCCGGCCCTCCGCTGCGGAAACGGTATGTGCCGTTAGAGAGAATGTCCCATATCCACCGGGCGGGACCCCGTTTGTTCGAAACAGCGGTTTCCCAAGTGCCAACTCCCGCGGGATCGACCGGAATTGGCGCCGGTACCCGGATCGCCGCATTGGACGGGGGCATCAACGCGGCAAGCTTAGCCTTAGCAAGGCCCGCAAAGGTGCAATTGGGAAAGCGGGACAGATGGTCCTCGAAGCCCTCCTTTGTGCCAAGCCTCTCGGAACTCTTCCAGTGCGCTTCGGCATCGGCACAGGGATTGGTCCGTGTCACGTTCATATCGGGCGCCATCACGGGCGCAACCGATGGTTTTTCATGCAGATAGAACTCACCGATCAGAGACAAGGAAAGTTCAGGAAGTTGAGCGTGGTTTGTCGTGTCATAGACATCCGAACCAATCTGGCGAAAGATGGTGCCTATTTCCGCATTACTCTCAATGTGTTTGAGGAACGCTGCTGTGTAAGGACTGTTTCGGCCCGTCCCATCCTCCGCTGTCCGGGCCGCCTGGGTGGCATAGGCGACAATCATCCCTTGCGGACTGTCGATCTTGGCCAAGCCGTGCTGCATTGACGCCGCCCGCGTCAGTCCGATTGAACGCTTCATTTCGTCGGCAAGCGGATTGTCGCGGCAGGCATCCAGGACGAGAATGCGCAGATTCTTGGCCTGCTGAAGATCCGCGACGATATCGTCAACCCGTATCATACGGCGCAAGTCCGCCTCGTCGGTGAGCTTAGCGTCGAGCGGCATCAGATAATTAACGCCAGCGAACTGCATAGCGTGACCACTATAATAAAAAAGTGCCACATCCGCGTCACGCGCCAGCCGTGCGAATAGGATGGTACGCTCATCCATCCCGGCCTTGTTCAGATCGAGGCCGACTATGGTTTCGAAGCCCGAGCGGGTAAGCGCATTAGCAACATCCTGGGCATCATTCCTCGGATTGGGCAAATGGACCGCATTTTGGTAGGCGCCATTCCCGATTACCAGCGCCACGCGCTTGTCAGCGAAGGCGGGCAAGGCGCCCCATAGGACCAAGGCTGCGGCTAAGCTAAACAGACTTTGCCAATTCTTGCCCATGAGAACCTCAGGGTGACAGCGTCGCGGGATCTGGACCATGCTCACCTGGTGCCGTCACAACTGGATGCTATCTGGAGCTGTTGGACACTATCCAACGGGATGTTCCAAAGTACAACCAGTCTTGAGAATCGCATCGCCGAGGCGGCGTCTGGCCAAGTGCAGCCGCTCTAGCGGCGACATCCGAGCCACCACAGCCCGGACCGTAGAGCTGTTTGGGACGGGGAACTCAAAGCACGGTCTTTAAAACATCGGCTTTTTCCTGTTAAAGAGGGTTGACGTGCCTGGCGAGCGCTATTAAGTTCCGCCCACTTCAGACAGGCAGTAGGTTTTTGCTTTCGGGGCGGCTCGCCCTGGACCTATCAAACCTAAACGCTGTCAGACTCAGCGGCATAACAGTCACATCGGTCCAAGAGAGAATTTACTGTCTCTCCAGGATCACCATCGGGCAAGAACGCGGCATTTATCGCCGTGCTCCTCTACCAAATCCGGGCGCCGGAGGCCTTGACGGGCTGAAGGCGCTTTGCCGTTTGCCTTGATCGCAGCGGCGGCCGGAGCCGGACGTTTATTTCGAGGCGAATCGGGTTTCCCGGCCGCGCCAAACCTGAAGATTGAGAAAGTCCAGAATGCCCACGATCAGCCAGTTGATCCGTAAGCCCCGGCAGGAAAAGACGTATCGCGAAAAGGCGCGGCATCTCGGCGCCTGCCCGCAGAAACGTGGCGTCTGCACCCGTGTTTACACAACAACCCCGAAAAAGCCCAATTCGGCGTTGCGCAAGGTCGCCAAAGTCCGCCTGACCAATGGCTTCGAAGTGATCGGCTATATTCCCGGCGAAGGGCATAATTTGCAGGAGCACTCGGTTGTCATGATCCGCGGCGGCCGGGTGAAGGATTTGCCCGGTGTGCGGTATCACATCCTGCGCGGCGTGCTTGATACGCAGGGCGTCAAGAACCGCAAGCAGCGCCGTTCCAAATATGGTGCCAAGCGGCCGAAGTAAGTCTCGAGAGTATTCAAGCAATTGGGCAGCCATTTTTAGTAATGGCGCCTCTAATATCCTAGAATATTGGATCACGGAGCCTAACAATGTCGCGCCGTCACAGCGCCGAAAAGCGGGAAGTCATTCCGGATGCAAAATTCGGGGATGTTATTCTTGCCAAGTTCATGAACTCGATCATGTACGACGGCAAAAAGTCGATCGCTGAGGCGATCGTCTATGATGCCTTCGACATTATCGAGCAGAAATTGCGTTCGGAACCGCTTCCGGTCTTCAAACAGGCTTTGGAAAACGTGGCTCCTGCCATCGAAGTTCGTTCACGGCGGGTCGGAGGCGCTACCTATCAAGTGCCTGTCGAGGTCCGGCAGGAACGCCGCCAAGCGCTTGCTATCCGCTGGATCATCATCGCCGCACGCGCCCGCAACGACAAGACGATGGTGGATCGCCTGTCGGCCGAATTGATGGATGCCGCGAACAATCGTGGCAACGCGGTCAAGAAGCGGGAAGACACGCATCGGATGGCGGAAGCCAATCGCGCCTTCTCGCATTATCGTTGGTAAAGGCTCTAAGTTAAGCGGTTTTCCGCCCAAAGGAATATTGTCATGCCCCGCCGTCATCCGATCGAGGATTACCGAAACTTCGGCATCATGGCCCATATTGATGCGGGCAAGACGACGACGACCGAGCGGATTCTCTACTATTCCGGCAAATCGCATAAAATTGGCGAAGTGCATGACGGCGCCGCCACCATGGATTGGATGGAGCAGGAGCAGGAGCGCGGCATCACGATTACGTCCGCCGCGACGACGACATTTTGGAATGGCAAGCGGCTGAACATCATCGACACCCCGGGCCACGTCGATTTCACGATCGAGGTTGAGCGCTCGCTCCGTGTGCTTGATGGTGCCGTCTGCGTCCTTGACGGCAACCAAGGCGTCGAGCCGCAGACCGAGACGGTCTGGCGGCAAGCCGACAAATATAACGTGCCGCGGATCGTCTTCGTCAACAAGATGGACAAGATCGGCGCCGATTTCTTTCGCTGTGTCGAGGAAATCAAGACCAAGGTCGGCGGCCGTCCGGTATGTATCCAACTGCCGATTGGCTCGGAATCCGATTTCAAGGGCGTCATCGACCTCGTCCGGATGAAAGCCGTCGTTTGGGAAGACGAAGCGCTCGGGGCCAAATATTCCGATGCCGAGATCCCGGAGGATCTCAAGGCCAAGGCCGAGGAATACAGGCACATTCTTCTTGAAGCGGCCGTCGAGCTCGATGACGACGTTATGGCCGCCTATCTCGATGGGGTTGAGCCGGATGCCGATACCTTAAGGCGCCTTTTGCGCAAAGCGGTCCGGTACATTACCTTCGTTCCGATCTTATGCGGTTCGGCCTTTAAAAACAAAGGCGTGCAGCCCTTGCTCGACGCCGTCGTGGATTTGCTTCCTTCACCGGTCGACCGCGAGGCGATCAAGGGCGTCGATATGGACACCGGCGCCGAGGTGGTTCGCCTTCCGCGCGACGAAGACCCTTTTTCCATGCTTGCCTTCAAGATCATGGATGATCCCTTCGTCGGCACCATTACCTTCGCCCGCGTCTATTCCGGCCATGTCGAATCCGGCACCACCGTGTTGAATTCGACCAAGGACAAGAAAGAGCGGGTGGGTCGCATGCTTCTTATGCATGCGAACAACCGCGAAGACGTTAAGGAGGCCTATTCGGGAGACATTGTCGCCCTGGCTGGGTTGAAGGATACGCGGACCGGGGACACGCTTTGCGACCTCAACAAGCCGGTGATCCTGGAGCGGATGGAATTCCCCGAACCGGTGATCGAGATCGCGATCGAACCGAAATCCAAGGCCGATCAAGAAAAACTCGGCGTCGCCTTGTCCAAGCTCGCGGCGGAAGATCCGTCCTTCCGGGTCTCGACCGACCAGGAATCCGGGCAAACCATCTTGAAGGGCATGGGCGAACTCCATCTCGACATCAAGGTCGATATTCTGCGGCGCACCTATAAGGTCGATGCCAATATCGGCAAGCCGCAAGTCGCCTATCGCGAAAAGCTGACGCGGCGGGTCGAGATCGACCATACCCATAAGAAGCAGACCGGCGGTTCCGGGCAATTCGCGCGGGTCAAGATTGTCTTCGAGCCAAGCGAAGCGGGCTCGGGCTCGAGTTTCGAGAGCAAGGTCGTCGGCGGCACGGTGCCAAAGGAATTTATTCCCGGCGTCGAAAAAGGCATCAACAGCGTCATGGGAGCGGGCGTTCTCGCGGGCTTCCCCGTCGTCGATGTCAAGGCGACTTTGGTCGATGGTGCCTATCATGATGTCGACTCATCGGTGCTTGCCTTCGAAATTGCAGCGCGCGCGGCGTTCCGCGAAGCGATGCAAAAGGGCGGCTCGGTCCTGCTTGAACCGATCATGAAGGTCGAGGTCACCACACCCGAGGACTACACCGGCGCGGTTATGGGAGACCTCCTCGGCAGGCGCGGGCAGGTGCAGGGGCAAGACATGCGCGGCAATGCGGTCGTCATCAATGCGATGGTGCCGCTCGCCAATATGTTTGGCTATGTCAATGAGTTGCGGTCCTTTAGCCAGGGCCGTGCCAATTACACGATGCAATTTGATCACTATGAGCAGGTCCCCGCAGGCGAAGCCGGGAAGATTCAGGCCAAATACGCCTAACCTTCGATTGAACGCGTGCGAGAATCCTAAAGGAGCCGGATAATGGGCAAGGAAAAATTTCAGCGGACAAAACCGCACTGTAATATCGGTACGATCGGTCACGTCGATCATGGCAAGACGTCGCTGACGGCGGCAATCACCAAGGTCTTGGCCGAAACGGGCGGGGCGGTGTTCACGGCCTATGATCAAATCGACAAGGCGCCGGAAGAGAAGGCGCGCGGCATCACGATCTCCACGGCGCATGTCGAATATGAGACGAAGAACCGCCATTACGCTCACGTCGATTGTCCCGGCCACGCCGACTATGTGAAGAACATGATCACCGGCGCCGCGCAGATGGACGGCGCGATCTTGGTCGTCTCGGCGGCTGACGGCCCGATGCCGCAAACCCGCGAGCATATTCTCCTCGCCCGCCAAGTCGGCGTTCCGGCGCTCGTCGTTTTCATGAACAAAGTCGATATGGTCGATGACGCCGAGCTTCTCGAACTCGTCGAACTCGAGGTTCGCGAACTTTTGTCGAAATATGATTTCCCTGGCGATGATATTCCAATCACTCAGGGCTCGGCACTTTGCGCGCTCGAAGGCAAGCAGCCGGAAATTGGGCACGACGCCGTGTTGAAGCTGATGGAAACGGTTGATGCTTATATTCCTCAGCCCGAGCGCCCCGTCGATCAGCCGTTCCTAATGCCCGTCGAAGATGTGTTCTCCATTTCCGGCCGCGGTACCGTCGTGACCGGCAGGGTCGAGCGCGGGATCGTCAAGGTCGGTGAGGAAATCGAAATCGTGGGCTTGAAGCCGACGGTGAAAACAGTTGTGACCGGCGTCGAAATGTTCCGCAAGCTCCTCGACCAGGGACAGGCCGGCGACAACATCGGCGCGCTTTTGCGCGGCACCAAGCGTGAGGACGTCGAGCGCGGGCAAGTCTTGTGCAAGCCGGGTTCTGTGAAGCCGCACACGAAGTTTAAGGCGGAAGCCTATATTCTGACCAAGGACGAAGGCGGCCGTCACACCCCCTTCTTCACCAACTACCGGCCGCAATTTTATTTCCGCACCACTGATGTGACTGGCGTTGTCACGTTGCCGGAAGGGACCGAGATGGTGATGCCGGGCGACAATGTGACGATGGATGTCGAACTGATCGTTCCGATCGCGATGGAAGAAAAGCTTCGCTTCGCGATCCGCGAAGGCGGCCGTACCGTCGGTGCGGGCGTTGTCGCTTCGATCACGGAGTAGTTTGGAATTCGTTTTTCGCGAATTTTGTTGAATGATGTCCGCCTTGCCGCCTCCCTTGGGGGCGTCAGGCGGGAAAACGAGGATCGGCGAGTGCCGTTTTGGGAAAGTCCAGAACAGCCGGCAGGGATGATTTGAGATGAACGGCCAAAATATTCGCATTCGCCTCAAGGCGTTCGATCATCGAATCCTCGATTCCTCGACAAAGGAAATCGTGTCCACGGCGAAGCGGACGGGAGCGCATGTCCGCGGTCCCATTCCGCTGCCGACGAAGATCGAAAAGTTTACGGTCAACCGTTCGCCGCACGTCGATAAGAAGTCGCGCGAACAATTCGAAATCAGGACGCATAAGCGGGTTCTCGATATCGTCGATCCGACACCGCAGACGGTGGATGCATTGATGAAACTCGATCTCGCTGCCGGCGTCGACGTGGAAATCAAGCTTTAGGCACTGCCTGGCTTGTTGAAATGAGAAATATCCCTGCCGGCCACCAGGCCAGCCGAGGGATCGTGAGGGAATAAACATGCGATCAGGTGTCATCGCGCAAAAGCTCGGCATGACCCGCATCTTCACCGGTGCTGGTGAACATGTGCCGGTCACTGTGTTGAAGCTTGGCGGCTGTCAGGTCGTGGCCCACCGGACCAAGGATCGCAACGGCTACACGGCTGTTCAGCTTGGTATCGGCCGGGCGAAGGTGAAGAACGTTTCGAAAGCCGAGCGTGGCCGCTTCGCGGTCGCCACCGTCGAGCCGAAATTGAAGCTTGCCGAATTTCGCGTCGAGGAAGATTCCCTGCTTCCGGTGGGCGCTGAAATTACCGCGGATCATTTCGTCATCGGCCAGTTCGTCGATGTCACAGGGACGAGCACCGGCAAAGGCTTTGCCGGTCCGATGAAGCGGTGGAATTTCGGCGGCCTCCGCGCCACCCACGGCGTCTCGATTTCGCATCGGTCGCATGGTTCGACCGGCGGCCGTCAGGATCCCGGCAAGACCTTCAAGAACAAGAAAATGGCCGGTCATCTTGGTGCCGAACGCGTGACGACGTTGAATTTGCGGGTTGTGGAGCTTGATATCGATCGCGGGCTCATTCTTGTCGAAGGCGCGGTTCCCGGAACTTCGGGCAGTTGGATTTATGTGCGTGACGCGGTGAAAAAGGCGCTTCCAAAAGACGCGCCGAAGCCCGGTAAATATCGTATGGCGGACGCCGTTGCCAGTGGCGCGTCCGTGGAAGAAACGGGAGCCACCGCGTGAAGATCGACATCACCAACTTTGACGGCGAAGCCGCCGGTTCGATTGACCTCGACGATGCCATTTTTGGCCTCGTGCCGCGTGAGGATTTGATTGCCCGCATGGTGCGCTATCAGCTGGCCAAACGCCGCGCTGGAACACATCAAACCCAAGGCCGCTCGGACATCGCGCGCACGGGCAAGAAATTATACAAGCAGAAGGGCACGGGCTCGGCGCGGCACGGAGCGGCCAGCGCGCCGCAGTTTCGCGGCGGCGGGCGGGCGTTCGGCCCGGTCGTGCGGTCGCATGCGCATGATCTGCCGAAAAAGCTGCGCGCGCTCGCGCTCAAACATGCGCTTTCCGCCAAGGCCCAGGACGGCGCGATTATCGTGTGGTCCGAGGCGCGTGCCGAGGATTCCAAGACCAAAACGCTGAAGGAAAGTTTTGCCAAGCTTGGTTTGACCAATGCGTTGATCATCGATGGCGCAACCCCGGAAGCCAACTTCCGTCTCGCGGCGCGCAACATCCCGGAGATCGACGTCCTCCCTGTCCAGGGCATCAACGTCTATGACATTCTCCGCCGCAAAAAGCTGGTCTTGACCCAAGCGGCCATCGATGCATTGGGAGCGCGTTTCAAATGAGTACGGCAAAATTCGCGCACGACGCCACGCATTTCGACGTGATCATCTCCCCGGTCATTACCGAAAAGGCGACGATGGCGTCGGAGGCAAACCAGGTTGTTTTCAAGGTTCGCAAGACTGCGACAAAGCCCGAGATCAAAGTGGCGGTCGAGCGGCTTTTCGATGTTAAGGTGGACGCGGTCAATACGCTCGTCCGCAAGGGCAAGCGAAAGACCTTTAAGGGAACGCGCGGTGTGCAGTCCGACTTTAAGAAGGCAATCGTGACCCTCGCCGAGGGCCATAAGATCGATGTTACGACCGGGCTCTAAGAATATGATGCGAGGAACGCGCCCATGGCACTGAAATCATTCAAACCCGTCACGCCGGGGCTGCGCCAGCTGGTCATCGTCGATCGCAGCGGCCTCTACAAGGGCAAACCCTTAAAGCAGCTGACCGAGGGCAAGAGCTCGAGCGGCGGGCGTAACAACAATGGCCGCATCACCGTCCGCTTCCGGGGTGGCGGTCACAAGCAAAGCTACCGGATCGTCGATTTCAAGCGGCGTAAGCTTGATATTCCAGCGAAAGTCGAGCGGATCGAATATGATCCCAACCGGACCTCTTTCATTGCGCTCATCCGCTACGCCGATGGGGAGCTTTCCTATATCATCGCGCCGCAGCGCCTGGCGGTCGGCGACGAGGTCGTTTCCAGCATGCAGGCCGACGTCAAACCCGGCAATGCGATGGCCTTGGCCAATATCCCAGTCGGCACGATCGTCCACAACGTCGAAATGAAGATCGGCAAGGGCGGCGCCATGGCGCGCTCAGCCGGCACTTACACCCAAGTCGTTGGACGCGACGAAGGCTATGTGATTGTTCGTCTCAATTCTGGAGAGCAGCGGCTCATCCACGGCCAGTGTTTCGCAACCGTGGGCGCTGTCTCCAATCCCGATCACATGAATATTTCATTGGGAAAGGCCGGCCGTAGCCGCTGGCTCGGACGCAAGCCCCACAATCGCGGCGTGACCATGAACCCCGTCGATCATCCGCACGGCGGCGGCGAAGGCCGCACTTCCGGCGGCCGTCATCCCGTCACTCCCTGGGGCAAACCGACCAAGGGAAAAAAGACGCGCAGCAACAAATCCACAACCAAATTCATCGTGACCTCGCGTCACAAGAGCAAGAAGAAGGGCTGATCCCATGGCTCGGTCAATCTGGAAAGGCCCGTTCGTCGATGGTTATCTGCTTAAGAAGGCAGAGGCCTCCCGTAACTCAGGCCGGTCTGAAGTCATAAAAATCTGGAGCCGCAGGTCGACGATACTGCCGCAGTTCGTCGGCCTGACCTTCGGAGTTTATAATGGCCATAAACATATTCCGGTCTCCGTAACCGAAGATATGATTGGTCATAAATTCGGTGAATTTTCACCGACGCGAACCTTCCACGGTCATGCGGCCGATAAAAAAGCCAAACGAGGCTGAGAGAGACCTAAGTCATGGCCAAGGAAAAAGCGCCGCGCGCGCTCAAGGACAATGAAGCGAAGGCGGTTGCCCGCATGCTGCGGGTCAGCCCGCAGAAGCTCAACCTTCTTGCGCAGTTGATCCGTGGCAAGAAAGTGGAGACGGCGCTTGCCGATCTCGAATTTTCGCGCAAGCGAAGCGCATTTGACGTGAAAAAGACCTTGGAGAGCGCGATTGCCAATGCCGAGAACAACCACAATCTCGATGTCGACGACCTTGTCGTTGCCGCGGCTTTTGTCGGCAACGGAATGGTGCTGAAGCGCTTCAGCGCCCGCGCACGGGGCCGTTCCGGCCGCATCCATAAGCCTTTCGCGCATTTGACGATCGTCGTGCGCGAAGCCGGCGCCGCCGCGTCTCAGGCCTGAGGAGAAAACGATGGGACAGAAAGTCAATCCAATCGGCCTGCGGCTCGGCATCAACCGGACCTGGGATTCGCGCTGGTTCGCCGACAGGGCCGAATATAGCAAGCTGCTACACGAAGACATGGCGATTCGCGCGGTGCTGGTGAAAACCTTAAAGCAGGCAGCGATTTCGAAGATCATCATCGAGCGGCCGCATAAGAAGTGCCGCGTGACGATCCATTCGGCGCGCCCCGGGGTCGTAATCGGCAAGAAGGGCGCGGATATCGACAAGATCCGCAAACTCGTCGCGAAGATGACGGAATCCGAAGTCCTCATCAACATCGTTGAGGTGCGCAAACCGGAGGTCGACGCAACACTCGTCGCCGATTCGATCGCCCAGCAACTCGAACGCCGTGTGGCCTTCCGCCGGGCGATGAAACGGGCCGTGCAATCGGCGATCCGGCTCGGCGCCGAAGGCATCCGGATCAATTGCTCGGGCCGTCTTGGCGGTGCTGAAATCGCACGGCTTGAATGGTATCGCGAAGGCCGCGTGCCTTTGCATACTTTGCGTGCCGACGTCGATTACGGCACTGCGACGGCGCATACGGCCTATGGCACTTGCGGGATCAAGGTCTGGATCTTCAAAGGTGAAATTCTTGAGCATGATCCCATGGCGCAAGACAAGAAAATGGCAGAACAAGATCATTCCGGCAGCGGCGGCGGTGAACGGCGTCGCCGTGACCGCGATGCCGCCTGACCTCGCCCTCGCGCTAAATTAGAGTTTGAACCATGTTGCAACCGAAGCGAACAAAATTCCGGAAAGCCTTCAAGGGCCGCATTCGCGGTGCCTCGAAAGCAGGCTTTGAACTGAATTTCGGTCAGTTCGGTCTGAAAGCACTTGAGCCGGAGCGGATCACCGCGCGCCAAATCGAGGCCGCGCGGCGTGCGTTAACGCGCCATATGCGCCGCGCCGGACGCGTCTGGATCCGGATTTTCCCGGATGTTCCTGTCTCGAAAAAGCCAACGGAAGTCCGCATGGGCAAGGGCAAGGGCGCGCCTGAGTTCTGGGCGTGCAGGGTCGCGCCGGGGCGTATCATGTTCGAGCTAGACGGCGTCCCGCCCATTGTCGCGCGGGAGGCGCTTTTGCTGGCCGCCGCGAAGCTTCCAATCAAGACACGTTTCATCGAACGGATTGTCGAGTAAGGGAGGCGTGGCCATGAAACAGAAGCAGCGTTTGTCCGATCTCAAGGTGATGTCCAAGGATCAGCTTGAGCAGGAATTTTTGAATCTGAAGAAAGAGCAGTTCAATCTGCGCTTTCAGCGCGCCACCGGACAGCTCGAAAATACCGCGCGGGTGCGGGTCGTGCGCCGCGATATCGCGAGAATCAAGTCACTTGCCGCGCAGCAAACGGCAAAAGCCTAACATTGGAAATTTGGAAATCTAACGCAATCGCTTGTGTTGAAAGACGGATTGAAGATCATGCCGAAGCGAATTCTCCAAGGCGTCGTTGTCAGCGACAAGCAGGACAAGACGGTCGTCGTCAAAGTCGAGCGGCGTTTTACGCATCCGCTGTTGAAAAAGACGGTGCGGCGGTCAAAGAATTATCACGCGCATGACGAGGTCAAGGCCTACAAGGTCGGAGACACGGTATCGATCGAGGAGACGAAACCGATCTCGAAGCTGAAGCGCTGGATTGTTGTCAGCGCCGCAGCGAAATAACGGTTGAATCGTGGGGAGGCGAAGAGCCTCCCGGCCCACGAAGTCCGGCTGGCTGTGCCGCCACTGGAAACCGTCTGGGAAGAAAGGTTTAAGACGATGATACAGATGCAAACCAACCTCGACGTCGCCGACAACTCCGGCGCGCGCCGCGTGATGTGTATCAAGGTGCTTGGCGGTTCGAAGCGCAAATACGCGGGTGTCGGCGACATTATTGTCGTGTCGATCAAGGAGGCGATTCCGCGCGGGCGTGTCAAAAAGGGCGACGTCATGAAGGCGGTCGTCGTGCGCACCGCCAAGGACATCAAACGCGCCGATGGTTCGGTCATCCGCTTCGATTCGAACGCGGCGGTTTTGATCAACAACCAGTCGGAACCGGTCGGCACCCGCATTTTTGGTCCCGTGCCGCGCGAATTGCGCGCCAGGAACCAGATGAAAATCATTTCGCTTGCGCCAGAGGTGTTGTGATGGCGGCAAAAATCAAAAAAGGCGACCGTGTCGTGGTCCTCACCGGGCGCGACAAGGGCCGTTCGGGAGACGTTCTCTCGGTCAAGCCCAAAGAAGAACGGGCGATCGTGCGCGGAATCAACACCGTGAAACGTCACCAGAAGCAAACCGCCAGCCAGGAAGCGGGGATCGTCACCAAGGAGGCCCCGATCCACTTGTCGAACCTCGCGATCGCCGATCCGAAGAATGGCAAGCCGACCCGTGTGGGATTCAAGATTTTGGATGATGGACGCAAGGTCCGTTACGCCAAGCGCTCCGGAGAATTGATCGATGGCTGAGTCGAAGACAGGCAAGGGCGGCGCCAAGGGCGCGGGCAAACCCGCTGCCAAGGACGCCGCCAAGGAAGCGCCGAAGGCTGCTAGCAAGGCTAAGAAACCGCCGCGCGAGGACGCTGGAGTGTCAGGGGCTGCGGGCACAGCGGAATCCTTCGCGCCGCCGGCGGACTATGCGCCTCGGCTTAAGAAACATTACGAAGAGGTCGTGCGGCCGCGGCTCATCGAGCAATTTGGTTATAAAAACCGTTTCGAAGTGCCCGGCATCGAAAAGATTGTGCTCAACATGGGCGTCGGCGAAGCGGTGAACGACACCAAGAAGGTCACCCTTGCGGCGGCGGATCTTGCCCTGATTGCCGGCCAGAAGCCGGTTATTACCCATGCCCGCAAGGCGATCGCGACATTCAAGGTGCGCGAAAACATGCCAATCGGCGCAAAGGTGACTTTGCGCAAGACTCGCATGTACGAGTTTCTCGACCGCCTGATCACGATTGCCCTGCCGAGGGTCCGGGATTTTCGCGGCCTCAACCCGAAGAGTTTCGATGGCCATGGCAACTATGCCATGGGGATCAAGGAACATATCGTGTTCCCCGAAATCGACTACGATAAGACCGAAAGCATATTGGGTCTCGACGTCATCGTTTGCACGACGGCGAAATCCGACGATGAGGCGCGCGCCCTGCTGGGCGCCTTCAACTTCCCGTTCCGGCAGTGAAACCGGTGTGTTTCAAACGCGGACACCAGAGGTAAAGATTTATGGCCAAGAAAAGCTCGATTGAAAAAAACAATCATCGTATGAAGCTGGTCAAGCAATATGCGGGCCGTCGCCGGCGCTTGAAAACCCTCGCGAACAACGAGGCCTTGACCATGGAGGAGCGCTTCGCGGCGCGCCTTAAGCTTTCCGAATTGCCGCGGAATTCCTCCGCTGGGCGAATCCGCAACCGTTGCGAAGTCAGCGGCCGGCCGCGCGGCTTTACCGGCAAAATGCGACTGTCACGCATCGCGCTGCGGGAATTGGGCTCGAAGGGCCTGATCCCCGGCCTCGTCAAGTCCAGCTGGTAGGAGGCGGATCATGTCCATGAACGATCCGCTAGGTGACATGCTCACCCGCATCCGCAATGCGCAAATGCGCCGTAAGGGCAAGGTGCAGACGCCAGGATCGCGTCTGCGCGCACATGTGCTCGACGTCTTGCAGTCGGAAGGTTATATTCGCGGTTATTCGACGACCGAATATGGCAATGGCCGCACCGAATTTGAAATCGAATTGAAATATTCGGACGGCACGCCGGTCATTCGCGAAATCGAGCGTGTGTCGAAGCCGGGACGCCGTGTCTATGCGGCGGTCGATGCCATGCCGCGTGTCGCGAACGGTTTGGGCGTGACCATCGTTTCCACCTCGAAAGGGGTCATGGCGGATCATGCCGCGCGCGAGGCGAATGTCGGCGGCGAAGTTCTCTGCAAGGTGTTCTAAACGCAGGGTCTTCTATTAAAGAGAAGAACCAGGAAAACAGATTATGTCACGTATCGGAAAGAAACCGGTTATTATACCCGCCGGGGTCACGGCCAAAGTCGAGGGACAATCCATTGCCGTCAAGGGCGGCAAGGGGGAGCTCTCCTTCGTTGCGCCCGAGCATGTGAGCCTGGCTTTTGCCGACAACAAGATCGCGGTGACGCCACGCAACGACAGCAAGCAGGCGCGCGCGATGTGGGGAATGACGCGCTCGATCGTCGATAATCTCGTGACCGGCGTCTCGAAAGGGTTTGAGCGCAAACTTGAGATCACCGGCGTTGGCTATAAAGCCGCGGTCGCGGGCAAAAACCTGCAGCTTTCACTCGGCTACAGCCACGACATCAGTTTTCCGATCCCGGCCGGAATCGCGATCGTAGCCCCGAAGCCGACCGAAATTTCGATCACTGGTATCGATAAGCGGCAAGTTGGGCAGACGGCCGCCGAAATCCGCGCCTTGCGTCCGCCCGAGCCCTACAAAGGCAAGGGGATCAAATACGCCGGTGAATTTATCTTCCGCAAGGAAGGCAAGAAGAAGTAATAAAGTCAAAATCCAGGATTGGGCAGCATGGCAAAGGACAATAAAACCACGAACCGCCGTCAGGCACGGGTCCGCCGTTCCTTGCGGGCGCATGCCTATGGCAAGCCGCGGCTGACCGTTTTCCGCTCCTCGAAGCAGATCTATTGCCAGATCATCGACGATGCCTTGGGCCGGACTCTTGCCGCCGCATCATCCCTCGAGAAGGCTGAGCGGGAGGTTTTGAAAACCGGCGCAACCGTTGAGTCGGCGAAGATCATCGGCCAGCGGATTGCCGAGCGCGCGGCGCAAGCGGGAATCAGCGAAGTCGTTTTCGACCGCGGCGCTTACATCTATCACGGACGGGTCAAGGCGCTGGCGGAAGGGGCTCGCGAAGGCGGGCTTAAATTCTAAAGCGCGCGGCGAACGAGATCACCGCCGCGCGGCATATCGAACACAAGGCGAATTTGGAAATGGAACAGACTCATGGCGCGTGAAGGGGAAGGCGGCCGCGGCCGCGACCGCGAGGATCGCGATAGCGAGTTCATGGATCGTCTGGTCCATATCAACCGCGTCGCCAAGGTGGTGAAGGGAGGCCGCCGGTTCGGCTTTGCCGCGCTCGTCGTCGTCGGCGATCAGAAGGGCCGGGTCGGCTACGGTCATGGCAAGGCGCGCGAGGTTCCCGAAGCGATCCGCAAAGCGACCGAGTCGGCGAAGCGTTCGCTCGTCCGCATTCCCTTGCGGGAAGGCCGGACCCTCCATCATGACGTTCACGGGCGTCATGGGGCCGGACGCGTCGTGCTGCGCGCGGCGCCCGCAGGGACCGGGATCATCGCAGGCGGCCCGATGCGCGCCATTTTCGAAACGCTCGGCATGCACGACGTCGTCGCCAAATCGCAAGGTTCCTCGAATCCCTACAACATGGTCCGCGCGACATTCGACGCCCTGCAAAGGGAAGATTCACCCCGCGCCGTCGCGGCGCGCCGCAATATCAAGGTTTCCGCTCTGCAGGCGCGCCGCCAAGGTGGTGACGCTGAAGCACCCAGCGAAGCGTGAGGAACAGATTATGACTTCCAGCACCCAGGCCCGGGTCATCGTCGAACAGATCAAGAGCCCGATCGGACGCCCTGCTTCGCAACGCGCGACGCTCATCGGGCTTGGTCTCAATAAGATTGGCCGCCGATCCTCTCTTGAGGATACGTCCGCCGTGCGGGGTATGATCGCCAAGGTGGCGCATCTCATTCGCGTCGTCGACGAGACCGCCGCAGATGGCGAAGTGAGGACAAAGTCATGAATCTAAACGAAATCGCCGACAATCCCGGCTCGTCCCGCCCGCGTATGCGGGTCGGACGCGGGATCGGGTCTGGCAAGGGCAAGACTTGCGGGCGTGGCGTGAAGGGACAGAAGGCCCGGACCGGCGTCGCGATCAAGGGGTTCGAGGGCGGTCAGATGCCGCTGCACCGGAGACTGCCGAAGCGCGGCTTCCGCAACCCGTTTTCGATCCACTACAATGAGGTCAATCTCGGCCGCATTCAAGCGGCAGTTGACGCGGGCAAGCTCGACCCCAGCGCACAAGTGACGCTCGAATCGCTCATCGCTGCTGGCGTCTGCTCCAAACCGCTCGACGGGGTTAAGATCCTCGGCAACGGGACGCTCGCGGCAAAGCTTTCATTCGAAGTGGCGGCGGCGTCGAAGAGCGCCGTGGCGGCGATTGAAGCCGCCGGCGGCTCGATCGTGTTGTCACGCGTGCAAACCGGAGCCGCGGAGGCGGAGGCGTAAGGCCATCCCGACGCTGAGGCGGCGCTTATCACACACAGTGCAAGCGGAATTGTCTCGGATATCGTTGGCCAAACAAAGGTTGATCTTGCGAAGCATTTGGGACCCTTGACCCTTTGGAAGATAAACGAGAAAACATTCGGGCATCTTGGTGCCAAGGGAGCAGTACATGGTATCGGCGGCGGAACAGCTCGCGGCGAATATAAATTGGGGCGCTTTCGGCAAGGCCGAAGAGCTCAAAAAGCGCATCTATTTCACGCTCGCGGCGTTGGTTATTTATCGTCTGGGAACCTACATCCCCTTGCCGGGAATCGACCCCTCTGTTTTTGAAAAGAGTTTCACGGGCAACCGCCAAGGTGTCCTTGAATTGTTCAATATGTTCGCGGGCGGTGCCGTCCAGCGCATGGCGATTTTCGCCTTGAACATCATGCCCTATATCTCCGCCTCGATCATTATCCAGATGCTGACATCGGTGTTTCCGACATTGGAAGCTCTGAAGAAAGAAGGCGAATCCGGGCGCAAGGTCATCAATCAATATACGCGGTATCTGACGGTCGTTCTTGCCGCCTTCCAGGCCTATGGCATCTCCGTAGGCCTCGAGGGACAGGCCGGCGTGGTGCTTGAGCCGGGGCTCTTCTTCCGCATCTCCACTGTGCTGACCTTGATGGGCGGCACGATGTTCTTGATGTGGCTCGGAGAACAAATCACCTCGCGCGGAATTGGCAACGGGTCCTCACTGATTATTTTCGCGGGCATCGTCGCGGCATTCCCGTCGGCGATCGTCAATACTTTGGAACTCGGCCGCCAAGGCGCGATCTCAACGGGGCTCATTATCGGCGTGATGGTGATGTCGATCGGCGTCGTCGCCTTCATCGTGTTCATGGAGCGCGCGCAACGGCGTGTTCTGATCACCTACCCCAAACGTCAACAGGGCAATAAAATCTACGAAGGCCAAACGTCTTTTCTGCCGCTGAAACTTAACACGTCCGGCGTCATACCACCGATTTTCGCATCGTCGCTTTTGCTGCTGCCTGTCACCATCGCCAATTTCTCGCAAAGCCAGGGCGGCACCGGCATTCTCGCAATGGTGACCACCTATCTCGGGCACGGCCGCCCGCTCTATATGGTCGCCTATGTCGGGTTGATCGTCTTTTTCGCATTTTTCTATACCGCCATCGTCTTCAACCCGACGGAGACCGCGGACAATCTCAAGAAACATGGCGGCTTCGTCCCTGGCATCCGGCCGGGCGAGCGCACCGCGCAATATATCGATATGATCCTCACCCGCATCACAGTGATCGGCGCGGCCTATCTCGCCGTCATCTGCCTCCTGCCGGAAATGCTGATCTCCTATGCGGCGTTGCCATTTTATTTCGGCGGAACCTCGCTTCTTATCGTGGTCAGCGTCACCATGGATACGGTCGCTCAAATCATGGGCCATCTGCAGGCCCATCAATATGAGGGGCTTGTAAAGAAATCAAAATTGCGGGGAAAACGTAGATGAGGCTGGTTCTTCTTGGGCCGCCCGGCGCTGGAAAAGGCACTCAGTCGGCGCGTCTCACGGAGAAATATCGCATCCCTCAATTGTCAACAGGAGACATGTTGCGCGCGGCGGTCAAAGCCGCGACGCCGGTCGGGCTGGAAGCAAAAGCGGTCATGGACAAAGGCGGTCTCGTCCCCGACGAGACGGTGGTCGGGATTGTCGCTGACCGAATCGAAGCGCCGGACGCCAAAGGCGGCTTTATCTTGGATGGATTCCCCCGCACCGTCGCTCAAGCCGAGGCCTTGGCCAAAATGCTGCGCGCCAAAAATATGGAACTCGATGCCGTCGTCGAACTCAAGGTCGACGACGCGGCATTGCTTGCCCGGATCGTCAATCGCGTGAAGGAGACGCTGGCGTCCGGGGGAACGGTGCGCGCCGATGATAATCCCGAGGCCTTCAAAGTCAGGCTCGATGCTTATCACGCGCAGACGGCACCCGTTTCTGATTTTTATGCAAAGAACGCCCTCTTGAAATCGGTCGATGGAATGGCGCCGGTCGATGCCGTCACCCATGCGATCGATGATATACTCGAAAGCTCTCGCCGGCCGGCTCAGACCAGCTGAGGGTTAAGACGTCAAGCGCTACAGCTCTTCCTCCGGCTTGCCGCCTGTCCCATTGCGCCTTCAAATGCAATACATAAGATTTTCTTCCTCGCTCTCGGCGAGCAACCGCATCTCCGCCAGCGTCCGGTTGTCCAGC
Organism: Methylocapsa sp. D3K7; assembly: GCF_029855125.1. GTDB lineage: Bacteria > Pseudomonadota > Alphaproteobacteria > Rhizobiales > Beijerinckiaceae > Methylocapsa. The sequence goes on from NZ_CP123229.1 coordinate 1,432,621, forward strand.
ACAGTCGCGATCGCATTGCGTGCTTCGAGCATGATCAGGCGAACGCAGCAATTTTTTTCGTCCAGACAATCGTCGCACCGCCGGTAGGAATTCTTACTGGCGCAGGCGATCGGAGCGAGCGGTCCGTCAAGGACGCGGACAATGTGACCGACCTTAATGTCATGCGCCGGCCGGGCGAGGGTATAACCTCCGCCTTTGCCTTTTTTCGAAAAAACAAAGCCGGCGTTGCGGAGCTCCCCGAGAATGGTGTCGAGAAATTTTTTCGGGATTTCATTCGCGTTCGCGATATCGTTCACGAGCGTCGCTTCGCCCACGGGGCGGCCAGCAAGGTGGACCATGGCTTTCAAGCCATATTTCCCTTTTTTCGTGAGCATTCAGTCCTCGATCGCCAATTTCCACTGTCCCGCAAAGCAGAACTCCAACGCGGGTGCTGATCCCACATAATATTGATCCAGTTCCTCAATATCCACAAGTTTTATAGTCTTTGCTAGTGGCCCCGGCCCCCGCGCACCATAGAGAGGTTAAGGCGCCGGGCTGCGTCCACCAATCGCGCGGCACCTTAAAAAACAAGGGAGAATGGCTACCGCGCCTGCCAGGACGCCATCGCATCATCGATCGCGATCCGCCCCGACGGTCCTTTTTCAAAGGTGAGTTTCGCGATGTGGCCATCGGCAAGGACAATTGGAATATCGAACCATTCGCGCGAACGGAGAAGGTCAAGATTGGCGGCCTCGCCAGCGCCACGGCTAAGACCGATAAGGAAAGAATTTTCCGTGACAGGGACGGTAATTCCCATCAACGCTTCGCCCGTAGGGGTATCTTCGCGCCGCATCAGCACAGTGACCTGCTTGATATTCGCCAATGGACTTCCCGCCGGCACGGAAAAGTTCAGTTTGATGGTGTGGGATGCCGGCAGCGAGCTGTCAAAATTCTTTTGAATCACCATCGCCGCCTGCAGATTCGCGTCCGGTATGTCAACTTCGGCGCGAACCGCCATGCTCAAAGGCTCGTCGGGACCATTGCTGACATTATCGACCCGCCAGACAACCGTGCCGAGAACCGTCTTTACTTTGGATTGTTCCTCCGGTGCCTCCATCAGCAGTGCGGCCCGCCGGGCAACCGAAATGGCGGGATTTCCGGATTCAGCGCCAGCTTTCGCGGCCTCGCTGCGTTCCCCGGTCGAGGATGTTGCTGATGATCCGGGGGTCGCGGTGCCGGTATCAATACGATCCACGATCTTGCCGCTGGGGGCAGTCTCTCCCTGAACCATTGCGGAGGGTTGCAAACGCACCAGATCCTCGGGGCGGTCACGCAGCCTGTACGCAGCGGCGGCGACGAGGACGACGACCAAGCCCACAATGCCAACAACAATACCAACGCGCTTGGCTGCGCTGCGGTCTCTTTCGGCGTGCGGCGCGAAGGGATATTGCGCTTCGAGCCGCATCGTTGACGATGGTTCATAACTCCCATCGCTCGGGCCAATCGCTTCCGGGGCGAGCGTTTCAACGAACGGCGCGTCCCCTGCCCCGGATGTTTCCTCGCCTATCGGAGGCCGGACTGGCGCCAGACCTTGTGTCCCCTCCCGCGATGAAGGCGGCTTCGGCGCAGAAAAAGGCGCCGGCGAATCGCCTGGACCTGAAGGTGGCAGCGGTCCGGCGAGATTAGGGGCCGATCCCGGCCGTGGCGGCCGGATAGGCCAAGCGGACGGGGCTGCGCCAGGGGGATCCCGGCGGACTTTGATGGGAGTGCGAGGCGGCAATGGAGACGTGAGCGTCCGTTTTGCAGCCGGCCCTGGCTTATCCGTTCCGGGCGGAGTGGAGGCGGACGGCAGCTGCCTTCTTGGCTCGCGCGGCGGCGCCATTGGACCTGCCGGCGGTCCCAATCCGCTGAAATCCGTTCCAGGAAGAGTTTTATCTATTTCCGGGCTATATCGCGCCGTCAATTCCGTTTCAATCTGGGCGACGGCCCGTTCCAGCGATTGCGCCTCGCGTTCGATCGCGTCCTCTGGCACCGGAGGGTCAAGATTGCGCAATTGACCGTAAAGCGCCCGGCGCGCGCGTTCATAAACGGCCTGGCGTGCTTCGGGAGTCGAATCCGGCAAGCCTGCGACGGCCTTGGCAAGAAGCGGGTAGTAGTCAGCCATTTCGGCTTGAGAGCATTTGAACGGCCTTCCGTCAATCCCGCCTTGAAAATTTGCTCAATCAGTCGCGGAAAGGATCGTAAACCAGGATCGTATCGGCGCGCTCGGGGCTCGTGGAAAGAAGCGCCACCGGCGCCTCGATTAGCTCCTCGATCCGCCGTACATATTTGATGGCCTGCGCCGGAAGCGCGGCCCAAGAGCGCGCGCCAGCCGTCGGACCGTCCCACCCCTCGATTGATTCATAAACCGGAACCACCCTGGCCTGCGCCGCTTGGCTCGCCGGCAGCCGGTCGACGCGCTTTCCGTCAAGCGTGTAGCCAACGCAGACTTTGATCTCTTGAAATCCATCAAGCACATCGAGCTTTGTCAAAGCGATTCCGTCGATCCCGGAGGTTTTGACGGCTTGGCGCATGAGAACCGCATCGAACCACCCGCACCGCCTGCGCCGGCCGGTGTTGGTTCCAAACTCATGGCCCCGGTCACCGATCCGCTCGCCCACCGCATCGGCAAGTTCAGTCGGAAAAGGCCCCCCGCCGACCCGCGTCGTATAGGCTTTGGCAATTCCCAGGACATAGCCGATCGCTTTCGGGCCAACGCCCGATCCGGTCGAGGCATTTCCGGCGACCGTGTTCGACGAGGTCACGAAAGGATAGGTGCCATGATCCACATCGAGCAACGCACCCTGCGCGCCCTCAAAGAGGATACGCTTGCCGGCCCGCCGCGCTGTTTCGAGCAGGTCCCAGGTCGCGTCCATATAGGGAAGGATTTTGCCAGCGACGCTGTCGAGTTCGGCCCGAACGGCTTGCGCGGTGACCGGCTCAAGCCCGAGACCCTTTCGAAGAGGCTCGTGATGGGCCAGCAGCCGGGCGATTTTTTGATTCAAAGTGTCCGGTTCGGCCAAATCCATGAGCCGGATTGCCCGGCGGCCAACCTTATCTTCATAGGCGGGACCGATACCGCGCTTGGTGGTGCCGATCTTCAACGCTTCGCCGCTGGCCGACTCGCGATGCGCGTCAAGCTCCCGGTGCAGACCCAGGATCAGCGTCACATTCTCGGCGATCTTCAGATTTTTCGGGGAAATCTCAACGCCTTGTGCCGTGAGCATCGCAACCTCCTCCACAAAATGATGCGGATCGAGAACGACGCCATTGCCGATGATCGAGAGTTTTCCCGGCCTCACGATGCCGGAGGGCAACAGAGTGAGCTTATAGACCTTTTTGTCGATGACGAGCGTATGCCCAGCATTGTGGCCGCCTTGAAAGCGGACCACAATATCGGCCTCCAGCGACAGCCAATCGACGATCTTGCCTTTTCCCTCGTCGCCCCATTGGGCGCCGACCACCACCACATTCGCCATCGAACTCAGTCGCTTTGTGCGGCGGCCTCGAAAGGTTTACGGAGCCGCCAAAAATAAGCCCGGCGCAACCGCAACGGTCGCACCGGGTCCATTGCGGAAACGGGGTACACTTTTGCACGGCCGGAGTAAAGCTTTGTCCGGTCCAAAAGCTTGTATAGAGGGAGTGGTTGGGCTATAGGGCGGCATAAATATTCAGCCCATCGAAGACGTTGCGCGCGGGCGGCTGCGGACCGAACTCAGAGGACTTTTCAATGAAACCCGGTATTCACCCCCAATATCACATGATCAAAGTGGTCATGACCGACAAAACCGAGTTTTTCACCCGCTCGACCTATGGCAGCCCGGGCGACACGCTGAACCTCGACATCGATCCGACGACCCATCCGGCCTGGACCGGCGGCTCGCAGCAATTGCTCGATCGCGGCGGCCGTTTGTCGCGCTTCAATTCGCGGTTCGGCGGTCTCAGCTTCGGCAAGAAATAAGCGCCTCAGATCAAGCTGCCTGCTGAACGGCGCGTCAAGCCATGGGCCAGCCGCGAAAACCAGATTTTCGTGTCGAGCGGGCCTTGCTGAAGCGCGGCATTTGGCCGGTCGCGGGAATCGATGAAGCCGGACGCGGCCCCCTCGCGGGACCAGTCGCCGCCGCCGCCGTCATTCTCGATCCGCGCCGCCTGCCGCGCGGTCTCAACGATTCAAAGCAGCTTACACCCGAGGACCGCGACCGCCTCTATGAGGACATCCTGCGGCATGCCCTCGCCGTGGCGGTTGCCTTTGCAACGGCGGCGGAAATCGACCGCCTCAATATACGCCAGGCGAATTTTTTGGCCATGCGGCGGGCACTAAGGGCGCTTCCAATGGCGCCCCGCCATGTCCTCATCGACGGCAATGATCTGCCGCCCGATCTTTTCCAGCCCGCCGAGACGATCATCAAGGGCGACACCCTCAGCGGATCGATCGCCGCCGCCTCCATCATTGCCAAAGTTAGCCGCGACCGTCTCATGCGGCGTCTATGCGTTCATTACCCCGTCTATCGGTTCAGCACGCATTTTGGCTATGCCACGAAAATCCATCTCGCGGCGATCGCCGAGCACGGGCCCTGCCCTTTTCACCGGTTGAGTTTCCGGCCTTTCGCCGCCAGTCAACGCATCTAATCCTCCGCACGTGCGAAAAAGGGACAGTCGCGCGTTTGCCCCTTAAACCCGGTCTTTACCCCACCTAACGCAGACTCCTCGCAGGATGACGAATGTTCGCTCGTCCGGGCCGCCCTTCGCGGCTCCTCGCGGTGCGTACCGGTTCAGTTCATGCGTAGCCAACGTGCCGGGGCGCCCGGCCGGATGTCCCAGATCAAGGTAATGCGTACTGGGATTTTGCCGGCGCGTTCCGCCACGCTGCGCCTCGATACCATCGCCGTCGGCGATTGTCTCACCGAGATGGCCAAACTGCCGCCGGAATGCGTCGATCTTGTCTTCGCCGATCCGCCCTACAATCTGCAACTCGAAAGCGTCCTCTCGCGGCCCGACCAAAGCCTCGTCGATGCCGTCGATGACGATTGGGACAAATTCGCGAGCTTTGCTGATTACGATAACTTTACCAGATCCTGGCTTGCCGCCGCCCGCCGCGTCATGAAGAACGACGCGACGATTTTCGTCATCGGCTCCTATCACAATATTTTCCGGGTCGGTTCGATCCTGCAAGACCTCGGCTTTTGGATCTTGAACGATATCATCTGGCGAAAAGCCAATCCGATGCCCAACTTTCGCGGGCGGCGCTTCACCAATGCGCATGAGACACTCATCTGGGCGGCGAAAAGCGCCTCCGCCAAAAACTATACATTCAACTATGAATTGCTGAAGGCCGGCAACGAGGATTGCCAAGTCCGCTCCGATTGGTTTTTCCCGCTTTGCACGGGCGCTGAGCGTCTGAAAGATGCGTCCGGCCGCAAGGCGCATCCAACGCAAAAGCCGGAGGCTTTGTTATCTCGCATCCTGCTCGCCGCCTCGCATAAGGGCGATGTCATTCTCGATCCGTTTTTCGGCTCGGGGACGACGGGCGCCGCCGCGAAAAGCCTTGGGCGCTCGTTTATCGGCATCGAACGCGACGCGGCCTATGCCAAGGCGGCCCACGCCCGGCTTCAATCCATCGCCGCTCTTCCGGCGGGCGCCATCGAGATGGTTCCAAACAAGCGCTCCGAACCGCGCATTGCTTTTTCCACGGTCGTCGAAGCGGGACTGATCCGGCCCGGCGAGATTCTCACCGACGAGAAAAAGCGCCATAGCGCGCTGGTGCGCGCGGAGGGCACAGTGTCCATCGGTGCCATCACCGGCTCGATCCACAAGATCGGCGCCCTGGCGCAAGGCCTGCCCGCGTGCAACGGCTGGACTTTTTGGCACTGCGAACGCGAAGGCAGGCTCGCCCCCATCGATGCCATGCGCGCAACGGTGCGGGCAAACCTGCGGCAGGGAAGTTGAAACGACAAATTTTCAGGTGTGATTATTCGCCGTTTTCTTCAAAGCAACTTTGTCAAGGTTCCCCATTACATACGCGGAACCACTATCCGATAACCGGTAATAAAACGTGTCGGCTTCGCGACTGCCGCATTCTATGAGTTCTTGTCGAAGCAAGCTTTCAAGAGACGCTCTTGCCGCTAATTTAGTATACCCTAACCTATCCAAACCATTTACTATACGAGAATAAGATAGCCAGTGCGCTTGAGCAGCTTGGTTCTCAAATATTACACAGAGAGTGGTAAAATCAAGGGCAGATAAATTATCAGACTGCGCAACTGAAGGAGCGGCTAACATTGTCTCAATTTTGAGCTCTCTTTCCTGAATTGCAATAAATCTCTCAACTATGTTTTCCTTGAGCGAATTAAAATCGCTAGGAGAAGATGTTTTATACCTTATTATTTTGCGATGCTGAACATCGAACGGGAACTTTGTTCGCTCATACGAACAGACGATACAAATCGGCTTTTGTGCACAAATTGCATATCCAAACTCGAACCATACATTGGGGTTATCAAGACTGATATCGACAAAGCAAACTGCCGAATCTTTTATTTCACTCTCTATATGTTGGATGGGTATAGATGCACCCGGGTCACGGTCTACTCTATAGGCGTCGAAGCCAGCATTTTCGATAGCTTCCTTATATACCTCATCGAATCGCTTATCGAATTCTCCTTCGTCGAAAGGCTGCATCACGAAACATCGCGCCATCTTCATTCCTTTTTCGACTCAGTTGAAGGTTAAGGATGAAACATAATCCTCACCGATATACCTCATCGAATCGCTTATCGAATTCTCCTTCGTCGAAAGGCTGCATCACGAAACATCGCGCCATCTTCATTCCTTTTTCGACTCAGTTGAAGGTTAAGGATGAAACATAATCCTCACCGACATCTATTAGCAACGACAAGCTTTCATTATGCTTCCGCAGTCCCCGTTCAGGAGAGCCAAAATGACAGAACGCCAGATAGCCCAGAAGGCGCCGTATCCCGCCAACGTCGAGGCGGGGAAAACCTATTATTGGTGCGCCTGCGGGTTGTCGAACAAACAACCTTTCTGTGATGGCTCACACAAGGACACCGGCATCACGCCCGTCGCCTGGACGGCGGAAAAAACCGGGACGTCCTATTTCTGCGGCTGCAAACATTCCAAAGCCGAACCGCTTTGCGACGGCAGCCACGCAAGACTGTGACCCTTCGTCCGGGGAGTACAATCCAGGTTGAGGATTTTTCCAGAAATGGTCTATGTAGCGGATGAATCCAGCTTACGACGCGGATGTTATCATCGCCGGGGCCGGGCCGGCAGGGGCAGCGGCCGCGTGCCATCTGACGCGCCTGGGAGCGTCCGTCATCCTCCTCGATCGCGCGGCTTTTCCCCGCGATAAGGTCTGCGGCGATTTTGTCGGGCCGTCCGCGCTGATCGAGCTGGACTCTCTCGGCATCTCGCAATCGGATGGCTACTCGAAAACCAATATCGTGCGACGGGCCGCGCTTTTTATCGACGGCGAAGCGCTGATCGCGCGGCCGTTCCCCGTCATCGAGGGCTTGCCGCCCTACGGCCGGGTGATTCCACGGTTCACGCTCGACAATTTCATTCTCGATGCCGCGCGGCGTGCCGGTGCAAAGGTCATGGAATTATGTTCGCTGACGGATTTTGCCGCCAGCGCCGATTCTGTTTGCGTGGAAGTGGCGAGCGCAAAAGGTCCATTTACGTTGCGCTGCCGCCAGCTCATTGGCGCCGACGGCGGCAGTTCGGCGGTGGCAAGGCTCCTGCGCGGATCGGCGCCGCCACGGCGCGACAGGTTTATCGCCTCGCGCGCCTACTTCACCGATGTCGAGGGACCCGGCGACCAGCTCGACGTCTATTTCGGCCGCAGCTCCTTTCCAGGTTACTGCTGGCTGTTCCCAACCGGCAATGGCGAGGCGAATGTCGGGCTCGGCATGGCGCTCGAAACCTGGCCCGCCCACAATCAAACTCCCGCGGATATGCTGCGCCGTCTGATGGACGAGGATGCGGCGCTTGCCGCGCGCCTGCGCCATGCGCAGCTGCGCGGCACCGTCAAGGGCTGGCCTTTGATCACCTTCAATCCCCGGCTGCCGATCATGTCCGGGCGCGTCATGCTGATCGGCGATGCGGCGGGACTGATCAATCCGCTGAACGGCGAGGGCATCCAATACGCACTGCTGAGCGGCCGCTGGGCAGCCGAGACGCTGGCGCCCTGTCTGCGAACGAATGATTTTTCGGCGCGCGCCCTCGCGCCCTATGCGGCGCGGGTCGAAAGCGAAATGCGCTACGACATGGCCTTCTCCCGGCTCATCGTGCAGCTCATCAGCAACCGGGCGCTCACGCCGTTATGGATCAAAGCATCAAAGGTCTTGGCGGAGCGCGCGCACGAGGATGCCAACACGGCCCGCATCGTATCCGGAGTCTTCGCCGGACTGTTACCGGCGCGCGACGCGTTCAAGGTGGTGGGCGGCACGATGAGACAGGCGCTCCGGTCGTTTGTCCGCAAAGCGCACACCGGTTCGCGTGGCGCTGACGATGCGCCGCCGCGTTTTCATTTGGTGAGAGAGGCGGCAAAAGATCCTGCCGGGTTCGCCCGATGGTTGAAAGACATCGCCGCCGCAACGATAGAACTCGCCTCGCAAGCAACGAGAAATGCTATTCGTGGAAACCGGAAAGAGACTGCTGGAATGGCTGCTCTGAAGCCGATCGCATCCGTGAACCAGTTCGCCGATGAAGATCCCGGCTGACAAGGCCACAAAAATTTTGATGCTGCAGGTCGACGCTGGACCATGGAAGAGATCGACATGTGCTATGTTATACTAATGGCCCCGCGGGATGACTCATTGAGTGGATTCCCTTGGCGGCGGTTTTCTGATTCCCTTGGCGCGGAGGATTCGCGCCATGCCATCAGCGGTGAAATTGCGAGAGGACTATTTGGCCAAGGAGCTTCGGGTGTTGGCCCGGCGCTCAAAGAACGTCAACCAGAGTCGCCGGCTGTTATCGCTGGCGGCAGTGCGGGACGGGATGGATCGGAGGGCGGCGGCCAAGATCGGCGGGATGGATCGGCAGACGCTGCGCGACTGGGTCCATCGCTTCAACGCCACCGGGCCAGAGGGCCTCATCGACAACTGGACAGAGGGCCCCGCGCCGCGCCTGTCAGCCGCGCAGTTGGCCGAGTTCGCGACAATCGTCGAGGCCGGGCCGGATCGTGAGAAGGATGGCGTCGTGCGTTGGCGCCGGGTGGACCTCAGGCGCATCATCGCCGAGAGGTTCGGCGTCGACTTCCACGAGCGCTACGTTGGAAAGCTTTTGAAGAAGCTCGGCTTCTCGCACATCAGCGCAAGGCCGCGCCATCCAGCCCAGGACGAACAGATCGTCGAGGCGTTCAAAAAAACTTCCCGCGCGCGCTGAAGGCTCATCTCGACAAACTGCCAGAGACGACGCCGGTCGAAGTCTGGTTCCAGGACGAAGCCCGGATCGGCCAGAAGAATGGCCTCGTCCGCCAGTGGGCCAGGCGTGGAACGAGGCCAAGGCAGCCCGCCGACCAGCGCTACGACAACGCCTATCTGTTTGGCGCGATCTGCCCCGCCCGCGGCGTTGGGGCGGCCCTCGCGTTGCCTTATGCGGACACCGGCATGATGCAGCTCCATCTCGACGAAATCTCGCACAACGTCGCCAAGGGTGCGCATGCCGTCCTGCTGCTCGACAGGGCCGGATGGCACACCACCAGCCAGCTCAACGTGCCCGAAAACATCACGCCGATCTTCCTGCCTTCGCGCGCGCCGGAACTGAACCCGGTCGAGAACATCTGGCAGTATCTGCGTCAGAACTGGCTCTCAAACACCGTCTTCGAAAATTACGATGCCATCATCGACGCAGCCTGCGCCGCCTGGCGAAAGCTCATAGCCCAGCCTGAAACAATCACATCCATCGGGATGCGAGAATGGGCTCACGTCGGTCAGTCGCTATGACCTTTGGTATAAGTGGTTACAAACTTTCATATTGAACCGCGCCGCAGCCAAAAGTTTTAGGCACAAGCAGAAGTACCCCAATTTTCCTATTTTTTAGCCAACTTCCCCCTTAGCGGAAGGTGCGTCCTCATCTGCCTCGCTGACGTTTTCCTGGTTATTGTCCGAACTAATTTCGTGACGGTCGATAACGTTATCCGCGTCATCCGCGCGGGGCCAAGATTCCGGCCTAAAGGACCGGTGATAAATCGCTCTACGACTCATCGCGGTCCAGAACCGCCGCTGGTCGTCCCCATTCAAAGGCAACTTATAACCGAGCTTCTTAGCCAAATCTGGCAGGTAACAATCAAAAGCTGCCTTGACCAACGCGCCCCACTCGTCAATTCTTTCGATCGAAAATTTGTAAGCTGCATTCGCCAGCAGCGCAGCGCAAAGAGCGATAAGTGCAAAAGCTATGCTGTTAGGAGCTAAAATACCTCCGATTTTAGTGACGGGTAGATCGAATGGATTATCAACGTATAAACTTAATAAGAATCGGAACGAGGACAACATACATACTAATATTGCAAAATAAATCAAGTTTAGTAAAAAACTAACCTGCGCTCGAGCGTTTTCAACGGCGGCTTGAAAATCTTTTGGAATCACAGTACATAGGTGAATCCACAGGGCTATACTGTCGGCACCATAAATTCGTCTGGAATAATCCTCAAACGCCCGAATAGCGTTTCCAAACCGCGTAGGAAGTATCAATCTTGGCTCAGACGGAAATTCAGCCACAAATTTCCTAAGAAGCTCCTCATATTGATGCTGGAGCTCATAAGGGAAGTCATCGCCCTCATCTATCCACTGTTGGCGCAGCAGTTCAAGCTGCTGGCTCTTTACTTCGAAGCGACGCTTTTCCCAACTTATACTAATGGCCCCGCGGGATGACTCATTGAGTGGATTCCCTTGGCGGCGGTTTTCTGATTCCCTTGGCGCGGAGGATTCGCGCCATGCCATCAGCGGTGAAATTGCGAGAGGACTATTTGGCCAAGGAGCTTCGGGTGTTGGCCCGGCGCTCAAAGAACGTCAACCAGAGTCGCCGGCTGTTATCGCTGGCGGCAGTGCGGGACGGGATGGATCGGAGGGCGGCGGCCAAGATCGGCGGGATGGATCGGCAGACGCTGCGCGACTGGGTCCATCGCTTCAACGCCACCGGGCCAGAGGGCCTCATCGACAACTGGACAGAGGGCCCCGCGCCGCGCCTGTCAGCCGCGCAGTTGGCCGAGTTCGCGACAATCGTCGAGGCCGGGCCGGATCGTGAGAAGGATGGCGTCGTGCGTTGGCGCCGGGTGGACCTCAGGCGCATCATCGCCGAGAGGTTCGGCGTCGACTTCCACGAGCGCTACGTTGGAAAGCTTTTGAAGAAGCTCGGCTTCTCGCACATCAGCGCAAGGCCGCGCCATCCAGCCCAGGACGAACAGATCGTCGAGGCGTTCAAAAAAACTTCCCGCGCGCGCTGAAGGCTCATCTCGACAAACTGCCAGAGACGACGCCGGTCGAAGTCTGGTTCCAGGACGAAGCCCGGATCGGCCAGAAGAATGGCCTCGTCCGCCAGTGGGCCAGGCGTGGAACGAGGCCAAGGCAGCCCGCCGACCAGCGCTACGACAACGCCTATCTGTTTGGCGCGATCTGCCCCGCCCGCGGCGTTGGGGCGGCCCTCGCGTTGCCTTATGCGGACACCGGCATGATGCAGCTCCATCTCGACGAAATCTCGCACAACGTCGCCAAGGGTGCGCATGCCGTCCTGCTGCTCGACAGGGCCGGATGGCACACCACCAGCCAGCTCAACGTGCCCGAAAACATCACGCCGATCTTCCTGCCTTCGCGCGCGCCGGAACTGAACCCGGTCGAGAACATCTGGCAGTATCTGCGTCAGAACTGGCTCTCAAACACCGTCTTCGAAAATTACGATGCCATCATCGACGCAGCCTGCGCCGCCTGGCGAAAGCTCATAGCCCAGCCTGAAACAATCACATCCATCGGGATGCGAGAATGGGCTCACGTCGGTCAGTCGCTATGACCTTTGGTATTAGTGTCCGTCCGGGAAGTAGTTGAATCGGATGAATCATTTGTGATTCATTGGCGGCTGCCTGATTCGATGAGAGGCCGCCAATGTGGACGTCCGAAAACCGCCCGAAATACAATCGTGACAAACTGCGCTATCCGAGCGATCTGACGGACGATGAGTGGTCGCACATCGAGCCGATTATTCCACCGGCCAAACGTGGCGGACGCAAGCGCTCTGTTGAGCCGCGGGAAATCGTGAACGGTCTCATGTATGTGCTGAGCACGGGATGCCAGTGGCGTTACGTTCCCAAAGATCTGCCGCCCAAGAGCACGCTGTTTGGTTATTTCGACCTTTGGAACTGGGACGGCACGCTGGATCGCATTCATCACGCGCTCTACGTGAAGTGTCGCGAAGCCATGGATCGTGAAGCGAGCCCGACGGCCTGCGTCATCGACAGCCAGAGCGTAAAGAGCGCGGAAAAAGGGGGCGCCGCATCGATCCGAGCGGCTATGATGCTGGCAAGAAGATCAAAGGCAAGAAGCGCCATATCCTCGTCGATACGCTAGGCCTGCTGCTGCATGCAGTGGTGCATCCCGCCGACATTCAAGATCGGGATGGTGGCGTGCTTGTTCTGTCGACCTTGTTCGGCTTGTATCCGTTTTTACAAAAGCTCTTTGCTGATGGCGGATATCAGGGCCCGGTCTTTCAAAAGGCGTCGGCCAAAATCCTGCCGCATATACAAATCGAAATCGTCAAACGCTCCGATCAGGCCAAAGGGTTTGAGCTTCTGCCGCGACGTTGGGTTGTCGAACGCACCTTCGCTTGGCTTAATCGTTGCCGCCGCTTGGCCAAAGACTTCGAAAATCTCACCCGAAACGCACTCGCTTTTCTCCGTCTCGCCTCAATTCGTCTCACGCTCAGAAAGCTTTGTCTGAATTGATGAACTTTCCGGACCGACTCTTAGAGGAATCATCGAAACTGGCCATTTATAACCTTCAGCGATTTGATATAGCCGATGATTTAACATCATGGTAATAATCGATAGACACCATACAGTCATTACAATATATATTATCTTCTCTACGTTACCAACATCGACTATGAATTTAGTTATATATGATATACTTGGTATGTCTGAAAATAAATAAAGCAACGCTCCTAAAAACATAATCACGGGTGATAAAAAACCAATTATGAAGGCTTTGTCGGCCAATTTCGGTAATGTTGATAGCATCTATACCTGCATAACTCGATTGCCCAATCATTCAGGGTGCTCAGAAGATGTACCTGATCGTGGTGGCCGCAGTTCTCCATCATCGCCCCGACAACAATGCCTGCGATCATCGGAATCCATGAGCCTGTCTTGGTGGCCACTATGACGAGGAGAGTGCAGATCCCACGGCTCTGGCCCACCACACCCTGTGCCAGGACATCCTGGTAATCTTTGAGCGTGGGAGATACCACCAGAAAATATGGCTAATAGCGTTGCGCCGAAAGCAATCTTCAGAATGCGCTTGAGCATGGCATTCCTGCTAAAATTAAACTGTTCACGCCATTGCACACTTTACGCATCGATGCTGGGAGCCTCCAAGACAGTAAAGCCTTCACCCAACGTAGAGTCAACTTATGGAATCAATGGACCTAAGTTTTACCATATTAGATATATAGTAGGACCCATGGGATGAAAGCTCGCGCGAACCGGCGTGATTGTTCTTCTACACAATCGTCACTTACCATAGACCGTGTAATGTGAATTGCGCAGTCATCGGGGGACGCAAATGGCCGGAGCATTACACGATCTTCTGCAGCACCTCCTAGCTAAAGATCGAGTCCAAATCGACAACGAAATCCAACGCGTCTTCGGCCTTCGCACAGAACTTAATCGACTCCGAGAATGGAAACCTTGGCGGTGGTGATTTCCGTCGGCCACAGGATTTCGGTCAGGCCGGTGGCGACCGCGACCCGTTGCGATTGGCCCGCCATATAGGTGATAACGCCGCCGCCGACGGCGCCGCCGATTTTCCGGCCCCATAATTTATGCCCGTCCTTCGTGTCGAGTGCATAAAAATTGCCACCCATGTCGCCGAAAAAAACGATCCCCCCAGCAGTTGGCGTCATGCCGCTTTGGACCGGATAATTGGTCTTTGCCCGCCAGCGCCATTGGCCGCTATCGGCGTCGATCGCATAGACCCAGCCAGCCCATTGCCCGAACGGATCCTGCTTGCCCCAAACATTGAAAGGATTGATCGACGCCTCGCCAGCCCACGGTTGTCCCAGCTTGGCCGCTTTTAGTTGTTCCTGTTTTTGCAAGGTCACCGTCGTGCACCATTCCACCTCGCCAATCATGACGAGATTGTTCGATGGATCGTACCCCGGTCCGTTCCATTCGGCGCCACCAATCGAGCCGGGGCAGAAATGGACCGGCTGGCCAGCTGCAAATTCGGCGTCGGCATTCTCGACCTTCGTTACGGGCTCTCGATAGAGCAATGCCTGAGTTGCAAGGTCGAAACCATAAAGATGGCCGTCCTTCGGAGCGAGAACCATGACGCTTTTGCCTGCCGCCGTCTTAATGAGCACCGGTGCGCCGGACACATCCCAGTCGTGCCAATCTTTCGGAACGATCTTGTAATGCGTTTGATAATTTCCAGTTTTGGCGTCGAGGACGATAACCGAACCGGTATAGAGATTGCTGCCTTCCCGCATGCCAGTCGCAAAGTCAGGGGCGGGATTGCCGCCCGGGACATATAGCAGACCGTTTTCGGGGTCGAGCGTATAGGATGTCCAGGTCGCGCCCCCCGTTATCGGTGAGTCGGGCGTCGTCAGCCAGGTGGAATCGTCAAGCGAAGATTTGCCTTGCGGCCCACGTTCAACGTCGCCAGGGGTTTTCGGGACAAGATAAAACTCCCAGACGATCTGTCCGGTCTTGGCGTCAAGCGCATACATGCGGCCCTTGACGCCCTTGAGGTCTCCGCCGGCGTTGCCGATGAAGACAAGACCATTCCATGCAATCGGCGCGGCAGGCGCGCTTTCGCCCTTCTTAGGGTCGGCGATGGCCGTCTCCCAAAGCCGTTTGCCGGTTTTGAAATCATAGGCGAGAACACGCCCATCCTGCGTGCCGCGGAAGAGCGCGCCATCGAGATAGGCGGCGCCGCGAGACACACCCTGTGGCGTCGCCGCCTGATAGTCTTCGTGAGTGCGCCAGTTTTGGCTGCAATCATTGGGATCGATCGAAAAGATATCATATTCGGTTGTGAAAATCAGAGCGCCGCCGACCTTCAGCAAGCCGCTCGTAAATCCCGTATATTGCCCCGTGTCATAGGTGCAGAGAATCTTCAGATTTCCGGCATTGGCAGCGGTGATCTGGTTCAGCGGCGAAAAACGATTTGACGTCAGCGTTTTGTTGTAGCTCGGCCAATCGTCCCGTCCCGGATCGGCGTCATTGGCCGACGCAGGCGCGTTTTGGGACGTGGGCAATGGTTGCTTGAAGCCCGCCGCGACCTCGGTGGAGATGGTTCCGGCCGGCGCGCCCATATAGCGGATATAATTTACCCCCATTGAGACAATCTGAACAGATTCGTTCCAGTATGCATAAATGGCCGCCGCTGCGATGGCGGCCACAATGAGCACACCGCCCGCGATGAATTTCATTGACCTGCCCATGCCGGCTCCTTCGAAATCAAATCATTTATGTCGCGGCGCAAAACTATCGTTTAGGAATGACCCATCGTTGACCGTTCCCGAAATTTCTTAAGATCCGCAATTGGCGCAACGCAGGCCAACCACCTTATCTGCAATGCAAGGACCAAGCAGTGCAATGCGCATGCTCCGGCTGGCGCTGGATTTCAAACTCCCAGAATTGGGCATGGCTTTATTGCAAGACTCAGCCAAGTTTTAGGATCAAGCCCTAATCAAACTCCACCACGAGCCCGAGGGTGTCGAATTCTTCCTCGATCGCTTGCACGATCTTTTGCAGCTCCTCGACCTCGATTTCGATTTCGTCGTGCGGCGCGTCCCAATTCAAAATCGAGTCCAAATCGACAATGAAATCCGGCGGGTCTTCGGTATTGGCCGGGCTCGCCAGGGGCAGGATCGTCACAGTCCTCGGTCCCCAGTGAACACGGATGGACCCTTCCGTCAGGGTGATCCGAGGCTCCACGCTTTTTTTGGTCATCGGTCAATCCGCCCAGGCGGTGGCGGCGCTTTTGCGCGCGGCCTCGAGAACTTTACGCATTACGCCCGAAAATGCCTCTTTGTCGAGATCGCCTGCAGCCACAAACCGGCAGCCATTGGGTGCGCGCTGTCCGTTTGGGACTTCGGCGACATAAATCTCGAGCTGCAAGGCGAAATGGGTGAAGGCGTGAGCGACCACGTGATCGAGCTTCCGGTGTGGCGCTCTTACCGGTGACTGTTTGACCGCCAAGTCCGCATCGAAATCCTCTTCCCAGCCTGTTCCGGGCAATTCCACCATGCCGCCGAGCAGCCCCTTGGCAGGCCGCGTCCGGACCAGAACCGCGCCATCCTGGCGTCGCACAAAAAACGCGGCGCCCCGTCTCAGAGGACGCTGCGGACGCGGCGCCTTGTGTGGAAGGCTTCCGGCGATGCCTGATGCATAGCCAAGGCATAAGGCGCGCAACGGGCAAATATGGCATGATGGGGATCGCGGCGTACAGACCGTCGCGCCAAGGTCCATCATCGCTTGCGCGAAGTCGCCGGGCCGCGCCGCCGGCACCAGGCCAATCATTTTTGCCTTGATCGCGGGCAACGCTGCTGGAAGCGGCGCGTCGATCGCAAAAAGCCGCGCGGCAACCCGCGTGACATTGCCATCAATGGCGGCCGCACGCTGGCCGAAAGCGATCGCGGCGATCGCCGCCGCTGTATAAGGGCCAATTCCAGGCAGTTCGCGCAAGGACGCTTCGGTGGCCGGAAACGCGCCCTTGTACCGCTCCGCGATGATTTTTGCGCAGGTGTGGAGATTGCGCGCGCGCGAGTAATAGCCAAGCCCAGCCCAGGCACGCATCACCTCTTCGCTTCTGGCGTCCGCCAAAAGCCCGACATTTGGCCAAAGGGATAGAAACGCCGCGAAATAAGGTTTGACGGCCGCCACGGTCGTTTGCTGCAGCATGATCTCGGACAGCCACACTTTGTAGGGATCGGCGGCCTCGCCGGGCGGGACGCGCCACGGCAGCTCGCGCCGGTGGCGGTCATACCACGCAAGCACGGCGGCGGCGGCATCTGCGTCAAGGCTCACGGGGAGGGTCATACATGCGCCTCGTTTAGCCGTTTTCCTAACCCACCTATGAACAAAAGGTAAATCCGAGGGAAATGTGATGAGTGCGCCGGTCAAGCCGATCCCCGAAGGCCATGAAGGGGCCATCCCCTATCTCAGCGTCAGCCACGGCAGCGAAGCCATCGCATTTTACAAAGAGGCGTTCGGCGCCAAGGAGGTGCTTTGCATCGCGCATGAGGGAAAGGTCGGACACGCCGAGCTTGAAATCGGCGCCGCCCGCATCATGCTCTGCGACGAATTTCCCGACCATGACGCCTTGAGCCCGCAAACGATTGGCGGGACGCCCGTGATGATCCACCTTTATGTCACCGACGTCGATACGTTCACGGCCCGCGCGGTCGACGCGGGCTTGCGGGTTCTCCGGCCGGTGGAAGACCAGTTCTATGGCGATCGCGGCGGCAAGTTCGAGGATCCCTTTGGGCATCGCTGGTGGATCGCCACCCGCAAGGAAGATATTCCCCTCGAGGACCTGAAGCGGCGCGCGGAGGCCTTATTTGGCGCGGCCTGAAGCCTGTTGCTGCCGCGGGCTAAGATAAGTATTCTCGGCTAATGCGGAAAAATCGCCCCGGCAAAAACTCTTGGTCCCAGCCACTTGCAGAGTTCGTGCATACCGCGATCGGCCCGGTCGCCGCACGTCAAGGTTTCGGCCAGAGTGATCTGTTCTTGTTCTGGGAGGCCATCGCCGGCGAGCGGCTCGCCGCGATCTCGCAACCGGTCAAATTGCAATGGCCATCCCGGCGGCAGGAACACGCAGCAGACAACGGCACCGCGCCGGCCACTCTCATCATTCGCGTCGAGAGCGGCTTCGCGCTTGAGATGCAACATCTCGCTCCCGTGATCATCGAGCGGGTGAATGCTCATTTCGGCTGGCGCTGCGTCGCGCGGATTGCGTTGAAACAAGGTCCCCTCGAGGCACGCCCCCCTGCCCGACGGGCGGCCCGCGTGCCAGATAAGGGTGCCGAGATGGCGGCGGAAGCGCTCGCCGGCGGGATCACGGAGGCGCCGTTGCGGGAGGCCTTGACGCGGCTCGGCGCCCGCGTTCTCGCGGGCCCGTAACTCCACAGTTTGGCGGTGCAATCGTACCAAAATGTTTCACGTGAAACATTTTGGTACGATTGGACAGGCAAAACCGGCCAAAGCTCCGGACATGGGCGGCCTTCAATTCAGGACAATCACGCGGAAATTTTGTCTATTGGGCAGTTTTAAAAATGCCCGCCGCCAGAAGACAAGCGGGTCAGACCCGCCGCCAAGGTTCCGGCCTCCCCTTGCAGATGCAGCACCTTCAACCGGCCACTCGCGCCGGAGTCGAGCCGCACCGCGCTGGGGGACATGTGAAGTGCCTTGGCGAGAAGCCGGATTAGCGCCGCATTGGCCTCGCCGTCCTGCGGAACCGCCCGTACCTTTACCTTCAACACCGGCCGGCCATCGGAAAGGTGTTCGACGCCGCCAATTTGGTCGAGAGCGCTTTTGGGGGTCAGGCGAACAGTCAAGAGGAGGCCGTCGCCCCGCAGGGTCCATGGAACCTCGTTTGAGACGAGGTTAGAAGACATTGGGATAAATATATTCCTCGATGACGCGCTGGAGGAAGAAGATCAGCAGCAGCAAAATAACCGGCGAAATATCGATGCCGCCAAAACTCGGTATTGTGTTCCGGATCGGCCGGAGCAATGGTTCCGTCAATGCGGTCACGAGATTCCAAATCGAGCGCACGACGTCATTGTAGCGGTTGACGACATTGAACGCGACAAGCCACGAGAGGATCGCCGAGGCAATAATCACGTAAACATAAAGCTGTAGAACGACTAAAAGCACGTCGAGAACTGCACGCATTGGAACTCCGAACCGTTGCCAAGAACACGCTCGTTTACGCGGCCTGGACCAGGCTGGCAAGTCCGGCAAAGAACTTCCAAAACGCGAGCGGCGGCCGGCGATTGAGTCTGGTCAACATCGTGCTCACGATGAAATTGGACCGGCTTGTGCCAGAGCCCCCCTAGGCCGAGCCCACTTGCATGCGCTTTTCCAGTCGCGTAAACAGCGGCTCGGGGGGCTGTAGCTCAGATGGGAGAGCGCTGCAATCGCACTGCAGAGGTCAGGGGTTCGATTCCCCTCAGCTCCACCACGCACCGTATAGACTCCGTATAGTTTAGCGGATTTTCGAATAGTCGCGGATGTACCGAAGGTTACAAGTAAGACTTTGAATGTCTTTCGGTCTCCCAAAGGATTTTCCAACTCACACACGACAAATTATACGTTATGGTCTCCGTCATGACTTGCGCTTTCTTCAAGTCCAAGCGTTGCGGGGGTGCGCAATGTTCTAAACTTGCGTCAACAAAAAGGCCGACGCATTGAGGTGACCGATCTGCACGATTCGTCGTCGCAATTCGAGAATGTTGTGCGGGAAAGTATCCGCCTCAATTTGCTGTTCCAGGCAGCAGCATATGATAATTCAACTTTTGAATCCTTACTGACGCCTATTATATAAGGGCGGTCAATCAGTTATGAACGGATCGGTAGGCATTGAGAACTTCCCGGCATAAGAGCCTGACTCAAAAGACAACTATCGGGCGAGTCGTCTGATGGCGATCTGGATCGAGGCGAGAGCGACGAAGGCTTGAAGCGTTGCGGCGAGATTTTCCCAATCCTTGACGAGGCGGCGGTTGCGCCCGAACCATGAGAGGGTTCTTTCGACAACCCAGCGGCGCGGCAGCAAGACGAAGCCCTTCATGTCGTCGCTACGCTTGACGATCTCAATGCGCAACGATGGAACCTTGGCGACGGCCGCATTGACCTGATGGACGTTGTAGCTGCTGTCCGCCCAAACGAGCTCGAGCCAGGGAAAGCTGTTGCGGATTTTATCGAGCACGAACGCGGAGGAAATCCTTCGCGGGGAAGATAACGCCACGGACAGCCCGTGCGCAGCAGATAAAAGATGGCATTGATTGCTGCTCGCATATTGGTCGTGCGTGGACGCCCGCCGGATTTGGCCGCTGGAATCAACGGCTCCAAGCGCGCCCATTCGCCATCCGTCATGTCGCTCGGATAATGCCCCTCGACCCGCGCGTAAGTCTTTCGATGCTGCTCGGTCCACATTCCGAATCACCCTCCGACGCTTCGGAATCTCCGTAATCATGCAACCAGCGCGCGTGCAACAATCTTTTGGGTCAGGTTCTAAGCGTATATAGTAACGCAATCTGAACAGCTTTTCATAGAGCGCGGGTTGTTTATCTGATTTCGAACATGTGCTCGGACAAGGTTACCAAGCATTTGCGGAGTTCGCCCTAGGGTCAGGACTCATTGATTGATCCAGAAGATGACGATTGCGGCGATGCAGATTGCTGACATGAAAGTATGGGCGCATCGGTCGTAACGCGTGTGGATGCGCCGCCAGTCCTTGAGCCTGCCGAACATGTTCTCGATCTTGTGGCGCTCGCGATAGAGCATGCGGTCGTGTTCGATCGGTATTTTTCGATTGGACTTGGAGGGGATGCAGGCGGCGATTTTGCGCTTTGCGAGAGCCTGGCGGAACCAGTCGGCGTCGTAGCCCTTGTCGGCGAGGAGTTCCCTCGCCCGGGGCAGCACCGGCAGCATCAGTGCCACTCCCTTGTAATCGCTCATCCGCCCCTCGCTGAGCAGCATGACGAGCGGGCGTCCCTTGCCGTCGCACACCCGCGTGCAGCTTGGAGTTCAGGCCGCCCTTGGTGCGCCCGATACGTCGGGGAATAGACCCTTTTTCAAAAGGCTGGCGGCGGTGCGATGCGCTTTGAGATGCGTGGCGTCGATCATGATCCGTCCCGGCTTGCCGCCCTTGCGCGCCAGCTCGGCGAAGATCTTGTTGAACCCGCCCAGGCGGCTCCAGCGGATAAACCGGTTGTAGACCGTCTTGTGCGGGCCATATTCCCTGGGCGCGTCGCGCCAGCGAAGTCCATTCCTGATCACGAACACGATGGCGCTGACGATCTGGCGATCGTCCACCCGCGCGATCCCGTGCGACAGCGGAAAATAACCCTCAATCCGGCGCATCTGCGCCTCGGAGAGCAAAAACAAATCAGCCATGGCGAAGCCTCCTCGCCCCGCCTATGAATCAGCCGACTCACCTCAACGCAAGAACTTTAATGGGTCCTGAGTCTAGGGAGAACAGAAAGTGCATGGCTGAGTATTCGAGCTGAAAGCGATATAATTTGCGCCGCAATCGGGTCCAGCAGCTGATAGTCAGTTCGGGCGGCACCTGAAAGCCCAGATAAACGTTCGAAAGTGTTGTGAACTGCTGCATGCACTGAGAGAAATCTTTGGGTGGATCGAACGTTCTTGAACCCTTGCATCTTGGTAGCTACCGGAAAGCAAACCTGCGGCACTTACGCTCAACACCAATTGCAGACGTTGGTGCCTGAGCAAAGCGGTCATTTGAAAAGCCATGAATCAAACGCTATTCGGCTAGCTGTTAGTCAGCAGGCGCTGCTCAAGCCCTACGTCAAGGTTCGCACCAAGACGGAAGTAATAAATCATCATCGCAGGCACGGCGGCTAAGTAGGTGCTTCCCCTTCAATAGAATCCGCGAGGCTACCCATGGCAGGCTTTTCCGCATCGAGAAGCACCTAAGAGAACGATGCTCAGCTTTCCATCGCCTGCATCAGCGCGGCAATCTTGATTGTTGCGAAATTGGAGAAGGTATCAGAGACCGCATATGGCAAGATGATCTGATCTTTATGTCGCATGGCGCCACACGTGTAGACAACATTTGGGACATAGCCTTCGCGCTCAGACATGTCTGGCCGGACCAACGGCTCGCGTGATCGCGCAAGAACCTTGGAGGGATCCTCCTTGTCGAGGAGAACCGCTCCGATCGAGTATTTCCGAATGGCGCCTACGCCGTGGGTCAGGAGCAACCAGCCGGTATCAAGCTCGATTGGCGATCCGCAATTACCGATCTGCACAAACTCCCATGGGAACTGTGGTTTCAAAATAACTTGGCCGCCGCTCCATGAGTATAGATCATCCGAGTAGATCAGGTAGAGGTTCTCATTGTCCTGCCGCCCAATCATGGCGTACCTGCCGTTGATCTTTCGGGGGAACAACGCCATGCCCTTGTTCTGCGCAGCGGTTCCCCTCAGTGGCGACATCCGGAAGGACGTGAAGTCGGTGGTCTGGATCAACTCGGATCTGATCGCCTTGCCGCTGTAGGCGGTATATGTCGCATAGAATGTCTTTCGCCCGCCCTCGTCGAATTCCACGAAGCGGGCGTCTTCGATGCCATTCGACTGCGAGTCCGTAATGGGAAAGATCACCCGTTCGCTGATGTGCTCGTCCGGCTTGAAGACCACCTCGACATCGTCGCCATCCGGACCCGATCTCCGATTGTGCACTTTGGGAATTGAAGCAAGACGGGCTGTCGGATCGATGGTCACGGTGCCGCCCGCAGCGATGGTTCCTGATCGAAACGTCAAGGAAGAAATATGCCCTTCTCCGACGGCGCGGAGACTCAGGATGAAGCGGTGCCCGCCTTCCGTCGCGCCAGACTGGTCAGGATGGGAGACAATGCTCGGATTGAACAATGCCGACGCTTCGAAGGAATATTCGTGCAGAAAATAGGCGCCGACCAGTTGCCGCTGTATCTTGCTGAAAATAGCATGAGCGGCAAAAGCGTTCTCCATTTCATTGGCGCGTGCCTCGAAAATCTCCAGCAGGTTACGGTGGCGGCCTTCGAAATTTTCGAGGACGTCAGCCAGTTGGCTGGCCGCCGTCTCGGGGTTAAGCGCTAGAATCCGATCAACGATATGGTTCGCACGCGTCTTGTCGGTGGGATTGAGGTCTCGCGGCTCGGTTGCTGGCTTGAACGGGCGTACGACCACCCTCGCCGGATCAGGGCGCAGAAAGAGAGCCTGACGGTTCAGGAACGTGACTTGTGACAATGCGCCCTCGGATCGTTTGGGTGGATTTCAGGGAATTTAAGCGTGTAAGGCCCGAAGCCGCGGGAGCTTCGCGCGATCGCCACTTATGAGAGCAAGCTGACGAATCTCCGCGAGGCCGAGAAGATAGGACAGGACGGATTCGGCGCCTCTGTTCTCGTTCGGACGGTCAGGGTGAAGCCCGTCGCGACAGCTACCCGTCTCCAGATCGACCAGCGGCAACGACAGATCATTGCCGCCAAGAAACCACCCGAACGCGCGCGCCGCATCGGCCCGCCATTTAGCATTGCCATCCGCCCGCAAAGCCGCAAGGCAGGCCGAGATCGTCGCCGATGCCTCCAATGGCTGCTGATCGAACGCCTGTGGCTGCGTCCGCTTGTCGCCGAAGCTCTTCGTGCCAATGGGCCTGAAATAGCCCTCTGGCGCCGTCTGTACCGTCATGAGCCAATGCAAGGACCTCAGGCCGGCCTCGACATAGGCGGCCATTCCGGTAGAAATCCCCGTAACGATCAGGGCTTGAGGCAAACGCGCATTGTCGTAAGCAAGCCCGTCCTCGAACCACATCCAATCCTTCGTCTCAGCCAGCGACATGATGGAAATTAACCTGTCGGCAAGGAGATTTCGGACACGTCCGGTTAGAGAGTCCTCCGGAACTGCGGCGCAATAGGCGTCCAGCCCGAGCAGCGTAAATGCCCAGGCGCGTGGCGAGCGAAAGCTCTCCACGATCGGCAGCGCTTCGGCAAACAGGCTAGCGGCCCACCGCCGCCGCAACAAAGTAGCATCGCCGCGGGCACACTCACCCAAGGCCCAGAGCGTCCGCCCATGGCTATCCTCCGAGCCCTTGTCTTCTAGCCAGCTTCGATCGAATCCCATGAAGTTGCGAAACATCCTCGTGTCAGGATTCCACGCGTGCTGGACAAAGGCAGCCAGCCGGGCCGTCAATACCTCGGACAAGCGCCGCTCACCCGGATTGTTGAGAGCACACGCCAATAGCAGCGCACGGGCATTGTCGTCGACGCAATAGCCGTGGGACCGGTCTGGAACCGAATGGACCGCATGCTGAAAAAGCCCGGTGTCATCGCACATGGACAGGAAATGACCGATCTGCATGTCTGGCGGCGCCTGGCCGCGCGAGGGCTGGCCTTGCTGCGCAATCATCCTAAGCCCATTCCCTCTCCGGACGTTTTCGAACGCAGTCTGATACCGATCCGCGGTTCGTTCCCATGTCATCGAGCGACTGCTTGCATATGCGCGTTCGCGCATGGCCTGCCGCCGCGCATCGTCGGTCAGCAAACCCGCAATCTCGCAGCCTATGGCCGCGGCATCGCCAAATGGAACCAAAATACCGCGCCCATCGACTAGCAGTTCCCGCGCATGCCAATAAGGCGTCGAAACGACCGCCTTTCCCAGCCCGAAGCTATAAGCCAACGTGCCCGACGTCATCTGAGACTCGTTGAGATAGGGCGTGACGTAGACGTCGCACATCGAAATGAAGTCGAGCAGTGTCGCCTGGTCGACAAATTGGTCGAGGAACACGACATGGTCCTCGACTCCAATTTCCCGCACACGCGCCATGAGGCTCTCGCGATAGGCTTCGCCCTGCGTCCGAACGAGATTGGGATGGGTGGTGCCGAGAACGACATATACGGCGTCCGAGCGGCTTTTTAGGATGGAGGGCATGGCATCGATCATAACTTCGACGCCCTTGTTGGGCGAGAGAAGACCGAACGTCAGAATGACGGGCCGGCCGCTAAAGCCAAACTTGAATTTTGCTTTGTCAGGCTCGATGAATGGGAAGTCGGGAATCCCGTGC
Source organism: Methylocapsa sp. D3K7 (assembly GCF_029855125.1). GTDB lineage: Bacteria > Pseudomonadota > Alphaproteobacteria > Rhizobiales > Beijerinckiaceae > Methylocapsa. The sequence continues at coordinate 1,457,651 of NZ_CP123229.1, forward strand.
GGGATGACTTCAATCTTTTCCGCAGACGCCCGGTATACGCTTCTCAGCAGCTCCCGGCCTTTTTCGGCCATGACAACGACCCTCGACGACGCCTCGACGATCCTGTTCAAGATGCCGCGTTGCGCCGGCGTCGGCTCGGAAAGAACCGTATGCAGCGTCGTTACGATCGGCATGTCCAGCCGCGAGAGCAGCGTCATGATATGGGCGCCGGCTTCACCACCAAAAATGCCGAATTCATGCTGGAGGGAAACGACGTCGAACTGGCCGGCGTTCAGGACGGCGGCTGCATTGATGTAATCTTCTAATCTGGCGTCATTGACCTGAACGCGAACGGCCGGTGGATAGTCATAGGCGTGACCATGGTCGGTCATCGCCACGATTGCGGTCTCCACGTCCGCGCCTGACGTTGAGATTGCTTGCTGCAGATTGGTCGTAAAAGTGGCGATTCCGCAACGGCGCGGAAGCGAATTCCCGATGAAGGCTAGACGGCTTAGCTGGGTCATGGTCGCGTCTCCATGGAGCGGACCAGCGAACCCGCTGTTGCCCGGTGATGAGATGGGATTGTTTCCTGATCACTAAGCGAGGAACCGGTGCTCCGCCTATCAAGATTTTGCAACAGGCTTAGGCTCGGTTCGGGGCCTAAATAGGCCAGGAGGCCCTTCAGGCCTTCCGCTCCAACCTCGAAGCTGGCACCGTCTGCTTCCAGAAAGAAGGCTTCGCCGATAGACGCGTTGGTCAGCCCGATCCGGGCAGATCCCTCGAGGACGAGGATCCAGGTTTCGTGCTCGGCATTGAACTCCCAGTTCGATTTCGGCAAGAGGTCGATCCGCTCCAGGACGAATTGCGGGCAGGCGACGAGCAGGGTTCTGGCATCGGTCAGGCGCCTTGGAACGGACTGACGTTTAGGCGGCCCCGCGTTCGCCACCGCCACGGCGTTATCCGCATGAAGGTCCCGCTGCCGCCCATAATCGAAAAGACGGAACGTTGCATCGCTTCTCTGCTGGATTTCCGCGATCACGAGCCCCGGGCCTATGGCGTGGATCGTGCCCGCCGGGACGAAAATAACGTCGTCCTTCAGGACGCCGCGCCATTGAACCAGGTCAGAAATCGAGCCGTCCTCGATCGATGCCTGCAATTGTGGGATCGTCAGCCGCCACTTCAGTCCTAGGGCAATTTTGGCGCCGGGCGTTGCGGAGAGAATGTACCAGGCCTCAGTCTTGCCATGCTCCAAACCGATCGATTGCGCAAAGGCATCATCTGGATGAACTTGGATGGACAGCGGCTCCGTGGTGAATAGCAACTTGAGGAGTAGGGCCGGGTCCGGCGTGTTGACGCCGGGGCGTTGAAACCAGAGTTCGCCGATTGCGTCGCCATCGTTGTGCATGTTGCTCCATGGCTGCAGATCGATGCTACCCCAGGGTTTGCGCACTGCCCGAATGCTAGCATGTTCGATCGCCACGGTTTTCTCCTGGTCCTCTGCACTCTCATCGGGTCCGGATAATGCCGGACGATGCCGCTTTTGGACTACGCACCGATCGCCACCAAAGGCAGTCAATGGCGCCAATTTCGCGGAGTGCCTGGCAACTCCCCTATGACATCCACATGAGCGACGCCGCTCGCAGGAAGCAGCATTTTTTCGGAAAACCCGAGCTTGAAGAAACGGCCGTTGTCGGAAAACAGTTGATCATCCTTGTGACCGAAGACGTCCTTTAGAACGGTGGCGGCCAGCCGGATCTCGCCGCGGCTTGTGACACCGGCCGGCTCGTTGAAGAATTCGTCAAAGTCGTAGGATGCACGAGCAATCTCTTCGCCGTAACATTTCAGCATGCTGCTCCCTGTTCCAAGTCTCAGATCTTCTCTTTCGGGATGCCGATCAGGGACAGCATCCCCTTGGTTAATGGCGACGCAACTGCGGCAGGCGGTGGCTTGTACGCTTTTGGTTTTCGGATTTCCCGATTGCCGCGCTTCTGCCCCTTGGCCATGTTAGGTTTCCCCTACGACGGATCCGGCATTGCACCCGACGAAAAAGAATGGCCCCGCGACCTTCATGAGGTGCGGGGCCATAAGGCACGAGGCGCCTCGCCGGGCATCATCATGCTGCCACATCACCGCATATTAGCCGCCAGTACATCCGTGGTCGGCTTAAATGCGGCGATGCAGGATTGGCGCGCTCCATAAATCCAGCGCCGCCGACAGCGCAGTCAGCCCAGATCCTTGAGGTTATCGGCCGACATTTTGCCGCTCTTCCGGTCGGAGACGAGCTCGAAGCTCACCTTCTGACCTTCACGCAAATCACCGAGGCCAGAGCGCTCCACAGCGCTGATATGGACGAAGGCATCACTGCCGCCGTCGTCTGGTGCAATAAAGCCGAAGCCCTTCTGGATATTGAACCACTTTACGGTTCCCGTAGTCATGGAAACTTCTTTCACAAACATAGATTCAGCTTGCCCGCGAAACCGCTGGCCGTCGAAATCGCATTTTCAGGCATGGATATTTTTAGGTTAGCGCTAGATTTTTCTGCGCATAGCCAAGTCATATGGCCTTGTATCGACGTAGGCAATATAATCAGATACAGAAAAAACACAAGGGCGATTAGTAATTTTACTTGAAATGTAGAAATTTAATAGCAGAAAAAGTAATTATCTGGCGCAATTTTCTGGAGCGTCGTTTGACTGGGCATTTCTGGCTACGAACTGATTTATGACTTCCCAAAATCCACACACTTGATCGTGGTTCTTGGCCCCCATTTCACCCGGACGTCGGACGTCATCGTGCCTGACTACCAGCCCTTCCCTGCCGGTCTTCCCCTCTCGCGATGTCTTCGGCAATTAGTGCAGCCGCATCGTCGCTCCTGACGGCCGAAACCCTACTCTTTCTCCTCGGGAGTCGCTGTGTCATTTAGTCAGAAGACTCGCGGTGTAAGACGCGCCTGTCCCGGAACACCCGTGACAGAAGTACAAAACGATAAAGCTCAAGTTTAAATGCAACTGTAGATGCGAGTTATGTTGACTATCAAAATATATAAACCAACACAGACCGCGCAATTTTTACTGCCTTGCTTAAGGAGAAGGATGGTGATTAATTGCGATCTGAAGTTAAACGATCAAGAAGAGCTAGTTCGAATTAATTCATTGTTTTTAGGATCTTAAACGGCGGGACTCATCCAAAAAGGGGGAGGGTCTTCAGGGTCCGAAAAAAGTGCCTCTCTGCGAGTGGTTCTACGACCTGCGTAGAAGGATTGCTGGCGATGTCATCCGAGTCAGACATTCTCCCAATCATCACAAAAATATACGACAGCATCCTCGACCCGGGGTGTTGCGCTGAGATCGGTGAAGCCCTGGTCCGTCTTGCCGGAGGCCATATCGGGGTCCTTGTCACTCACAGTGGCGCCAGATCCATGTTTTTTCCGGAGATGGCCTACAATGTAGATGTCAAAGCGCGCGACGCTTATCTGGCGCATTACGATCGGATCAGTCCATTTCATTCACTGGAAAGACTGTCACGGCCCGGCCAAGTTATCACAGCCTCAAATCTCGTGACGTCGAACAATTACAAGAAATCGGCTTTTTATAATGAGTTCGCGAGAAAACGGGACCATTGGGATTATCTCGGGATCATGCTCTCGAAAGACGCCGCTGCGATGACTGGCTTTGCGATCTTGCGGCCCCACCAGGCTGGGCTCGTAACGGCGCTGGAAGTCGAGCGGATGAAAGCGATCGCTCCCCATTTACAGCGCGCCTTCATGATCAAGAACCGTCTGAATGAAAGCCAGTCACAGGTCAATGTATTGGAATCCGCGATCGACGGATCAGGCTTTGGTATCGTTATCGCCACGGCGACCGGATGGATTGCTTACGCCAATCGCGCGGCTGAGAATTTGTTGCGCGGGGGACGCGGCTTGCGGTGCGAGCGGGGACGGATCACCGCGACTGATTCCCTGACCGCGCAAAAATTGCAGGCGCTGATCACGGCCGCATCGCGCGTGACGGAAGATGCGCCGCCGGCAGGGTCGCTCCTTGTGCCCGACGAGTGCGGGACAGTATCGCTCGCCATCCATGTCGTCCCTTTCACTCCAGGTTCCTCCGACATACTTTTCGCCAGGCAACAACCCTTCGCTGGAGTTTTTATCGTCGACCGCAACGCCGGAATAAACGGCCGCGCCAAGCAGTTTGCATCGCTTTTCAAGCTGACGCCGGGCGAAGCGCGCGTGCTCTCCGAAGTGATCTCGGGCGAGGGAATTGCGAAGGTTTCCGAACGTCTCAAGATTACCGAACTCACGGCGCGCACCCATCTCAAACACATAGCGGCGAAGACCGATACACACCGGCAGGCGGAACTCGTGAAATTATTCTTCGAGACAACGATTCCAGGAGCCGAATATGTAAGGCCTCAGTCCATACTTGGCTGGCGCGGTTCTCAAAATCCCTGATCTCACAACGTCTTGAGATATTCGAGGAGCGCCTTGCGCTGGTCCTCCGGAAGCGTTGATCCAAATTCATGGCCAGTGTTGGCGTTTCCAGGTCTGGCATCGCCAGAAGCCGTTTGAGTTTCAAACAAAAAATCATTGTCGGCTGACGGCGTTGTCAGGAAGCCAATTTTTTCCGGATCGAATTCGCGGGTGCCGGTGAAGAATGTCTTTGGCCGCTGCGCCGCTGGGAGCAGCAAATCATAGAGCGTTGGAACTGAGCCATCGTGCAGATAAGGCGCGGTTGCCCAAATACCGGTCAAGGGCCGTGCTTTATAAGCCAGAAGAGCGTCCGTCGCGGTCAGACATTCGCTCCGGTGCTGCGCCACTGTCATGGCGGCAGCGCCGCAGTTGTCCTTGCATGGTTCGCCAGCGGCGGGACTGCTCGCATGGTCAGCAATAGGAAGTCCGATAGCCGGAAGAGAGAGGGGCGGCAGCGCTATATGAAAGATCTCGTCGAGGTAATGGTCAACGAGTTCGCGTTGATCCTTTACAAGCGCTCCCAGCGCCACGATGTTGACCAAATCGCGCGCTGGAGCGGTGTCTCCGACCGGATCGAAAACAAGAAATTTGAGCGCGCCCCTGAGCGCCCCAGAAGCCGCCTTGGTGGCGTAGACGTTGCAGGCCATGCCGGGATCGGTTCCGGCATTTTCACCCGCCCCGGCGAAGGGAAGCATTGTAACGTTGAAATGCGTTTCCAGATCGGTGCGCGGTAAAGACCCATGACATCTTGCACATTGCGCGGCGAAGATCACAGATCCCTTTTGGACGAGAGTCGGATCGGGGGCTCCAAAAATGTCGCTCGGCCAGGCGGGAGGCAACAGACTTCGCAACTTGTCTTCGAACGCGATAATATTGGTGGGCTTCAGCGACGAATAAATTCCAAAAATAATCGGCGACGAGGTGACGTTCACGTCGATGAAGACACCAAGCATGCCGGCCGAGTTGCGGACAAGGGCGCCGGGATCGATTTTTGCCCCATGGAGGGAGAGAGGTTTGTTTGGAGCGATGCCATCCCACTGGACTTTGTCGTGCTGCGGCACATTCCACAGAAATGGATAACTCACAGGTGCATCGGACGGAATCGGTTTGGGATTCTGGGCGCCGACGGAGAGGGCGATATCATTGAAGATATGGCCGAAAGCGTCGAGACGCCCGTAGCCGTCGCGCAAGGGCGCCACATTTGCGGCCTCGATGCGAAGGCGCCGCGCGGTGAATTGTTCAAGTGCATCCTTCAGACGCGCGCGGTCTTCTTGTGTGACGCCATCCCCAACAACGCGGGCTGCGAAGCGGTCCCATTTGGCGGGGTCATCACGGGTCGCGGTCAACGCTCGATCCAGAGCCGCCATAAAGGATTGAAAGTCCGCCAGCGTCGGCGCGCCCTGGACGCGTATTCGATTGCCTTTATAGGTCAGCTCAGCGGTATGACAAGCGGCACAATTCATACCGACCCATGGCTCGGTGTCGCCTTGCAAGGCCTTCCAACGCAGCTTCGTCGCTTTGAGATTTTTGTCGCTTTGCGTGTCGACGGTGAACCCGAGCGGCAGAGGCAGGCCGCCCGAATTCACATGCGGCAAATAGCGAAATTTAGCGATATGCGCGTCGTCGAGAAATTTGTTGTCATTGTCCGGCTGTTCGAGCGCCAATAGCCAGGAGAGGGGGATCAGCCGGGAGCCCGCCGACATCTCGTACCATTCCTTGAGATCGGCTTGCGTCCAGCCCTGATCGACGGGAACCAACGCGTCCGCTTGCGCCGTTGACGCGATCGTCAACATGAATAGCGGCAGGCCGAGGACGGCGCCCAATTTCGCTGATCGAGCAATCATGATCCCCCCCCCACTCACGACACACCACAACCACATGTGGAACGAAAACAACGATGCGTCCTCCCCTAAATAAGGGGTGCACGGAGACATGTCTTGTGGCCCGGTGCGGGCCAGGACAGAATGCCAGAATAGGGCGACGTTCACACTGGAGGTCAAAGGGGGGAACGGCAATGCGCATGCAGCTGTTAATCGAGACAATGTTTTGCGGCATCCTATTTTGTGCCGCGACGACCGCCGCGCCGGCTGTCTTGGCCCAAGCGGTGGCTTCGGACGTCAAGACACTCCAGCAAGGGGACAATTGGAAGGACGTGGACCGCACCAATTTCTATAGCCAGGACCAGGGGTCGCAGATCATGCCGCTGGCATGGTTCCGGGCTCTGAAACAGCCCAACGGCCAGCCCTTTCTCGCCGACAGCCTCAGCCGCTACGGCTATCTGCCAAATCCGGCCTCCGACAACGGCCTTCCGATTGGATTTACCGCCTCTGGGCCGGAGAGCGTCGCTTTCGCGGGGATGACCTGTTCGGCCTGCCATACGCGCCAGATCACGGCCGATGGCATCGCGTACCGGATCGATGGCGGTCCCGCCATCGTGGATTGGCAGAGTTTCAGTACCGATCTTGATGCGGCGGTCGCCCGGGTTCTCCAGAATGGTTCCAATTTTCAGGAGTTCGCGTCTGCGGTGTTTGCTCCCGTCACGCCGCAGCCCGGTGATTTGAAGACCCTGCGCGAAAATCTGCAGCTTTGGTATGACCGCTATGACGCATGGGCTAAGTCATTGCCGTCAAATACGCCCTGGGGTCCGGGCCGAATGGATGCCGTGGGAATGATCTTCAATCGGCTTACGGGCCTCGATATTGGGGAACCGCCGAGCCACTTAATCAAAGACAATATCAAAACAGCGGACGCGCCAGTGCGTTATCCGTTTTTGTGGAACGCGCCGAAGCAGAACTGGACGCAATGGGCGGGCTTTGCTCCAAACGGCAGCGACATTCTTGCGCTCAATCGTAACCTCGGCCAAGTTTACGGGGTTTATGGCGTCTTCGAACCCACGAAAATGCATGTGCCGGGTACCAAACTTCCGATCCCAGGGGTCATCGACTATCTCACAAACAATTCGGCCAACTTCAATGGCCTCGGCAAGCTGGAGAATTTGGTCAAAAAAATTGGTCCTCCGGCATGGCCTTGGTCCATCACTGAAGCCCTTCGCGCCCAAGGCGAGGCAATCTTCAGTTGGCCAAAGGAACAGGGAGGATGCGCCGAGTGTCATGGCAAGCAAGAACGGCATACGTTGCCGGGAATGACGACATGGGAGACGCCAGTACTGGCTGTCGGAACGGACTCGAGGCAGATGAGCCTTCTCAAGAGAGAGGCCCAAACGGGTGAGTTGAAAGGCGCGCTCGTGCTTCTCAATAGCCCCCTGAAGGAGACCGACGCCGCGATCCGCATCCTCACAGCGTCGGTGCTGGGAACCATCATCCAGAAATATTCGCCGGTGACCGGGCAAAGCTCGCAAAAGGATCTCACCATAAAGATTCGGCCTCCCCCGCCGCTGCGCACCCTGGAGGGCGTGGCCCCAGCCATCGACGGTTTCCTCCAGACTCCTGAGGGTGGCCAAGGCGTGGGCGGCAAATATGAAGCGCGAGTCCTCTACGGCATCTGGGCGGCGGCGCCCTACCTTCACAATGGATCGGTTCGATCCCTGGCCGAACTGCTCGAGCCTGCAAAAGACCGCACAGCCGACTTTAAGGTCGGCCCGGCCTATGACAAAGACGCTGTAGGGCTGGCGGCGGAGCAGCCGAAGTTTGATTATACTTTGCATACGACCGGTTGCGATGACCTGACGTCCGGCAATAGCCATTGCGGTCATGAATATGGCACGCAGCTAAAGCCGGATGAAAAAAAGGCGCTGCTTGAATATCTGAAGTCGCTCTGAGGACCATCAACGGGCCAATCATGCGCGCCCGCGCGTGGTTGGCCCCTGCCCCTACGCAGGCCTTCCAATGACCGATCACGCAAATTTGCTTCACGGTATTTTTCTCGCTACGTGACCATCATAGAAGCCATAGATGGCGGCGCCGCCATCATCGGCTTTCCTTTCGACGGCAAATCTGGGAACACTCTATATAACCTCCCGCAGACACGCCTCGAATCGAACGACCCATGGTGACCACGTGCAGCCTATTATCTCGATTTCTGATCTCACCAAAACTTACGCATCCGGCTTTGAAGCCCTTAAAAAGATCAATCTTAACATCCTCGCCGGCGAGATTTTCGCCTTGCTCGGGCCAAATGGCGCCGGCAAAACCACGCTGATCAACATCATTTGCGGCATCGTCAATCCGACTTCGGGGACCGTCATCGCCGATGGCTACGACATCGCCGCAAACTATCGAGCGGCACGTTCGAGGATCGGCCTCGTGCCGCAGGAATTGGCGACCGACGCATTCGAGACCGTCTGGGCCACCGTCAATTTTAGCCGCGGCCTCTTCGGCAAATCCGCCAACCCGGCCTATATCGAGAAAGTGCTGAAAACACTGTCCTTGTGGGACAAGAGAGACAGCATGATCCGGATGCTGTCAGGCGGCATGAAGCGCCGCGTGATGATCGCCAAGGCGCTTTCGCACGAGCCGCGCATTTTGTTTCTCGACGAGCCCACTGCCGGCGTCGATGTCGAACTCCGCCGCGACATGTGGGAGATGGTGCGGTCGCTGCGCGCAACCGGCGTCACCATCATTTTGACGACCCATTACATCGAGGAGGCCGAAGAAATGGCGGACCGAATCGGGGTGATCAATAAAGGCGAGATCATTCTGGTCGAGGACAAAGCGGTGCTCATGAACAAGCTCGGCAAGAAGCAGCTGACGCTCCATTTGCGGAAGCGTCTGGACAGTGTTCCAGAGGTGCTTGCCCAGTACCAATTGGAGCTAGCGCATGAGGGAAGCGAACTCATCTACACCTTCGATGCGCAACACGACCAGACCGGGATCGCCGCCTTGATGCGGCAATTGAGCGAGCTTTCGATCGACTTCAAGGATCTTCAAACAACCGAAAGTTCGCTGGAGGATATTTTTGTCAATCTCGTGAGGGCAAAGCCATGAATATTCATGCAATCCGGGCGATCTATCTTTTCGAGATGGCGCGGACCTGGCGCACGTTGCTGCAAAGCATCGTTTCGCCGGTGATCTCGACATCGCTTTACTTCGTCGTCTTCGGCGCCGCGATCGGCTCGCGCATGACGGCGATCGAGGGGATCAGCTACGGCGCCTTCATCGTGCCGGGACTGATTATGCTGTCGCTCCTCACCCAGAGCATCGCCAATGCCTCTTTCGGAATCTTTTTCCCGAAGTTTTCCGGCACGATCTATGAACTCCTGTCAGCTCCCGTCTCCTCGATGGAGATCGTTGCAGGCTATGTTGGTGCCGCGGCGAGCAAGTCGATCCTCATCGGTTTGATCATTCTTGTGACCGCCCGGCTCTTCGTGCCCTTCCACATCGCTCACCCTTTTTGGATGCTTGCTTTTCTTATCTTCACCGCTGTCACCTTCAGTCTGTTTGGTTTCCTCATCGGAATATGGGCGGACGGGTTTGAAAAGCTGCAACTTGTGCCGCTGCTGATTGTCACGCCGCTGACCTTCCTCGGCGGCAGCTTCTATTCGATCAGCATGCTGCCGCCTTTTTGGCGGATGGTCACACTCGTCAATCCGGTCGTCTATCTGGTGAGCGGATTTCGCTGGAGTTTTTATGAAACCTCCGATGTCAGCGTCGGAGTCAGCCTCGCCATGGTCGTGACATTCCTGGCCCTCTGCCTGGTGGCAACGGGCTGGATCTTCAAGACGGGCTACCGCTTGCGCGCTTAAGACAGTCAGTGGCCGTCAAGCTCAGGAGGGCGCCATGAAACTGAGCACGCGATCCGCCGGAAAATCGTAAAGCTTGCCTGTGTGCGTCCATGCGGGCAAGCAAAGTTCGAGAATTTTCGGCGCGAACTCTTCCGGCGTTTGAAGACTCATCGGGTCTTCGCCGGGCATGGCCGCCGCGCGCATGCGTGTCCGCAGCGGCCCTGGATTGGCCGTCATGACCTTGACCTTCGAGATATTCATCGTTTCGGCGGCATAGGTGCGGGCAAGCGCGTCCAGCGCCGCCTTGGTGATCGCATAGGGTCCCCAGTAAGGCTTGAAATCGGCAGCATGCGCGGCGCCCGATGAGATAAAGACAACCCGCCCCGCATCCGCTGCGCGCAGCAAAGGATCGAGCGAGCGGATCAGCCGCCAGTTGGCGGTCACATTGACCGCCAGCACATCCTCCCATTGTTTGGGTTCGACATGGGCGAGCGGCGACAGCGGCCCGAGCACGCCGCCATTGCCAATCAGAATATCGAGCTTGCCCCAGCGTTCAAAAATCGCGGCGCCGAGCCGGTCGAGCGCCTCGAAATCCTTGAGGTCGCAAGGCACCAAGGTCGCTTCACTGCCCGCGCCCCGGATCGCGTCGTCCAGTTCCTCGAGCGCGCCTTGGGTGCGGGCAAGCGCGATAATATGCGCGCCCGCGCGGGCAAGCTCCAAGGCCACGGCGCGGCCGATGCCGCGCGAAGCGCCGGTCACCAGGGCGATGCTTCCCTCAAGCAGGCGAGGCATGGAAAATATTGAACTGGGCGTTCGCGCCGTAACTCACGCGCAAGGTCTAACCGGCCTCCGCGAGAAGCGAGAGTTGCGCCTTGGTGTCGCCGCCGCTGTCGGTGAGCGTGGTGGGATAGTCTCCCGTAAAACAATGATCGGTATATTGCGGCCGGACAGGATCGCGGGCTTTTTCACCCATCGACCGGTAAATGCCATCGACCGACAGAAAAGCCAGCGAGTCGCAACCGATATAGGCGCGCATTTCATCAAGCGTGTGGGTCGCGGCGAGCAATTTGTCGGCCTCTGGCGTATCGATCCCGTAATAGTCGGGATGGGTGATCGGCGGCGAGGAAATCCTAAAATGCACCTCGCTTGCGCCCGCGTCGCGCATCATCTGGACGATTTTCACGGATGTCGTCCCGCGCACGATGGAATCGTCGATGAGCACGATTCGCTTGCCCGCGACAACCGCGCGATTGGCGCTGTGCTTCAAACGTACGCCCAATTCGCGGACGGATTGGAATGGCTGAATGAAGGTGCGGCCGACGTAATGATTGCGGATAATTCCGAGTTCGAACGGAATTCCTGAGTGTTGCGCGAAGCCGAGTGCCGCGGGCACGCCGGAATCCGGAACGGGGACGACGACATCGGCTTCGACCGGAGACTCGCGCGCGAGTTCGGCGCCCATGGCCTTGCGCACATTGTAAACGGGTTTGCCGTGCACGATCGAATCCGGGCGTGCGAAATAAATATATTCGAAGATGCAAGGCCGCGCGGGTCGTGGAGGAAACGGCCGCAGGCTTTCGACACCCTCGTCGGAAATCACGACGATTTCGCCATTCGCGATGTCGCGCACGAAACGGGCGCCAATAATATCGAGTGCGCAGGTTTCCGAGGCGAGAATGTACCGTCCATCGAGTTCGCCAAGAACCAAGGGCCGGATTCCGAGCGGATCACGCGCACCAATCAGCTTTTTGTTGGTCAGCACCACAAGCGCATAGGCGCCCTCGATCATCCGCAAGGCTTCGATGAATCGATCGGTAAGCTGCGAGCGGCGGCTGCGCGCGACAAGATGAAGGATCGCTTCCGTATCCGATGTTGATTGATAGATCGCGCCGCCCTGCACAAGGTCGCGCCGTAGGGCCAAGCCATTGGTGAGGTTGCCATTGTGCGCGACGGCGAAGCCGCCCGCGCTAAGTTCGGCGAAAAGCGGCTGAACATTGCGGAGGATCGTCCCGCCGGTGGTCGAATAACGCACATGGCCGACGGCGGATTCGCCGGGCAGACGGTCGATCGTGGATGCCTTCGAGAAATGGTCGCTGACGAGACCAAGCCGGCGTTCGGAATTGTATCTTTGGCCATCGAACGTGACGATACCAGCGGCCTCCTGACCGCGATGTTGCAAGGCATGCAGCCCCAGGGCCGTGATGGCGGCGGCGGCGGGATGGCCAAAGATTCCAAAAACTCCGCACTCTTCCCGCAGGCGGTCGGCGTCGAGATCAAAGCCGGGGTCGCTTTGATCGGAGTCCGTCGAATCCGAAACCTCTTGACCCAGATCAGCGCCCCGTCCGGCATCCTCCGTGTCACCCATCGACAGCCTCTCAAAAGCTTCCGGCATGATCTACGCGATCAGGGAGTGGCCTCCCGGCGTGGCCATGCATCAAGCAGCGGCGCTTACACGTGGTCCCGGCGTCTTAACCTCGACAAATTGTTTCGAACGGCTGGCCTTCGGACGATACCCGCCCGCACCACGATTTCGCAGGATCGTCTTACAATTTACATAATAGACATCGCCGCGAATGTCAGCCTCGAAGATGCGGCCGCAGCCAGTTTGTTTCAGCGCTCCTGCGGAAGCGGCACGAAATCTTATAAAGTTTTCCCCAAGATTCCACGCGCAACCGGGGCGTCAGGCACAAGCCCGCTTAGGTGCCCTTGCCCGCCGTCTCGGGTTTCTTGGGCTCCGGTTCCGTGTCGGGCACCGCATCCTCGCCGGTGCCACCGGGTGCTTTCGGCTTCAAGTGCTTATTCAAGAACCCTTCCACATCATCAGGCAGCGGCAGAACCGCCATGAGCTGATCGCCCGTCGCCTGCAAAAGCGGCCTCATCTTGGCGCTTTTGACCCATTCCGGCTGAGTCTGCACCGGCACCAGCCAATTGAAAAACACAAAAGCGATCACGCAGAGGAGCAGTCCCCGCACCGCGCCAAACAGGAATCCCAGCGACCGGTCCAGTGCGCCAACCTTGGAATCGAGGATGACATCCGACAATTTCACCGTGATCAGGGAGACGATGATCAAGGTCACGACGAACACCGACGCCGCGGCAAGACCCAACGCGACTTTCTCGTTGAGATCGGCTTTGATGTAAGTTTTGATGTAAGGCACCACCATCGGATGAAAGTAGAATGCCGCGACAGCGGCGGCACCCCAGGAGGCAATGGCCAAAACTTCGCGGGTAAAGCCGCGCAACATCGCAAGGAAGGCGGAAAGCAAGACGACGGCGATCAAGCCAAGATCGAGCCATGGTGGCATTATCTTTGGTCCTCGTCCTTTCGGCCCACAGCCAATGTTCGCGGTCCGCGCCGCGCGCCCGCGAAAATCGCTGGATGTGCTGGCTTTTCCCTTAATCGACGCGACAAAGCAAGAGGCTGAGACGCAAGTGTTTAATTTTCACGGACCGCCGGGATGCGTTTCGGCGGCCCGCCTCCGGCCGCGATGCCGGTGACAAGCCCTGAAATATGGGCACAATTTTGCACGCTCAAAACAGCAGCGGGAGCTTCACCCTTTTCTGGCGCGCCCTGCGGAATGGTGGCGCGGCAAAAGCCCAGTTTCGCCGCTTCCTTAAGCCGGGCCATGCCATGCGAGACAGGCCGGATCGCTCCCGAAAGAGCGATTTCGCCAAAATACACCGAATCGGCCGCAAGACTAATGCCGCTCAAGGAAGACACCAGCGCCGCCGCAGCAGCCAAATCAGCGGCCGGTTCGCCGACCCGCAACCCACCGGCGACATTGAGATAAATGTCATATTGGCCGAGCTTGACGCCGGCATGCGCCTCGAGAACGGCGACCACCATGGCGAGGCGCGCATTGTCCCAGCCGACAACCGCCCGGCGCGGCGTGCCAAGCGTGCTTGGCGCGACAAGCGCCTGAACTTCAACCAGTAGCGGCCGCGTTCCTTCCATTCCCGCAAATACGGCGGCGCCGGGTGCGCTCGTGTCGCGCGACGATAAAAACAAGGCGGATGGGTTGGCGACCTCGGCGAGGCCGCGCCCGGTCATTTCAAAAACACCGATTTCATCGGTCGGGCCGAAGCGGTTTTTGACTGCCCGCAAAATCCGGAAACTGCGCCCGCCCTCCCCTTCAAAGGAAATCACCGCGTCAACCATATGCTCGACAACGCGGGGACCCGCGATTTGGCCATCCTTGGTGACATGTCCCACAAGGATCACCGCCGCGCCCGCCGTTTTCGCGAAACGGATCAGCGCTTGCGCGGCGCCGCGCACTTGCGAGACCGTGCCAGGCGTCGATTCGATGAGTTCGGTCCACATCGTCTGAATGGAATCAATGACCACGAGGGACGGCCGCTTGCCGTGGGAAAGCGTCGCGACAATATCCTCGACGCTCGTCTCGGCGGCTAGTTCGACGGGCGCTGCCGCAAGTCCCAGCCGCAAGGCGCGCAAGCGGATCTGATCGACCGCCTCCTCGCCAGAAATATAGACAACACGACGGCCTGCTCCGGCAAGCGCGGCGCAAGCCTGGATAAGCAGAGTGGATTTGCCGATGCCCGGTTCGCCGCCAAGCAGCAGCACCGAGCCCGCAACAAAACCGCCGCCCGTGACGCGGTCGAGTTCGCCAATGCCCGTCATGATGCGTGGCGGCGACGGCTGCTCGGCTTCGTGCAGATTGGAAAGACCGAAGACGCGGCCCTTGCGCGCGCCCTGGGCGGCCCTGGCGCCAATACCTGATGATGGGCTTTCCTCGACAATGCTGTTCCAGGCGCCACAGGACTCGCAGCGGCCTTGCCAGCGCTGCGCAACCGCCCCGCAATTTTGGCAAACAAAGGAGGCGTGAGATTTGGCCATTGCGGTCCTTGATAAATCGTAACGGTCAATAACCGCTAATACCGCTCCGGCAGGCTTTCTTCCGGGGCAAGGTTGGCGAAGCGCGTCATCTCCGCTTCAAAGGCGAGCTCGATGGTGCCGGTCGGGCCATGCCGTTGCTTGCCGATGATGATTTCGGCCTTGCCATGTGCCCGTTCCATGTCGGCCTGCCAGGCAATGAATTCCTCGCTTCCCTCGCGGGGTTGCCTGTTGTTCAAATAATATTCTTCGCGGAAGACAAACAGGACGACATCGGCATCCTGTTCGATCGAGCCGGATTCGCGCAAGTCGGAGAGTTGCGGGCGCTTGTCGTCGCGGTTTTCCACCTGCCGCGACAATTGCGAGAGGGCGATGACCGGAACGTTCAAATCCTTGGCCAATGCCTTGAGGCCCGTGGTGATCTCTGTCACTTCTTGGACCCGGCTGTCGCTTCGCGTTTTCGAGCCGCCGAGCAATTGCAGATAGTCGATGACCAAAACATCGAGGCCGCGCTGACGTTTGAGCCGCCGCGCCCGCGCCGCCAATTGGGCGATCGAAAGACCGCCGCTCTGGTCGATGTAGAAAGGAATCGTCTGCATTTCCCTAGCGGCTTCGACGATCCGGTGAAATTCGGGCTCGCTGATGTCGCCGCGCCGGATCTTGTAGGAGGCGACCGCTGCCTGCTCGGCGATGATGCGGGTTGCCAATTGTTCGGCCGACATTTCCAGCGAGAAGAACCCGACAACCCCGCCATTGACCGTTTCGGCCGTGCCATCGGGCTTTGAGCGGAACTGATAATTGCGCGCGACATTGAAGGCGATGTTGGTCGCCAGCGCCGTCTTGCCCATGCCGGGACGCCCGGCAACGATCACGAGATCCGACGCCTGCAGGCCGCCCATTTTCGCATCGAGATCCTTAAAGCCCGTCGCGATGCCGGAAAGTTTCCCGTCCCGTTCATAGGCCTTCGCGGCCATATCGACAGCGATGGTCAGCGCCTCCGAGAATCGCTGGAAGCCGCCTTCGTAGCGGCCGGTCTCTGCCACCGAATAGAGCTTGCGCTCGGCCTCCTCGATTTGTTCGCGCGGGCTATTGCCGACGGGCGCGTCATAGGCCGCGTTGACGATATCCTCGCCGATCAGGATCAAATCGCGGCGAAGCGCGAGATCGTGAATGGTGCGGCCATAGTCCTCGGCGTTGATGATTGTCGTCGCCTCGGCGGCGAGGCGGGCCAGATATTGCGGCACGGTTACGCCGCCAAGATCATGCTCGCCCAGAAACGTCTTCAATGTAATGGGCGAGGCAAGCTTTCCCGCGCGAATGAGTTGCGCTGCGACATCGAAAATCCGCCGGTGCAGTTCCTCCGAAAAATGCTCGGCTTTGAGAAAATCGGAGATCCGGTCGAAAGCGTCATTGTTGACGAGGATCGCGCCCAGCAGCGCCTGCTCCGCCTCGACATTGTGCGGCGCCAAACGAAACGTGGGATCAGGCTCCGTGGCGGTCGCGAAGCGGGTCCTCGCAGGAAGATTGTCGATGGCTGGCATAGTGTTTCCCGAACGGCGCCGATGGCCCGGCATGTGCCGAATCAGTTCATGACATGCTCTTCTTGTGGCACGCCGAAGCGGCGAAAAGGAGGAAATTTTTGGTCAGTCCGCCCCCGGTCCCGCTATCCACATACCCAAAAAATTTTCAAAAAAATTTGGCTGGACGGGACTCGCAGTTAGATGCTGGCAAATATTTTGAGGGCAGCCGTCACGCGATTTCTTTGACCGATTTCGCGGCCCAATCGGACAATAACGTTTCACGTGAAACGTTTTGGTACGATTGACATCCGCAAACATTATACACGCGCAAGGCAGGAAAATCGTCTTTTGGGCAGAAGCTTTTGTCTGGTTTGGTAGAAAGCGGCATGGCGGCGCGGGGCGTTCGAGCCTCGGCACATTTTAAGTCAATCGCACATGTCACTGTGAGTGCTTATGGCCATGCCGGTGATGGAGATCGGGATAGTGGGGGTGCCGGTGCACGAGCGGCTTATGCTGGTGCCAATGGCTGTGCGGCTCGCCTTGCGGGTCGCTCGGCAGATGCGGGTGCTTATGGTGCGCATCATGGGTGTGCCGATGTTCATGCTCTAGCGCTTCGTGCGCATGTTCATGCTCGTGGCGTTCCGTGAGATGCAGCCATAGACCGGCCACCATCAAACTGCCCGCCGCGACCAGTCGAACCGTTAACGGCTCGTCAAGCAGAAACAGCGAGAGCAACGCGCCGATGAACGGGGCGAGCGAGAAATAGGCTCCCGTGCGCGCCGTCCCAAGATACCGCAGGCCGAGCACGAACAGGGCGAGGCTCACCCCGTAGCCGAGAAAGCCGACGACGCCGGCAGCGAGAATGGTGCCGGTGTCAGGCAATGCGGCGCCTTGCGCCAAGGCGAGCGTCAGGTTCACCGTCCCGGCGACCAGCCCCTTTATCATGGCGATTTGTACCGGATCGGCCGATGAAAGCTTGCGGGTCAAGTTGTTGTCGATGCCCCACGACACGCACGCGGCGGCGATCAACAACGCCCCCCAATCGAGGGACGCCCCGCCCTGCCATGACAACAGCGCCGCCCCCGACAGAATGGCGAACGCGCCGAGCAGCAAGCGGCGGTCCACGTATTCACGAAAGACCACCCAGGCAATGCCCATCGTGGCCACGCCTTCGAGATTGAGCAACAGCGATGCCCCTGCGGCATCGGTGCGAGCCAGACCGAACATCAGAAACACGGGCCCGACAATGCCGCCCGCCACAATGACAGCGGCCAGCCAAGGCACATCCCCGCGGCGCAGCGGAGCTTCAACGGCCGGAACCCGCAAAGCTTTTCGAGAAATGTGCACAACGGCGAGGCCGAGCCCTGCACCAAGATAAAGCAACCCTGCCATCGTCCACGGATCGACGCTGCCCAGCACGATCTTTGCCAAGGGGGTGCTCGCGCCGAAGAGAGCGGCCGATAAGAGGGCGAGAAGAACACCGGTTTTCATGCGCCGATCCAAGCACACTTCGCATTGCCTGTCCCGAAGTACGAATAAGCAGGAGGCACGAAAATTGTCTTTGGGGCGGGATCTTTTGTTCGGTTGGGCGAGATATGACTTCTGGGAGCTGGCCCGCTATGTTATAATTTTTGTTGTAACAAGGGAGGCGAGCTATGAAGCTCAAGATCACATCTATCGGCAATTCCCTTGGCGTGATTTTGCCGAGGGAGGCGCTTGCCAAACTGAAGCTCACCGGCGGCGATGCGGTTTTTCTTACCGAGACGCCCGAGGGTTTCCGGATCACCCCTTATGATCCAGACTTCGAAGCGCAAATGAACGCGGCCAAGCAGGTGATGAAGAAGCGGCGCAATGCGCTGCGCGAATTGGCAAAATGATTTGGATCGGTTTGGCGGCGGCCCTTGCCATTCATGACGAACAAATCGCCGAACATGGAGGTGCGAGCGGCGTCCGCGATGATGGTTTGCTTCGTTCGGCTCTCGACCGGCCCCAAAACATCGCGGCCTATGAGGAAGACGCGGATATCGCCCGGCTGGCCGCTGCCTACGGCCATGGGATCGTCAAAAACCATCCCTTCATCGACGGCAATAAGCGGACGGCTCTGGTCGTCACGGAAACTTTTCTTAATCTGAACGGAGCGGCTTTATTAGCCGATGACGCGACCTGCGTCGCTGTCATCGAAGCCCTTGCCGGTGGGACGATGAAGGAGGACAAGTTTGCGTGCTGGATCAGGGACAATACAGCATAGAGCCGATCAAGCCATTGCTGAAACCACGGCCTAAGCCCGGTCGGGGCCCTTCAGCGCTCGCGTCATGAATTGCGGTGGCAAGGTAATATGTGGGCGGCATTCTCATGGGCTAAATCAGGATAAATCATGACCACATTTACTGCATCTAAGCCTTTCGAAATACGAATCAAAAAGCATTATGGTTATCTGACTTTGAGTGGGAGCCCGAGCCACACATTCTGGAAACAAGATGGTGCGTCAAATAGAAGGCGTGTTCGATTTTCGTGCCGGAAAAAAGCCGAAAGGGCGGTCGAATGAACATGCGGGTACTGTCTGTAGGATGTTCAAATTTTAGGAAGTGCAATGGAGCAACCACCTCACCCCATCCCCTTCAACTTTTTAGCTATCCTTGGTGCAAAATAGGTGAGGATCGCGTCGGCACCCGCGCGCTTAAAAGCAATGAGACTTTCCAGCATGGCCTTGTCGCCGTCGATAAAACCGCGCTCCGCCGCCGCCAGGATCATCGCGTATTCGCCAGAGACTTGATAGGCGAAGACCGGCATGACGAAGGTGTCCTTCACCCGAAACACAATATCGAGATAAGGCAGGCCGGGTTTCACCATCACGATGTCGGCGCCTTCCTCGATGTCGAGGGCGACTTCGCGTAGGGCTTCATCGGAATTGGCAGGGTCCATCTGATAGGTGCGCTTATCTCCAATGAGCGTCGCATTGGTGCCCACGGCATCGCGGAACGGCCCGTAAAAAGCCGAGGCATATTTGGCGGCGTAAGCCAAAATCTGCACATCCTCGAAATTTTCCGAGTCGAGCCCGGCGCGTATCGCCCCGACGCGGCCGTCCATCATATCGGAGGGCGCAATGATATCGGCACCGGCGCGCGCCTGGTTCAGGGCTTGCTGCACGAGCACAAACACCGTCTCATCGTTCAGAATGCGCTCGCCGTGCAAAATTCCGTCATGGCCGTGGCTCGTATAAGGATCGAGCGCAACATCGGTGATGAGGCCAATGTCCGGCACCTCACGTTTGATCGCCCGGCAGGCGCGGCAAACGAGATTTGCGGGATTGAGCGCTTCGCTCGCCTCTTCATTGCGCAGGCCAGGATCGGTGAAAGGAAACAGCGCGAGCGCCGGAATGCCGAGCGCCGCCGCCTCGGTTGCGGCGCGTACGGCCTCGTCAATGGAGAAGCGTTCCACACCCGGCATCGAACCTACCGGCTCCCGCGTGTTTTCCCCTTCGCAAAGAAAAACCGGCCAGATGAGATCGTCGACGCTCAAATTGTTTTCACGGACGAGGCGGCGCGCCCAGTCCGCCTTGCGGTTGCGCCTCGGCCGGACCGCAAGGTCAAGTTTTCGCGCGGCGGCGGGCGCGGTTTGCACCGCCGGCGGTTCGTGTTTTGGACGTTGAATCAGAGGCCAGACCATGCAAGGCTCCGGTGGAAATTTAAGGCCTCTCGCACGGAGGCGACAATATATCATGCGCCTGGAGGGCGAGAGAAGCGTCATGCCCGCTCTGGGCCGCAAAAGCCAGGAGCAACTTTTCGTCGGCGGCGAGATGGGCGAGGATGGCCGCCAGAAATCCAGGCTCCGCCGCCGCTTGCCGTAAATTTTCCAAGCCAATGCCGCTGAGAGCCAAAAACCGGTCAAGCCGGTCAGGCTCCGCCGCCAAAAAGTTTAGCGCCTCGATGGCAAGCGTCTCGGCGGAGGATTTCGTAAGTTTGGGCGTTTTGAGCGAAGAGGCCTTAAAATTGAGATTTTCCATTATAAGGATTGTCCTTTCGTCAATTTCCGTCCGTTGTTGACGCGCGCGGCTGGATGGCGCTCCCAGGTCTAGCCGCCCGGAATCAGGTATTTTTGATGCAAAAGAGCATTCTGATCGTAGAAGACAATGAGTTGAACATGAAGCTGTTCAACGATCTTTTGGAGGCGCATGGCTACAAGACGATCCAAACGCGCAGCGGTCTCGAGGCGGTGGCGCTGGCGCGCCAGCACCGCCCAGACCTCATTTTGATGGACATTCAATTGCCCGAGATTTCCGGTCTCGAGGTGACGCAAAAGTTGAAAAATGACGGCGATCTACGCCATATTCCGGTGATTGCGATCACCGCCTTCGCCATGAAGGGAGACGAGGAAAAAATCCTGCAGGGCGGCTGCGAGGCCTATCTCTCAAAACCCATTTCCATCGTGAAGTTTCTTGAAACCGTCCGCAATCATCTCAAGGAAAATTAGACCGGGCGGGCGAAGCCTTTGCCTTAGCGCCGTCTAGCGACGAACCCCGGCCAGGGGCCAAGAAGCCAGTTGCATTTTGCCGCATTCACAGGTTAACTAAGGGTGCCGGGCATGATTTCTATCTAGCGGCGCGAAGCGGGATCCTGAAAGAAAGTCCTGCTCGCAGCTGTGCGTATCGTAATGCGTATTCGGCGTTGAACTTCAGATACCCTGCGGAGTGCTCGGGTCCGCCGCATCTCCTGGGTCCGTAGGGTTGGCCGGCGTGCAGATGGTTATAGGAGTGGCCTCCTCGAAACGCCATTTGCCGCCGGCCACCTTCACCGGTCGCGCCGGCTGGCAAAATTCCCGAATCGGCAATCCCCCTTGATGATGATCTGAGGAGCTGCTCAAGCATTTGCAGCGCCGTCGTCAAACCACGACGAGTTCAGCGGCGGCGGCAAATGTGGCGCGCTCTTGTATGAAGGCGAATCGCGCCTCCGGCCGGTTGCCCATTAAGCGCTCGACCGAATCCGCCGTGCCTTCCTGGTCTCCGGCGAGGATGACCACCCGGAGCAGACTGCGCTTTTTCGGGTCCATGGTTGTCTCCTTCAGCTGCGCCGGAAGCATCTCGCCCAAGCCTTTGAAGCGGCTGACCTCGATTTTAGCTTTCCCCGTGAGGAGCGTTGCCGTCAATTGATCACGGTGCGCATCATCGCGCGCGTAAACTTGTTTGCTGCCCTGGGTCAGCCGGTAGAGCGGCGGGACCGCCAAGTAAAGATGGCCGTCCTCGATGAGTTTGGGCATCTGGCGATAGAAAAACGTGATGAGCAAGGACGCGATATGGGCGCCGTCGACGTCGGCGTCGGTCATGATGATGATTTTCTCGTAGCGTAGGTCGGCGTCCTTGTAGTGCGCGCCGGTGCCGCATCCCAGTGCCTGAATAAGATCGCTCAGCTGTTGATTTCCGGCGAGCTTGTCGCGGGTGGCGCTGGCGACGTTGAGAATTTTGCCGCGCAGCGGCAGGATCGCCTGGCTGGCGCGGTCGCGCGCTTGTTTGGCCGATCCGCCCGCCGAATCGCCTTCGACGATGAAGAGTTCCGATCCTTGCGACGAATTGTTTGCGCAATCGGCGAGCTTTCCCGGCAGCCGGAGCTTGCGCGTCGCGGATTTGCGCGCGACATCCTTTTCGGCGCGGCGGCGGGCGCGTTCCTCGGCCCGCTCAATCGTCGAATCGAGAAGTTTGGCGGCATGCGAGGGCGCCGCCGCCAGCCAATGATCGAAGGCATCGCGCAAGCTACCCTCGACGATCCGGGCTGCCTCATTGGTCAGAAGCCGGCCCTTGTTCTGGCCTTGAAACTCCGGCTCGCGAAGGAAAATCGAAACCATCGCGGCGCAGGACGCCATGACATCGTCGGCGGTGATGAGCGCGGCGCGTTTCGCCTGACCCGTACGTTCCGCATGATCCTTGAGGGCCCGCGTCAGCGCGGTGCGAAGCCCCGCCTCATGGGTTCCGCCGTCGGGGGTCGGAATGGTATTGCAATAGGACCGGACAAAGCCATCGTCGAAGGCGAGCCAGGCCAGGGCCCATTCGAGCGATCCGTGACCGCCGTCTTTCTCGATCTTGCCAGCGAAAATCTGATCGGTGACGAGGTCCTTGCCCTCGATATCCTGGAGCAGGCAATCCTTGAGGCCGCCGGGAAACCGAAAGACGGCCTCGGCGGGAATCGTGCCATCCGGATCGAGCCGTTCCGGCGCGCAATGCCAGCGGATTTCGACCCCTCCGAAGAGATAGGCTTTCGATCTCGCCATTTTGAACAGGCGGGCCGGTTTGAAATGCGCGCCCTTGCCGAAAATCTTTTCGTCCGGTTTGAACCGGACACTGGTCCCGCGCCGGTTTTGCACCTTGCCTAGTTTTTCGAGGGGCGATGCAGGGTGGCCCCGCTCGAAGGTCTGGCGGTACAGCAGCTGATTGCGCGCAACCTCCACTTCGAGCCGCTCCGACAGCGCGTTGACGACCGAAATACCGACCCCATGCAGGCCGCCGGAGGTCTGATAGGTTTTTTGGTCGAATTTGCCGCCCGCATGCAGCGTCGTCATGATGACTTCAAGGGCCGATTTTTTGGGGAATTTTGGATGCGGATCGATCGGAATGCCGCGCCCATTGTCGGTGACGGCGAGAAAACCTGAAGCTTCCAAACGGACATCAATGAAGGAGGCGTGGCCGGCGACGGCCTCGTCCATCGCGTTGTCGAGGGCTTCCGCGAAAAGATGGTGCAGCGCCGCCTCGTCGGTGCCGCCGATATACATGCCAGGCCGGCGGCGGACGGGCTCCAGCCCTTCGAGCACCTCGATCGAGGCAGCAGTGTAGGCCGCCTCTCCCGCAGTTTCGAAGCTGGCTGCCCCGCTGGCCGTCTTTCGCGGGGGCGACTCTTGGCGTTTCACAGCTGACCGGGCCGGAGGCTCCTTACGTGCCGCATTGCCGAAAAGATCGCCATTCCTTGCCATGTATCCGCCTGTCCTTGTGATTCGAAGGCCGTCGTTGCGGGCTGCTTATGCCACGAACAAGGCAGGAATGGAACGGAACGAAAACATTTTTCGGTTCACAGACCCTGCATGAACGGCTCACTGGCCGTGTAGCCGCCGGACGCGGTCTCGAGCAAATGAAAAAAGGGGCGGCCGCCTGGCCGCCCCTTCAATGATGATGTGTCTTCAGCTCGGCAGCATCGACAAGGCGCGAGACGGCCAAAAAACGCCGCCCGTCCTCACCCTTGGCTGTGCTGTTAGCCGACCGCCTTCAAAGATGGTGCAGCGCTTGCGGACGTTGGCACGGTAGCGACCGTCTTCAGAATCCGGGAAGCGATTTGGTAGGGGTCGCCTTGCGAGTTCGGACGCCGGTCTTCGAGGTAGCCTTTGTAGCCACTTTTCACGAAGCTATGCGGCACGCGGATCGAGGCGCCTCGGTCAGCAATCCCGTAGCTGAACATATCGATCGCCTGAGTTTCGTGCAGACCCGTGAGACGCATGTGATTGTCCGGCCCATAAACAGCGATGTGCTCCGCTTTGGCCTTATCAAACGCGTCCATCAGCTTCTCGAAATACTCCTTGCCGCCCGTCTCGCGCAGATAGGTGGTGGAGAAATTGGCGTGCATGCCAGAGCCGTTCCAGTCGGTGTTTCCGAGCGGCTTGCAGTGATACTCGACATCGACGCCATATTTCTCGCACAAGCGTTGCAGGATGTAGCGGGCGACCCACATTTCGTCGGCGGCTTTCTTGGAGCCCTTGCCAAAAATCTGGAACTCCCATTGTCCCTTGGCGACTTCGGCGTTGATGCCTTCGTGATTGATGCCGGCATCAAGACAGATATCGAGATGCTCCTCGACAATCTGGCGGGCCATATCGCCGACATTCTTGTAACCAACACCGGTGTAGTAAGGGCCTTGTGGGGCTGGATAGCCGCTCTCGGGGAAGCCGAGCGGCCGGCCGTTTTTGTAGAAGAAATATTCTTGTTCAAATCCGAACCACGCACCCGGATCGTCGAGAATGGTGGCACGGGCATTTGTGGCGTGCGGCGTCACACCGTCAGGCATCATGACCTCGCACATAACGAGGACGCCGTTTTTGCGGGTGCTGTCAAAGAAAACGGAAACTGGCTTTAAAACGCAGTCCGAACTTCTGCCCTCGGCTTGCTTGGTGGAGCTGCCGTCAAACCCCCATAGAGGAAGTTGATCGAGAGTAGGAAAGTTGGTGAATTCCTTGATTTGAGTTTTTCCGCGAAGATTTGGGACAGGCGTGTAACCGTCGAGCCATAGGTACTCGAGCTTGTATTTGGCCATTATTTAGACTCCGTCCAGGATGATGCGGTAATGTCGCGGTTGAGTGCGGCGCTGGTTAATGGGCGCTGATCAGCTGGGCCGTTTTCCAGCCCAAAGGAACCGCTTCTATGTGCATCATTCATGCCATTTTTGCCCGGTGGGTGATCCGCCATTTCATGGGTCCAACAGCCAAGGAGCGACGCTTTGACCTTGTCGTTTTGCGGCTCTTGGCATGACGCGAGACGGGGCCACACCAAGGTTTTTTTGGGCACTCTGCTCATGTTTTAGGCATATCCAAACCAAAGAAACCCGAAAATAGGGGCGCCGGAAATCATCCCCAAATCCCAAAGGAAAAATCTTATTCAGGAGCACACATGGCCGCGATCGAAAATGTCACCGGAACAGCATTCGTCGTGGCGGAATTCCGGGCCGAGGAGGCTGCCGAAGCCAAGCCCCTCTATGAAGACAAAATTGTCCCGGTGTTTCTCAACGAGGACACAAAGCGCGCGGCGGCCCGTATTGCCGAGACCATTCCCGCCGTCAAGAAAATGGTCAGGATTAGAACGCGCTATCTCGATGACCGGCTGGACGCTCAACTGCGGGATGGTTGCAAGCAAGTGGTGATCCTTGGCGCGGGCCTCGACACGCGCGCGATCAGAAAACAAGCGCCGGACGTCGTTTATTTCGAAATCGATGACGAAACGACGCTCAGCTTCAAGAAAGCCACGCTTGCGGAAAACCGGCTGACTGCTGATGTGTCATTCATTTACGGCAACTATGTCACGGATGATTTCATCCGTTTGCTCATATCGAATGGATTCGATGGCTCCCGGCCCGCCCATTTCATTTGGGAAGGCAACACGATGTATTTGACAGCCGATTCCATCAGGCAGGTAATGGCGGATATCGTGCGGCATGTTCCCCAATTCACGCTTTCTTTTGATTATTTCAAGGAAGACGTGATCAACGAGGCCACCGGCGATGCCGCCGCGACGCTCATCACCGAACGCTTCGCCGCCATGGGCGCTCCGTGGCGCACGGGTATCGGTGATATTCAACGGCTCGCCGATGAAGCCGCCATGCGGCTCGTCGACAATGTCGCGACCGCCGAACTCCATCGTGCCTATTGGCCAGGTAAAGCATTGGAGACAGCGATTTTCGATTATTATTTTTTATGCACGTTGCAATCGCCAGCGCGGTGATGAAACGGCGCCGCCTATAGGCTGTAGAACCTACCGGCGGTGCCAGGGTCAGTTTTATAGGGAATAATACATGTCGAATTCGACCGGATGCGGGGTCATCTCGAAGCGCATCACCTCGGTCATTTTGAGTTCGATATAACTGTCGATGAAATCATCATCGAAGACCCCTCCCGCCTTGAGGAAATTGCGATCCTTGTCGAGATTGGAAAGGGCCTCGCGCAGCGAACCGCAGACCGTCGGGATTTTCTTCAATTCTTTCGGCGGCAGATCATAAAGATCCTTGTCCATCGCCTGGCCCGGATCGGTTTTGTTCAGGATTCCATCGAGCCCGGCCATCAGCATGGCGGAGAAAGCAAGATAGGGGTTTGCCATCGGATCGGGAAACCGCACCTCGACGCGCTTCGCCTTGGGATTGGACGTATAAGGAATCCGGCAGGACGCCGAGCGGTTGCGAGCCGAATAGGCGAGCAGGACCGGAGCTTCATAACCGGGCACCAGCCGCTTGTAGGAATTTGTTGAGGGATTGGTGAAGGCGTTTAGGGTGCGGGCATGTTTGATGATGCCGCCAATATAATAGAGGCATTCCTGGCTCAAATCGGCGTATTTGTTGCCAGCGAAAACCGGCTTGCCGGCTTTCCAGATCGATTGATGGACATGCATCCCGGAACCATTGTCGCCGTACACCGGCTTTGGCATGAAGGTCGCTGTCTTGCCATAGCTGTGCGCCACTTGATGGATGCAATATTTGTAGATCTGTAGATGATCCGCCATCATCGTCAGCGGCCCGAATTTCAAGCCCAGCTCATGCTGCGCAGAGGCCACCTCATGATGATGCTTTTCGACCTTGGCGCCCATTTGCGCCATGGCGGCCAGCATTTCGCCGCGCATGTCCTGCGCCGAATCCTGTGGCGGCACTGGGAAATAGCCGCCCTTCGTCCGGATCCGGTGACCGAGATTGCCACCCTCGTAAGCCGTGCCGGTGTTAGATGGCAGTTCCGTCGAATCGAGAGTGAAGCCGGTGTTGTAAGGGTCGGTGCTAAAGCGGACGTCGTCAAAGACGAAAAACTCGGCCTCGGGACCAAAATAGGTGGAGTCGCCGATGCCTGTGGAGACCGCGTAGGCTTCCGCTTTCTTGGCAATGCCGCGCGGATCGCGGTTGTAGGGCGCGCCCGTTGTGGGCTCGAGGACATCACAGACGATCGAGAGAGTGGGCGCCGCGAAAAAGGGATCAAGTACGGCCGTAGTTGGATCAGGCATCAAATTCATGTCGGATTCATTGATCGCCTTCCAGCCAGCGATCGAGGAACCATCGAACATTTGACCCTCGGTGAATGTTTCCTCTTCGATCAGCGAAATATCGAAAGTTACGTGCTGCCACTTGCCGCGCGGATCGGTAAAGCGGAAGTCGGCATATTTCACGTCATGATCCTTGATGTATTTAAG
Organism: Methylocapsa sp. D3K7; assembly: GCF_029855125.1. Lineage (GTDB taxonomy): Bacteria > Pseudomonadota > Alphaproteobacteria > Rhizobiales > Beijerinckiaceae > Methylocapsa. The sequence continues at coordinate 1,485,056 of NZ_CP123229.1, forward strand.
GACATCCTTCGCGGTCTTCATGATTTACTCCCTATGTAGAATTTATATTTTTGGGGCAAAGATGCAGTTGCCCAACTTAGCAGCAATTTCCAATCAAATCGCATCCGTTCCGGTTTCCCCGGTCCTTATGCGGATGGCGTTCTCGACCTCGGAGATAAAGATTTTTCCATCGCCAATCCGGCCCGTCTGCGCGGCTTTTCGGATGGCATCAGCGGCAAGATTGGCACTGGCTTCGGAGACCACGACTTCGATTTTTACCTTGGGCAGGAAATCGACGATGTATTCCGCTCCCCGGTAAAGTTCCGTGTGGCCTTTTTGGCGGCCAAAGCCCTTGACTTCAGTGACCGTAATCCCGGAGACGCCCGCTTCGCGGAGCGCTTCCTTCACTTCATCGAGCTTGAAAGGCTTGATAATCGCCTCGATTTTCTTCATAGGCATGATTTCTAGACTTTTTGGTTGTATTGCCACGGCAAATGAAAGAACCGCGCAAGCGGTGTGCTAACCGGCTCATACCATCTGCCAAGCAAACCTGCCAAGGAAAACTCATCAGGCGCGCAACGTGCTGAAATCAATGTGCAGGGAGGCCGTATCGCAGTACCCCCTCGCTATTTAGCCCTCGCCGGCGTGCCTAAAAATAGGGCGGCGATTGGCGAGACAGTCCGCGGCGTCCGCTGCAATGCAATGCGATGCGGACTTAAAGGCCGGACTGCGGCGTCGGAAACCGCCGCTGCAGCCGGGCCTATTCAGTTTCGTACAGCTCTGCTGTCGTTTATTTCAGTGGCAGTTCTTTACAATTCTCAATGATCGAGTAGGTCGCATCCGGCGGGTTCGTCTTTTGAATAAGAATACCCTCGGAAACGCTTTCTATATTGCCGCGATCGCCAGTCCCCGTGTCGTACACAACCTTGAAATTGTACTTATCGGCTTCCGGGCCGCCGGTTGGGTTATTTGTGGCGAGCGGGATAAGAAAATAGCCGGCATCGTCAAGTTTCTCGCCCTTCGCAACATCGGTCTGCGTAACGTATTTCGTGGCCAGGGCTTTCCCAATTCTTGGATCGGGATTTACGAAACGGCGAACCCAGCTATAGACATTTTTTTTCAGTGTTTCTGGATCGGATTGGTTCACATACAAGCGCTGCGGATCAAAGTAAAAACCAGACCCATTTTTCGTATTGTCGATCGTTTCGAGCTTGAAAACTGCAAAGGCTTCATCAGACTTTACTTTCTCTTCCGTGCCTGCTTCTGTCACATAGCTTTTGCACATACCGACTTGCTTGTAAGCAATGGTGGTCGGGTTGGCGGACTTGCCGCATCCTGACAGTGCGACCGACCCGGCAATCAATAGCGGAATCGACACGAAACATGTGCTTGACGTTTTCATGGTACCTCTTTCCTTGGGATGAGTAACGCGGCGGGATCTTCTGAAGCTTGTTTTGTTTTGACGGTTCGCGAGCACTTGGGGGGAGACTTCGCGCTCTGATCATACAATGAGGGGAAAGTAAATCACCTGTGGGACTTCCAACGACTGCCTTGGAGGTTTGCTCTGGAGTTTACGAAATCAGCCATGGATCATCAGCTCCGGTGCGTTTTCTTTTCCTCGATTATTTGAAAAGCCGGAAACATAACACCTCAAACGCAACACATTTCTGCATGAACAGCGAACGTTGGATGACAAATAGCGAGCTATTTGGCCAATTGGCTGGAGTCGCGGAATTTGGCGCCTCGTCCACCAGACTAAAGTATGGCACTACAAACAAATTGACGCCGGATCAAGCTCGAAAGGTGGGCCCAGAGCTTCTCGCCGGTTACTTTGGCCAGAACCCAGCGTTAACCGCCGCGCCAAAAGAGCGGCACGCGGTGCCGGCAAAGCGGGAATGCTTGCCGTGCGGGACACCGCCTCATGTGTCGGCCAAGCCGGTAAGGAACGGCCTAGCAGAAGGTCAAAGCCTTCTCAGGCATTTTCCCCACAGCAGGCAAGAAGACCATCGTCCAAGCGCAGCTGCATCGGGGGATTGCTTTTAATCTCGGCGTCCATCCTGATCCGCCGGGAACGGTGCAATACGGGGGAGCACATCGTGAATCATTCGCAAGATTGCGGCGCGCGAGACCGGCTTTCGGAGGGAGGGCGTTGTGCGGGTCAGGGCCAGGACGGCACCGTCGTCAGCCGCCGTGCTGAGAACGATGATCGGCGTCGTCTTGAGCCCCGGAATGGATCGAAGCCATTTGATTGCCTCGTAGCCAGGAACGTCGCGAAGCTGGACATCCATAACGATCAGAACGGGAGGGTTTTTGCGCGCGGAAATGATCGCATCGATACCCCTCTCCACGGCATCGACAGCCATCCCCGAACTCTCCAGAGCATCACGGCACAGCTGAAGGGTCGCAGGATCCGTTCCCACAATGAGCGCGCGCCAATCTGAGCGGCCAGGGGATGTCAAGAGCGACGGCATTTGATCCTCCGGCCGAGATGGACGCGGTGATACCGCGCTTGTAGCTGGTACAGGTATCGTGACCCCAGCGACCGGCACTCGCGCCGTGAATGCCGCCATATCGGCATCCGCGAAGGGATGTTTGAGCAGTTGTTCTCCCGTCGTTTTGCGCGACTTGATCATGAAGAATAGTTTCCCAAGCGCAGGATACAGGCGAGCCTTTTGACCGATGGATGGCAAGAGGATCGTAAGCCCTGCTTGTCGCCTCTTCGCGAAGGCTTGAAATGGCTTGTTCAATCTTCTCCTTCCAGAGGCGTGCGCCGATGGGTTGGGGTGGTTTAGTAGCTGGTATCGCCATCGCCTGCAGCCAATTCCTCGAGCTGGTTGCGGTCAAGAATCTCCATGCGATTTGGCGTGGGGAGAGCGATGAGCCCATCCTGTTTCAACTTCGTAAATGTTCGAGACACGGTTTCGATGGTGAGGCCAAGGTAGTCGGCAATATCGCTCCGCGTCATTGGCACATCCACTTCCTGCGTGCCGTCCACGCCTTGCTGCTTGGCGATCGCCATGAGGAAACTTGCGACTTTCTCCATGGCGGTCTTCCGGCCAAGAAGCAGCATCTGCTCTTGAGCCGCACGCAGCTCATGCGATGTCACGGCGAGCAACCGTTTCGCGAAGCCGGGTGCCTCGTCGATCAGGCGTTCGAAGGCCACCCGCCCATAGCGGCAGAGCGTCACCTCTGTCACGGCCTCCGCAGTGTAAACATGGATGCCTTCCGGAGCGAGGCCGACGAGATTGCCGGCGGAGAGGAAGCCAGTGATCTGTCGCCGGCCATCCGGGAGGAGTTTGACAAGCCGGAGCATGCCGCGCACGATCTCATAAACGCTGTTCGTCTCATCCCCTTCCGAGAATAGCGTCTCTCCCGGCGCCTTCCGCTGCAACGAACTGATAGCCGTAAGATGGCTGTTGCCTTGGCGTTCTTGGCTGATGGAGAGGGAAAAGCCCGCGAAGTTGGTCTTGGCAACGGCGCTCGAGACAGCTTGTGCGTACATGGCTCAACCTCTTCCTCATATGGGACCTGGGCCGCCCCATGTGTCCGGTGAAGGTGAGGTTTAGAGGAGCCATGTCACTGGTTGATGCCGGACGACTTGGCTTTTAATATCCGAAAGAGACGGAATGTAACGCTTTGTGACAGGTTCTCCATGTTCGTTTTTTCCCCCGCGGGACACAAATCCCGGCTTTTACATGAGTGACCAATTGCATGTGCTGGTCGTCGATGACGAGCCGCGCATCCGGACGCTGCTATGGCGCTATCTCGCCGATGAGGGTTTCAAGGTAAGCGAGGCTGGAGACGGCGTGACAATGCGCGCCGTACTTGAACGCGAGGTGATAGATCTCGTGTTGCTCGATCTGATGATGCCGGGTGAGGACGGGCTTTCCCTTGCCCGCTATATCCGGCAGCGGTCGGACATTCCCATTATCATGTTAACCGGGAAGGGCGATTTGATTGACCGCGTGGCGGGGCTCGAAACAGGGGCGGACGACTACATCACCAAACCCTTCGAACTGCGGGAAGTGCTTGCTCGCATTCGAACTGTCATGCGCAGGGCAGGTCCGCGCATCAGTGCCGCCGCGGTCCAGTCCGAGCCGGCCACCGGCGAGAATACCAGCGAGGTTCTTGTGTTCGAAGGCTGGCGGTTCGATTTGCTGAGGCGCGAACTCCGGCGGATGACGGGCGAACTCGTGCCCCTCACTGCCGGAGAGTTCGAACTTCTATGTGTCTTCGCCCGCCGTCCCAATCGCGTGCTGAACCGGGAACAATTGATCGACCTCGTCAAGGGACGCGAATGGGCCTCCTACGACCGGGGTGTCGATACGCAGGTGATGCGGTTGCGCAAGAAAATCGAGTCTGACCCAGGCAACCCCTGCCTGATCAAGACGGTTCGCGGCGCCGGCTATGTGTTCGCCGCAGCTGTGACTCTTGGTTGAACGGAACGCTGTCACCCGCCCAAGAGCTCGCGCAATTTGGCGTCGAGGTCATTGATGCTGTACGGTTTGCCAAGCCAATCCACATCCGCCGTTAGAGGACTGCCCTTGACGACTGCGGGCTCGGCATAGCCAGAGGTGACCAGGACCTTTAGCTCGGGGCGCCGCTTCCGCGCCTCCTGCGCAAGATCGAGCCCCGTCATGCCGCCCGGCATTACAATGTCGGTAAAGAGCACATCGATTGGCTCTTCGCGGTCGAGAACAAGCAATGCAGCAGGACCGCTATCGGCCTCAATGACAGCATAGCCAAGCTCTTTCAGACGGCGCACGGAGACCCTGCGCACACGCGGATCATCTTCAACGACGAGGACAGTCTTCCCTAGGGATTCTGGCCCAACGGAAGCGGTGGCTCTCTCTGCCTCTGCTCTCACGGCGCCGGCATGCTGCGGCAGGTAGAGTCGCACGGTCGTCCCATGCCCAGGTTCACTGTAGAGCTGCACATGCCCGCCAGATTGTTTCACGAAGCCATAGACCATACTTAAGCCAAGCCCGCTGCCCAGACCAGGTCCCTTCGTCGTATAGAAGGGTTCGAACGCGCGCTGCCGCACTTCTGGGGTCATGCCAGAACCGGTATCCGTCACTGCGAGCGTGATATATCTGCCAGGCATGAGATCCGCATAGGCGGCAGCATAGTCTTTATCGACCTCTGCCACGGCTGTCTCAATAATGAGCTGTCCGCCTTCCGGCATTGCATCGCGCGCGTTGATCGCCAGATTGAGAAGGGCATTTTCGATCTGTCCCGGGTCGGCCATGGTTTGCGGCAGCCCTCCGGAAAGCCGGGTCTCGATCTCGACCGTCTCGCCGAGTGTTCGCCGCAGCAATTCGACCATGCCACCAGCAAGAGCATTGAGATCGGTCGGCTTTGGGTTGAGGGGCTGGCGGCGCCCGAAGGCAAGCAGCCGTTTGGTAAGCTCGGCGCCAAGCTTCGATGCCTCCTGCGCCTCATTGAGAATTTCGCGATGTTCGGCAATCGTGAGCCGCCGCTCCAGAATCTCGAGATTGCCGGAGATGACCGTCAGAAGATTGTTGAAATCATGGGCGACACCGCCGGTGAGCTGGCCAATGGCTTCCATCTTCTGAGCTTGGCGGAGGTCCTGCTCCAATTTGATGCGTGCCGTCAGATCCCGGATAAAGCCGGTGAAGATGTGGTTCCCGGCAAGTTTCACCTCGCCGACCGCGAGTTCCATCGGAAAGATTGTGCCGTCCTTGCGCTGTGCCTCCACTTGACGGCCGATGCCGATGATATGCTTTTCGCCGGTTTGCAGATACCGGCTCACGTAGCCGTCATGTCTTTCCCGATGCGGCGCTGGCATGAGCATCTTAATATTGCGCCCAATGACCTCGCCGGACGCATAACCAAACAGCTTCTCGGCGGCGTTGCTGAAGGATTGGATGATCCCCTTCTCGTCGATCGTGACGATTGCGTCGGGGGCGGTCTCGAGAATAGAGCGCAGCCGTGCCTCCCGTTCCTTGAGCATGGATTGGGCGCGTCTGGTTTCGGTGATGTCCGCATTGAACTCAAGGACCGATATGGGACCGCCATCGTCACGCCGGTACAAGGCCCATCGGCTTGCGACCGCCACGCGCCCGCCATCGCGCCGCGTGCAAACAAGTTCCCCATGCCATACTCCTGTATCTAGTAGCTCGGCCTGAATTTCTGACAATGGAACCGGAAACTCCGTCGCGAGAAGTTCATGGGAGCAGCGCCCCGTGGCCTCGTCCTCCCGCCAGCCATAAAGCGCCTCAAGACCTCGTCCCCAGAGCAGGATCTCACCATTGAGTTTGCGCACCATCGCTGGCACAAGATCCAAGGCATGCGCGATTTCGTCGCGACGCTCCTGCCTTGCTTGGAATTGCGCTTCCCGCACTTTGCGTTCAGTGATGTCGTTAGCAATGCCATCGAATCGCACCGGCCGGCCACCCTCGCCATACGCGATCGTTGCTTTGTCTTCCAGCCAGCGCTCCTCGCCATCGGGGCGAAGGATGCGGTACTGAAGAGTTATGGTGCCTTGTTCGATCAGTTGGGGAAGCATTTTGGCAACCCGCGGCCGATCTTCCGGGTGAACAATGCTCATGAAGAGCTTTGGGTCTGCATAAAAGGCGCTGGCCGTTCGGCCATAGATCTTTTCGGCGGCGGGGTTAAGGTAAAGCGTCTCAAACGTATCCGCGGCGATGGACCATACGGCGGTATCGATGGTCGCAAGGATATTTGCAAGTTTCTCTTCGGTTACCATGCGCGATTTCGGAGTTGTCTGGTTGAGGCGTTCGGTGGGGCATGACCTTGGCTTGGACTTCACGGTGTTCGGAGCCAATGAGGCGCAGGCTCGTTTTTGACAGCAATCCCGCACCCCGATTTCTTTTAGCCGCTCTTCATCCAGCCGCCTTCTAGGGTTCCAGCCGGCCGCCAGATAACCCCTTCAGCGACCGCAACCGCCCCGTACCCGGGCTTGCCTATCCTAGAAGATGAGGCAAGTTAGTTGGTTAAGGTTCTGTGGTCCACCTTCTTCCAGAATTGGCCGGTTTCGGACTCTAATCCCAGAGTGCACAACCGCGACGCCAGTTCATCTTGGCTATTGCAAAGGCGGATTCGAACGGCTGCGCAGTTGAGTTCTTGCGCCCGGGTTTCTGTGGTGCCGAGCAAGGCTCGTATCGTGGACAGTGAATTCGCGACATCGACCGCCGTGAAAAAATGGACAGCAAGGACACGGCCGAATATCAATTCCATGTCTAGACGGTAGGCGAAGAGTCCGCAGAAGCATCCCGCCGAGTCCCGCAGACCAACAATCCCGCTCTCTTGGGAAGCTGCCGGGTTGTTGAAAAACTCCACGTAGTTCCGCCATGAAGTCATCTCCACGACGGGCCAAGTTGCTTGAACGAGCGGGAGCGTCAGGGGAATCAAATCACCAGACAGGATGACTGCGTCGAAGTTCATAAAACAAAGATGATCATTTGTGACGCCGCCATCATTGACTTGCATCATGAAGGTCAAGAAGAAGTGTCCACGTGTTAGGCCGCTCTGTTCCTTATGAGATTAAGCGGGTGCAATTTATGGTGAGCACCCGCCGCGGCGCAAAGACGACGCTGGTGAGTGAGAGGGAGGCCTCGCCGGGGCCTCGTTTATGTCACCCGCCGAACCAACAATCGGCTAGCCTGCCTTGACGCTGATCGTTTTCTCGCTTTTTACGCCTCGGCCGGCTTCGGCAGCTTGATATTCAACACGCCCTTGGCAAATGTCGCTTCGATTTTTCCTGTATCGATGCCTTCAGGGACTTTGAATGAACGCATATTTGAATGAACGCATAAACGAGCCATAGCGGCGCTCGGAGACATAATAGTCCTTCTCACGTTCAATAACCGTACCCCGCATCTCGTGCTTTGACTTGAATCAAGACGCCTCGCCGGCGAATCCTGGATATTCCGTTCATCATAGGAGGAAGATGAATCATCTCGTTTGCGCGGCTGCGTAAGCAGCATAGCCGACGCTATAATGTGGCCCAATATGCATTGGGCGCGTCGCTATGAGGATGGAATGGTCGGAGTGGCGGGATTCGAACCCGCGACCCCTAGTCCCCCAGACTGAAGGTGTAGCTATCATCCTGTTTCCCCGTGTCGTTAAGTTGTTAATTTATCGAGAGTATAGTTGTCAGATCATTCCTTCTCATTTCTAATGTGTCGCATCCGGTGGTCACCATGTGGTCACCAAAGTCTAGATCGGGACCGGGGCAGTAGGATGCCACATTCATCCATTAAACTTACGAAACGAGCGATAGACGCAGCACCTGCCGGAACGGTGCGGCGCATCACTTGGGACACGGAGCTGCGAGGGTTCGGGGTCAGAGTCGAAACCAGCGGCACAAAAACGTTCCTCATCCGCTACCGGCCGAAAGGCAACGGGCGAAACGGTCCTAAGCGGTTCGTGACTATCGGCCGGTATGGGGCGATGACGCCCGAGCAGGCGCGCAACGAGGCTCGCAGCAAACTCGGAGCCGTCGCAAGGGGAGACGATCCGGCCGAGGCGCGCGATCAAGCCAAGGGTGCGCCTACCCTATCGCACCTTATTGAACGATTTCTCGCCGAGCAGGTAAGCGTGAAGAAGAAGGCGAGCACGGCGGCGCTCTACACGCATTATCTTAAAGCGCCGGTCATGCCGACATTAGGGAGCAAGAAAGCCGGCTCGGTCTCGTACGGGGACATCGCGAAGCTGCATGGTGCGATTGGCAAGACAAGACCGGTGACGGCCAACCGCGTTATTGCGACCCTTTCCGGTTTGTTTTCTTATGGCGCAAAGATTGGGGAACTCCCCCCTGACTTCAATCCCGCAAAAGGCATCGAGCCTTACAAAGAGCGGCCCCGCCAGCGCTATCTCAGTACCGCAGAGTTGGCCCGTCTGGGAGGCGCTCTTCATGAGGCTGAGACCATCGGGCTGGCGTGGCATGCCGACGAAGCCAAGGAAAAGGCCAAACATTCGCCAAAGCCGGAAAACCGGTATCGGACGCTCGACCCCTATGCCATCGCCGCGATCCGTCTCTTGCTGCTGACCGGCGCCCGTCTTCGAGAAATTCTGCACACGCGTTGGGACTGGTTCGATACCGAGCGCGGCATGTTGCTCTTGCCCGACTCCAAAACTGACGAAAAATCGATTTATCTCAGTTCTGCCGCCCTCTCGATCCTGGACGCGCTGCCCCGCATCCATGGGAACCCGCATATATTTCCCGGCGCAGCAAGGAACGAGGATTGCGAGGGCAAACCGCGCGCCGATCTGAAGAAACCATGGGCGGCCGTAACAAAAGCCGCGGGGCTGCCAGGTCTGCGAATCCATGATCTCCGGCATACATTCGCGAGCTACGGTGCCGGTGCACATCTGGGCCTCCACGTGATCGGAACCTTACTCGGGCACGCGCAACCACAGACGACGCAAAGATATGCTCACTTGGATTCCGACCCGATGCATCGCGCCGTCAACACGATAGGTGCCACCATCTCAGCCGCGATGAAGAGCAATCCGAGCACCGAGGTTTTGCCGCGGAATCGCGCCGATGGCCGAGGGTAGCCGACACCCTATTGGCATCCGAACTCTGCACGCGAAGTTGGCTTCGGTCGGCGCGCCTGGAACAGGTCCAGAAACTGTGATTCACCTTGCTTCACCTCCGCCGATTGGTCCAGCCGCCCCAAAAGCCTGAGTGAGACTGCAGCGTGCTCGGCCACTCACAATAGCAATTATTGGGGCGCTTATCGTTACGGAACTTGTTCGGATAATTCTTATTATCAAAGGACGCTTCGCCAGCTATTCGCATAGTCTTCGTACGAGGTGAACTGGACGGATTATGAACAGTCATTGTACATCGCCATGGCTGGCATCGATACACCTCATTGTGAGAATATCTCAGTTCGTGAGTCCTCGGGGCATGATATTTGAGAATTTCGGCGCGCGCTCTCGCTCTTCGACACTTTTATTTGAGAATTGGTACGGTGCCTTTGCCGTGGCAAGCCTCCAGCTAATCCACACCAGCCGCTCCCGGCGCTGAAGAGTTCTTGTTTATAAGTGCAAGCCTATTAGACCAGTTTTCGGGCCTCAGTCCCTGACGGACGGAGATTTCATGAGCGTCGAAGTACCGGAGCACGAAACCACATCGACCGCAAACAATTGGGAACCGAGGAATCTGATCCACGCACTGGTCCTGATGCTGGCAACTTTTGGCGGGGTCTACATTTGCTACCTGCTGGCCATCCCATTTTTGTCTGCTCTCACCTGGGCGCTCGTGCTGGCGATTTTGTTTGCTTCCGTTCACCAAGCAATCGAGGCCAGATTGAAGAGGCCCAACCTTTCAGCCACGATCTCGGTCCTGGTGGTGGCGCTGATCATCGTCGTGCCGGCGACGTTCGTTGCCGAGCGTCTCATCAGTGAAGCAGCAAAGGGTGCAATTGTCATCCAGGCACAGGTCGAGGGAGGCGCTTGGCGGCGTGCAATCGATGCCCATCCATGGATTGCACCGATCGACCGATGGATTGAACAGCAAATCAATCTTCCCGCGATTTTCGGGAACGTCGCGTCCTGGCTAACAAACACCGGCGCATCGTTTGTTCGCGGGTCGGTGGTTCAACTCCTCGGCGTTGTGTTCACCTTCTACCTGCTCTTCTATTTCCTACGGGACCGTCGTATTGCACTCGAGGCACTGAGAAATCTTTCACCGCTCTCACATGCGGAGATGGACCGACTTTTCCGTCAGATCGTGGATACTGTTCACGCCACGATCTATGGGACCGTGGTTGTTGCTGGCGTGCAGGGCGCTCTGGGCGGTTTGATGTTTTGGTGGCTCGGTCTCCCCACGCCACTGCTTTGGGGGCTTGTCATGGCCTTATTGGCCGTTGTGCCTGTCTTGGGTGCGTTCATGGTTTGGATCCCAGCAGCAATCTTTCTGGCGCTCGACGGCAGCTGGGGGAAGGCCATAATCCTCGTCTCGTGGGGTGCGCTGGTCGTCGGCACTATAGACAACCTCCTGTATCCGATGCTGGTGGGAAACCGCCTGAAGCTGCATACCGTTCCAGCGTTCATTTCTTTGGTCGGCGGTCTGGCGCTGTTTGGCCCGGCCGGTATTGTCCTTGGGCCGATGGCGATCACGACGACCTTGATGCTTCTTGATGTCTGGCGAACACGGATCGCGGAGCCGAAAGATTGACAACGGAACGGCCCGGCCAGCCGGTGAGCAAGCCCTGGCATTGCGAGACAGCTGATGAGGTACTCGAACGCCTAGGCGCTTCGGCGATCGGATTGACAAATGCGGATGCGCGGAAATTGCTCGCAGAGCACGGACCGAACGCGCTGAAGGAGGCCAAGCCGATTAGCCCATGGGCGATCTTTTTCGCCCAATTCAAAAGCGTTGTCATCTGGGTCCTCATCGGCGCGGGTGCACTATCCGGCGTGCTGGGTGAGGCAATCGACGCATTCGCCATTTTTGCCATAGTCATTCTGAACGCGGTGGTTGGCTTCTATCAGGAATTCAGCGCCGAGAAGTCGATCTCCGCGTTGATGCGGATGACAGCGCCCCAGGCGAAAGTGCGGCGGGACGGCGCGGTGACGAGTGTTGCCGCCACCGACCTTGTTCCGGGAGACATCCTTGAGCTCGAGCCCGGCGATGTCGTTGCGGCCGATGCGCGGTTGCTGAATGTCTCGTCACTCACCTGCGTCGAGGCAATGTTGACCGGCGAATCGGAGGCCGTTGTCAAGAGTGCCGAGACGTTGGACCAGCCGGAACTCCCACTCGGTGACCGGAAGAACATGATCTTTATGGGCACCAGCGTGGCGGCCGGATTGGGGCATGCGGTTGTGGTCGCTACCGGAATGCAGACCGAAATCGGACACGTTGCAACTCTCATCGGCGACGCAGGCGAGGACAAAGGAGCACCACTCCAGCGGAAGCTCGAAGCGTTCGGCCGCATCCTCCTTTGGGTCACCCTTGCGATCGTCGCGCTGCTCTTCGGGCTTGGACTGGCCCGCGGGACGGAATTCTTCGAACTCTTTCTGACTTCGGTGAGCCTTGCCGTTGCCGCCCTGCCTGAGAGTTTGCCGGCGGTCGTCACGGCGGCACTTTCCATTGGAGTACTGCGGATGTCGCGACGTCGCGCCTTGGTGAGGCGACTGGCGTCCGTGGAAACGCTCGGTTCAACGAATGTTATTTGCACCGATAAGACAGGAACCCTCACTGTCGGCCAAATGACTGTACGAGCGTTATTCGTTGCCGGCCAAACCTATGAAGTCACGGGTGAAGGCTATGGACCGGAAGGCGACACCCGCATCGAGGGTAAGGCGACCGATGACAGCCACGCCACGCCGTTGCGACAGATGGCCGAGATCCTCATAGGCTGCAACAACGCGCACCTCGAACGAATAAATGGCACCTGGAACGTCATCGGCGATCCGACGGAAGGCGCGCTCCTTGCAGCCGGACACAAGGTCGGAGGCCGCAGGGATGAACTCGAACGAGACATGCCGAAGCACCACGAGATCCCGTTTGACTCCGACCGCAAGCGCCACTCGGTCGTGCGTTTACTCCCCGACGGGCGGCACCGCGCATTCGTGAACGGCGCTCCCGAAATGCTGCTTGCGCGCTGCGCGTACATCTTTGGTGACTCCGGCATACGCCCGATGACCGAAGCGGATCGCGCACAGGTCACTGAGCAAAACGCCAAACTTGCAGGGCAGGCATTGCGCGTCCTAGGATCGGCATTTCGCGACTTCGATCCTTTGTCGCCCGACCGGCTCACAGCAGAGACAGTCGAGCGTGATCTAGTTTTCGTCGGGCTTACTGGATTATACGACCCGCCGCGGCCAGAGGCGAAAGATGCGGTGGCCAAATGCCATGCCGCAGGCATTCGGGTGGTAATGATCACCGGTGACCAGCCCCGCACCGCAATTGCAATCGCTCGCGAGCTCGGCATCGCCGACGATGCGAAGGCGCTGTCGGGCGCCGAACTCGATGAGCTTATGGACGACATGCTCCGCGAGCGCGTCCCAAGCATCACTGTCTATGCCCGCGTCAGCGCCGAGCACAAGCTCCGCATCGTTCGAGCCTGGCAGGCGAACGACGCCATCGTAGCTATGACCGGCGACGGGGTAAATGACGCCCCCGCGATAAAAGGCGCTGATATTGGAATCGCGATGGGCCGAAGCGGGACCGAGGTAGCAAAGCAGGCATCCGATATGATCATCACGGATGACAATTTTGCGACCATCGTCGCTGCCGTTGGTGAAGGTCGCGGGATCTATGAAAATATTCAAAAGACCGTTCAATACCTGCTTTCTGGCAACAGCGGCGAACTTCTGCTGATGACCGTCTGCGTCGTCATCGGCCTGCCCGCGCCATTGCTCCCTATCCACCTGCTGTGGATCAACCTCGTCACGGACGGACTGCCCGCACTATGCCTCGCGACGGACCAAGTTGATCCCGCAGTAATGCAACGGCGCCCACGCCCCCAGCATGAGCGTATCGCCGACGGCGGCTTTCTCAAGATGATGCTTCTTACCGCCGTTCTGACCGCAGGCGTGTCGTTCGCCGCATATGCATACGGCCTTAAGTTCACGACACTGGAGCTTGCACGCACCTATGCCTTTACCGCACTCGTCTTTGCCGAGCTCCTCCGTGCATTGGGCGCTCGCAGCGCAACTCGCCCCCTGTGGCTCACGAATATGCGTTCAAACATCAATTTGCTCGCGGTCATTGGCGCATCAATCTCTGTCCAGGTCTGGAGCCAACATAGTGAACTGTTGGCGCGATTCTTCAAAACGGCACGGATGTCCTATCAAGACGGCCTGATCTTACTGGGCGTATCTGCCTTCCCATTGATTGTGCTCGAAATCATCAAATCATTCCAACGTTATGCTGTGCCGGACTGGGGCGCCGACGATCGAACGGGTGGAGCCGCAACACCTAGCGCAGTTAGCGGACGAGGCGGTACCTGGCAAGGCGCGGGCACGAGGGGCTTAGGTTGGCAAATACCGGCCGCCGCCGGGGTCGTTCTTCTGGCTTTCGGGGGCGGCTGGCTCACCTGGTCCTTGTATCGGGGCACAGCGGCGCATTACGTCACGCAGAAGATCGAACGCGGATCGGTCGTCCGAATCGTGACCGCTAGTGGCGTCATTGGGCCCATTGCAACCACGCCAGTCGGCGCGCGCGTGTCCGGCGTGATCAAGGCGCTCTCCTGCGATGCCAATATGAACGTGAAGGCTGGTCAAGTCTGCGCAAAAATCGATCCGCGTCCCTATCAAATCGTGGTGGATCAGGCCAAGGCCGATCTGGTGGAAGCCGAAACTCGGCTCGAAAATGACAAGGTCAGTGTCACCCAAGCAAAAGCGGTCTTCGAGCGCGAGCAGAACCGGGCGAAGCGTCGGGCCATTGCCCGGAAAGCGCTCGTCAAGTCACGCAAGGCCTATGAGCAGGCGCTAACACGGATGAAGGGCGACGAGAGGACAGTCGCCCAGCTCCAAGTGGCGCTCCATTCTGCTGAGATCAACCTCGGTCATACCGATATCGCTTCGCCGATTGATGGAAGCGTGATCTCGCGCAACATCGAAATCGGCCAGATGGTTTCAGCGGGCTCGGAGACTCCACCGCTCTTCCTCATTGCCGCGGATCTCACCTTCATTCACATCGACACCAATGTCGGCGAGAAGGACATCGGCGAGGTCAAGCTCGGCGACAAGGCCACATTCTCGGTCGCGTCTTTCCAAAACTATCTTTTTTCAGGAGAGGTGACGCAAATCCCGCAGTCGACGCAGACAGATCAGCACGTCGCGGCCTATGATGTCGTCATCCGTGCGGCCAATCCGGATCTGTTGCTCAAACCTGGCATGCAAGCGACCATCCGAATCGTTGTAGATAGGCGCGACGACGTCCTCCGCGCGCCCAATCAGGCACTGCGCTATTCGCCTAGGGATCTAGTAGTCCCGAACGACGACGGTAGTCCAGGGATGCCGCCGGATGGCTGGTCGCAGCTCTGGATCCTGCGCGATGGAAAGCCGACAGCGATCACCGTCCGACTCGGTCTCGACGACGGTGCCTACACGGAAATCGTCGAACGCGAGGTACGGCCCGGCGATGAGCTGATCATCGGCGAAAGTGGCGGCGTCTTGCCTCCGAAGATAAAGGAATGCATCCCGACCGCTTGCCGAGAAACGAAAAACGTGCACCCTTAAGGTGATGCGGCGCGCCTAAGCCCTTGAGCTATCTCTCCCAATCCTTGTCAATCAGCCGGCGGTTGCGGTTGAGCGTTGCCGCGGTTGAAATTGTGCGGAGCTGGCGGCGATCCTAACCCCATAGAGATTACAGTTTCTGCCTTAGTTTAGTGTTAGCGGCGAGCCGTTCCATGAACGAGGAGATTAAACTCCTCAAACTTTTCTCTTTAATTAACGACAATGCGACCGTTGGCTCAAGCCATCGAGCAACTCGCTGCTCCGATTCCGGCCAAGTCTTGCTCTGCCGCTTAACGAGCAGCGGAAAAAGCCGCACGTCACAGGGGATTGTAATTCCATCGTCAACCGAGCTCTTTTCGTAGGAGAAAATTCCTATCGACTTCGTCTTGACAGAGCCTCGTACACCAGCTTCCTCATAAGCCTCACGGGCAGCAGACTTCGCCGGCTTCAGGCCTTTAATCGGCCAGCCTTTGGGAATGATCCACCGCTTCGTCTGCCGGCTGGTGACGAGGAGAATCTCAGGTGCACCAGATTTCGTGAAGCGATAGGGCAAAGCGCCGTATTGCACCCGAACAGCGTGTTGCGCTTTAAGTACTTTTTTTCTTGTTGGAATCTGTCTTATCCCCTCAGTCATCGATCAAAGCCGGACCGACATGCGCGTCCAAGCGCGGGCTTGATCACGAAAATGCGTGTAAGACCTTACATCTGTGGGTGACCTACGCGTTAAAGAGCCTCTCCGCAAGTCAGATTGAATTCCGGACACTGGAACGCGCGCTTCCCTAGGGACGAACGCAAACAGACATGATCTGGTTACGACGTCGGTAAATGCAGCGCTCAAAAGCAACCCCCATTGCGGAAGCAGACGGGGCCTTGAACGGCGGTTGAGATCTGCGTATGTTGCAGGAATGTGGATCATGGTCCTCCGGCGGTTGCTTTCCTTGTCGGGACCGCAGTTCAGGCGATGCCGTCAGCGCGCTTGATGGCGTCGGAGTGTGGGCATGCCACGCAAACCATGACCGGCGACTGCTGTACGAAGAGATGGCTATGAAAGACCATGCCATGCCAGCGCCACTGAAACAGACGCCGTGCAAGGGCATTTCGCTCGATTGTGCCAATCAGGTGGGTTGTATCTCTTCGGCGGCGCTTCCAGCGCCGTCAGCGGCACTTGGGTCTCCAACCGCAATCGGACGCGTGACATATTGGCCGCCCCTTATTTCGCGAGCCGGGCTGTCGATCAAACCCGGCCTCTTCCCCCCTATAGCGAACCGCATAGCCGCTTAGTTAGCCATCGCACCGCGCGGGCGTACGCCTCCGCGTTCCGGCGTATCAAGCGCGCTTCTAAACACGCGGTTTCCTCGGCTAAAGCCCGTACTGGGTTGGAGGTAATTCCATGTCGTCGCGTTTCTTCGCGGGTGCTGGCGTGCTCGCCATTATTCTAGCGGCCGGCCACGCCTTGGCAGCGGGCGAGGACCAACTCTTCAAGCCGGTAAGCAAACCGCAAAAGGCCGCTCCTGCTAAATCAGCCTCGGCTGCAAAGTTCGAGTCCTTGGGCGCGACGGTGGAAGGCGTACTCGCCGTGGGTCGGCGACTCAACCCTTCTCTCCGCGCGGCAGCGCTCGATACATCGGCCGCCGCAGCCAAGGCCGATGGCGCCGATGCGCTCGATGATCCGGTGATCTCGGACAGCTATCAATACTACCGTAATCCAGGCGTCTTCAGCGGGCATGCGATCATGGTGACGCAGGCGTTCCCTCTCTGGGGAAAGCGGAGCCTGCGGCGTGAGGCGGCACTGGCGGAGTTGGATGCCATTCGCGGGCGCGAGAGGGCCGCGCGCGACGCTCTCGATGAACGCATCAAGGTCTCGCCTTCGCGCAATATTATGTGGCGAGCCGTGCCCTCGCTCTGAACCAAGAGGTCATCGCGCTCGCGCGCGGTCTGCGTGCGGCGGCAGAGGCGCGCTATAGCGCTGGACAAGGCGATCAACCGGCGGTCATCAAGGCCCTCGGGGAGGAAACGGCGGCAGAGATCGAAACAGCGAGGCTCAATGGCGAGCGAGCGGCCGCAAGGGAAATGCTCAACGCGCTGCTCGCGCACCCCGCCGGCGCCCCGTTGGCAGAACCCTTGCGGCTACGGCCAGTGCCTGCCAGGGAGCTTGCTATTGCTTCCCTGGTGGAACGTGCCCGCGGAAGCAGCCCGGCGCTCGCCGCAAGCAGCGCGGAGGTGAATGCGGCGCAAGCGCGGCGTACCCTGGCGGAGAAAGCCTGGTACCCCGACCTGACCGTCGGGGCCGGGCCGTTGATCCAGACCAATGACCGCCCGCCCGGCGTCGCGGCGACCATCGGGCTCAACATCCCCTTGCCCTGGGGCAAGGAAGCCTCCGAGGAACAAGCGGCGACCGCGCAGCTGGGCGCGGCCCAGCTGCGCTACGATGCGGCGCTGCTCGATATCCAGAGTGCCATTGCCGAGGCGCGCGAGCGGCTCAAGGCGGCGCGGCAAGCCGATGCCTTGGTGGCCCGCAAGGCCCTCCCGGAAGCGCGGGCGGTGCTCAACTCGGTCACCGCAGACTATTCCCAAGGGCGCGGCGAGCTCGCTATCGCGCTCGAGGCACAGCATCGCGTCCACGCCCTTGAACTCAAACTGTTCCAGCTGCAGATGGACGAGCAGTCGGCGCTTGCCGCGATCGAACGGTTGATCGGTGGTGAGCTGTGAACCGCTCGCGTGCGTTCCAGGTGGCCGCCATCCTTGCCGCGGTCGCTGCCACGGGCCTTTGGTTGGGCGGGCGGTCTGGCCAGCATTTCTCTCGCTTGGGCGTAGAAGCGGCGGCACAGAATGAGGCTGCGCCTGCCGGAGGAACACCGGCTGTTGGGCCAGACCGTGTGCCAGTCACGCTGACTCCGAATCGGATGCAGAGCATTGGCGTTAAGACTGGCGTTGTAGAATACCGGACCATACGTGACGTGATCCGGACCTTTGGAAATGTCGAGGCGGATGAAACGCGGCTCTCCGACGTGCAAGTTCGTTTTTCGGGATGGGTTCAAAAGGTCTACGCCGACGCAACATACAAAACGGTGCGGCGGGGCCAGCCGCTTCTTACGATCTACAGCCCGGAGCTTGTGACGGCCGAGCAGGATTATTTGGTGGCCAAGGAGCTCTTGGGGCATGGCATGGGCCACGTGGAACCCGCCGGATGGCAGTCGCTGTTGAATGCGTCAGCCGAGCGAATGAAGCGGCTGGAAATCCCGGATCGGGAGATCGCCCGCCTGAAAAAGACAGGGAAAATCCGCCGCGAGCTGGAAATCGACTCGCCCGTGTCCGGCTTCATTGTCGATAAAAAGGCATTCCCGAACATGTATGTGCAACCGGGGATGAAGCTGTACTCGGTCGCGGATTTGTCGACTGTCTGGGTCTACGCCCAGCTTTTTCAGAGCGACATCGGCCGGGTGAAGGTGGGGGATCTGGCAACGGTCACCGTGGATTCCTATCCAGGGCAGACCTTCCCCGCGCGCGTGAGCTTCATTTGGCCCGCGGTGGACCAGACAACGCGCACCACCCGCGTGCGCCTGGAGATCCCCAATCCGGAAATCAAGCTTTCGCTCGGGATGTTCGTCAATGTCCTCCTCGGCTCGCCGCTGGGACGCCAGCTGGTGATTCCGGCTTCCGGAGTGTTTCAGTCAGGCGCACGTCAAATTGCGTTCGTTGATCATGGGGAGGGATATTTCGAGCCGCGTGATATCGAAGTGGGAGCCCGGGCCGGTGATGATGTCATCGTGTTGAAGGGGCTCGAAGCAGGCGAGCGCATTGCTACCTCAGCCAATTTTCTGATCGATTCCGAGAGCCAGGCTCAGGCGGCACTGGGGGCCTTTGTACCTCCGCCTCCCGGTGCGGGAGCGGCGGCATCCATGAATGCCCCGCAAGACCAGGTGACACTCGAATACTCCTCGAACCCGTCGCCTCTGCGCGCAGGCAGCAATGCCTTTCGCGTCAAGCTCACCGGCGCCGACGGGGCGGCAATCACAGGCGCCCAAGTAACCGTGACGTTCTTCATGCCCGCCATGCCAGCGATGGGAATGGCAGCCATGCGCAGTGTCGCCACACTCGGTGACAAGGGCGGCGGACTCTATGAGGGACCGGGAGAGGTGCAGATGGGCGGAACTTGGCAAGTCACCGTTCTCGCTACCAAGACGGGCCAGACAATCGCACAGAAACAATTCTCCATGGTTGCGGAAGGAGACAAGTAGGTGATCGCCCGCTGGATTGATTTGTGCGTTCGCAACCGTTTTCTGGTTTTCACCGGAATAATTCTTCTGGTTCTGGCTGGCCTCTGGGCTATTCGCAGGATTCCGCTGGATGCTGTGCCCGACATTTCTGACGTGCAAGTAATCATTCGCACGTCATGGGATGGCCAACCTCCCAACATCATCGAAGATCAGGTGACCTACCCAATCGTGACCGCCCTCCTGTCCGCGCCAAAGGTGAGAACTGTGCGCGCCCTGACCATGTTTGGCGATTCCTATGTGTTCGTTATTTTCGAGGATTGCACAGACCTCTACTGGGCGCGGTCGCGTGTGCTCGAATATCTCCAGCAGATCGCGGGGCGTCTTCCCGCCGCGGCCAAACCGGTGATCGGCCCCGACGCCACCGGCGCAGGCTGGGTGTATGAATATCTCATCGTCGATCACAACCAGCGCTACAGCCTCGCCGATTTGCGCAGCCTTCAGGATTGGTTCCTCCGCTATCAGATAAGGACGGTTCCAGGGGTGGCGGAAGTCGCAAGCATTGGCGGCTTTGTCCGGCAATACCAGGTCCGGTTAGATCCAGGCAAACTCCGCGCCTACAACATCCCGCTGTCGACGGTGATCGATAAGATCCGCGACAGCACAAATGAGGTGGGCGGGAGATTGATCGAGTTCCAAGGTGCCGAATATATGGTTCGGGGCCTGGGCTATCTGCGATCGCTCTCAGATCTGGAGATGGTGCCGGTCGCCAGTAAGGACGGAACTCCTGTGCTGGTCCGGGACCTCGGTACCGTGGCTTTCGGGCCGGATATAAGGCGTGGCATGGCGGAATGGAACGGCGAGGGCGAAACCATCGCAGGCATCGTCGTTATGCGTGACGGGATGAACGCGCTGAATGTAATAGCCGGCGTCAAGAAGAAGCTTACGGAAATTTCAGGATCGCTTCCACCAGGAGTGGAGATCGTCGCCGGCTACGACCGGTCCGGCCTGATCGAGGCATCGATCGGCACCCTTAGGCACGCCTTGATCGAGGAAGCGATCATTGTCAGCCTAGTGATCATCATCTTCCTTTTTCACTTCCGCACGGCCCTCATTCCGATCCTGACCTTGCCGATCGCCGTGGTCGCATCATTCATTCCGATGTATTACCTGAATGTCAGCTCGAACATTATGTCTCTGGGCGGGTTGGCGCTGGCCATCGGGGTCCTCGTGGACGCGGCGATTGTGATGGTAGAAAACGGCTACCGGCACCTGTCCGAAGCGCAGAACCGGAGTGCAGACAAAAAATCAGGCACCGGCGGCATTACTAATGACGAGAGACGGCGGATACTTCTGGACTCAGCGAAACAGGTCGGTCCGGCGCTCTTCTTCTCGCTATTGATTATTGTCGTCTCGTTCCTTCCGGTCTTCCTGCTCGAAGCGCAGGAAGGACGGATGTTTAGGCCCCTCGCATGGACCAAGACTCTGGCCGTCGGCTTTTCATCATTGCTTGCGATCACACTGGTGCCATCGCTGATGCTTTTGTTCATTCGCGGCCGCCTTCGGCCGGAATCGGGCAATCCGGTGTCGAGGATTACGCAAGCGGTCTACCTGCCAGTCTTGAAACTCTGCCTTCGATTTCCAAAAACGACTGTCCTGCTCAATCTCCTCTTCCTGGCTGTGACGGCTCCTCTTGCCTTAAAGCTTGGGAGTCAGTTCATGCCGCCCCTCTATGAGGGGGCGGCCCTGTACATGCCAACCGCGCTCCCCGGAATCTCGATTGGCCAGGCGACGCAGCTGCTGCAGCAACAGGACCGCATCCTTCGCTCTTTCCCGGAGGTGGCAAGTGTATTTGGCTCCATCGGCCGGTCGGACAGTGCGACAGACAACGCTCCCCTCGACATGTACGATACCACGGTGACGCTCAAACCCCGCAGCGAATGGCGCCAGGGGATGACTTATGAGAAGCTGATCTCGGAAATGGATGCAAAACTCCAGTTTCCCGGCTTGACCAATACATGGACCATGCCGATCGAGAATCGACTTGATATGGAGCTCACCGGAATTAAAACGCCGGTGGGGATTAAGATTGAAGGCCCGAGCCTTGATGGCATTGAGGCATTGGGCACAAGAGTTCAGCAGATCCTCAGTGCAATGCCAGAAATGAGATCTGTCTTTGCCGAGCGCGTGGCACAAGGATTTTACGTCAATGTGGAAGTCAACCGTGCGGAAGCGGCGCGCTATGGATTGACTGTGGGCGATGTGCAGCGGGCGGTCACCTCTGGCATAGGCGGGGAGAACATCGCCGTGAATATCGAGGGGCGCGAGCGCTATCCCATCTCGGTTCGCTATGCCGCGGACTTCCGGGACGATATTCAAAAACTTGAGCGAGTGGTGATTGCGACGCCTTCGAACGCGCAGGTGCCGCTCGGCGCACTCGCCAAGATTTCGTTTTCGAAAGGACCCGCGATGATTAGAGACGAAGACGCGGCCCTGACCGGCTATGTGTATCTGGATCTGAAGACAAGGGACTACGGCGGCTTTGTCTCCCGAGCCGACAAACTCTTGCATGAGAAGCTCCAACTGCCGGCCGGCTACAGTCTGAAGTGGTCTGGCCAGTATGAATTTGAGCTGCGCGCAAAGGAGCGCCTAAAGATCATTCTGCCGATCGTCTTCATTTCGATTTTTCTACTGCTGTATATGGTGTTCCATTCCGTGACGGAGGCCTTGGTTCTGATTTTTCCGACGGTCTACGCGATGACGGGAGGGCTTCTTCTCCAATGGTACCTTGGCTACAATTTCAGCGTCGCGGTCTGGGTTGGGTACATCGCGTTATTTGGGGTCGCGGTCGAGACTGGAGTTGTGATGGTCGTCTATTTGCACGAAGCACTTGATCGGAAGCTTGCCTCAGGCGCTGCTCTGCGGCGTGCCGATATCGAAGAAGCGGCCATTGAAGGCGCCGTCCAGCGCTTGCGCCCCAAACTGATGACCGTGGCTGCCGTTCTGGCGAGCCTTGTGCCGATCCTGTGGACGACTGGCATAGGGTCGGATGTGATGAAGCCGATCGCGGCACCGATTGTCGGGGGCATGATCACCTCCACGATTCACGTGCTGATTCTGGTTCCTGTCTTCTTCGTGATGATGAAGGCCCGCGCGCTGCGGCAGGGGAAGCTCCATAGTCTGGAAGGATTGGATGTGTGAGAGTCCCCCTCTGGTACGGTGGACGTCTCCACCGGCGACCGGACGTGACTGAGTGCACGAACGGTCTCGACTTGAAGAAATCAGATCAGCCCTCCGGTTTTGGCGCATTGATTTACAGAGATATTTTTTGTGCAAAAGATACGTGCAAAACTTGCTTAGAGCGCCCGCTTCGGCCTTAAGGACGACTCGAATGACGGGCGCAAGCGAGGGCTTGAAAGCGCAATCTGATACCACCATATATTGCGCCAGCCTACCTATTTAATTCGATTAGTAGTGACGGCTCACTTTCAGGTGATCCTTATGGTGGACAAGAACCAGTTGTTTGTTGAACGGCGACCGCAGACGAAGGATTACGCGGTTCGTAAGCCAGAATCGTAGAGAGCCAGCGCTGTTGCACCGACGCAGGCGGAAGCGATCGCACGAGCCAAGGAGTTAAACCCCAAGGCCACGCCGATGGTCGAACGCGTCCGCAATACGACGGGGGGAACGCCGGATAAGTGGTGCAGACCATAATTGGCGTGCGGTGAAATCGACAACTCGCTTTCAAAGCGGGTTGTTCTTCTGCTGTTAGTATATGTTTTAGCTTGGAAAATTGCGGCGACGCGCGAGTTCGATGAGTGCTGGAATCGTCTCGGCGGGGCGATTAATCCAAGCTTTGAAAGCTTTCCAGTCCTTGGCCGGTACGGTGATGCCGGTTCTGTTCAACACGTCGGATTCGATTAAGACCGAGGCGCATGGCGGCATTTCGGGGTGCTCATTTCTTTTCCACATCATGCGCACTCACTTCTTTGCCTCGGCGTGTTCGTGCCCAGCCGCTGCTATCTTGCCGGTTTCAATAGGCAGGAACAGCGACAGGGGACGACTGGCGAACGGATGGAATCCTTGGAGCCGGTAAAAGGTAATGGCGTTCTCGTCCTTCGCTTCGACTATGAGCGCGAACGCCTTCGTATCGCCTTTGAGCACGCGAAGCGCCGCATCGGCAAGCAGAGCACCACCGAGTCCCTTACGATGAAAGCGTTGATCGACCGCCAGGCGACCGACGAGCGCTGCCGGCAAGAGCGGGTAGCGGGGGAGGCGTTTCACCACGTCCGGCGGCAGATCAGTTGCCGGAACGCTCGTCGCCGCGAGCGTGTAGTAACCGGCAATCGCGCTCGTCGCCCGTTCCTCTGCGACGAAGCAACTTGCCATGAGCCTCTTCACATCTTGTGAGGCTTGCTCGCGGAGATATCGGTCAAGCGGTGCCGCGCCGCAGGAGAAGGCCGAGCGATCATGCGCGCCGAGCGGCTCAATGACAAAGCCGCCCTTCACCGCGACTCGTGAATCAATTCACGGTGACGGCGAAAGGCGCGGCGGAGGGCCGGTGTCGGATTGGGAGGATTAAGGATCGCTTCCGCAAAGGCGCGTTGATCCTCGACCGAGAGGCGGATGATTTGCGTCTCCTCGATCGTACGGTTGGCGGCGTCCTGCGCGGCGGCGACAACGAAATCGCTGACGCTGCGACCGGTGATTTCGGCGGCGCGTTTGACGACGGCGAGCGCATCGGGCGCTATACGCGCTTCGATGCGGGCCGTGCGGTTCGATTCCTGGGTCATCATGCACCCTCTCTTTCTTGCCACAATGTACGGTAAATTGCCGGACAAGTCAAAGCCCACCTGGTGCCGGCCCTGATTGCCGGCGCCGGCGAGCCGGCCGCCTGGCGCTACATCGAATTCTTCACCAAACCCGAACACGCGCCGGGCTTACGCGCGGGCCTGTAGTCAATTCTTCGCCTGGTGCGAAGGCCGCGGGCTGACGCTGACGACGATCCGGCCGTTCGATGTCGCCACCTATATCGAGACGCTTCAGCAGACCCATTCGGCGCCAGGCGTGAAGCAGCAGCTCGCCGCCGTGCGGATGCTGTTCGATTGGCTCATCACCGGCCAGGTGGTGCCGGCAAACCCGGCTTCGGCCGTGCGCGGCCCGAAGCACGTGGTGAAAACCGGCAAGACGCCGGTGCTCGACGGCAAGGAGTGGCGAAAACTGCTCGCCGCGATCCCGACAGACACGGTACGGGATCTGCGGGATAGGGCGCTGATTGCCACCCTCACTTATTCCTTCGCGCGCATTGGCGCGGCGCTGAAAATGAAGGTCGAAGACCTCCGCCCGAAAGGTGCCGGGTGGGAACTTCGATTGCACGAGAAAGGTGGCAAGCATCACGTCATGCCCTGTCATCACTCGCTCGCCGAGGCGCTGCGCGCCTATATCGACGCGGCCGGCATCGCCGAGGACCGCAAAGGCTGGTTGTTCCGGACATCGCGCGGCCACGCGGCGACCGCCCTTTCCGATGACCCAATGACGCAGCCGGATGCTTGGCTCATGATGCGCCGCCGCGGTCGGCATTCACGCGCCGATCGGCAATCACTCGTTTCGGGCGACCGGCATCACGGCGTACCTTGCTAATGGCGGCGCGCTGGAGCACGCCCAGGAAATGGTGGCGCATGAAAGCCCGCGCACGACGAAGCTTTACGACCGGACGAAGGGGCGGCTTACGCAGGACGAGGTGGAGAGGATCAGGCTATGAAGCATAGACGCGGGGACCTGCCCCCTACACTAAAGCTTCGGTGGACGGGTTCCCCGAAGCCCATCCTGTCCTCCGCAACCATTACAGGAAAGGAACAATCCCATGTCAGACAGGTCGAAGCAGGAAGACTGGACGAAGCCCGCCGCCATGGCGATCCCCAAAGGGGGCTTCTTCGAGGGTGAAGTTAAGCAAGGCAGATACGTCCCGATCTTTCCCCAGACTCCGGCGTGCTACGGCTTCAGCGTCATCGCGAAGGTCATCCCCGGAATGGAAGAGCACATATACAACCATGCCAAGGTCATAGAGAAAGCAATCGCAGACGATCCCACCACCCTCGCCATACTCAAAGCGCATTACCTGAGATGGGTGATCTTCACCATCAAGGGTGAGAGCTACATGATGTATCAGGGCATCTTCGACACCGACTTCGACAAATACTGCGAAGACGCCTCTGTCCTGTTCGGGAAGACGGGCATCAAGTCGGCCTTTGAGGCCCTCGAGGGCTGGCCGGCTGACTACGCGACAAATCCTGCGTCCATCGTCAAGTTTTTCCGCGACCACCAATGGCCGAGCTTTCTCGAATACAGCGAGCATCCCTACGTGAGTTGCGATGAAATCAAGAAGGCCCTCAAGCTGAAAGCGGCATTCTCGGACATGCTCGACCAGATGCAGTGAACCGGCCGCGGGCGCTGTCATCAACGTATGGCGTCAGCAGCTCGGCCATGATTGAGGACGACGATACCGAAACGTAACGTCCCTTATGTTACACTAAAATTCTAACTCAAGTCACGCCATTGAGCGTCACCACTGACCTGCCAATGGTGGACGAGGTGGAGCGGATTAGATTGTGACGGGCAACCTTCAAATCTCAGGTGCCTCAGCATCCCCGTCGAACCGAGGTCTGAAAATCATAGAGTAGGAGGTCAGGATCGATCCCATGGGTCCCCACGATCTCAGCCGACCTTCTTTGATGAAGTGGTGTGTGGCGCCAAGCAAGACCTCAAATGGCAGTGGATACTTGGCATTAGGATTATGGAATACCTGAATTTCTTCGGTCCAGAACTCTTCATTATTTGGGGCGGTGACATCTGCGCTAAACGGAATGCCAATTGCCGCATTAGGGTCGGGATCCACCTTCATGCCGATCCGGTAGTAACTATCTCCCGGTACGGCAAAGCCTGCTACGATCCCCATGCGATCGAACTTTGATAACGTGCCAGCATTGGAAAACAGAACAGCAGAGATATTCGCCGCAAGCGGATCATCAAAAAAGCCCGATGGGACGACCTTCTCGCCGTATCGATGATCCTCGATTTTCCGTGCATTGACGACAAGCTTACCGTCCTCAAACGTCCAGTGGACCCGTTGACCATAGAGATACTGCCATAGGGCCGATTGTGTGTAGGTCATCGAGCCCAACTTGTCGCTGTCTGCTGGTTTGTGGAAGTCGGCGATTGCAAGGAGAAATGGCTTGTTCTTGCTTTCTTCCCGCTCCCAATAATGCAGGCCATCCTTATTCGTCCTGCGCAATTTGGAAGAGAGCGCAGAGCCATATTTCATTGGCATGTAATCGTAGAGGAAGGCTC
Organism: Methylocapsa sp. D3K7; assembly: GCF_029855125.1. Lineage (GTDB taxonomy): Bacteria > Pseudomonadota > Alphaproteobacteria > Rhizobiales > Beijerinckiaceae > Methylocapsa. The sequence continues at coordinate 1,511,779 of NZ_CP123229.1, forward strand.
TAATTTCCTCCTGCGTTTTGGGATCAGGATGTTCAGCCAAGGGGCCCATTGTTGAAGGAGCAGCTGTGGTAGCTTCCACCGTAAAATCGACTCCTGGCCCCCTGCATCTGAAATCAGGTGCCTCTAGTTGCTCGACGTCGAGGCCGAATTCGCGCAAAGCGGCCCATAGGTAGATTTCCCACAGCCGTTGATCGAAAGCCTTGCGCTGAAACTCTTCGACCATGTGGGGATCGTTAGGTGTCAGCCATGGCCCGATCTCTTTAATCACAGCGCGCGCTGGCGCGCGTGAGCGATCCTCGAGAAGGACGCGAAAGTACGGATGTAGTTGTGCGGGATCAAAGTCAGTTGGAAGCCGCAGCAAATCAGTCGGCGCATTCGTCTCATCACCCTGCTTGCCAAGTTCGACCAAATCTTCCGTCTGCTGCGTGTCGTTCATCACTTTCCACAAAGCTTTCTCGGCAGCAGATAAAGAGGGATAACTACAATCGACCTTCGCAGCGCGAAATCGTCCAATAGCGTCCCGAACCAGCATAGCCCAGCTATAATCGCTATCGATCAGATCACGTCCTGCGGATGCTATGATCCGTTCGTCTGGGGAAGACCACCACGACACCTCATCGAATATTCTGTAAAGTTTGGAACGTCGTGTTCCGATAGCATAAAGATTGAAGCGGTGTCGGCTCATTGGCCGGCAAAATGATGCCGCCGCCGTGCGCATTCTTGCGTGTCGCTTTGCCTCCCCCAATCCCAGCCCCCTATTCGTTTGTACCGCCCAACACCGAGACATTCGTGAGAGGTCGCCGTTAGGCCTACGAGATTCGAATACCCACTCGCAGCTAGCCCCGCCCAAGCAGCCAGTCTATCAATCTTCGCTTCTTCCCAGGCGTGCCGCCCGGGAACGCGACCGGAGCAGTCGGTGCCGCGCGGCCCAGGTAGGCGTCTTTTGTCGTGCGATCACGCTGCCGTCCGGCTTCAATCTCGGTCTGCGACATCGAGCCGGCCGGGATCGCTCGACTGTTCTCGATCCAATAGTGCGAGCGGCACTTGAAGCTCCAATTGCCGATTGACGGGCAGAGCAACACCGTTTCGCCGTCATAGGTTAGCCGCCAGCCGGTCGGCCGGAGGGTGTCACCCCCTTCATTCCACAACCGCAGAAACAGCTGTGAATGGCTGTCCGGTATTTGATCGAGATGTAAAGCTTCCCATCCTCGCGCGTCGCAGGGACAACGTTGACAAACTCGAAGGCGATCTGGCGCGGATGCTTCATGCAGCGTCCTCATTGTTTGTGTCATTTCGACCGATGGCGTAGGTGCTGTAATGTTCGCCGCGCCGATCATCGTAGAAGCCGAAAATCTTCTTCCATTTAATCACGGCAAATGCGGCGTGCAGCGCGTTCAGTTCAGCGATCTGGATATTTTTATCGTATTCGTTTTTCACGCCTCCATCCGACAACGATATCCGTCCCCAAAGATGATCACTATTCTTGGCGGTGGCGGCCGTTGTCCGGAGGAGGCCACCCAGCACGTTGTTGCGCAGATAGACCCCCATGCCGACCTCGACAAACGGAATGTTCAGTTGAAGAAGCTTCTCGATCACTGCCTTCTTCACGGTACCGGCTTCCATGCTGATGAAGACGAAGTTCATCCCCTCTAGCAGGTGCAGGTTTTCCGCGGACATGAACTCGCGATGCGGCACGATCCCCTTGCGCATCTTTGAATAGATGTCGTAAAAATGGTCGACCTTATAGGGTTGCTTCTCTAGTTCATCACCCGATGGCGCACCGGGTGCCCGGAAGGCGTTGTGTTGCAGGAATAGATCGCCGTCGAAGAGGTGGATTTCCCGAACCGGCACCTTCGCCACATAGTCAAGAATATATCCACCGGTTCCTCCGTGGCCGAGAATCGCTACGCGCCCGAGGCACATCTTCCGATTGACCTCGACGATGTCGGCGCGGCTTGAAGCCGTGTCGAAGTAGTTGAAAATCTCGTCGTGCTCATCATCCCTCACCAGGGTAAACGTATTGGCCGTGACATCCTGGTCGACTTCCTGCGCTGGCCCGCTGATTAGGCGGACGTAGGTCGTGACCTTGTCGTAGAAATTCTCGTACCGGCCGCTCGGTTGTGGCTTGGCCGATAGGTAGAAGTTTGTTGTCAACTCGTCGCTGACCTTGAGGTTGTTCTCCGAGTTGACGATCTGGGTTATCTGCGAGCCGTCGGCGTGGCACGGATATGCGCCGATGAAGTTAGCAGTGTGATCACCAGGCGGGGTCGCGATGTCGTTTGCCAAGGACAATACGCAAACCAAGATGCCACGTTTGATCTCGTCCTTCGCGGCGAGATAGGGGATGTCCCACACGACCAAATAGGCCTCCACGACTTGAAGGTTGTAACCCTCGTCGCGGAGACGCTTAAGATCGGGGCTACGATCGATCGGTCGCTGAGACATCGAATACCATGCCATTCTTGATGCGCACCGACTGACCCTTACGGAGCGATCCATGCGGGTTCTCCGGTGGGCCCATGCCGTAATCGACCGTGATTAGGATATCGGGGCCAGATGGCGGCGTCTCGAACGCCAGCTTGACCACGTCGTCGAAAGTCAGGCGATTCTTAGCGACCTCCTTGGCCTCCGTATCCACGATAATGGTGAAGACCTTTTGACTGTAGAAATGTTCGTCCAGCTTCAACCGCACATCGCGCGCATGCCGCTCGATCAGCTCGTCCTCCCCGTCGCCGCTCACCTCGCGGAAGAGATCGTGGTGCTCGGGGACGCCACCCAGCGCGTAGAGTGCCGCGCCTGTCGTCGGGTCGGGCGAGTAATAAGGCTCACGGTCGACGTGGATGCGGATGTGATCTGTGTGTTCGGTCTCGTTCATAATTCTACCTTTCGTCGGTTGACACCTTATTCCTGGTGGATTTGGCCTATGCGACCTTCGCCAGGGACAACCTAGACGATTTCGTATAGATTAAACCATACAATTTGCCATTGAGTCAACTATTCTGGTATGATTTTGTATGGATGGTGGGTTGGCGACTTTGCCCACCCAATGGAGGAGCGGCGGGAGGTGTGTGCATGGCGCTGGCGGCGAGGCTGAAAGAATTGAGGATAAAAACGCGGAAGTCCCTGCAGGATGTCGCCGATGAAATCGGAGCCTCGAAGGCTCATGTCTGGGATCTGGAGTCGGCGCGGGCGAAGAATCCGTCCATAGAACTGCTGACCAAGCTGGCGAAATGCTTCAACGTCAGCGTCGCTGATCTCATCGGCGAAAACCCCAATGGCGTCGACGAGGAGCCGCAACTGGTCGCCATGTACCGCGAGCTCAAGGAACTTTCGGAAGACGACAGAAAAGCGATCCAGTCGATGATGGACCATTTTAGGAAGCGGGAGAGCTAAGTCATGCAGGTGACCCGGATGGATCTCGATGGGACCGGGTCACCGATGGGCCTGGTTGGAAAAATACTCAAGGCAGAACCCGCGCTCACTCTTCCGGTGCCGATAGAGCAACTCGCGCATCAGCTCGACATTGCCGAAATCCGCGACCTATTCGCCGACGGATTTGAGGGCGGATTGATAACGGACGACGCACGCAGTAGCGGGTTCATTTTGGTCAACCACGCCGCGCGGCGCGGCCGCCGGCGCTTCACTATCGGACACGAATTGGGGCACTTTCTCATGACTACACACAAGCCGCCGGCGGGAGGATTTCAATGTTCCCGCACCGACATGCGGCGCTGGACCGACAAGGAAAAAGGCGGTGCCATCCGAATGGAGGTCGAGGCCAACGAATTTGCGGCCTTAATTCTGATGCCGCCCCCGCTCTGGCGGGCGGAATTGGCAAAGTTCCGCGAACCCGATCTCGCCCAGATCGTTACGCTGGCGGGGCTCTTTGATGTTAGCAAGGAAGCTGCCGCCCGCGCCTACGCTCAATACAGTGAAGAACCTGTGGCCGTCGTGGTGGCGAAGGATGGCAAGATTGACAAGGTCTACCGGGACATCGCTCGCTTTCCGCGGCTGGGTGTGACCACCGGCGCTCCAATGCCAGCGAATTCCCTGTTGTTTCGCGCAGGGCGAGAGCTGAACTATCCGTCATCCATTGCGGAGGCTCGCGCAGAAGCTTGGCTCGAATCCGATTGGGGCAAGCCTCCGCCGGGGCTCTATGAGCAGGTGTTTTTCCAACAGAACGGCTTCGCCCTGATCATGCTATGGGCGAAACTTGCTGACGAGGAAGAGGACGATGGCTGGGGCGAGAAAACCGCCAAGCAGCGCCTTCAGGACCGCCTGGCGAGGTGAGTATCATCCCCGCCCCCGCACTCCATACTTGTGTAGGGGAAAACGCGGTGCTGGATTAAGCACGGGTTTGTTGTTACCCTACTTCACGTGGAGCTCGACGCCCGCCTGTTTCTGCAGGTAGCCAATGATGCCGAAAAGATTGCGGGCCTGCGGATTGCCCCGCGGGCCGAACATGCGGATAAGGCTTTTCGGCTGCGTGCCGGTTACCTCGCCGAGCTTCTCGAAGCCGACGGTCGCCTTGATATAGTCGCGGAGGATTGACTTGCCGGTGTCAATATCGCCGGCGAGCATGGTGTCGATGCCTTCGCGCAGCAACGCGTCACCGAAGGCGGGATCGCTTGCAATCCGCTTCTGCACCAGCTCTTTGAAACTTCGTGTCAGTGCCATCTTTTGCCTCCGTTGATCGTCATCGCGCCGGCGGTTTTCGCCGACGCTTGTAATCCGCCCACAAGGCCTTCGCCTGTTCGATGTCGCGTTGCTGGCGCTTCTTGGTGCCGCCGGTCAGCAGGATTACCAGCACCTCGCCGTCGCGCCCGAAATATACCCTATATCCCGGCCCCCAATTGATCCGGTACTCGAGCAGCCCCTCGCCCACGCCTTTGGCGTTCGAGAGATTGCCTTGCTCCACCCGCGCGAGGGCCACGGACACTTTCGCCCCCGCTGCGGCATCCAGGCCGGAGAACCATTCTTCGAACGGGCTTTTCCCATCGACGGCCAGGTAGTAGCGCAGTTCAAGCACACCATAAGGTAACATAAAGGTTACCATTATTCAAGCCTTGAATCGGGTGGTCTACCTCTGCCCGCTGCCCATCCGGCGCTACGCCCATGAGCTTCGATGCCGGTCGAACAGAGCGCCCTTGGCATGACGCTTCCCGCCACCAAGGCGGTCCGCAGGCGGCCTCTCATGTGGGCCAAGATGACCGGTCCCGCCTCCGGATCAACGCGGCTCGCTTCCGCCCCGGATCAAGTCCGAGGTTGTGCAGCTCCGCCCGCTTCGCGGCGCGCCCCCTGCCTTCGACCGGCGGCGCGGCGTTTGATCCCTCTTCTCAATGGTCCCGGTCCCTTTTGCCCCACGAGGCCGCAATCGTGCGGCCCGCAAACAAAGGGGAACCGCCATGACCAAAGAACGCTTCGATATTCACCAGCACATCACCGACAAGATCGTCGCCGCGATCGAGCGCGGCGCGGGAGACTTCCGCCTGCCCTGGCATCGCTCCGCCAGCAGCATTATGCGCCCTGTCAACATTGCGTCGAAGAAAGCCTATCGCGGCGTCAATGTCGTGGCGCTCTGGGCCTATGCCGAGGAATTCGGTTACAGCTCCGGCACCTTGGGCACATACAAGCAATGGACAGAGGCCGGCGCTCAAGTACGAAAGGGCGAGAAAGCCGCCTTCGTCGTCTTCTACAAGGAGCTTGAATTCGCCGCGGATCCTGAGAGCGGTGACGCCGAGACGGCCACCCGCCTCTTCGCCCGCGCAACGCCGGTCTTCGCCGCCGAACAGGTGGATGGCTATCAGGTTCCGGTCATCGACCCCCTGCCCGCGACGGACATCACGCCGATCGAGCAGGCCGAGGCTTTCGTCGCCGCGACCGGCGTAACTATCCATCATGGCGGCAGCCGGGCGTTCTCTCGTCCCTCGACGGACAGCATTCAGCTTCCCCCACGCGAAGCCTTCATCAGCACCCGGAAGAGCACGCCGGCGGAAACGCCGATCTTCGCATCACCGACGAGCGTCGCGCTGAAGGAGATCTTCACCGCCGCTTCGAAGGCATCCGAGGCCGCCGCGTTCTTCGCGGCTCTTCCGAGCACGTGAGGCCCCGACTTTTCCATGATAGCATATAGTCAAGCAACTCCGCGGCTAGCGCTCGTGAATTAAGGCGTGCACCCATAAATCCGGATGACCCACCAAAGTCGATGTCCGATTGGCTCCCAAACCGACGTAATTACTGCCCAGCAACGGAATGACGCGATGCGCCAGAAGCCGACATCAGGAATGGTCCAAAGGCTGATCATGCATACAGCCGACGGTTGAGGCGACAGTTCGCCGGCTCAGTGAGTCGGCAGGCCCGCGCGCGACCGAAGCGCGGCGGTGCTTTGGAAATAGACCGGGAGATCCGCCGAAAGACCGCGATGCACCTAGCTTGCTACGGAAAGTACGTTGATGATCGCGCCGCCGCCGTTCTTCGCCAGGACGGGCGCGAAGGCACGCGCCATGCGCAGCGGCCCGACGAAGTTCACCTCAAACTGCTCTCGCGCGGCCTCGACCGCCCCATCGGCGAGAAAGCCGCCGGGCCTAGCGATGCCGGCATTGTTGATGAGCAGGTTGATGTTCCCAGCTACACGCGCCGCAGCGACGGCGTCTTCGTCACTAGTGACGTCCAGTTTCAGCGGCACGACGCCCAATAGGGTAACCGCCTCCGGATTGCGCGCCGCAGCATAGACCTTCGTCGCCTCCATTTCCACAAGCACTTTGGCAAAGGCGAGGCCGAGGCCTCGGTTGGCACCCGTCACCAAGGCGGTTGATCCTGCAACCTTCATGGTAGACTCCTGTGTTGAGCATCATGGTGAGAAGAACTCGCGGCGAGCATATCTCGTCAGGATCGCCCCGATGACCGGAAATCCGGTGGTCCTTCGGCAGGTCTGCACGCCCGAAAAAAATGATCCAGGGTCAATTTTAGTCCGAGGCCCGGTTTGATAATGGGAGATCTGGGAAGATGCCTCGGGCGCGGCGTCCGTTTATCGTTCGTTTGCGCCCTGAGTCGTCGTAGGCCGGCACGACGCAAACGGACGTGAGGGATCGTGCTCCTGACCAGAAGGACAGAAGTGATAATTCAGACCACATCCCGATAGATGAAGGGCGACGACCAAGAGACAAATTAGTTTTCTCATGCCTCGGACTTTATCAGCGGAAAACAAAAGACAAAAGATCGCCCGATCGGCCCCTAGTGATGATCCTCCCCCATTGAACAGGTCCAACTTGAGCTATGTCATTTGACGCACAAGAGGAAGACCGAGACGCTGAAGAAGCGCCGCAAGCCCGGGGATATCTCCTCACGCTTCGACAGACGGATGCTCTATCCGCGTGACCAATCGTTCGCGGTTACACGCCGGTTACAGCTTCGTCGCTACACGTTCGTCCACGCGCGTTCACGCCGGTGCACGGCCGTTCAAGAACGAAGGGATGGGTGTATCCTTGTCATTGCCACGAATCCTCCCGAGCGACAGTGAGGGACTTCTATCGCTGCTTGCACGAGGCACGGGTAGGGGACCGCATAACAGAGCGCAACCTGGATCATCACTCGGGGCCGGAGTTCAGAACACAACCGTTTAAGTCCCGGGACACGCCTCCCAAGAATGACTTTGACAGCCGTAAAGCGGCTTCTTACACGCTTCTTTCAGCGCCTGAGGCGTGAACCTCCCGCACTCGAAAGGGGGTGGTAGCTGGCGATTTTATGCTCGGCTGATGGAAAAGATAGAAATCGTCGCAGCTGTTAGGGCTGAGAACGAGCCAGCCCTTCCGATGTTGGAGGCTTGAGACCAGGTCACAGAGCTATACGCTCTTGGGCTTGTCGCCTCCGGCCGAATCGATTTCGCCCAGGTGCCTTACGCCTATCAGTGGCTCACTTTCTTAAGCTGCATTGCGCGCTCGGCATATTCTTCCAAAGCCGCGCAAAATTCGGCAGCGGTTTCGAACAACCGTTCATCCTGCTCGAGGACGTGACGTGGCCGATACGGGGCTAGCGGCGAGTGTGCATTAGCGATCATTCCCAGCACTTCTGCCATCGCCTTAGCCTTGCGATCCCGGCGCGATGAATGGATCATTGCTTTGCCCTCTCTCATAATCCTTCGCGAAGCTGGTGCGGCAAAAGGGCCTCATCGATGCTCGGGCGCCGATGCGACGCCTACCTTAACCGTACCTACTAGGTTAGATTGTCACAAAACCGCTTCATCCGCGCCCCCTGTTAAGGGGGCGCCGCTTCATGCGCATTAGGTTACTGATGATTCGTGATTTTGCGGGCGACAGTTCCCCCTTCGAATGTCTCCTCGCTTGTTTCTGCTGCACATCCGCCCTGGTTCGGGGCTGAATCATCGAGGGCGGGTCGCTAGCCGGAAAGGTTTCAGCAAGGGCCTCGTCGAGGTTTGCATCCTCTTCGGCCTTCTTCTGCTCCTTAATCTTGGTTTCCTTGGTCATGGGAACTCCTTCGGTTCGCCATTCCACAATCAACAGTAAATCGAAGGCAACGGGTAGGATTATCCCACGGTTCATTGAGTGGGAGAACTCGACGAGGGTGCGCTGGACAGGATGCCCTCTCTAACTGCCAGCATAAGCGACGGACGCATCCCGGCTCGGATGAATTCAATCAATTGCGTGAGCCCGATGGGCCACCGTGATGGCGAAAGCGCGAGCACTGCCGGAAAAAAACTCTGGCGTATGGGCAGCGCCTTCTTTAGCAACAACTTCGACCGAGTCAGATAAGACTTTCTTGCCATGAGCATTCGTGATGACAAAAAACTTGAAGCGGTGACCCTCTGCCGCGTGGCACACCACAATTTCATTGTGGGCTCGTGAGAGCACCTCGAACGTGTGAGCTGACATGGTCGCCTCAAAAAACAAGAGAAGCCGTCTTTAGGGCTCCCTCAACTCCGGCCGGAGAGCATGATGTCTAGTTTAGTCAACACCCTGAGAATGTAATTGCCATAGGGGGTCTCCGTGGACTTGGGTTGCAGGCCCCACGCTATCAAGAATGCCGCTAGCACCCACATCAGTATCGCAATCCAAGCGGCACTCACGAATGCGGTAAGTACCGCAACCGCCCCGGCAATTCCCAGCGTGATTGTTTTTCTTCTATCAGCCATCTTGAAAGTCTAGCACTGGCGCCGATTTCGTCCAGTACCTTCGGTTTAGTAACCGCCGGTTCAGCATCATCTCGCCGCCTGAGATCGAATGGGCCAGTTTCGCCGCGTGGACCCCGCATTACGTGCTATCGAGCACCCTGACTTCGGCTCTCTGGCCGAGGACGAGTTTCGTCCCATGACTCGAAGAAATCGCTGCCCTCAAGTAGCAGCTGGCAAAGACATATTCTCATTGGGGGTGCTCGAACTACGGCGTGTTTAATCGATGCCGGGCTTGAGGATGAACTCCGGCCTATAGTTTATCCGCTGATCGCCGGTGAAGGGAAGGCACTCTTTGCGACGACGGAACGTCGTCGTGGACTCGAACTTCGCAGTTTTAGTTCAATCATAACGACAACAGAGTGGATCGAACGACATGCAGAAAGCTCGATGGATCAGCGCGCTACTCGCGATAGCCGTCACCTTCACCGTATGCGCCCCCCATCTGGACGCCGAAGAGCTTAAGGCCATTGCAGTTCCTGGCGATCGCGCGTTCACGGAAAGCATCACGGCTGGCCCAGACGGTACTTTGTATATGAGCAGCCTTGCCTCGGGCGGCATCGCCCGGGTCAAGCCCGGCGCATCTAAAGCCGAGGCGTGGATCGCGCCAGGAGCCTTCGAAAGCCGCTCGACATTTGGAGTCTTTGCCGATGCCAAATCAAACACCCTATGGGTCTGTTCGAATGATGTGTCGAGTCTGGGCGTCGCTGGCCCAGGTGCTGCGACGGACAGTCACCTTATGGGCTTCGATCTGGCGACGGGCGAAGGCAAGATCAGCGCACAATTCCCTGGCAAAAATAACCTCTGCAACGACATGACCGTTGCCAGCAACGGAACGGTATACGTCACGAATTCCCTCACTCCCCAAATCCTGCAACTGAAACCAGGTAGAAAAGCTCTCGAAGTTTGGGTCGAAGATCAACAGTTTCAACCTCCGAGCGGTGCCGGCTTAGATGGGATTGCCTTTGGCGGCGATGGCAATATCTACGTCAATACTTTCAACGGCGGTGAATTCTTCCGTGTCGAGGTCAAGGGCGGTATGCCAGGCGCCGTCACAAAGATTGCAACGTCACGTCCACTGAAACTGCCGGATGGCCTACGGCAGGTCAACGGCGATAGCTTCCTGATGGCAGAGGGCAGCGGCTCGCTCGATCGCGTCACCGTGCTTGGCGATAAGGCTACCATCGAGACGCTCGAGGATGGGCTCAAAGAGCCGACCGCCGTTGCGAAGGTGGGTGGCACGGCGTGGGTCGCCGAAGGACAACTGTCACATCTCTTCGGTGAGAAAGACAATGGTCCGCCGCATCTTCCGTTCGAAATCCTGCCGGTGGCTATCGGGAACTAATGGCCCAGGCTTCCTGTCGTTGGCTATAGCGTCAGCTGATGGCACTCATGTTCCGGAATTTCGAGAGAAAAGTGATGCGGGTTGTCGGTTAAAAAAATGGTGGCACTGTTTCGGCCCTCGTCGCGGGTGCTATCGCGGCTTAACTGGGCGCAACTTGGGGCTTTGCTGAGACCCGGGCACACAAGGCAACGACGTCGTGCCCCGGCGGGTCAACCAGCATCACGCTCCCAAATGGCTTCTGCGACACAATATTTGCCCGACAACATCGGACTCGCCCCTCGGCTTGCCGGTCTTCGCGAACACGTGGAGTGGAGTAGCGTATTACTACGGCAACGATGCGTCCCATGAGGGTGGAATTCTCGTCGCGGGTTTTGGCATTGCCCCTGCGAACGTATAGGCGACAATCCAATGCATCCTTTTGTGCCGGGATTTGGAAATGCGACGCGAACAAAGCCGGTCAGGTCTTCTCGGCCAAGGAGCGTTTTGTCGGCGGCATCAGAAACCCCGAGGGATTAGACTTCGACACTTCAGGCCGTTTTGTTGGGCTTCCGTCCGAGGAAGTGCTGATCGTCAAAAACGGCGCTTGGTACGGCTGGCCGCAATGCTTTTTCGATCCGGATCGAATGAAGTTGGAGCTTGCTCCGGAATATGGTGGCGACGGTGGCAAGAAGACCGGCGATTGCGATATGGCCGAACCGCCGGTGGCCGTGTTTCCGGCACACTGGGCTCAGAACGATCTCAAATTTTACAAGGCTGAGTCTAAAGGTCAGAGACTTGACAGATTGCACGGGTGCTCTAACTGGCATTGGCCGGTCGATACGGAGGAGTTCCATAGGTTTTTCGCCTGGCTGCAGGAACACCATTTCAGTGAAGCTGGCGGCCCAGAACAGGAAGAAAACGCCATGTTAAGGCTGGCGACCGCATCCTCTTCCGAAAATGGTCCGGCACCGAGGTCAAGATCGATCGCGATGACCTGCTCATCATGAAGGAAAGCGACTTCCTGGGCGTCGTCGACTGACCCGACGGCGAGTTCGCACCGGTTTCCCTCTTAGAAGGTGAATGACAATGGCTGCCAAAGACATCCGTTTTTCCACTGACGCGCGCGACCGCATCCTGCGCGGCGTCGAGATTCTCAATAATGCGGTGAAGGTGACTCTCGGCCCAAAGGGCCGCAATGTCGTCATCGAAAAATCCTATGGTGCGCCGCGCATCAGTAAGGACGGCGTGACTGTTGCCAAGGAAATCGAACTGTCCGACAAGTTCGAGAACCTTGGCGCTCAGCTCGTGCGTGAAGTCGCTTCGAAGCAGCACGACGCCGCCGGTGACGGCACCACCACCGCGACCGTGCTCACTTCCTCCATCGCCCGCGAAGGCGCGAAGGCGCGAAGGCCGTGGCGGCCGGGCTCAATCCGATGGACTTGAAGCGCGGTATCGACCTCGCCGTGGAAGCGATCGTCGCCGATCTCAAGAAGAACTCGAAGAAAGTCTCATCGAACGAGGAGATCGCTCAGATCGGCAAAATTTCGGCCAATGGCGATCAGTTTATCGGGGAAGAAATCGCCAAGGCGATGCAAAAGGTCGGCAACGAGGGCGTCATCACGGTCGAGGAGGCCAAAAACCTCGTGACCGAGACCGAGATTGTCGAAGGCATGCAATTCGATCGCGGCTATCTCTCCCCCTATTTCATCACCAACGCCGAGAAGATGATCGCCGAGCTCGAAGACCCATACATTCTCATTCACGAGAAGAAGCTATCTTCGCTGCAGGCCTTGCTACCGATTCTCGAGGCGTCGGTGCAGAGCGGGAAGCCGCTTCTCATCATCGCCGAGGACGTCGAGGGAGAGGCGCTCGCCACGCTCGTGGTCAACAAGCTGCGCGGCGGCTTGAAGGTCGCAGCAGTCAAGGCGCCAGGCTTTGGTGACCGCCGCAAGGCCATGCTGGAAGACATTGCGATCCTAACTTCCGGACAATTGATTTCGGAAGAACTTGGCATCAAGCTGGAAAATGTGACTCTGCAGATGCTCGGCCGCGCCAAGCGGGTGCACATCGACAAGGAAGCGACCACGATCATCGATGGCGCCGGCGAAAAGAAGGACATTGAAGCACGCATTAGCCAGATCAAGGCGCAGGTGGAAGAGACCACCTCGGACTATGATCGCGAAAAGCTCCAGGAGCGTTTGGCCAAACTCGCCGGCGGCGTCGCGGTGATCCGCGTTGGCGGCGCGACCGAGGTCGAGGTTAAAGAGAAGAAAGATCGGGTGGACGACGCACTCAACGCCACCCGTGCGGCCGTGGAGGAAGGCATTTCTCCCGGTGGGGGCGTCGCCTTGCTCCGTGCCATCCCGGCCCTCGAAAACCTTGAGGTCGAAAACCACGATCAGAAGACCGGGGTCGACATCGTCCGAAAAGCGATCCAAACGCCGGCACGCCAGATCGTTGACAACGCCGGCGCGGACGGCGCCGTGGTGGTGGGCAAGCTGCTCGAAGCCAAGGAATATAACTACGGCTACGATGCGCAGACCGGGGAATATGGCGATCTGGTCAAGCTCGGCATCATCGATCCGACCAAGGTCGTCCGCACGGCCCTCCAGGACGCGGCGTCGATCGCGGGCTTGATCGTGACTACCGAGGCGACGATCACCGAACATCCGAAGAAGGAAACGCCAGCCATGCCTGGCGGCGGCATGGGAGGCATGGATTACTGAAGAACGCGGGGGTTCGCTCGAAGAAGCTACGTGTGAGGCCTTGGGTTATAGCACAGCGCGGTGGAGTTGTTCCAGCCACGCAGTTGAAATAAGAAATACTCTTAATCCATGCGTTCAAGTCCGCTTCGGATCAATTTCAACCGGGTTAGCTGGCTTTTGCCACGCGTTGAAGTTAGCCAGAGCTCTGTGATTCAAACTCCCAAACTGGGCAGCTTCGAATCATGCACTTGAACCCGCCGACCACGAATGGGCTGCCATCAAGCCGATGTTGCCCAACATGCCGCTCGTCGGGTGATCGACTGGCGTGTTCTCAACGGCATTTTCTGGGTCCTATGATCTGGAGCACCACGGCGCGATCTGCCGGGTGCGTTCGGCCCTTACAGCACTTGCTACAACCGCTTCGTTCTCTGGCCATCCGGATTTGGCTCTGCGCTTATAAGTCCAGGCCCTTGTTTCTGGCCGCGATCACGCGCGAGTGTTCTTCACAATCTCGGCATATTGTCGAGCAGCGGAGATGCTAGTTGCACGGTTATAATGCTCTTCGGTGACCCTGCGATCGATATGCTGCAAGACGCCGCTGGCCAGATTCAGATTGTCGCCGGCGTGGGTGTAGATCGCCGTGGCAGCGCAAGTCCGGAAGAGATGGGGGCTGACCGCAACACCGAGCGTCAGGCAGGTGGTCTCGGTTAAAGAGCGCTCGACGGCGGAATAAGTCATGCGCCGGCCGCCATTGGACGTCAGCCAGAGCGGCCCCGCGATATTGGCCAGCGGATCGACGCCTGACCCCGGAGTGTTCGCTTGTCTCACAAGGCAAGCCTGCGAGCCGAAGGTCTCGACGCCGCCTTTAGTTTTGGTAGCGGCTAGAACCGCACGATACAGCAAAAGATACGTTTCGATGGCAGCGTCCAGGTCACGTGGCACGCGCCGTTCATCAGGGCGGCCGCTCTTCGTAACCTTGCGATCGAGGACGACCCACCATCTTGTTCCCACTCTTCGAAAGCTCGCTTGCAGTTCGAGTGCAGCAAAGTTCTTAAGGCGGATCGGGCAGAGCACCATGAGGGCGACCATAAGTCCATTGCGGACCTGCCTTGCGCGGCGCAGCGGCGTTAAACCGGGATTTTCCGTCGCCTCCTCGATGAAAGTAAGCCCAGCTTCGAAAAGACGATCAGGATCTACAATACGATGGTCCTTGGATTGCGGCCGCATCATCAAGGCAAAATCCTTTTCGATCTCGGCAAGCCATGTGAAGTTGCGGTTTGGATCGAGCAATTGAGCCGCTCGACGCAGCTTGTGGATGGTGGCGGCCGTCGTGACCGAGCTGATCCGGATGCGTAATTCATCCACGAATCGTTCGACGTGGTCTGGGGTTACCTGTCCAGCCGCGTGTGACTCACGCTCGAAGCGATCGTTGCGGATGAGATGATCGATAAAATAGCCGTAGCGACGAGCTAGATCGTCCTGCGTGACAGGGGCAAGGTGAGCACCGACCCCGCCTTTACGCAGACGGACGCCAGGCGCGATCGCGCGCTCCCACGCAGCCCGGTCGGCGATCGTCCAACTTGCGATCGGCACGGAGCGTACGGGCGTCGTCGGGAGATCTCGGCGCGGATCGCCGCGCGTGGATCTCTCGGGATTTGCGCCATGTTGTGTCCTTTCAGTCGTCATCGCCCTGCCCCGCCCGCTGCTGACGCAAGGTCTGGACGAGATCACCATAGACCTCACTGGCATGAGTGGATTCGAGACCAATGTAATTGCGGATCGTGACCTGCACCGTGCGATGGCCGAGCAAGAGGCGGACGAGTTCGTAATTGCCTGGCTGGTGCTTAAGGATGATCGCTGCCGAGACGTGCCGGAACTGATGCACGGTTAGACGCAGACCGATCCTTTTTTCGATGAAGGGCGTAATCTGGTCGCTCAGCGTCGTGAGAAGCTTGTGACTCTTCCCCGCCCCCGGGAACAGCCATAAATCTTCCGCGCAATCGATGAGCGCAGGACGATAATTGGAAAGATGATCGTCTATGAGCGCGGTCAGCTCGGCATCGAGCGGAAAGTCGAGCTTGACCCGGTTCTTCACATCGTAGTTCGGAAACACAAGCCGGTAGGGCGTTTGCGGTCCGCCAGTTCGAATAAGATTGTGCTTGAGGCGAATCGTCCCGAGATTTCTGCGGCGGATCGGAGCCACATTGAGGATAGCGATTGCAACGGCCATTTGCGCCCGCACCGCCGCCTTGATTGGAGAGGAATAAGAGGCCTCTACTGCCTCTTCCATCAGAACCTCCGGTAAATGATGCAGTTCCCTCCAGGCGTCGCTTTGCATGAAGGTGCGGATGGCGGCAAGGTTCTTGTCGGTCATGCCTTCAGGACGATAATGTTCGAGATCGGCCCGAATGTCGTCGAGCTCTTCTAGCTTGTCTGCCGGCAAGCATTTGCTGCTCCGTGCGAGGTTGACGAAGAGATTGACGAGGTCGATCGTAAAGATGGAGGGCTCTTCGCCGCTCTTGGCCCAATAGGCGTCAAGGACCTGCCGGCTGACGGCGGGATTGAGAAAGGCGGAGAGAGAGCCCAATTCCTCCATGCCGATGCCGATCCGGGTTGCCATCCTGAGCGCCGCTTCGAGCATAGCACGGCGGCCCCGGATCGTGGTTGCCCTGGCCGGTGGCACTCGCTTGCCCTTGGCTGTCCTGCGGACCCGCGTGAGACTTTCGAGATAGGCCTCGATCTCGTAGCGCAAGCCAATCGGATAGGCTTCCCAGGGCGGAAACGCTTCCGCCTTGCGCGACGGTGGTTCGAATAGAAGCTTACTCGGCCAGCCGGGAACCGTCCGCGCCAGATCATTCCAATGGCGCGCCAATGAACGCCGTGCCGCAGCGTCCGCCGCAAGCGAGGTCGTACACCGGCGATAATCCAAAAAAGAGTCGATGACCGCCTCGTCGACGGCACTCACCGCGATATTGCGTGCGGAGCAAAATCGCATGAGAGGCAATAGACGCGTCCTGTGGGGCAATTTTGGGCACACGTCCCGCAAAGCCTCCCAGTCACGCGAGAGGCGCATGCCGCGGGCCGGCACACTCTTTTCCTGGCGCATCCAAGCAAGTGCGGCCCGGACATTCGACAGATGATTGGCAAGCGTCTTTTGGGTGACCCCAAGCCGGGTGGGTTTTAGCCGACTCGCCGGAATATGGACCGCTGTCCAGCGCGCGGGCACCAAGGCTATCGGCCGATCGAGAAACGTCGCCAGCCGGCGCAGCGAACACGGCCAATGGTTTTTCACGTCGGCCGGCAGATCTGGGTCGGCCACGATCGCGGCGATGGCCTCCTCGAAGGAAGGCTCGTGCAGCGCGATTTCGCGGCCGGCCGGAACGGCACCAGGAAGGGTCATGCCGCTGAGATCGCTCATTGGGCGCGCATCTTGAAGCAGGGGGGTTAATTTAGGTAGATCGAGTTTCATATTGGAGTAAATTAGGATTACGTCAAGCATTTATTGGCTATATGTATAGTTACGTACGTTCATAATCTTAGTTGCGTAAGTAGTTAGTCGATTTATATACTTTCGTCGACATTCCCGATGATGCCCCTTGTTTCACGTGAGCCGGCCACCTCGACCTGTGGCCGGCCTTTGCGCGTCGAAGCGTCATCCGTCCGAGCGTTTCCCCTGACCGGACGGCCAGGGCCCGGACGGCACTCGTACTCCGCCGTCGACCCGCGTGCGTTCGCACGCTTGAATTCCTCGAGCGCCTGTAAGCTGTAACGGACGGAGCGACCCATTTTGATGAATCGCGGGCCATCGCCGGAGATGCGCGCTTTGTTCAGCCAGGATTCGCTAATACTAATGGCCCCGCGGGATGACTCATTGAGTGGATTCCCTTGGCGGCGGTTTTCTGATTCCCTTGGCGCGGAGGATTCGCGCCATGCCATCAGCGGTGAAATTGCGAGAGGACTATTTGGCCAAGGAGCTTCGGGTGTTGGCCCGGCGCTCAAAGAACGTCAACCAGAGTCGCCGGCTGTTATCGCTGGCGGCAGTGCGGGACGGGATGGATCGGAGGGCGGCGGCCAAGATCGGCGGGATGGATCGGCAGACGCTGCGCGACTGGGTCCATCGCTTCAACGCCACCGGGCCAGAGGGCCTCATCGACAACTGGACAGAGGGCCCCGCGCCGCGCCTGTCAGCCGCGCAGTTGGCCGAGTTCGCGACAATCGTCGAGGCCGGGCCGGATCGTGAGAAGGATGGCGTCGTGCGTTGGCGCCGGGTGGACCTCAGGCGCATCATCGCCGAGAGGTTCGGCGTCGACTTCCACGAGCGCTACGTTGGAAAGCTTTTGAAGAAGCTCGGCTTCTCGCACATCAGCGCAAGGCCGCGCCATCCAGCCCAGGACGAACAGATCGTCGAGGCGTTCAAAAAAACTTCCCGCGCGCGCTGAAGGCTCATCTCGACAAACTGCCAGAGACGACGCCGGTCGAAGTCTGGTTCCAGGACGAAGCCCGGATCGGCCAGAAGAATGGCCTCGTCCGCCAGTGGGCCAGGCGTGGAACGAGGCCAAGGCAGCCCGCCGACCAGCGCTACGACAACGCCTATCTGTTTGGCGCGATCTGCCCCGCCCGCGGCGTTGGGGCGGCCCTCGCGTTGCCTTATGCGGACACCGGCATGATGCAGCTCCATCTCGACGAAATCTCGCACAACGTCGCCAAGGGTGCGCATGCCGTCCTGCTGCTCGACAGGGCCGGATGGCACACCACCAGCCAGCTCAACGTGCCCGAAAACATCACGCCGATCTTCCTGCCTTCGCGCGCGCCGGAACTGAACCCGGTCGAGAACATCTGGCAGTATCTGCGTCAGAACTGGCTCTCAAACACCGTCTTCGAAAATTACGATGCCATCATCGACGCAGCCTGCGCCGCCTGGCGAAAGCTCATAGCCCAGCCTGAAACAATCACATCCATCGGGATGCGAGAATGGGCTCACGTCGGTCAGTCGCTATGACCTTTGGTATAAGTTGTAGGAACTCGGCCGCGCCGCTGACCGTAAGCAGGCTATCAAAATCTGACTTCGCCATTTTTGTCTCTCCTTGCCCTGCAGCTGAACAGTTCGCCCGGGCTTTTCGAGAGCTTGACCGCCGTCCTTCCGATCAAAAAGATCAGGAATCCGAAAAACCAAAAAAGTTCCGAAAAGATCGACTCCCGTGGGTTCGGACCAACTAGGAATTAGGGCGCGGACTCATTAGCACGCAGCCAAATGCGGATTGATGCGAGTTTGATAAAGGCCAGATGGTTGGTGGCGAGTTTGTCATATCGGGTCGCTACGCGCCGACATTGTTTGATCTTGTTGAAGAACTGTTCGATCAAGTTACGAGCGCGGTACAGATACGGACTAAAGCAGAGGGTCTTTGCGATTTCGCTTCGGCGGAATTTTTGCCCAGGCTCCTGCCTGGGAGGCAAGCTCCCTTATCCAGTCAGCGTGTATCCACGATCCGCGAGTAACATCGTTTGTGGGAGCAATGTGCTGAGGAGAGCCGAACACAGCCGATTGTCGTGCGCCTCACGTGGCGTGAGGCCGAGATGGATCGGAAAGCCATTGGTGTCCACGACCGCGAGAATCTTGCTTGTCAGCGCCCTCGCGAGGAGCCCATATCTTGATGTGCATTGTCCGCGATACAGGCCCATGCTGGTCTACGCGCACAATGGAGGTATCGATCACTTGTACCGCCGCATCGGGACCAGCAGAAAGCGCATCCATGATCCTGTCCCATACACCTGCTCGACGCCAACGAACGAAGCGATTGTAGCAGGTCGTGCGGGGACCGTAGATCTCCGACAGATCGCGCCACGGCGCACCCGAACGCAGGACCCAAAAGATGCCGTGGAGCGTGCGACGGGTCATTTACGCGTGGCACGCCGCGTGGCTTGTTCGGCAGGAACGGCTTGATGTCCGCCCATTCATACTCGGTGAGTTCGTAGCGCATGATTCGAGGCTCCGGTTTGAGAGCTTGAATCACGCGCTGGGCGACACCATCAACCCACCACGGCCCGTCGAAGTAGATGCCAATACCCTGAATTTACTTCTGCTTTTGACCGCACAGGCGATATGGAGGCACCTGCTGCTGGGCTTGTCTCGGTCGAAAATGACCTGAAGTCTTAGCTCGCTGCTCTCGGAAAAAGCAATCGACCCATGGGGCCGCCCGAAATTGGCATAGCCTCGCGCCGCGGGATGGCCGACGGATCGGGCGCGTTCGCTGGGCCCACTTCAGAAAGTCTGCACCGGACCCTTTGCTGCCGGGACAGGCCTTCCAAGCGGGCGAGGCGCTCCCGGGGCGTCGGGATTCTGGGACGGATCGAAGGCGTCGCCGCGCGGGGCTTTCGTAGGGGTGGCGCGCGGGACCGCGCTCCGGTGGTTCGGGCGGTTGGTGAGTTTCGTCGTGATTTCGCGTTGTAGGCGATCGACCCTGCTAGCAAGTGTGCCGGTTTCGGTCTTTTCCGCATCGAGACGCGCCTTGAGGCCTTCGAGGGCCGCGGCCTCCTTTGCGCTCGTGCTTTGGGTGTGCGCCGCCTCGACCCTGGCTTTGAGGTCGCGGATTTCGTCGGCCATTTGGTGCACCATGCGAAGGACCTCGGCGCGCTCGCCGACCGGTTGCTGCCCGTCGAGTGAGACGTGCCGCGGCGTCCTCGCGAAAAACGGCAACTGACCTCCGGAAAAATAGGCGCCCGCCACCCCCGCAAAACCAACGAGGCTGGCCACCAAGACCGCGCGCGGACCAAATCGGAGAAGGCGTGCAACGAGGAAAGGCCATCGTCGGCCCGAGTCTTGGCCGACGGTCTCGAAAGAGGCAGAGCCGAGGATCGAATCCGCCGCGTGCGCTCTGATCTTGAGGATAGGCGCGTCCGGCGGGGAGACCTCGTTGGCCTTTGCAACAGCTGCGTCCGAGCACATAGGCGGCCTCCAGGAGTGGCTTCCTCACAAGCCTTGCGCGCATTCCCTTAACAGCCCGTTGACGAAGGCAGGACTAAAACTGCGAGGCTCGACTCCAGCCAGCCATATGACGGGGTTAGCAATCTCTCCTATGCGCGCCAAGTGGGGCTGGATCGTCGCTCCCGAAGTACACGTGCCACACGCGGTTATCGCTGCGGCAATTTGACAACCTTATCGGCCCACTGCTATCCGGCTTCAACCAGCCGGTCAGAAAAAAGCAAAAGGTTGGTTTCCGAGGTAGGGGGAGGAATTGACAATGGAGATTTTTGATAGGGTCAAAGCCATAATTAACAAGCTTCTCGCCGGCGAATCGCCGCCGGGCGGAGAACCACCGCCCGTCAAGGATAGCGAACCCACCGAAGCTAATAAACCTGCCGAGGTTATTAGCGAAACCGCTCACTACAAAATCAACAAAATGCTTGTCGGTGAATCGCTCGTCGGCGACGGGAACGAAGTCGCGCACATCGACCTCATCATCGGACCAGCCGGAAGCCCGGCGGAAACAGCCTTCTCAAACGCTCTGACAAATAACAAGAATGGTTTTACCACACTGCTTGCGGTGGTAGCGCCAAATCTGCTCGTGAAACCTGCAACCATCCTTTTCAACAAGGTGACGATCAAGAATGCGACGCAGGCTGTTCAGATGTTCGGTCCTGCTCAGCATGGCGTTGCCAAGGCTGTCGCCGACAGCGTCGCAGAAGGGGTCATTCCTGTCGAGGAAGCGGGCAATCTGTTCATCTGTGTCGGCGTGTTCATCCATTGGGACGCCAGCGACGACAAGAAGATTCAGGATTTCAACTATCAGGCCACGAAGGAAGCAATCGCGCGTGCCGTGAACGGTGAGCCGACACCCGAGTATGTCGTGGCACAGCGCAATGTCGCAAAACATCCCTTCGCGCCAAACTAAGCAACTGTAGCAACTGCAATCTCGGCCTCAGTCAATATTGACGTTCGTCAGCCGATTGATCTGTCAACCGGTGTAAAAGCTGCCCTCCGGCAAGGCACGAATGCACACTTGCCTTGATCAATATCACGCGAACAAGACCAGCAACGGCAATGGTGGCCTCAAGTGGATAGAGAAGGGTGGCGGATACTACAGTGAATGCAATAAGCGGCTGAAAGGCTAAGAGTAGGCGTTCATGGCGCAAACCTTGAAATCGTCTTACGTTAAAGCGCCGCGCCAAGTCTGCCTGGGACGCCGTGCCGTCGGTCAGGACTTCAGCGCGTCGCGCCTCCGATGCGTGGTGGGCTTCGACGGTCCCCATAGGCCGCCACACTCCTTCGCGCCCTTACGGCTCTCGCCGGTCGTGCGCGGATCAATTCGCTCTCGAACTCGGCAAGCCCGTCCGTCACGGTTAACATCAGGCGGCCGCAGGATCCTATTTAATTAAGCCGCCCAGCAAATGGCTGCACAAACCTTCGTGTGGTCACTCTCTTTATAACCTCTGAAGCAATTGGATCATGACAAGGGGGACGATCCTGAAAAGCCCGAGGAGCTTTTCAGCCGTCAAAATCGATTCCGGCAGCTACCAGAAGCGATGCGGAAAACTTATGGTCAGCGCGAGTTCTTCTCGCCGTGCCCCGAACCATACATCGGCGTCGGCCTCCATGGGGTGCATAGGCTAAAGCCGCCCCGATGGGTGAGTCTAGAACGTTTGCTTCGGTGGTTCATAGTCTAAGGTAACGTGATAGAGCATCATGACTAAGTGTCCGTCCGGGAAGTAGTTGAATCGGATGAATCATTTGTGATTCATTGGCGGCTGCCTGATTCGATGAGAGGCCGCCAATGTGGACGTCCGAAAACCGCCCGAAATACAATCGTGACAAACTGCGCTATCCGAGCGATCTGACGGACGATGAGTGGTCGCACATCGAGCCGATTATTCCACCGGCCAAACGTGGCGGACGCAAGCGCTCTGTTGAGCCGCGGGAAATCGTGAACGGTCTCATGTATGTGCTGAGCACGGGATGCCAGTGGCGTTACGTTCCCAAAGATCTGCCGCCCAAGAGCACGCTGTTTGGTTATTTCGACCTTTGGAACTGGGACGGCACGCTGGATCGCATTCATCACGCGCTCTACGTGAAGTGTCGCGAAGCCATGGATCGTGAAGCGAGCCCGACGGCCTGCGTCATCGACAGCCAGAGCGTAAAGAGCGCGGAAAAAGGGGGCGCCGCATCGATCCGAGCGGCTATGATGCTGGCAAGAAGATCAAAGGCAAGAAGCGCCATATCCTCGTCGATACGCTAGGCCTGCTGCTGCATGCAGTGGTGCATCCCGCCGACATTCAAGATCGGGATGGTGGCGTGCTTGTTCTGTCGACCTTGTTCGGCTTGTATCCGTTTTTACAAAAGCTCTTTGCTGATGGCGGATATCAGGGCCCGGTCTTTCAAAAGGCGTCGGCCAAAATCCTGCCGCATATACAAATCGAAATCGTCAAACGCTCCGATCAGGCCAAAGGGTTTGAGCTTCTGCCGCGACGTTGGGTTGTCGAACGCACCTTCGCTTGGCTTAATCGTTGCCGCCGCTTGGCCAAAGACTTCGAAAATCTCACCCGAAACGCACTCGCTTTTCTCCGTCTCGCCTCAATTCGTCTCACGCTCAGAAAGCTTTGTCTGAATTGATGAACTTTCCGGACCGACTCTAAGATCCGTGTGGGAATGACGCAGGACGAAATGCAACCGCGCGCGCAAGAAGACCTCCACCGCGGGCTCAAGAACCGGCATGTTCAAATGATCGCCATCGGCGGAACGATCGGTGTTGGTTTGTTTCTCGGTTCGGTCACGGCGATTCAGAAGGCTGGTCCGGGATTGGTGGCGTCTTATGCCATTGGCGGATTGGTCATGTTCTTTATCATGCGCGCCCTTGGCGAGCTGCTGCTTTACCGGCCGGTGTCTGGGTCCTTCGCTACCTATGCGGCAGAGTTCGTCGGGCCTTGGGCGGGGTTCATGACTGGCTGGTCCTATTGGTTCATGTGGGTGACTATCGGCATGGCAGAGATCACCGCCGTCGGTGTTTATGTTCATTACTGGTTTTCGGGAATTCCCCAGTGGATTCCCGCCCTGATAACTCTGGGTCTCCTCTACTCCGCAAACCTGATCGCGGTGAAACTTTTCGGAGAAATCGAATTTTGGTTTGCGTTGATCAAGGTCGTCACGATCGTGGCCATGATCGTTATTGGCTTGACGATTATCCTGTTCAATTTCGGGAATCTTGGAAAAACAGCAAGCTTTTCCAACCTTTGGACCAACGGCGGTTTTTTCCCCTTCGGGGGCCTCGGCGTGCTTTTATCGCTGCAAATGGTTATGTTCGCCTACCAAGGTTTGGAATTGATCGGCGTGACCGCGGGCGAAACAGAAAATCCCGAAAAGGTTCTTCCCCACGCGATCAACAGTGTTGTTTCCTGGATGCTGGTTCTTTACATCGGCGCTCTCCTGATCATCATGTCGCTCGTCCCCTGGAACCAATTGAGTGCCAATACAAGCCCATTCGTCATGGTCTTCGAAAAGATCGGCATTCCAGCTGGGGCCGGGCTCATCAACTTCGTCGTCATCACGGCCGCCGCATCGTCATGCAACAGCGGGATCTTCAGCACCGGGCGCATGCTCTACAGCTTGGCAAAGGTTGGGCATGCTCCACGGGCTTTCGGTAAAGTTAGCAGCAGGAACGTCCCTGCGGCGGGCATTACCGCGTCGGCGGCGATTATGCTGATCGGTGTGGCGCTCAACTATATCGTTCCGGAGCGGGTTTTCGTGTATGTGACGAGCATATCGTTGGTGGGAGCGCTGTGGACCTGGGCACTGATCGTTATTGCCCACATCGGATACCGCAAGGCGGTCGCGCTCGGCAAAACACGGCCGGTCGGCTATCGCATGCCCGGTTCGCCGTACACGAATTGGTTCGTGGTGGCGTTTATTGTCCTCGTCGCGATGCTCCTTAGCCTGGATGAAGGTACTCGGGTGGCTCTTTATGTCGCTCCCGTTTGGTTCACCATTCTCGGCGTTGGCTATCAGATTGCGAAGCGAGTTGCGGCAAAGGCGATCTAAGGCGTTGCCCATTCTCCGCAAGCATGGCCCCACTGCGGCGCACTGCTGAACTCGCGAACACCCACTCCTGCCGTCGGCGTGGATTAATCGCGCGCATTCTGGTCTTAAGTGAGCGCGTCGAGAGTCTGGTTGTGGCACTTCGCGTCATATCGCGGTGACGCAGCAGTTCGGTCGCCTTTGGGGCGGAGCGGAACATGAGCGAGCCGTTTGCAGAACCGGATTTATGAGTTCACTTTTTTGTTCCTCTTGCGCCGGCGATCGTATCGGCCGTCCTTGGTCTCGCTGTAGAGATCGTCAATGGCTTTTGCCCCCGTATCCGCTGAAATGCGATCGGTAGTCAGCCGCTTGTTAAGAAGGTCCACCATATGCCTCAACGGCTTGGACCGATCCCAGCCGCCTCTCTCGACGAGTTCTACAATCATCGGTTCGATGTTTTTAATCTTTGAGGGCCGCCCAAGGGCGACCGGTCGAGCAAGATTTCCATCCGCCGATAGCCGCAGCCGCCGCTCCCTTTGGTCGAGCCAAATGCGAAATGCACGCTCCTCGAAGAAACATCGCGAAGCCGAAAAGCTCCTGGCAAACTTGCCCAATACGCCAGCATCAGCGAGGTCTGCCGTTCGAACGTGCCCGGTCCGGAGAAAGAACGAGCGAGGATCCAACATGCGCAGCCGCGCCAGAGCCGTGTCGGATATTTTCACGGTCGCGGACATACCAGAGTGCCAGACAAAGACCTCAAGGCTTCCACGAAGGATCGCTCGTCTGAGGGCCTCAATCGCATCGCTATGGCGTTCCGCGCTGCCGATCGACAAGCCACTATCACGTAACTCCTGCACGAGATCGGGCTCGGGATCATTCCGATACATACGCTCACAAAATGCGGCGATCGCATCATCAATCCCTAAATAGCCGGACGGCGTCAGATCGGCCATGGCAGCCTAGCGAATTAGAATCCTCACTCGCGTATCGCATGTCATGTCGGTCCATTGCTTGTCAAAATCTGAGTTTATCCGTGCACAAAGCGACGGTAAGTGGATGCGTTCGAGAATCGCCAAAACTCGACTTCAATCGACCGGATTGGGTACGTCAGGGACACTCGGTAGATGATGGGGCGCGGTGCCAGCCAAATGATTCTGCCCCGCGCGGTCACCATGTGGTCACCAACATGCCATTTGATTTGGCTGGCGGAAAGAGGCGCTCTAAATGTATTTGTTATATCAATGACTTGAATGGTCGGAGTGGCGGGATTCGAACCCGCGACCCCTAGTCCCCCAGACTAGTGCGCTAACCGGGCTGCGCTACACTCCGATGCTGGCCCTTATAGAGAAAGCCCTCTTCCGGCGCAACGCCGTCTGGAAGATAGCATACGGGGGTTCGCGCAGAACTATTGGCGCTGCGCCGCGTCCAAAATGCTTGCGCATTCAGCAAGTTCCGCCAGGGCTGCGCGCAACCGTTCAATGTTTTCGCCGGACAAGACGAACGCCCCGCCCATAACTTTCCGCCCCGCGTCTGCCGCCTCGCCTAGATCAGCGAGGGCTCCTGGTGGATCCGCGAATGCCCCTGAACCTGAGCGCCCCATCCCACCATCTTCGGGAGACGGCGCCTCATGATGTGCCGTCAAGTCGTACTCCATCCCCTCGGACATATCGAGGCAAGCGATGTTCCCCGCGTCCTCCATGGCAGCAAGCGCACCGGAGCCTTGCTCTTTCAGGACGCGCTGCACGCCCCTGATCGTGTACCCTTCCTTGTAAAGGAGATGTTTGATCGCGCGCAAAACCTCGATATCCTTGGGCCTGTAGTAGCGTCGGCCCCCAGCTCGCTTTAAAGGCTTGATTTGCGGAAAACGGGTCTCCCAAAAGCGCAAAACATGCTGTGGCAGATCAAGTTCCCCTGCGACTTCGCTGATCGTTCGAAATGCATCGGCATTTTTGTTCATCGGCGTAAGCTCCTTTCGTCTAAAGACTCAAGGCACAGGCATATTTTCGTGGCGCCATGACCTGCCAATGTCAAGCGGTCCAAACCGTCCAATTCGCAACCTGGGAAGCGAACTTAGTCCTCTTCATCTGGGGCGGCGATGCCATTGATCCGCGCCTTAAGCACGCTCGATGGCTTAAACGACAGGACGCGCCGCTGCGTTATCGGCACCGCGATCCCTGTCTTTGGGTTACGGCCCACTCGTTCCGGTTTCTCCCGGACGACGAACCGGCCGAATGAAGACAATTTGACGGCTTCTCCTGCGATCAAGGCCTCGCCCAACTCATCTAGTACGGTCTGAACCAGGATCGCCGACTCCTTGCGCGAAAGGCCTACACTCCGGTAAACAGCTTCGGCAAGGTCGACGCGGGTAATGGTTTGCGACGATGTTCGCGGAACCGCATCCGCCTCATGTCGCGCGGAAAGCAATCCAGCCTCAGGCAAGTTTTCGTATTTTGTCATCCCTCAATCCCGGTAACAGATTATCGTCCGTTCGCGAACCAAACGAATGAAATGACCGTTCTTCGAATTTCGATCAATTCGCAGCGACTTGGTGCCCATCCCTTCCTTCAAATTGAAGGAAAACAGTTCATCGGCGAGACACCCCGCGCTTTGGTGAGAAGCGGCATCTCCCATAAGTCGCCGGCCAACCTTTTTTAAGTAGATGCGGGCGCGATAAGTATTTTTGTCATAGCTAACTGACTAAAGATCTTCGGATCCTGAGGCCCATCTTTTGCTTTATCTATATAAGCTGTCAGGCCCCGATCATCATTCCGGGTCGTGCGTGAGCCACCGTTCCCTGCCCGGGCGCCCCGTCTGGACACCGTTGTCCGGGCCATGCAGCTTTGAAACTGTGGTACAAAATCCGCGCTAAATCAAGATACTTCAAATGGTTCCCTTGATTGCCCGGTCACCAGCGGATGAGCGCCGATGCCCAAGTGAAGCCGCCGCCCATGGCTTCGATCATCACAAGATCACCTTGCTTAATTCTGCCGTCGTCGCGCGCCACTGCCAGGGCAAGCGGAATTGAGGCGGCCGATGTATTGCCGTGCAAATCAACAGTCACGACGACCTTACTGGAAGCTATCCCGAGTTTTTCGGCCGAAGCATCAATGATGCGACGGTTGGCTTGGTGCGGAACGAACCAATCAAGATCAGCAGCGCTCGTTCCGGTCGCCTCGAAAGCCGCCGTCACAACATCCGTCACCATCCCAACCGCGTGCCGGAAAACCTCCTTGCCGGCCATACGAAGGTGTCCGGTTGTTCGGGTGGTCGATGGCCCTCCGTCAACATAAAGTTTTTCGCGATGACGGCCATCCGAGCGAAGATGAGAGGTGAGAACGCCACGATCCCGCGAGGTCCCATCCGCGGGCCGCGCCTCGAGGATCATGGCTGCGGCGCCATCGCCAAAAAGCACACAGGTCGTCCGGTCGGTCCAATCAAGAAGGCGCGAAAATGTTTCCGCCCCAATGACGAGGGCGCGCCGGTGCGATCCGGACGTCAAGAACTTGTCGGCGGTGGCAAGTGCGAAGACAAAGCCAGAACATACCGCTTGCAGGTCGAAGGCGGCGCCGTGTGTCATGCCAAGACCGGCCTGAATTTGGGTCGCGACCGCAGGGAAAGTGTAGTCCGGCGTCGATGTCGCGACAATGACGAGATCGAGGTCGGACGCCTCAAGCTCCGCATCCTTGAGCGCCGCTTGTGCCGCATAAAGGCCGAGCCGCGAGGTCGGCTCGTCCTCGGCGGCGACATGGCGCTGTTTTATCCCCGTGCGCTGAACGATCCAAGCGTCGGACGTATCCAGCGATTTTTCGAGGTCGGCATTGCTGACGATACGCTTGGGAAGATAAGAGCCAAGCCCCACGACAACCGAGCGGAGCTTGCCTGCGTCTGAATGATTCACGGAATTATCCATTTCGTAACAACGGCGCTCATGAGCCTGATGGCGATGGCGCGGCCGCCGCCTCGAGCTTTGGCATCAAGGGGCTTTGACCCCGGGAGAGCGGCAGGGAGTCACGAATTTTGCTCAAAAGCTGATACCGCGCCATGGCATAGCCGATCTCCACGGCATGCGCGATGCCGACCGCATCGGCCCCCCCATGGCTTTTGATGACAACGCCGTTAAGGCCAAGGAATACGCCACCATTGACGTTGCGCGGATCCATCCTCGTCTTCAGCGCCGCAAAAGCATGGCGCGCCAGGAAATAGCCAATCTTCGACATCAGATCACGGCCTAATGCTTCGTGAAGATATTGCGCGATCTGCTTGGCCGTTCCTTCGGCGGTCTTCAAAGCGATGTTTCCTGTGAAGCCTTCGGTGACCACGACATCGGCCGTACCCTTGCCAATATCGTCGCCTTCCACAAAACCGATGTAGTCGAGGTTCGGAAAGCCGGTCTCTCGCAACACCCGTGACGCCTCCTTGACCTCATCGATGCCCTTCATTTCCTCAACACCAATATTCAGCAATCCCACTGTCGGCCGTTCGATGGCAAGGACAATCCGGGCCATCGCGGAGCCCATGACCGCAAAATCGACCAGTTGCCGGGCATCCGCGCCGATTGACGCTCCAAGATCGAGAACGATGGATTTGCCGCGCACCGTCGGCCAGAGTGCCGCAATCGCCGGCCGCTCAATTCCCGGCATCGTTTGCAGGCAGACCTTGGCCATCGCCATCAAGGCACCGGTGTTGCCGGCCGAGACCGCGACATCGGCCTCGTTCTTTTTAACGGCCTCGATTGCAAGCCACATCGACGATGTCCGGCGGCCGGAGCGTAAGGCCTGACTGGGCTTGGCATCCATCCGCACCGATACGTCCGTGTGACGGAGAGCCGAAACTGCAGACAGCGCTGGATCAACATCGAGAAGCGGCCGGATGCGGGCGGCATCACCGAAAAACACAAATTCCATGTCAGGCCGCTGTTGCAGCGCGCGGGAGGCTCCAGGAACGATCACTTCGGGTCCATGGTCGCCGCCCATTGCGTCAAGAGCAATCCGTACTCGTTTGGTCATGAACTCCGCAACTCCGGACCGGCGCGATAAGAGAGATTTTCTGCGCCGCAGAAAACCGGCATAAACGATTGGCTTTCAAAAATCATCTCAACTCGGTGGCAATTGAGTGAGGCAGCAGGCCGCTAGCGGCTTTCCCTCCTTCCGGCTAAGACTGAGCAAAATACACCGAATGACCCTGAAGGCGGAAAGTTTTATAAAGATCGAGGCGTAAGCCAAGCAGGTGGCGGCGGCCACGCTCGGCGCAGCTTCTCCGAAACACGTTTGCGTCCATCCGTAAAATGCTTTAGCGCCTTGGGCCAGAACCGGAAACTGGAAATACTCTCTTGCGCCCTGCGCTGCTTCTGACCGCGGGCCTTTTGATCCTCGCGACATCCCTCATCGCGGCGGTCTATCTCTGGTCACCACACGCCAATCTCCGTGTGACGATTGGGCCGCCCGGCAGCCCCGCCTACCGCTTTGTCACCGCCTTCGCGGCCGTCACTGAGGCGAACCATCCGCGCGTCCGCATCAAGCTCGTCCCCGTCGCTGATTTGGCGGCGAGCGCCGAGACGATCGAGGATCACACCGCCGACCTTGCCATTGTGCGCAGCGACGCTGTCGTGCCGTCCAACGGCACAACCATCGCCATTCTGCGCCGGGATGTCATCGCTTTCGTCGTGCCTGCCAAATCCGCGATTGACAAGATCTCGGGCCTTGCCGGGAAGACCATCGGGATTCCGCAAGGGCCATTGCAAACTTACAATGAACAGACCCTCGATTCGATCTTGAGTTATTACGATATTCCGCCGAAATCGGTGAAACGGGTTTTCCTGTCCCTTGCCGAAATCGGGGTGGCGGTCGCGGAAAAGCGCGTGGCCGCCGTTTTTACCGTGGGACCGATGGCACCGGGGGAGGCCGTCGACGTTGTCAATGCCATCAAGGTGGCAACAAGGGGCCCTCCAAGCATTCTCGCCATTGACGAAGCGGAAGCGATCAACAAGAGGTTTCCGGGCCTCGAATCCATCGATGTGCCAGCCGGAGCTTTCCGGGGCCGTCCGCCCGTCCCCAGCGATTCGGTAACAACCCTTGCCATCACCTATCGATTCGCAGCTCCAAACTCGATGCTTGATGCCGTCGCTGGAGCGATCGCGCGATCCATTTTCAAGACCAAAACCCAAATGATGGCCAAGACGCCGCTCGCCAATCAAATCGAAGCGCCTGACCCTGATGACAAGAACCCGGTTTTGCCTGTGCATACGGGAGTCGCCAACTATCTCAACAGCGGCGAGCAGAGCTTTTTCGATGAATTCCAGCAGTATATCTACTTGGGCGGCATGGCGCTGAGTTTGGGCGGCTCCGCGATCGCCCTCCTCATTGGGCGCCTGCGAAGTAAAAAATCCGAAGCCGACCTGCGGCAAATTGATCGCCTAATCGAACTCGCCGACAAGGCGCTTATGGCCCAAAACGCCTCCGAACTCAAAGTTTTGGAGGAGGAGCTCAACGGCATTATTTCCTGGTTCGTCAAGGGACAAGCCAGCGGAACCACCGACTCGGCCGCGTTTACCATCGCCATTTCTCACGCCCAGCACGCCATTGAGAAGCAACGCGCAGTGCTTCACCAAGAGAAGGCAGCCCCCACAAGGACCGCTTCGTCAGAAGAGTGATCCCTGCTCGCGTTTACGCCTCCCGCCTCCTGTTGTCCGCTTTGCTGGCACCGGCTCTTTCCGGCTCTGAGCGATCGCCGATGTATGGCCGTCGGCAAATTCTATATCAAGACGCTTGCCCTCGACGACTTCGGCGGCCTTGCGCACCGGCTTGCCCGATTCGTCCCGCACCAAAGCGAACCCGCGCGCCAGAACCCCTTCGTAGCCGAGACTCAGACGCAATTTTTCCACCCCCTCGAGCCGCGCCCGGGAAGCCGTCATACGCAGCGCAAAACCGTGCTGCAAACGCCCGGCCAAAGCTTCGAGCCGATGGCGCGCTGCAGCCATTCTCTCCCTCTCAAGTTTCGCCCTGGCCGTCCGGGCAACCGCCAGTCTCGCTGCGATATGGGCGAGGTTTTGCCTGCACTCCCCATAGCCTACCACTCCCCAGCGGCTCAGCCGTTGGTGCGCCGCGTTGAAACGCTGCTTTTTGCCGGCGATTTGTGCATGCGGCGATTGTTGCGCCAGGCGATGTGACAAGCGCACCAAATCAAGGTGTTTGCGGTCATGGGCTTTCCCGCGCGCGCTCTCGAGGCGGCTCGCCAGACTGTCAAATTGCTGGCGCCGGAAGGAAAATATTGCGTCGCTTTGCGGCAGCGCACGGAGCAGAGCGCGGAGATCCCCACGACGGCGATCGAGCAACCGCATGGCCGCGCCCACCTGCCGGCGTGCCAGATCCGCCAGCGCGGCGGCAAGTTCGCCCCGCACTGGCACCGCTTTTTCCGCCGCCGCTGTCGGGGTTGGCGCGCGCAGATCGGCGGCATGATCGATCAAGGTCCAATCGGTCTCGTGCCCAACAGCGGCGATAAGTGGCACAACGCTGCGAGCCGCCGCGCGTACAACGATTTCCTCGTTGAAGCTCCAGAGGTCTTCGAGCGAACCCCCTCCCCGTGCGACGATGATCACATCCGGCCGCCGCATGGGGCCGTGTTCAGGCAAGGCATTGAAGCCATCGATGGCGGCGGCTATCTCGGCGGCCGCTGTTTCGCCTTGCACACGCACGGGCCAAACGATGACATGGCGCGGAAATCGTTCCGCAATGCGGTGCAATATGTCGCGGATGACGGCTCCCGCCGGGGAAGTTACGACGCCGATTTGAGACGGAAGAAACGGCAAGGACCGTTTGCGGGCTTCATCAAAGAGCCCCTCCGCCGCAAGTTTCCGGCGGCGCTCCTCGAGGAGCGCCATCAGCGCGCCAATCCCCGCGGGTTCCAGGGCCTCGACAATGATTTGATAGGTCGATTTGCCCGGAAAGGTCGTGACTTTCCCTGTCGCGATGACTTCCAAGCCCTCCTGCGGCTTGGTCTTCAGCCGCCCGAAGACCCCCTTCCAGACCACGGCATCGATACGGGCGGATTGGTCCTTTAAGCAGAAATAGGCGTGCCCGGAGGGCTGCGGCCCGCGATAATTGGAAATTTCGCCCCGCACCCGCACAAAGCCGAAACGATCTTCGACGGTCCTCTTCAAAGCGGCGGAGAGTTCGCTAACGCTGAGTTCGAGAGCATTCGTCGCTGGGGAATCGGACATGGCACGAACATGCCGGATTCTGGCCCCCGATGAAAGAGGCCCTTCGGGTATGCGTAGAGTACCGCCAGGACGCAGCGGAGTTTGGATGGCAGGTGGGCGGCCACTTTACCGCACCCTGACCGCGCAAAGTTTGTTCCCACCCGCGAATTTTCAGATAAGCAAAGCCATGACCACTTTCGCGCCAGAACAATACAAGGAAACGTTGATATTTCTCACGACGGCGGGCGTCGTCGTGCCGCTGTTCCGGCGCCTTAAGGTCAGTCCTATCCTCGGTTTCCTGGGCGCCGGGGTTTTGCTTGGGCCTTATGGTATTGGGGCACTCGGGGAAAAAATAAGCTGGCTCGCCCCTTTCGCCTTCGGCAATGTCGAACAAATCGCGCCTGTCGCGGAGTTTGGCGTCGTTTTTCTTCTGTTCATGATCGGCCTAGAGCTGTCCTGGGCGCGTCTTGCGCTCATCGGCAAGCTTGTCTTCGGGCTTGGCGCCCTGCAGGTGTTCGGTTCGGCGGCGGTTCTCGGCGGTGTCGCCTTGCTTCTGCACGAGACGCCGGTTTCGGCTGCCGTCATTGGACTGGCCCTTGCCCTGTCTTCCACGGCGATCGTGATCCCCGTGCTTGCCGAATCCAAACGGCTTGGCACGACGGCGGGCCGCACAATTTTCGCCGTCCTGCTTTTCCAAGATCTCATGGTGGCGCCGCTCCTGTTCATGGTGACGATGCTCGGAGCGCAAGCCGGCGGTCTTGGCATGGCCGTCGTCTCAACTCTTATCCCGGCCATTACCGGCCTCAGCGTCATCGTGATTGGCGGCCGGATCGTCATGCGGCCGCTTTTTCGTCACGTCGCGGCGGCAGGGTCGACCGAGTTTTTCATGGCCGCCTGCCTCCTCGTGGTTATTGGAACCGGCGTCGTCACCGCGATCAGCGGCTTGTCGATGGGGCTTGGCGCCTTCATCGCTGGCATCCTCCTCGCCGAAACCGAATACAATCGCGAGATCGAAGTGACAATCGAGCCCTTCAAAGGGTTGCTACTCGGACTCTTCTTCGTGTCCATCGGCGCCAGCCTCGATTTTTCGCAAGTGTTTTCCGCTCCGGTTCTGACATTCGATATTACGGTTGGCGTCATCTTGATAAAATTTTGTGTCAACTGGGTCGCGGGCTGGATTTTGCGCTTGCCTGGCCGCATCTCAACCGAGGCCGCGCTCATGCTCGCACCGGGGGGAGAATTTGCTTTCGTCATTATCACGGCCGCCGTCGCCGCCAAGGCGTTGCCTGCCGCCAGCGGGGCGGAGGTGATGGTGGCGGTGACGCTTTCGATGTTTGCCGTGCCGCCCCTCGGGATCCTCGCTCAACGTTTCGCAGGCCGCCGGTCCATCCCGGACGTGACCTCGATTCCCGAGGCTGATCATCCGGCTCCGGACGCGATTATTATCGGCTTTGGACGGGTCGGCCAGCTTGTCGGCGACATGCTTCACACGCATGCCATCCGTTATGTGGCCGTTGATACCCACCCCGGCGTCGTGAAGCGGCTTCGCTCGGAAGGACGCGACATTTACTGGGGGAATGCGTCGCGGCCTGAATTTCTCGAGCGGTGCGGATTGGGGAAGGCCAAAGCGCTCATCATCACAATGGATAAGCCTTCGGACACGGAAGACATCGTCCGCGATGCCCGCACGGCGCATCCCGGACTGACCATTGTTGCACGCGCCCGCGACGCGCAACACGCAACGGCACTTTACGCGCTCGGGGTGAGCGACGCGGTCCCCGAGACGATCGAGGCAAGCCTGCAGTTGTCGGAAGCGGTGCTTGTGGACATGGGGGTGCCCATGGGCAAGGTCATCGCATCGATTCATGAGAAACGCGATGAGTTTCGCAAACTCCTTCAGCCTGGCGAAGACCATGCGAAAGCAAGGCGCGCAATCAAAATGTCGCTTCGCATGAAGGAAATGAAGAAACGGCAAGAAAAATTAAATAGGGATGAGTAAGTTACTTCATCATTTATAAGGTATAAACAGCTTCCTCATTTATAAAGTAGATGTCTTGTACCTGATGCATTTAGGATGTATTGGTCGGTTTGTACTTTCTAACTTAGTATCGGAGACTTAAATGAAGGCAGCTTCCTTGAGCTTCCTGTCCGCCGTTCTTCTGGCGGTGGCGGGTATGGTTTGGGGTCTCGTGATGGCCATTACCGGCGATCATTCGACGATGCCGGCCCATGCTCATCTTATTCTACTCGGCTGGGTATCCTTGTTTCTATTTGGTATTTTCTATCCCCTTCATCCGTCAATCGATCGGAGCAAAACCGCGTTGATTCAGGTTTGGATCTGGATTGCCGGCACACTTTGCGTGACTTTGGGTGTGGCGCTGATTCACAGCGGCCACGCAATTGGCGATCCCTTCGCAGCGGCAGGGTCGATGACAGTGCTGGCCGACATGCTGCTGTTTGGCTGGCTGGTCATCCGGCGCGAGCAGCGGACCGCGACAGCACTTTAGTCAGACAAGGACATAAAGAGATGGAGGGAATGGGGGAGGGATGTGCTTTACATCCGTCCCCGCCCGGCTCAATTGCCGGGCCGTTTCAGATGATCTTCGAGGTAGGAGAGCGCCTCGCGCCGATCGTCGTCCGTAGCCGAACCCACAGCTTGGTCATAGAGATCGATGATCCATTTGTCCTTTTTGGAATCGATGGCCGCTTCGCGCGCCAGCGTCAACCACATGAGGCCCCGCGCCCGTTGCGCCGGCACCCCTTCGCGGCCCAGAAAAAGCGTCTGCCCGAGCAAAGCCTCCGCCTGAAGATGCCCCTTCGCCGCCGCAAGATTTAACCAGCGCACGGCTTCGCGTCCGTCTTTCTCGACCCCGGCGCCTTCGAGATGCATCCGCGCCAGATTATATTGGGCGTTCGCGTCACCGAAAGCCGTCGCCGCATATTGGAACATCCGAAGTGCCCGTTGCGGGTCAGGCCGGACCTTGTTGTTGATCCCGTTCAGATTGTAGACCCCAAGCGCCACGATCGCGCTCGAAACAATCCCCCGGTCGCGACGGCGGTCGGGATTGTCATCGTCATAACTGGCGACGATTTGGGAAAAATAATCGTAGGATTTCAGATCATCTTGCGGGACACCGTCGCCGTTCGCATAGATCCGGGCGAGCTCCCATTGGGCCAGAGGCTCGCCGCCGCTTGCGGCATAGGTCAACGCCTCGATGGCGGAAGATGCATCGCCCGCACGAAACCCTTCTATCCCGGCCTGCAACGCGGCCTTGGGAGTTGGAAATGCCGGACGCGGCGCCTTTTCAACACGTGCGCTCTCGGTTCCCTCGAAGGCACCGATGCGGGAGCCTGGCAGACAAGCGGCCAAACTCAGCAACAGAACTCCTGCAGCACGGCTAGACATCCGCATAGATCCTTACCTCATTCGATGCCCCAGGATGCGTCACGGCTCCGGTAACGGCCGGACCAACCACTTGGGCATATTTCCATAACGCACCGGAACCGAAATTAGTTTTACGGGGTTTCCAATCTTTTTTCCTTTGGGCGAATTCCGCATCCCCTATTTGGAGGTCGATGGTTCCATTAATGGCATCTATCGCGATGATATCTCCGTCGCGCACCAGCGCGATGGGGCCGCCGACCGCCGCCTCCGGCCCAACATGACCAACACAGAAACCGCGCGTCGCGCCCGAAAAGCGCCCATCGGTGACCAGCGCGACCTTGGAACCCATGCCCTGGCCGTATAAAGCCGCGGTGGTCGAAAGCATTTCGCGCATGCCAGGACCGCCGCGTGGCCCCTCATAGCGGATGACGAACACACAACCTTCCGTGTAGCGGCGGTTCGTCACGGCCTCAAAACATGCTTCTTCGCTGTCAAAGCAAAGCGCTGGTCCCTTAAAGGTCAGTTCCGCTTGCGGCATACCAGCGACCTTTACAATTGCCCCTTCGGGGGCGAGGCTTCCCCGAAGACCGACGACACCCCCCGTGGCGGTGATCGGTTTGTCGGCGGGCCAGATAACGTCCTGATCCTCGTTCCACACGACTTTACTTAAGTTTTCGTTAACCGTACGGCCAGTCACGGTCATACAATCACCGTGCAAGAAACCGTGATCGAGCAAAGTCTTCATCAATAAGGGAACCCCGCCCGCCTCGAACATATCCTTGGCGACGTATTTGCCGCCTGGCTTCAGATCAGCGATGTAGGGTGTCCGCTTAAAAATTTCGGCGACATCAAAAAGATCGAAGGCAATTCCGCATTCATTGGCGATCGCCGGGAGGTGCAAGGCGGCGTTGGTCGAGCCGCCCGAAGCGGCGACAACCGTCGCGGCGTTTTCGAGCGCCTTCCTCGTCACGATATCGCGCGGGCGGAGATTGCTGGCGATCAATTCCATCACCATTTCGCCCGCCGTCGTGCAGAACCGGTCGCGAATTTCATAGGGCGCCGGCGCCCCGGCCGAATAAGGCAGAGCCAAGCCGATCGCCTCCGAAACGGTGGCCATGGTATTGGCGGTGAATTGGGCGCCGCAAGCACCCGCCGAGGGACAGGCGACGGTCTCGAGCGTGTCCAGATCCTCGGCCGACATGTCGCCGACCGAATATTTGCCGACCGCTTCGAAAAGATCTTGGACCGTGACCGGCCGTCCTTTGAAGGTTCCAGGAAGGATCGAACCTCCATAAATGAAAATCGAAGGCACGTTGAGACGCAGCATCGCCATCATCATGCCGGGCAGAGATTTGTCGCAACCGGCAAGACCAACGAGCGCATCGTAGCAATGGCCACGCATGGTCAGTTCGACCGAATCGGCGATGACATCCCGCGAGACGAGCGAGGATTTCATCCCTTCATGGCCCATGGCGATGCCATCGGTGACCGTGATGGTGCAGAATTCGCGGGGCGTCCCGCCTGCCGCCGCCACACCCCGCTTGACCGCCTGGGCCTGCCGCATCAGGGAAATATTGCAAGGAGCCGCCTCATTCCAGCAGGAGGCCACACCTACAAGAGGCTGATGAATTTGTTCGCGCGTTAGTCCCATGGCGTACAGATACGAACGGTGCGGGGCGCGCGATGTGCCTTCCGTCACATGCCGGCTGGGAAGCTTTGATTTATCGAAAACGTGATTGTCCATAGAACAGGGTTCCGAACTTACCGGCCTAAACATGGGTTTGTCAGATTGCAGGCGTCGTCAAAAAAATCGTATGCCCCGCGTGTCAGCGGGCGGAAATTCCTATCGTGCAATGCGCCGCAAGCCACAGGCTGCGCCTTTGAAATTGGACTTCAATACCTACACTAGCAAGTTGTTAAAGACTAAAAAAGCGCGTTCTTCTTGCAATGCCAAGTCAAAGTTAACTCGTCTGCCTATGTGACATCAAAGTCACAAATTCCGCCATGGCTAGCGAATTTTGGTGTCGCTGCACACTGACGCCGAATTTTCAACCATTCATAGAACGCCCCGAGTCAACGCCCGGAGCCTAAGCCCGGCCACCGAAATGGATTGAGCGGAGCCAAACAAGACCCAAATGGGTTTTCACAATGAACCGGCAACTGTTGCGAGGGTTTACCTGGACGGGTTTCCGCGAGGCTAAGGACTATGCCGTTTCAAAAAACGTGCGAATGCCGCCAGCGCGATGTCGGACACATGATGCTCGATGCCCTCTGCGTCGAGTTCCGCGCAATCCTCGGGAACCCCGACGGCGCGCAAAAGATCGACGACGAGCCGGTGGCGGGAGCGAACCCGATCGGCAAGACCATGACCCTCGGGCGTGAGAAACACGCCACGGTAAAGCTTCGAGGTGGCCAGTCCCTCACGCTTGAGGCGGGTGATCGTCTTGATCGCGGTTGCATGGGTGACGCCAAGCCGGCGGGCTATATCCGTTGGCCGCGCCTCGCCATCGCTCGCCAGGAGATCGTCAATAAGTTCGACATAGTCCTCGAGAACCGCAGTGGCCTGGGCCGAGCGGGCTTTTTCAAAGCGCTCGGCCTGAACCGCTTCGCCGGGGAGTTCGGCGGGCGTCGCCAAAACCGCTTTCTTCACCATCTCTCATGTTTCCTTGGCCGCACCGCGCGCCCACGCAGCTCAAATTCGAACAAATGAGACTCAAGTCAACTTTTTTTGACTTCAACAATGATGTAGCCAAAGCTACATGTTATGGTATAGGGAGCGCAAGCTGCCGATCAGGAGAGCCCGACTTGTGATTTTTATGAATGGCTTGAAAGGACATTGATGCCGCTCTCCGCCGCCCAGACGATCCCGCGGAAAATCTCGCCTTCCCTTGGGGCCGCGCATGGCAGCGTGCACGTCCCAAAAACCGGTCCGCTTTTTCGCCGGTTCCTGAGTTTTGCGGGGCCAGGCTATCTCGTCGCCACCGGCTATATGGATCCCGGCAATTGGGCGACGGCGCTCGCCGGCGGCTCGAAATTCGGCATGGCGCTGCTGTTCGTCGCGGTTCTGTCGAGCCTGATGGCCATCGTCCTGCAGGCGTTGTCGGCGCGGCTCGCTTTCGCGACCGGGCACGATCTCGCCCAGAATTGCGGCCAAGCCTTCCCCCGCCCCGTGCGACTGGTGTTTTGGCTGATCATGGAGCTGGCGATCGTCGCGACCGACCTTGCCGAAGTCATTGGCACCGCGATCGGGCTTGAGCTGCTGACCGGCTTGCCACTTGGCGCCGGTGTCATTTTGACCTCGCTCGACGCTTTGCTCATCCTTGCCTTTACACGTTTTGGGTTCCGCAAGCTCGAAGCCTTTGTTGTCACGCTCCTCATCTTGATCGCATCCTGTTTCGCGATCGAGCTTGTCCTCGCCCGGCCAGATATGGCGGATGTCGCCAAGGCCCTTTTGCCCACCCGCGACCTCATCACCAATCCGGCGATGCTTTATATCGCGCTGGGGATTTTGGGCGCGACGGTGATGCCGCATAATCTCTATCTGCATTCGGGCATTGTACTCACACGCGCGGTCGGCCCGAGCCATGCCGAAAAATCGTCCGCGATCCGCTTCGCAATTCTCGATTCGACGATCGCGCTGCTTTTCGCACTGTTGATCAACGGCTCCATTTTAATCCTCGCCGCCGCCGCGTTCCACGCGCATGGCCATCCCGAGGTCGCCGAATTGCCGGATGCCTACCGGCTGATCGCGCCACTGCTCGGCAGTGCGCTCGCCGCCAAACTGTTCGCCATTGCGCTCATTGCCTGCGGTTTGAACTCGACCCTGACCGCTACCCTCGCCGGTCAGATCGTCATGGAAGGTTTCATCAATATAAAGCTCAATCCCGTGGCCCGGCGGCTGCTGACGCGGCTCGTCGCCATCGTGCCCGCCGTTGGCGTCATCCTCATCGGTGGCGCCAGTGCGACCAACGGCTTGCTTGTCCTGAGCCAAGTCGTGTTGAGCCTCACCCTCCCCTTCGCGGTCGTTCCGCTGGTGTGGTTTACCGCCTCCCGCAAACGGATGGGCAGGTTGAAAGCACCCCTCGCAACCACAGGTATCGCCGCCGTCATCGGTGTCGCGATCATCGCCTTGAACACAAAGCTCGTGTTAGACGCCATCGCCGGGTGAGCGCTAGAGATCGCCAAGCCGGGTGCGCGCGGCTTCGAGCTTTTCGACGCGCGACAGAGCCTCGCTGAGTCTTTCGCGGTTTTCCTCAATCACCTCTTCCGGCGCGCGGGCAACGAAGTCGGCATTGTTGAGCTTTGCTTCGATTTTTCCGGCCTCGCCCGTCAGTTTGGTGATTTCCTTGGCAAGCCTTGCCTTCTCCGCCGCAACGTCCACGATGCCTTGCAGCGGCAAGGCCGCGAGCGTTTTCCGCACGACCATCTGCACCGATTTCTCCGGCGGTTCGGCGGCAAAGGAAATGTCCGAAAGCCGGGCGAGGCGCTTGAGGGTTTCGGCCCATGCTTCCGCGCGCGCTTTGACGTCCGGTGAGGTGTTCACGAGCACCAGCGGAATTTGCGCGGCGGCGGGCACATTCATTTCCGCCCGCACCGAACGGACCTCCGAAATCAGGTCAACGATAAAGCTGAGCTCGGCTTCTGCCGCAGGATTTTCATATCCCTCCATCTGGGGCCATTCGGCAAGGGCCAGCACAGTCGCGCGGGGCAGTTCGGGGGTGGCGGTGATCGCCCAAAGCTCCTCGGTCATGAATGGCATGAACGGATGCAGGAGTTTTGTGATTTCTTCGAGGACAAAGGCGGTCGCGGCGCGCGTTTCGTCCTTGGCTGGTCCATCGGCGCCCTGCAGGAGCGGCTTGGCGAGTTCGAGATACCAGTCGCAAAAAATATTCCAAACAAACCGATAGGCGGCGTTGGCGGCATCGTTGAAACGATAGGCCTCGATCGCGGCGGTCACATCGGCGAGCGCTTTGGCAGTTTCGCCAATGATCCAGCCATTGAGCGTGATTTGAACCTGGTGCGGATCGAACGCGGCTTGCCGCACGCAGCCGTTCATCTCGGCGAAACGCGCCGCGTTCCAGAGTTTTGTTCCGAAATTCCGGTAGCCCTCGATGCGTTGCGTCGAAAGCTTGATGTCGCGGCCCTGCGCCGCCATAGCGGCGAGCGTGAAGCGCAGCGCGTCCGCGCCATAGGTCTCGATAAGGTGCAAGGGATCGACCACATTGCCCTTCGACTTCGACATTTTCGCGCCCTTCTCGTCGCGGACGAGGGCGTGGATATAGATGTCGTGAAACGGCACTTCGTCCATGAAATGCAGACCCATCATCATCATCCGGGCGACCCAGAAGAAGATGATGTCGAAGCCGGTGACGAGCACGCTCGTCGGATAGCGATGTTTTAGCTCCGGCGTCTCATCCGGCCAGCCGAGGGTAGAGAAAGGCCAGAGGGCGGAGGAAAACCAGGTGTCGAGGACGTCGGGATCGCGCCAGATGGGAATTGGTCCTCCGTCGAAGACCGGATTCATCACATTAGCAAAATCTGCATAATCAGGCTTGGAACTCAAAACTCTGATTTCTCGCCCTTCTGAAAGTGCCTCCCTATATCGACTTTTTGCGAGTTCGATGGCCTGCGTTTCGCTGGGTGCGACGAAAATCTCGAACTCTTCTGCTAAGGCGCTTTTTGCAGCAGTGAATTTCGGTCCATACCAAGCGGGTATCTGATGACCCCACCAGAGTTGGCGCGAGATGCACCAAGGCTGAATGTTTTCGAGCCAATCGAAATAGGTCTTCTCCCAATTTTTCGGGATGAAGCTCGTGTTGCCTCTCCGAACTGCGTCCAAGGCGGGCTGAGCGAGAACCTCGGCTTTGACATACCATTGTTCAGTCAGCCAGGGCTCTATGATGGTACCTGAGCGGTCGCCATGTGGGACCATATGCGTGTGAGGCTCGATCTTATCAAGGAGGTCACGCGCGTCCATCATATCGATAACTCGCTTACGTGCTGCTTCCCGAGATAGTCCTTCCAGCTCTGTCGTCTCCGTAAGGTCGTCTGAAGCTGGAACACCACCAAAAAAACCCTGTCCAACGCCAAAGAATGTGATTTTTGCTTCAGGATCTAAGATATTGAACATCGGTAGCTGATGCCGCCGCCCCACCTCAAAGTCATTGAAATCATGCGCCGGTGTAATCTTCACAGCGCCCGTGCCTTTCTCGGGATCTGAATATTCGTCGGCAACGATCGGGATCAGGCGCCCGACCAGCGGCAGGCGCACGCGCTTCCCTTGCAAAGGCTTATAGCGCTCGTCGTCTGGATGCACGGCGACGGCCGTATCGCCGAGCATGGTTTCCGGCCGCGTCGTCGCGACCACGATGAATTCGTCGGTCTCTTTCCCTACGTCATCGACGACCGGATATTTGAAATGCCAAAGATGGCCCTTGGTCTCGACCTGCACGACCTCGAGATCGGAGATCGCCGTTTGCAGCGCAGGGTCCCAATTGACGAGACGCTTGTCCTTGTAAATGAGGCCTTCTTTATAGAGCGCGACAAAAACTTTCGTGACCGCGCGGGAGAGCCCTTCGTCCAGGGTAAAACGCTCGCGCGACCAGTCGCAGGAGGCCCCGAGCCGTTTGAGTTGCTCGATGATCGCGCCGCCCGATTCCTCCTTCCATTGCCAAACGCGCTCCAAAAATTTTTCCCGTGTCATATCGCGCCGGCCGGGTTCCTGGCGCTCCATCAATTGCCGCTCGACCACCATCTGGGTCGCGATGCCGGCGTGATCGGTGCCGGGCTGCCACAGCACATCCTTGCCGCGCATCCGCTCGAACCGGCAGAGAATGTCCTGCAAGGTCGTATTGAGCGCGTGCCCCATATGCAGGGAGCCGGTGACATTCGGCGGCGGAATGACAATCGTGAAAGGCGCCGCCCCTGCCCGCTCCGGACGGCCCGCCCGGAAGGCGCCAGCAGCCTCCCATAGAGCCGAGATACGGCCCTCGACCACGTTGGGATCGAACGTCTTTTCCATTGAGAGTGTTCCGCGTTTCGCCTGCGCGCTCAGCGAGCTGCATCAGCTGTGAGCGATGGCAAACAAGCGGCCAAAAAGCAAGAGCGCGGGGACGCCCGGCCCCCCGCCGCGCGGGGCTTAAGGCGGAAGCAGCCGCACCGCTGGAGGCAACCCCCGCTTATTCGCCGCGCGCGACCCGCTCGATCTCGGCGGCGACGAGACGTTCCACGATCCTCGGCAGATTGTCGTCAAGCCAGGTTTTGAGCATAGGACGCAGCATCTCGCGGGTTAGACCGACGACGGCATCGCTGTGTTGAACGAAGCGGCTGGCAAGCAGCGTGTTGAAGGCTTCGCGCACGGAACTGTTGGTGGCGTTTGAAACGCGGGGACTGCCATTACCCGACCCTTGCTCGACGCCATCCCCATTGAGATCCGGCCGCTGAATCTCCTCCTGCGGGCCAGCTTGGCTCGCGGACAACGCTTGGTCGTCGGCGATGATACGCCGGATTGAAGCGAGAATTTCTTCCATGGAAGGTTCGTGCGGCCTTGACTGCGGCATGGGACGGTCTTTCGGGAGGGGATTGGCTACGTTCATGATCAGGCCTTCAAAGCGGTGGGTCCGCGGACCTTGAACAATCGCTGACGCACGGGAAAGGGCTATCGGGCCCAGGAAGGTGTCCCACCGGAGCCTGCAAACTGACAGGATTTGTTCCTGTTTGACAAGTCGATGCGCAGCTTGGCGTATGCGCCTTGACCCAAGCTTGCGGAAGGAAGCCGGATCGTTAGCGCCCATCCGGGGTGCGAAGGCCGATCCATTTGTCCTTGACCTGGTCGAAATGGATGGTCGGGTCATATTG
Organism: Methylocapsa sp. D3K7; assembly: GCF_029855125.1. Taxonomy (GTDB): domain Bacteria; phylum Pseudomonadota; class Alphaproteobacteria; order Rhizobiales; family Beijerinckiaceae; genus Methylocapsa. The sequence goes on from NZ_CP123229.1 coordinate 1,555,430, forward strand.
CGTGACGGTCAGATTGAGATTGGCCGCAGCGAGCCGGCCGATCGCCGCCATGACAGCATAGGAGGCGACGACCCTGTCACGCTGCGCGATCACGAGACTGACCCGCGTATTGAGCAAGACCTGCTGGGCGAAGAGAATATCGAAAGTGGTCCGCTGGCCGACGTCCGCCTCCTGCCGGATTCCGTCGAGCGCGATCTCGGCCGCCTTAACCGCTGCCTTCGAGGATTGGATGACCGCTCGCGCGGTGTCGAGTTGGCCCCAGGACGAAACCACGGATGCGCGAATGATGTCGCGCTGAAGATCGGCTTGCAGGCGGGCCTGACCCAGCGTTTCCTTGGCCTGGCGCACACGCGCGTAGACTTCGCCTCCTTCATAGATCGGCACCGTGACCTGCCCCATGATCGAACCGTTGAAGAAACGTTCTCCCTGGATACCGGTATTATTGTAATTTTGCTGAACATTGCCGACGAGGTTGACCGTCGGGTAGAGTTCTCCCTCGACAAGCTTGACCTGAAGGGCGGCCGCGTCCGTCTCATGCAAAGCGGCTTGAATGGCGGGATGCTCGGCCAGCGCCAAGTCTACTGCGACGCCAAGAGAGCGCGGCAGCAAGGATTCGATTGTGCGCGCCGGTTCGAGCCGCGTCGGTTCGACGCCGATGATCTGGCGGTAATTGGCGACGCTGTCTTGAAGGATGGCTTGCGCGGTAAAATAATCGGAGCGCGCCGTCGCAAGACTTGATTCGGCCTGAGCGACGTCGGTCCGTGTCACCTCGCCAACCGTGAACCGGTCGCGGGTTTGCCGCAATTGCTCTTCGAGGACGATGATGTTGTTCTTGCGCAGATCGAGGATCGCAGTATCGCGCAGGACATTCATATAAGCGGTCGCACCGGCGATGAGCACGCTTTGCTCCGTATTCCGCAAGGTCTCACGTGCGCCGAAGATGGTCGATTCGGCCTGCCGCACCCCGTTGACCGTGCGGTTGCCGTTAAAGAGATTTTGGGTAACGGTTAAACCAAGCGATCCCGGGTCCGTCCCCTGCCTTGTCCCGACCCGGGTTCTGGTCACCGGAGCGTTCGTGCCGAGCCCGGTCGTCGCCGTTCCGATGGCGGACAGATCGAAATAATTATAGCCATACTGCCCTGTCGCAACGGCCGTCGGCCGCCAGCTGGAGGTTGCGCGAGGCAAATTTTCGTCCGTGGCGCGGACCCCGGCGCGTTCCTGGTTCAAGTCCGGGTTACCGGCATAGGCGCGCGCCAAGGCACTCGACATCGTTTCCGCGCGGCTGGCCGAATGGCAAAGCGGGGACAAAACAATAAAAAATCCAGCAAGTCCCGCGAAAAAGGCGCGCGGCTGGATTATTTTACGAGCTAGGGCGGCACGGCGCATCAACGGACACCCATCAACTATTTTAGCTTGGAGTGGCGACGATTTGCCAGGCCAGCGAACAAAATCATCAAATCCGAGTGCCGCCGCCAAATTGTGACGATTGCGGCAAACCTCCCCGCTTCCTCCTGAGTAACACGTCAAAAAAACGTGAATTGCTCGGTCCGCCGGAAAGCGTCGAGGAATGGGGCCGAAGCATCAAACAAAATCCGGTAACCGGTTGCTCCGTCAATCTTTTCGTAGCGCACGGCTTTGCTGGCCCGCCCCGTCAGATCGCCGGGAAGCGGCACGAATGCAGCCAAACGGCCGCCGTTCTTCAGTTGCGCAAAGAGGGCATCGAGATTGGCCTCAACCGCGCCGTGAACGAAAATCACGTCAAAGGGCGCTTCGTTAGGCGCACCGCCTTCAAGCGGCCCAAGGACGGTTTGCACCTTGGTCAATCCAGCGGAATCGAGATTGGACCGTAATGCTTTGGAGAGCGCCGGGTCCGATTCGAGCGCGACGACAGTCCCGGCCAGTCCCGCCAGCAGCGCTGATGAATAACCGGTTGCCGCCCCAACATCGAGCACACGATCAGCCGGTGTCACATGAACGCCTTGGATGAGACGCGCCAGGATGAGCGGAGGCAAAAGTGTGCGGCGTTCACCGCCGGCGTTCAGCTGCAGCCCATTGTCCGAATAAGCCAGCGGCGCGAGTTCGGGGGGAAGAAAATGTTCACGCGGAACGTCCAGCATCCTGGCCAAGAGGGCTTGATCGGTCACGTCAAACGTCCGTACCTGGCAATCGACCATGGTGCGGCGGTTGAGCGATGATTGCTCCACGGTGTCTATCTCTTCAACGCTGGTCGCCTGCATGATTTCCCGACAACTCCTTTTTGTGGCTGGACTTCGCGAGACCTCGCGGGTATCTAGCCGCCGTAGCCGAGTTATAGATTTTACCCTAGCTTCTGTCCATTAAAACGCCGGTTGTCACGCCGTGATTCAAACCGAACAAGCGCACTTGCGGCTCTAGGAGGACATTGCAAAGGCAATTTTGGCCTTAGCATGGCTCATGGTGGCGCTCATACGGATATGACGATACCAAGCAGATCAATATCGGGGAGCTAGTCTATGTCCGAATCGCCAGCCGAGCATTTCGAGCATGCCGAACACGCAGAACATGCTTCGCTGCTGGGCGACCCTTTTCTCATGAGGGTATCGGTCACAATTGCGATCCTCGCGGTTGTCGCAGCCACGGTCGGCAGCCTTGAGACGCTCGAAACCGCCGCCGCGATGAACGCCAAGAACACGGCGGTCCTCATTCAGAATCAAGCCACCGACAATTGGAATTTTTATCAGGCGAAGAGCATCAAGAAGAATCTCTATGCCATCGCCGCCGCCAACGCCGGCCCCCAGGCCGACGATTTTAAGAATCAGGCAGAGCGATACGGCAAGGATGAGGAGGAGCTGTTCGCCAAAGGAAAAGCCCTCGAACGGCAAACCGAGGATAATCTGCGCGAGAGTGAAAACCACGAACACCGCCACCATATTTTGACGGTCGCTGTCACGCTACTACATGTCGCGATTGCTATTGCGACCATTTCGATCATCATGCGCGGTCAGCGGTGGCCGTGGTACACGGCTCTCGTGCTCGGCGCGCTTGGCTCAATCGGCGCGGCCTACGCTTATCTCGGCTAAAATTACGATCACCCAGTTGCAAATGAGGCGCGCGAGCCCAGACGCAGGATCGCGCGCACGAGACATTCTAAGGGGTGCTGTTACCCCTTCAAATGTTTGTTGCACTCGCTCCAATAGCCACCACCCTTCTGAATCCATTTCAGGCCGCCATTGGCATTGGTTGCTTTGTTGACCTTATATTGTTCGGCGCAGGTTTTGAGCCGCGCCTTATAAGGCGTTTCCTTGGCAAAGTCAGCTGACACCGCCGAAGGGAAAACCGCTGTGCTCGGTGCTGCCGCCGCCACTGGCGCTGTCGTCGCCTTTTTCGCTGGAGCTTTCTTCAAGGGGTTGGCGGGAGCGGGAGCAACCACCGACGCGGGAGGCGGAGGAGCCTCGGCCGCAACGGGCGCCGGGGGTGGCGCCTCGACCGGCGGCGGAGCCGCGGCGATTGGCGGCGGGGCTGCCTCGGCTGGTGGCGCGGCGGCAACCGCCGGCGCCGGCGCTTCGTTTGTTGCCGCCGCAGCGGGCGGGTTCGCCTTCACTTCGGCCGTGCATTTGCTGTAAAATTGCGGCCAAGTATCGCCGTTCAAGGCATTCGCCGCCTTGGCCGCCTGGTACTTTTCGCTGCAGATGTGGCGTACATCAACCGCCGGCGGCGCCGCTGCGGATTCCGCGGCAGCCGCGCTTTCCTTCGCTTCGGCCGTGCATTTGCTGTAAAATTGCGGCCAAGTGTCGCCGTTCAATGTGCCCCCCGCTTTCGCGGCCTGGTATTTTTCGCTGCACAAGTGACGTATGTCTTCGGCGGCTTGTCCTACAGTCACGGCGCCAAACAAGAGCGACGCCACGGAGACGCCGGCAAGCATAAAAGCGCGGCCAACAAACATTGAAATCCTCCGTCGAAAAATCAAAAAGAGCCGAGGCGGCAGGCGGGTTCACGGAACCTCCCGCGAAACCCGCCGCAAGTCAAATATAAACAATAGGCAACTGGGCCCTAAAAGTGCCTCGGCACAGCGCATACCGCCTTAACGAGTGCCTGCGCATAGGAGTCAGACCCGGCAGCCCCGCCAACGGCCGATTGACGAACGGCCTTGGCGTTTAGATTTGGCCGCCGGCGGCTGCAACTTCGGCCGCGAAATCGGTCTCTTGCTTTTCGATCCCCTCGCCGAGGGCGTAGCGTACAAAGGCTTTCACGCTGACCGATGCTCCCGCAGCCTTTTCCGCGTCCTTAACGGCTTGGCCGATCGTCTTGCCCGTATGCTCGGCATGGATCGAGGGTTGATCCAGGAGGCATACTTCCTTGTAGTAGGATTTCAGCCCGGACTCGACGATCTTTTCAAGCACATGTGCTGGCTTCCCAGCATTCTTGCCTTCAAGTACGGCTCTTTCGCGCGCGACGATGGCGGGATCGAGATCCGACGAATCGAGCGCCAGCGGATTCGCAGCGGCGATATGGAGCGCGATCAAGCGCCCAAGCGGCGCCAGCGAGGAACGATCGCCCTTCGAGTCGAGGGCAACCAGAACCCCGATTTTCCCGAGGCCTTCCGCGACCGCATTATGCACATATTGCCCGACGACTCCTTGCGCGACCTGCACTGCGGCGGCCCGCCGCAATGTCATATTCTCGCCGATCGTGGCGATGGCATTGGCGATCGCATCGCCGACTGTCCCGCCGCCGGGATAAGGCGCGGCTTTCAAGGCTTCGGCTTCGGTCGTGCCGGTTTCAACGGCAACCCGCGCGATGTTTCCGGCAAGCGCTTGGAAATCGGCGTTTCGCGCAACGAAATCCGTCTCCGAATTGACCTCGACGGCAACCCCTTCGAGACCGTGGACATGAACCGCGACGAGCCCTTCGGCGGCGATCCGTCCGGATTTCTTGGCGGCCTTGGACAACCCTTTCTTGCGCAGCCAGTCGATGGCCGCTTCGATGTCGCCCGCCGTCTCGCCGAGGGCGTTCTTGCAATCCATCATGCCGGCGCCGGTCTTCTCACGAAGATCCTTCACCATCGCCGCGGTGACGTTCGCCATATTGGGTTCCTTCATCTTCCAGAAAGCAAATGAGGCCGGCCCATCGGCCGGCGAAGGGATCGCCAGAAAAAGCCAATCGCCAACACGTCCAGCGACTTCGACAACCAGTGCGTCCCGGTCAGCCCGCAGTGAGACCGCGCGCCAGCTCGATCCAGCCGTCGCGTTCGATACGGCCGGCAAGCTTTAGGTCGCGATCTAATTTCGCCGCATCCGCCGGGGTCATGGCGGCAATCTGCCAATAATGATAGATGCCGGCATCATTCAGTTTCTTGACGATCTGAGGTCCAATACCCGGCAATTTGACGAGATCATCAGGGGCTCCTCGCGGCGCTGTCAGGAGTTCGAAAACGCCTTCAGGCGACTCAACGCCGTCACTCACGACACCCGTCTCAGCCGGCAACACCCGGGCGGCCGGCAGCACTTCGGCGACTGGCTTTTCTATTTCGCCGAAATCGACGCCAGCCGAACCCTGCGCCCGCGAAATGCCGTCGATCGCCGCGCGGGCAACAAGATCGCAATAGAGGACGATCGCCCGTCCGGCATCGTCATTTCCGGGCACCGGAAAGGTGATCCCGTCCGGATCGGAATTGGTGTCGAGAATCGCCACCACCGGGATATGCAACCGTTGTGCTTCCTTGATGGCCAACTGCTCTTTGTTGGTGTCGATAACAAAGATCAGATCGGGGATGCCACCGATGTCCTTGATGCCGCCAAGCGCTTTTTCAAGCTTCTCGCGTTCCCGCGAGATCATGAGACGCTCTTTCTTGGTCAAGCCGACAGCGCCGCCCTCAAGTTGTTCGTCCAATTTGCGCAGACGCTGGATCGACGCCGAAATCGTCTTCCAATTCGTCAGCATGCCACCAAGCCAGCGCGAATTGATGTAATATTGCGCCGACCGTTTGGCGGCATCGGCAATCGCATCCTGCGCCTGCCGCTTGGTGCCGACGAACAGCACCCGGCCGCCCCGCGCGACCGTATCGGAAATCGCCTTCAAGGCCTGATGCAGCAGCGGGACTGTCTGGGCAAGATCGATGATATGGATATTGTTGCGGGCGCCGAAGATGAACGGAGCCATCTTGGGGTTCCAGCGGTGCGACTGGTGGCCGAAATGAGCCCCAGATTCGAGGAGACCGCGCATTGTGAATTCTGGCAGTGCCATGATCGTTACTTCTCCGGTTAAGGCCGCCGGGGATCGTTATGGACCTCTCTTTCCGGGAGGGAACGAGAGGCCACCGGGAGCGGCCCTTGAAGCAGGGTCGCGCGATCCTCGTGTGGAATGGATGCGCTTATAGGGCGGCCGAAACCGGAAAGCAAGGAAGTTGGACTCTCGCCGTGAAGAGGCGTTTTGTCGTAAAAACGAGCGTTTTCGGGTTCGCCGGCCCGAAAAAGGCGACACTGAAAGGTCCACGAGAATGAAGCCTATTGAGGCCGACAAAACCATTCTTGCACGGCGGGCAAAAATCGTCGCCGCCTTGCGAGAAATCCTGCCCGGTGAAGGGGTCATCGAACCGGAGGCTGGCCGCCGCCCCTATGAAAGCGACGGCCTGACCGCCTACCGCACACTGCCGATGGTGGTCGTCTTGCCGGAAACCGTCGCGCACGTCCAAAAGGTGCTCGCCTACTGTCATGAAAACAATGTGAAGGTGGTGGCGCGGGGCGCTGGAACCTCGCTCTCGGGGGGCGCCCTGCCGCTCGAAGACGGTGTTCTCATCTCGATGATGAAGTTCAGCAAGGTCAAGGAGATCGACTTCGCCAACCGTTTCGCGGTCGTTGAACCGGGTGTCACCAATCTGGCGATTACCCGCGCGGTCGAGGCGCAGGGTTTTTACTACGCCCCCGATCCCTCCTCCCAGATCGCCTGCTCGATTGGCGGCAATGTCGCGGAGAATTCCGGCGGTGTGCATTGTCTGAAATATGGCCTTACGACCAACAATGTGCTCGGCTGCGAGCTGGTCCTCATGACTGGCGAAATCGTCCGGCTTGGCGGGTCTCATCTTGACCAGGCGGGCTACGATCTGCTCGCACTTGTCACCGGTTCGGAGGGGATGCTTGGCGTGGTGACCGAGGTGACCGTCCGCATTCTGCGCGCTCCAGAATCAGCCCGCGCCTTGCTGGTCGCTTTCAACTCCAGCGAAGCGGCGGGGGCTTGCGTCGCGAGTATTATCGGAGCGGGCATCATTCCGGGCGGCATGGAAATGATGGACAGACCCGCCATCCACGCGGCGGAAGATTTTGTCCATGCGGGCTATCCGCGGGATGCGGAAGCGCTGCTGATCATCGAACTCGATGGCCCGCCGGTCGAGGTCGACCATCTTGTGGGACTCGTTGAGGCCATCGCAAAGGCGCATGGAGCGGCGCACTGCAAGATTTCAAATTCCGACGCCGAGCGGCTGACATTTTGGGCGGGCCGCAAGGCGGCGTTTCCGGCGGTCGGCCGCCTGTCGCCCGATTATTTCTGCATGGACGGCACGATCCCCCGCAAGGAATTGCCAAAAGTTCTCGCGGGCATGCGGGAGCTCTCTGAAAAGCACGGGCTGCGTGTCGCCAATGTTTTTCACGCGGGCGATGGCAATTTGCATCCATTAATCCTCTATGACGCCAACAAGCCCGGCGAACTGGCACGCGCCGAGGAATTTGGCGCCGATATTCTCAGGCTCTGCGTCAAGCACGGCGGTGTCCTCACCGGCGAGCATGGCGTCGGCGTCGAGAAACGCGACTTGATGCCGGAGATGTTTTCAGAGATCGATCTCGCCCAGCAAATCCGCGTCAAATGCGCATTCGACGCAAAGCAACTGCTCAATCCAGGCAAAGTTTTTCCCGTGTTGCACCGCTGCGCGGAGCTGGGACAGATGCATGTTCATGGTGGAAAATTGGCGTTCCCGGACATTCCGAGATTTTGAAAACCTTGTCCGGTTTTCCGTCAATCGTACCAAAAGGGCGGTTGCAAGGCGGCTACTCGGTACGGAGCGGTGATTTGGAGCGAGCGAAATCCTGAGATAGGATTAGGTTTTCGCCCTGCGATTTTTTGGAAATTTGCCCTCGGATACCTTACCCGTGACCAGCGCTGTTCCAGCGTTCAAGCTTGAAAATCAATGACATGATCAGGAGGAGAAACCAGGATGGACCGCATTTTGATAGTGGGCGGGGCGATGATGGCGGTTGGGATTGCCTTGGCGGGTTTTTGGGTCATGATTTTCTACCATGGCGAGAGACTTGAGATGATCGAGGATACCGTCGTCCGCTGGCTCGGCGGGGCATAAGGTCCCGCTGACCGTTCTCTGGCACGGAAAATCCCCATGTCGCATTTTCATCTTCACCGTCCGCCGCCAAAAGTGCCATGGTGGCAGAAGCTTTGGGACAGTTTTCGCGCGAATTTCCCCGGCCGCTCTAGCGAGCAGGCCCGCTCGTTCGCTCTGACCGTAGTCATCTTTGCCGTCCTGTTGCTTTTGACCCGGCTGTTTTTTGAATATCGGGGGATTCGGATTTAGCGCGCGCAGCTCCGCAAGCCCTGAACTTGGGGGCAGCTCGCCCGGTTTCACTCGCCCATGAGACGGTTGGTAGCGTTCATGAGGCGGATGAACAAATTCGGGGAGGTTTGGATGAGGCGGACTCGCTTGCTGGGTTGCGCGCCCTCAAAGGCAATGACGTAAAGGGGCGAGAGCATTTCGCGTCCCGTGGCAGGGTCTCGAAGGTGCATCAACTCCGACGCGGCCACCAAAAATTTTTCCGTTTCTCCATGACAGGTTACGGCCAGGTCAAAAAAACGCGTATTGCGCCGCGACGGCTGCATCGTCCAATCCGCCGAAACTGCGCAGCGATCACAAAAGCAGGCCACTTTACGCATCGGCGTTTCCTCGTTGTCAATTCAACGCCATGGAACGCCATTAGGTTTGCGAATGTTCCACCGTCGCCGCGGCCCTCACAGGGGCGGAGTGCCGCCCGAACTCAGCTGCCGGGCGGCGATTGCTTTGGCGTGCATGGCGCCGCCGAGCTTTGCTATCTCGTGGGTCTCATTGCCTGGTTCCGGTGACGCTCAACGACTTCGACGTTCCGGTTCCAGAACCGGCGAAAAACCCCGCTTGACCCCTCAACCTGGCCGGGTCAGGCAGCCTCCGGTCCCTCGCCGTTCGCGCCATTGATGATGCCGAAATCGCGGGATTTGCTGCCGCGCTCGGCCATGTGGAAACCTTCGGCGGCAAGGCCGCGCCTGAACAGTTCCCGCACCGCCGCCGCCCGGCTCGGCATGCGATTCTTAAACCGGAAATCGTCCACGAGCACCAATTCATCACTGGCAAGCATGATTTGAAGCCGCTCGCCGCGCACTCTTTGCACTGGCATTGTCAAGCTCCGGGTTTTGAGACTGTATTTAGGTACTTACTAACAAGTAGCTTAAGACGCCTTCGCCGTCAAGTTGTAATTGCACGCCTGTTGCTTAAACGCTGTCACTTGAGCTGTGCTGTCACTGACACCAAGGGACTAGAAATTACAAAAGCTATTAGAAGCATGAATGTAAGTATAGTAAAGATTTAACGCAGTATTGACAATAACATCTTCTTCGCCAATACTTAGAGCATCCGGAATTTCCGGAGCTTAAGCAGGGGCGGCAGCTCGGTCTCCGCACTGTAGATAAGGAAGTGGATCATGCCCAAGATCCCCCCGTTTCTTTGCAATCAACCAGTATTTGAGCCAGAAACGACAACTGCCATGGTCGATGCTTTCCTGGATGTCTGCCGAGAGCTTAATTTGGGCAGCGATAACCACGCTAAGGAAGCCATTGCGGAGCAAATCCTCGGGTACGCGCAACGCGGCGAACACGACCGGGAGTGCTTACGAAAAATGGCGGTCTCGGAGTGGCGGATCAATCATACCGTTATAGATTTCGGGCGGCATCCGGTGTCACCCCGGCCAGGAAACTCAGTTCCAGAGCACCTTATGAGCCGTGCGAAGGACAAGCACAACGAACTCTGAATTCATCGAATGTTGGCAAAGTGACCGGCTCAGACGGCCGCCGCTTCGATCGCCTTGGCGCGCTGGAGCGCCGGGCGAGCGAGACAGCGATCGACATAGGCGCGGAAAACTGGCCGCGAGGGAACGAGCTTAAAGATATCTATCCCGAAATGCAGATCGAGGCCGATCATGACATCGGCCGCCGAGAACCGCTCGCCCAGCAGCCAGGGGCCGGTGGCGACGGCTTCTTCAAGCACGTCGAAAACGCGGTCGAAATCGCCAAAGCTCGCCATTCTTGAATCGACCGAAACATTGGCGGATTTGGTGAGAAAGGCAGGCTCGATACAGCCCGGCGAAAAAAACAGCCATTGAAGATAGCGCCCGCGCGCAGGATCGCCGAGGGGCGGCGCCAGTCCGGCTTGCGGAACGGTTTCCGCGACATAGGCGCAAATCGCGCCGGATTCGGCGACGGAGGCCTTTCCGTGCGTCAGCGCCGGAACCTTCGCCATCGGATTGATCGCGCGAAAATCGGGGGTCTTTTGCTCGCCGGCCGAAAGGTCGATCCTGACTCGCTCATAAGGTGCCCCCGCTTCTTCAAGAACCCAAAGCGCCCGCAGCGAGCGCGTGCGCGGCGCCCAATAAAGTTTCATCATCGATGTTTCCCTTTAAACGTGTTCCACTGCCACAATCCCCGGAATGGTTTTGAGCGCGCCCGCAACCTGCGGCGAGACAGAAAATTTGCCAGGCAGTTTCACCTCAACCTCGCCACTTGAGGTGAGCAAAACCAGCAAGACTTCGGCGTCTCCTTGCCGCAACCGCCGCCCAATCTCCGCAAGCGGATTTTCGTCGCGAAGAAACACCCGCAGGCCCTTGCCAATCCGGCTCGCTGCCGCGTCGAGCGGTTCCACCGAAACGATGCGGGCACGCACATCCTCCCCCTCGATCGCAGCTTGCAGGCCAACCAGGACGGAGGCGCCTTTTTCCAACAGATCGCGGTATTGATTGAGCCCTTCCTGAAACAGGATTGCCTCATATTGACCGGACGGGTCCGAGAGCAGGACGATCCCCATCTTGGAACCCGATTTTGTACGGCGCTCGGTGCGATCAAGCACCGTCGCCGCGAGGCGCCCGGCGGACGCGCCCTGCTTGACGGCGCGGACGAATTGCGCCCACGGCTGCACCCTCAGACGTGAGAGGATCGCCGCATAAGCATCAAGCGGATGCCCGGACAAAAAGAAGCCGACACAATCGAACTCGCGCCGCAACCGCTCGTTGAGCGGCCAGGGCTCAACCTTAGGCAGCGGAATGGCGCTCGCGCTTTCGCCGCCAAACAAAACAGTTTGGCCGGCAAGCCGCTCTTCCTCGCGCCGGTGCGCGGCGGCGAGAATAGATTCGGCGGCGGCAAAGACGCGCGCGCGGCAGGAGTCCAATTCATCAAAAGCGCCAGCGGCGGCGAGACTTTCAAGCGTGCGCTTGTTGATTTCGCGCGGATTGAGTTTTGCCGCGAATTCACTGATATCGCGGAATACCGGTCTGGCTGGCTGATCCGGCAAAGTTTTCGTGCTGGCGTTGACCGACGCAAGTGCGCGCGCGTGCGATTCCCCGACACCCTTGATCGCGGAAAAAGCATAGCGGATCGCGGGTTCCCCGTTCGACATGGCAGGCTCGAAATCGGCACCCGACGTTTGCACTGAAGGCGGCAGGATCTTGATGCCGACGCGGCGCGCCTCATTGCAGAATTCGGCGAGCTTGTCGGTATTCGATTTGTCGAGTGTCATCGAGGCGGCAAGAAATTCGACGGGGTAATTGGCTTTGAGCCAGGCGGTTTGATAGGCGATCAGCGCATAGGCCGCCGCATGGCTCTTGTTGAAACCATAATCGGCGAATTTGGCGAGGAGGTCGAAGATCTCATTGGCCTGCGCTGTTCCCAGGCCGCGTTCCACGGCGCCGCTGACGAAACGGTTGCGCTGCGCGGCCATCTCGGCTTTGATTTTCTTGCCCATGGCCCGGCGTAACAGATCCGCTTCGCCGAGCGAAAAACCGGCGAGAATTTGAGCGATCTGCATCACCTGTTCCTGATAGATGATGACGCCAAAGGTCTCCTTCAGAACCGATACGATTTCCGGATGGATGTAGTCGGGCTCTTCCTCGCCGCGCTTCACCGCGCAATAGACCGGAATGTTGGCCATCGGTCCCGGCCGGTAAAGGGCCACAAGCGCGATAATATCCTCGAACCGGTCGGCCCGCATTTCGGACAAAGCCTTGCGCATTCCCGCGCTTTCGAGCTGGAACACGCCAACCGTCTCGCCGCGTTCCAGCATGGCGAAAGTTTCCTGATCGTCGAGCGGGATGCCCACGATATCCAGCACGATGCCGCGCTTGCCAAGGAGCTTGAGGCAATAGGCGATGATCGTCAGCGTTTTGAGCCCGAGAAAATCGAACTTCACAAGGCCCGCCTGCTCGACCCATTTCATGTTGAACTGGGTCGCCGGCATGTCCGACTTCGGATCGCGATACAGCGGCACGAGCTCTTCAAGCGGACGGTCGCCGATGACGATCCCGGCCGCATGGGTCGAAGCGTTGGAATAAAGCCCTTCTAGGGCTTGCGCGATCTGCAGCATCTTGGTCACGCGAGGATCCGTCTCGGCGGCGTCCTTGAGGCGAGGCTCGGACTCAATGGCCTGTTTGAGGCTCACCGGTGCCGCTGGATTCTGCGGCACGAGCTTGGCGAGCTTGTCCACTTGCCCGAGCGGCATTTCGAGCACCCGGCCGACGTTGCGCATGACGCCGCGCGCGAGAAACGAACCGAAGGTGATGATCTGCGCGACCTTATCGGCGCCATAGCGGCGGCGGACATAAGCGATGACCTCGTCCCGCCGCTCCTGACAGAAATCGATGTCGAAATCCGGCATCGAGACGCGGTCGGGATTGAGGAAGCGCTCGAACAATAGCCCGAAGCGGATCGGATCGAGATCGGTGATCGTCAGCGCATAGGCCACCAAAGACCCAGCCCCCGATCCGCGTCCCGGCCCGACCGGAATATCTTGCGATTTGGCGAATTTGATGAAGTCCGCGACGATCAAAAAATAGCCTGGGAAATTCATGTTGATGATCACGTCGAGCTCGAACGCGAGCCTTTCGTGATAATCGGTGGCGGTGAAACCGCGGGCCGGTCCGTGCGCCGCGAGCCTCGCGGCAAGGCCTGCCTCCGCCGCCGCGCGCAGCTCTTTCGCCTCGTCCTCGATTCCCCGGCCCGCGAAACGCGGCAGAATGGGTTTGCGGCTCAAAGGCCGGTAGGCGCAGCGCAGCGCGATCTCGACGCTGTTCTGAGTGGCTTCGGGAAGGTCCGCAAACAGCGCGATCATTTCCGCGCGGCTCTTGAAGCGGTGGTCGGGTGAAAGCTGACGGCGGGCGCCGTCGCTGACGACGGTTCCTTCCGCAATGCAGATCAAAGCGTCATGCGCTTCGTAGTCTGAGACAGCGGCAAAAAAGACCTCGTTTGTAGCGACAAGAGGCAGCGAGGCACGATAAGCGAGGTCGAGGAGGCGCGGCTCGATGGGCTGCCCCACGCGAAGTCCATAGCGCTGGATTTCCACATAAAGCCGCGCCGGAAACAATTGCGTCAGTGCCGCCGCGCGGCTCGCCGCGAGTTCGGCCCGGTCGCGCGCAAAGGCGAGGTCGAGAGGCCCATTCGGCCCCCCGGTGAGGGCGATCAGCCCTTCCGTCCGCCCGTCGAGGTGTTCAAGGCCCACATGCGGCGGCTCTCCCGGATTTGGGTCGAGCCACGCCCGCGAGGCGATGTGCATGAGGTTGAGATAGCCGGCGGCATCCTGCGCGAGGAGCACGATCGAGGCATGACCGGCGCCTGACTCGCCGCGCGGGGCCATCGCCGCGCCATCCTGAAAATCGAGAGTGATCTGGATGCCGGTGATGGGCTGCACGCCCTTGTTGGCGAGCTTATCGGAAAATTCCAGGGCGCCGAAGAGATTGTTCGTATCGGTGATCGCAAGCGCGGGCATTTTGTCCGCCGCCGCAAGCTTGGCGAGCGCCGCCACGTTCATGCCCCCTTCGCGCAGCGAATAGGAGCTGTGAACATGGAGATGCACGAAGCCGGCACTCCCGGAAACCGGGGCGGCATCCATGCCGTGATTGGGGTTCGCGCGCGCCATCATCGATGTGTCCGATTCGCCCAGGCGGCAATTTACCCCCCGGGCCCCGGTTTACGCGACTCCCCTTCGTCTTCGGAACAAATATTGCCCGCGCGCCTTCGTCTTCGGAACAAATATTGCCCGCGCGATCAGGCCAAAGCCAGCTGGGCGCTTTTTGCCTTCTCGACAACCGCCCGGAACGCTTCCGGCTGGCTGATCGCGAGTTCGGAAAGCACCTTGCGATCCATGTCGATGCCCGCCTTGGAGAGACCATCTATGAAACGCGAATAGGTGATCCCGTGCTCACGCACCGCCGCATTGAGCCGCTGAATCCATAGGGCGCGAAACACCCGCTTTTTGGCGCGCCGGTCACGGGTCGCATATTGCATCGAACGATCGACAGCGGCCTTGGCGGTGCGGATCGTATTCTTGCGGCGGCCATAAAACCCCTTGGCGGCCGTCAATACTTTTTTGTGCTTGGCGTGCGAGGTAACGCCACGTTTTACGCGTGCCATGGGACAGTCTCCGGTCGCGAAGAAAAAACAAAGGGTGGGCCGGACTTCAACCGTTCGGCAGGAAGAATTTTATGATGTTGTCGCCGTCGCTCTTGAACATCACGGACGTGCCGCGCAGATTGCGGATCTGCTTGGGGGTCCGTTTGATCATGCCGTGGCGTTTGCCCCTTTGCGCATAGACCACTTTGCCTGTGCCGGTGATTTTGAAGCGCTTTTTGGCGCCCGATTTGGTTTTCAATTTGGGCATTTTGCTTAAGGTCTCCGTTGAGCGGCGCACCTTGAAAAGGGGCCGCCGGGCGGAACGGGCATCCCGCTCCTGATTGTTGATTCAAGCGAACAGAACCGCCACGGCAGCCCTTGAGCCGGGCGGTTCGAAACCGCGCCTTATACGCGAAGAGAACAGAAAAGCAAGCGCCGGGCTGGTTTGAAACCAGCTTATACGGCCCATTGCGCGGATTGTCCGATTCGAGGCTCAAATCGTACCAAAACGTTTCACGTGAAACGTTTTGGTACGATTGCGGCCGAAAACCTTACATACATGGATACGTCCGGCGGATGGAAATTAAGTGGGATTTCGCGGAAATTTGGTCTTTTGGGACATGGGGGGTGCGGCCTTGGATCTGCTGGTTTGTGCGGGCTCTGGTCAGTGACTCCAGGCTTCGAACCGTTCGCCCGCGTGTGGGCATCTTGCAGAAACAAGGCCGATGCGCTATATGCAGTGCACGTTCATGCTTCTCATAACGGTTGTTCTCTTCAAGCAATCGCTTTATTGAGAGTGGGCCCTCCGGGACCCGCTCTTTTTTATTGCCTTTTGCTCTGGTCGAAGCATGGTTCCGGAATAGATGGATGCCGGAGCAACCCGGCGATGGAACGGCGAAGTTTGGATCATCAAAATACGATTACGGAGACGCAAGACAGCCTCGACGAGCCTCGGCTGATCGAGGAAACCGGGCTTGCGGCGCGTGTCGCGCGGATCGCGGAACCGGTTTTGGCTGGTCTCGGCTACCGGCTGGTGCGGGTCAAGCTTTCAGCGCAGGCCGGAACGACCGTGCAAATCATGGCAGAACGGCCGGATGGATCGATGAATATCGATGATTGCGAAATCGTCAATGCGGCCCTGTCTCCGGTCCTCGACGTCGAGGAGCCGGTGAAAACCGCGTATCGTCTCGAAATTTCTTCGCCGGGGCTCGACCGGCCGCTCGTGCGCGTCTCGGATTTCCTCCGCGCCTTGGCGCAGGAAGCACGGATCGAGATGAATGGTCTCATTGGGGGCCGCAAACGGTTCCGGGGTCTGATCGGCGCCGTCGAGGGCCAGGGCAAACATGCGCTGCTGGCCTTCGATCGCGACGACGCCAAGCCCGGCGAGGCCGCGAGAGCCATGCTGCCGCTGCACGACATCGCCGAGGCGCGGCTGGTTTTGACCGAGGCGCTCATCCGGCAATCACTGCGGGCCGCGAAAGCGGAGCCAGACCCGTTGGCCAATGAAGCCGAGGCGGTTGAGCCGGTGGAGGCTCGCCGCGGACCCGGCCGTTTCGCGCGCGGCACGGGCAAGACAAAACGCCCGGTTCCCGGGGGTGAGACGTCCAACACCAATCCAGGCACTCAGACGCAAACAAAACGACCGGCGCAGCGCCGTTCCGGCGCTGCCTCATCCGGAACAGGAGACAGTGATGGCAGTCAGCGCCAATAGGCTCGAACTCTTGCAGATCGCCGACGCGGTCGCGCGGGAAAAATCGATCGACCGCCAGATCGTCCTCGCCTCGATGGAGGACGCCATTCAAAAGGCCGCGCGGTCCCGCTATGGTCAAGAAACCGAGGTGCGCGCGGAAATCAATCCGAAAACCGGAGAGATACGCTTTTCCCGGTTGCTTCTCGTCGTCGATCAGATCGAGAACGACGCCACGCAAATCACCCTCAACGAGGCGCTCAAGAAAAACCCTGGGGCGCAGGTTGGTGACTTCATCGCCGAAACGTTGCCGCCCTTCGATTTCGGGCGGATCGCCGCGCAATCAGCCAAGCAGGTCATCGTTCAAAAGGTCCGCGAGGCCGAGCGTGACCGTCAGTATCAAGAGTACAAGGACCGGATCGGCGATATCGTCAACGGCGTCGTGAAACGGGTCGAATATGGCAATGTGATCATTGATCTTGGGCGCGGCGAGGCCACGATCAGGCGCGACGAACTGATCCCGCGCGAGGTATTCCGGCCGGGCGACCGCGCCAGAGCCTATGTCTATGATGTTCGGCGCGAACAGCGCGGGCCGCAGATTTTTCTCTCGCGCACCCATCCGCAATTCATGGCCAAGCTGTTCCGCCAGGAAGTGCCGGAAATCTACGACGGCGTGATCGAGGTGAAATCGGTCGCGCGCGATCCCGGCTCACGCGCCAAGATCGCGGTCATATCGCGGGATAGCTCGATCGACCCGGTGGGCGCTTGCGTCGGCATGCGCGGCTCACGGGTGCAGGCGGTCGTCACCGAATTGCAAGGCGAGAAGGTCGATATCATCCCCTGGTCGCCGGATGCCGCGACCTTCATCGTCAACGCCCTGCAGCCGGCGGAAGTGGTCAAGGTCGTGCTTGACGAGGATTCGGCGCGGATCGAAGTCGTCGTGCCGGACGACCAGCTGTCGCTGGCGATCGGACGGCGCGGCCAAAATGTCCGTCTGGCCTCGCAGCTGACCGGCTGGGATATCGATATCCTAACGGAAGCGGAAGAATCGGAACGCCGCCAGAAAGAATTTGTCGAACGCACCAACACGTTCATGAACGCGCTGAACGTCGACGAGGTCGTTGGCCAGTTGCTGGCGTCGGAAGGCTTCCGTTCGGTCGAGGAGTTGGCCTTCGTCGAGCCATCCGAGGTTGCCTCGATCGAGGGGTTCGACCAAGATACGGCAGCGGAAATTCAGTCCCGTGCGCATGAGTATTTGGCGAAACTTGAAGCGGAGCAGGATACGAAAAGACGGGAGCTTGGCGTTTCGGACGATCTCAAGGAGGTCGCCGGGGTTACGACGGCCATGCTCGTCCGCTTCGGCGAGAACGAGATTAAGACCGTGGAGGACCTCGCCGGCTGCGCGACCGACGATCTCGTGGGTTGGAGCGAACGCAAGGATGGCGAGACGAAAAAACATGCCGGTATCCTTGACGGTTTTGAAATCTCGCGCGAAGAGGCGGAAACCCTCATCATGACTGCACGGGTCAAGGCGGGCTGGATCGAAGCCATCCCCGATCCCGCCGCCGAAGATGCTTTTGCCGAAGAAACCGGAGACTAAATATTTCCCAGCCAAAACAGAATGTTGAAGATCATGAGCGCCACCAATTGATGAGCTTCTGGCCGTGGAGAAATCGATTTGACGAGATCCGGAGTCGCCGGCGCGGAAGAGGCATCCGAGCGGACCTGCATCGTCACCCGGACGAAAGGCGAGCCGGAGGGCATGATTCGCTTTGTCCTCGGACCTGGGGCGATCGTGGTGCCGGACATCGCCCGCAAATTGCCCGGACGCGGCGTTTGGGTAACCGCGCGGATGGAGCGCATCGCGGAAGCCGTCCGGCGGCAAGCGTTTTCGCGAGGTTTCAAGACAAAGGCTGCTGCTTCGGAAAGTTTGCCAGCTGACATCGAGGCTCTGTTGACAAAGGATTGTCTCCAGGCTTTGTCGATGGCCAATAAAGCAGGGCTCGTCATCACGGGTTTTGCCAAAGTTGAACAAGCGATCGCCGCGCGCACGATCGCCGGGCTCATTCATGCGGCGGATTGCGGTGCCGACGGGATGCGCAAACTCGGGCAGGTCCTGCGCCGCAGCTATGGCTTCGAGCAGACGGTGCCGCGTGTGAATCTATTTTCGTCCGGCCAATTGGATTTGGCATTGGGACGCGCAAATGTGATACATGCGGCTCTGCTCGAAGGAGCCGCAAGTGAAGGGTTTCTGAAGCGCTGCCAGAAGCTGGCGTTTTACTTGTCCGGATCTCCTGGGGTGGAAAGCCCCGGCGAGGCATGCGGACCGGAACCGGACGAGCCGGATTGAACTGTTATGCAATTGAAAGTGCTGGACGTCCGGCACCATGAAATCGAATGGGCGCGGGCCCGGGAATGTAATACTGATGAATGACACCAAGAACCCTGGTGACACAACGTTGAGCGTCGCTCCGGCCAAAAAGCTGACCTTGAAGCGGCCCGTCGAGGCGGGAATCGTGCGCCAGAGCTTCTCGCACGGCCGCTCGAAAGCGGTGGTCGTCGAGAAAGTGAAACGCCGGGCCGTGGCGCCGGGGGAAACGCATGCGCCGCCGCGCGAAGTTGTCGCCGCGCCGCCGCCGCCTCCCGCGCCCAAGGCGCGCCCGCAAGCGGCCCCATCCCAGCCACAACACCCGCACCGGGCGGCGTCCGGAGTTATTTTGCGTTCGCTGACGGAAGAGGAGCGGGAGGCCCGGTCCCGCGCGCTCTCCGGGGCCCGCGAACGCGAGGTTGAAGATCGTAAGCGCGCCGAGGCCGAAGCCAAAATCCGCGAAGAGCGAGAGGGCCGCGAACGGGAAGAGCGGGCAGCGGCCGAGGCGCGCAAACAGGAGGAAGAGGCACGCCGGGCCCATGAGGCAGAAGCCAAGCGCCGTTCGGAAACCGAAGCCAAACGGCGTCTCGCCGGCGGCGAACCCGCCCCCGCCCCTTCGGGTGCGGCCGTGCGCAGGCCGCCTGTCAGTGTGCCTTTAACACCCGCCAGCCATTCTCCGGCGCCCATAGTAGCCTCGCTCGCCGATGAGGAGGAAGCGCCACACGTCATTCGCCGGCCTGGCTTGCCGATCAAGGTTGCGATCCCTCGCCCGACCCGCGGCGCCGAGCCAAAAAGCCGGGGCCGCCTCACGGTCGCCAATGTCACGGGGGAGCAAGCAGAAGAGCGGACGCGGTCCGTCGCGGCTTTCCGCCGCCGTGTTCAGCGCCTCAAAGGCCATGTCAATGAGGTTAAGGAAAAGCTCACCCGCGACGTGATCCTGCCGGAGACGATTACGATTCAGGAACTCGCCGGCCGGATGTCGGAGCGGGGGGTCGATGTCATCAAGCTTCTGATGAAGCAAGGCCAGATGGCGAAGATCACCGACGTCATCGACGCGGATACGGCGCAACTCATCGCCGAGGAATTGGGTCACACCGTGCGGCGGGTCGCCGAAGCCGATGTCGAGGAAGGGCTCTTCGACACGCCGGACACCGGCGAGGATCTCGTGCCGCGTCCGCCGGTCGTGACCATCATGGGCCATGTCGATCACGGCAAGACCTCGCTACTCGACGCGATCCGGCACGCCAACGTCGTTTCCGGCGAGGCGGGCGGCATCACTCAGCATATTGGCGCTTATCAGATCGCCGCGCCAAATGGCGGCAAGGTGACGTTCATCGATACGCCAGGTCACGCGGCCTTCACGGCGATGCGCGCACGCGGCGCCAAGGTGACGGACATCGTCGTTCTCGTTGTCGCGGCCGACGATGGCGTCATGCCGCAGACCGCGGAGGCGATCGCCCATGCACGGGCCGCCAAAGTCCCGATGATCGTGGCGATCAACAAGATCGACAAACCCGACGCCAAGCCCGAGCGTGTGCGCAGTGAATTGCTGCAACATGAGGTGCAGGTTGAAAGTCTTGGCGGCGATACGCTCGAAGTCGAGGTTTCGGCGACCAAGAATCTCAACCTCGACAAGCTGCTTGAACTGATCTCCCTCCAGGCAGAATTGCTTGACCTGCGGGCCAATCCCGACCGCCCCGCCGAAGGCACGGTCATCGAGGCAAGGCTCGACAAGGGCCGTGGACCCGTGGCCACAGTGCTGGTGCAGCGCGGCACGTTGAAAGTCGGCGATTTGATCGTCGGCGGCTCCCAATGGGGCCGGGTGCGGGCGCTGCTCGGCGATAAGGGAGAGATCAGGGCTGACGCGGGCCCGTCGATGCCCGTCGAGGTTTTGGGCTTTTCCGGCTCGCCGGAAGCGGGCGATCGTGTGGCCGTCGTCGAAACCGAAGCGAGAGCCCGGGAAATCACCGAATATCGCGAACGGCAAAGGCGCGAGCAGGCGGCTGCGCGGGGAACCGTGGCGCGCGGATCGCTCGCCGATATGATGAGCCAGTTGAAGACGGCTGGCCGCAAGGAATTCCCGCTCGTCATCAAGGGCGACGTTCAGGGCTCGGTCGAAGCGATCCTTGCAACGCTCGAGAAGCTCAATACCGAAGAAGTCGCGGCACGGGTCATTCATGCCGGAGTTGGCGGTATTACCGAGTCAGATATCACCTTAGCGGAAGCCTCGGGGGCGGCGGTGATTGGCTTCAATGTGCGCGCGCATAAGGAAGCCAGGGCGCTTGCCGAACAATCAGGCATCGAAATTCGCTATTACAATGTTATCTATAATCTCGTCGACGACGTGAAGGCGGCGATGTCCGGTCTGCTCGCACCGACGTTGCGAGAGGACATGCTCGGCAATGCGGAGATACTCGAAGTCTTTACGATTTCGAAGGTTGGCAAAGTCGCGGGCTGCCGGGTCACCGACGGCACCGTTCAGCGGGGCGCCAATGTCCGGCTGATCCGCGACAATGTTGTCGTGCACGAAGGCAAGCTCTCGACACTCAAGCGCTTCAAAGACGAGGTCAAGGAAGTGCAAGCAGGGCAGGAATGCGGCATGGCGTTCGAAAACTATCAAGACATGCGCACGGGCGATGTCATCGAATGCTACACCGTCCAGGAGATCAAGCGCTCGCTGTGACGTCATGAGTGGAAAGCAGACCGGTCCGCTTTTTCGCCGGGTGACTGCTTTCCACGCGGACAATTCACCATGATCTGAACGGCAAGATCCGCCGGAGACCACATGTCCAGAGTTCATCACCAACAGGGCGCCGAGCCTTCGCAGCGAATGCTGCGCGTCGCCGAATTGATCCGGCATGCCATGTCGGAGCTTCTTGTCCGTTCCGCGGTCGCCGATCCTTTGCTCGAAGGTCAGGCCGTGACGATTCAGGAAGTCCGCATGAGCCCAGATCTGAAGCTCGCGACGATTTATGTCATGCCGCTCGGCGGCAAGAACACCGCCGACGTTTTGGCCGCACTTGACCGGCACAAGAAATTCCTGCGCGGCGAAATTGCAAGGCGCGTCAATCTTCGCTTCGCCCCTGACATTCGCTTCAAAAGCGATCAGCGATTTGACTACAGCACTAGGATCGACGCTTTGCTCGACTCGCCGGAAGTGAAACGCGATTTGGCACAAAAAGGATCATGAACATGGCCAACCGCGCCTCGACGCGAAAAGATGTCAATGGCTGGGTCATTTTGGACAAGCCAGCTGGCATGAACTCGACCCAGGCTGTGTCGCGTTTGAAACGGATTTTCAATGCCAAAAAGGCCGGGCATGCCGGCACGCTCGACCCTCTGGCGACAGGCATCTTGCCGGTCGCTTTTGGCGAGGCAACGAAAACCGTGCCTTTCGTGCAGGACGGGGAAAAGGCCTATCGCTTTACGGTGCGCTGGGGCGCGGAAACAGATACCGATGATTCCGATGGCCGCGTGACCGCACAATCGGATGCCCGCCCGTCTTCCAGCGATATTATCGCGCTCCTCCCGCCATTCATCGGGACGATTTTGCAATTGCCTCCCTCCTATTCGGCGATCAAGATCAATGGCGAGCGCGCCTATGATCTCGCGCGGGGCGGCGAAGCACCCGTTCTGGCTCCCCGCGCAGTGACGATTCACGCGCTCGACCTCATCGAAGCTGGACCTGACGAAGCGGTCTTTGAAGCCCGTTGCGGCAAGGGAACTTATGTTCGTGCGATCGCCCGTGATCTCGGCAGAAGCCTTGGCTGCTATGGTCACGTCAGCGCGCTGCGGCGAACGCGCGTCGGGCCATTCTATGAAAAGGATGCGGTGCCCCTGCTGGATTTAGACGACGATACCGTCAGCGCGTTGGCGTTGCGCCGCGTCGAGGCGGGACTGACCGAAGTGCCGCGCATCACGGTCGATTCCGGTACCGCCGCGCGTTTGAGGCGTGGCCAGCCGGTGTTGCTGCGCGGTCAGGATGCACCCTTTGATGGCTCCGCCTATGCCGCCTGCGGTGGCGTCGTCGTCGCCATTGGCGCGATTGAGAATGGAGAGTTGGTGCCGGGACGTGTTTTCAATCTTCCTTTTTAATGGTGTTCCCGAAATCATCCTCCTCCAGCATGGCATCTAGCTTGGCACGCTCGGCTTCGGACAATGGATTTCCCGGGACGCGATTGTTTTGCCGCTGCCGGGAAGCAAGGATGAGGCCCCCGCCTACGGCAAGCACAATGAAGGGAGCGCCCCAAAGCAGCCAGGTTTCCAGCTTGAAGGGTGGATTCAGAAGGATGAATTCGCCGTAGCGGTGAACGAGAAAAGTCCGGATTTGCTCGTCGCTATCGCCTGCTTGGAGCCGCTCCCGCACCAGCAACCGCAAGTCGCGTGCAAGATCGGCATTTGATTCGTCGATCGACTCATTCTGACAAACCATACAGCGCAATTCAGCGGAGAGCGCCCGGGCACGCGCCTCGAGCCTTGGATCTGTCAGCACTTCGTCTGGCTGTACGGCGCTCGCCGTAAGGGGCGTGAACAAAAACAGACAGACCGCGAGGATGGCGCGTGCAAAGGCCATTTTCATTCCGCCGGTTGGGGGCTTGCTGCCTGCACCTTGCGCGCCCGGCGCGCGATGCCGATCCGAAAACTGCGATCGCTTAAGGACAGGCCGCCGCCGAAGGCCATGACAAGAGCGCCGATCCAAATCAGGGCGACGAGAGGCTTCCAGAAGATTCTCGCATTGACGACGCCGTTGGGGGCGACGTCAGCGATGCTCATATAGACCTGGCCAAAGCCGAGTGTTGCTATTCCTGCCTCCGACCTCGTCATCCGGCGAGCCGGATAGAACCGCGTAGCCGGCTCGATCGTGGCGACCACCTCATCTTTGACACGGATTATTGTTCGCCCCACGAGCTCGGAATAATTGGCGCCGTTGCGCGGCACGACGCCTTCGAAGGTGAGTTCGTAAGGACCGGCGGCAATGGTTTCACCTGGCTTCAAAGCGGTGATTTTCTCGGTGCCCCAGCCGGTCGCGGCGAGGCCAAGCAGAGTGATGCCAATACCCGCATGGGCGAAAGCGGTGCCAAATGCATGGCGCGGCACGCCGCGTGCGCGCTGGCTTGCGACAGCGGGGGCAAACCCGCCGCCGAAGACCCGCCGGCCGAGATCGACGAAAGAACCAGCGATCACATAGAGCGCAACACCCGACAGGACCACGCTAAGCGCTGGACCGCCACGCCAGGCGGCGAGGATCGCCATAAACACCAGAGCCGCCGCAAATGCCGCCGCCAGCCTTTGCGCGACGCCCGCGAGATCACCGCGCTTCCAGGGAAGCAACTGACCGAATGGCATCAGGATGAACAAAGGAATGAACATCGGGATAAAGGTCAGATTGAAGAACGGTGCACCGACCGAGATTTTTTCCCCCGTCAAAGCTTCGAGCGCCAGCGGATACAGCGTGCCGACAAAAACCGTGGCGCAACAGGCCGTCAATAAGAGATTGTTGAGGACGAGCGCGCCCTCCCGCGACACCGGGGCGAAAAGCCCACCTTGTTTCAGCCCTGCGGCGCGGATGGCGAAGAGCGCAAACGATCCCCCGATGAAAAGCACGAGGATCAGGAGAATGAAGACGCCCCGCGTGGGATCGCTCGCGAACGCATGGACGGACGTCAGGACGCCGGAGCGGACCAGGAATGTTCCGACCAGCGACAGCGAGAAGGCAAGAATCGCAAGAAAGATTGTCCAGATTTTCAAGGCTTCCCGCTTTTCCATCACCGCCGTGCAATGCAACAGCGCGGTCGCCGCAAGCCAAGGCATCAGAGAGGCATTCTCGACGGGATCCCAGAACCAGAAGCCGCCCCAGCCAAGCGTGTAATAGGCCCAGTAAGATCCCATGGCGATGCCAAGCGTCAAGGATATCCAGGCGATCAAGGTCCATGGCCGCACAAACCGCGCGAACACCGCATCGATCCGCCCTGAAATCAAAGCCGCCGCCGCGAAGGAATAGGTGATCGAAAGCCCGACATAGCCGAGATAAAGCAGCGGGGGGTGGATGGCGAGCCCTGGATCTTGCAGGAGCGGGTTCAAATCATTGCCCTCCGCCGGCGCATCGGCAAGCCGCGCGAACGGGTTCGACGTCAGGAGAATGAACAGCAGGAACGCGGCGGCGATCCAGGATTGCACAGCCAGAACATTGGCCCGGAAGTCCTCCGGCATGGAACGCGAAAACAGGGCGACCGCCGCTGCGAACAGCGACAGAACCAGCACCCATAGTAGCATCGAGCCTTCGTGATTGCCCCAGACGCCGGTGATTTTGTAAATGAGGGGTTTGGCGGAATGAGAATTTTCAACGACATTGACGAGCGAAAAGTCGGAGACGACATGAGCTGCGGTCAAGGCCACATAGGCGTAAGCCACAAGGCCAAATCCCATGAGCGCGACCGGTGGCGCGACCGCCATCAGCCGCCGGTCCCCCGTGGTGCTCCCCCACACCGGCAAGACAGAATTCACGAGCGCGAGCGCCAAGGCGAGGACAAGCGCATAATGGCCGGTTTCAACGATCATGCGCGCCGCTCTCCTAGACTTTCGGCCCTGCTTCCCACCACTGTCCTCACTTGCTTGCCGCGTCCGCGCCTTCGCGCCAAACTCCCTGCTTCTTCAGGGCGTCCGCGACTTCGCGCGGCATGTAGCGTTCGTCATGCTTGGCGAGAATGCTATCGGCATGAAAGACTTTGTCCTGGCCAAGCGTGCCCTCCGCGACAACGCCTTGGCCCTCCCGGAAGAGATCGGGCAGCAGCCCGGTGTATGTCACTTCGACCTCTTGTTTGGTATCGGTCACGGCGAAGCGCACCGTGTTTTCGCCCTCGCGCACAAGCGAGCCCTGCTTGACGAGCCCGCCGATGCGTAGCCTCTGTCCCTCATGGGGTGCCTTTTGTGCAAGCTCGCTTGGCCCATAAAAAAAAACGATATTGTCGCGCAACGCCACAAGGACTAGCCCCAAAGCGAGGCACAGAACGGCCAACGCGGAGGAGATCAAAACGAGGCGGCGTTTCTTGCGCGTCATCACCGACTAACCTTCTAGACCGAGTTCGCGGGCAAGCGCGTCGATGCGGGCGATCGCATTAGGATCGTCCGCAAGATTGCGTTTTGCGTCGACGAGCGCCGCACGAGCCTTCCCGGATTCATGCAAAACCGTATAGGAGCGGACGAGACGAAGCCAGCCTTCAAGATCCTGCCCATTTTGAGCCAGACGGGCCGCGAGTCCCTCGACCATATTGCGAATGGCGCCCATCCTGGCATCCGCCGGCATGGCCTCTATTTTGGCTGCCATAGGGCCTTGCGGCGCTCCAGAATTGACGTCAAGACTTGCGATCCGTTTGCGCAGCGCTTGCGCCCAAGCCGCGTCGCGCGGCGCTTCGGCGGCGAGCTTTCCCCAGATTTCCTTTGCCCGGGCGATGTCGCCCTCCTGCTCGGCTGCAAGTCCAAGAAAAAAGCGAGGCTTGGGAGCTGAAGGGTCCGCCGCCGCAGCCGTTTCGAAGACGTGTTTGGCATCCGCTGTCACAACGCCGCGAGTGGCGGCCACCAGGGTTTCGCCGTAGAGCGCCTGCCGTTCCGCGGTTGGCCCCAACAGGCGCAACGCCGCGCTCGCCGCTTGGACGGCATCATTGACGCGGCCAGTTTGCAGATAAACTGGCACCAAAACTTCATAGCCACGTCCATCATCAGGGTGTTGAATAAGGTGTGCCTCAATCTTGGCGATCGCGGCCGCCAAATCCATGCGTGCTGGGGCAGTTTCAAGGCGAGCCACAAGCGGCGCATCGGGCAGCTCGGGATGTCCGATCGCCGCATAAAGGGAAATCGAGACGGCCGGCACCAGAAACAAGACAGCCAGCGAGGCCAGCCCGGCTCGCCGTGGCGATGTTGCTGATGCCGATTCGACTGGGGTTTCCGCCGCTGCCATCAGGCGCCGCGCGGCTTCAACTTTGGCCCCCTCGGCGTCTTCCAGCGCAACCAGATTTTGCGCCTCATCACGCTCGATTTCCGCGAGTTGGGCCTTGTAAAGTGCGATATCCGTTTCCCGCCGCCCAACACCGCGCGGCGGTTTGGCCAGCGGCCAGAGAACGCTAACGACCGCGGCGGCGGTCAAACCGGCGAAAAGTAACCACAACATGGAGCCTTAATAGTCATTGCCAAGGCGCTTGCAAGGCTCATCGGAAACAAATGTCGGAGGGTTCACGCCGCCGGAAGCCTGAGATTCGCCCGCAAGCCTCCCTCGGGGCTATCTTCGAGGGTCAAGACCCCGCCATAGAGGGATGCCAGATCGGCAACAATGGAGAGTCCAAGGCCCGAACCGGGTTTGGTTTCGTCAAGACGCCGCCCGCGTGAAAGTGCGGCTTGGCGCTGACTGGCGGCAAGTCCAGGCCCGTCATCATCGATCATCACGCGAAAAAAGCGGCGCTCCGCGAGAGTCCCCCACGGCTCCGTTTCTATTTTGATCGTAACCTTTTGATGCGCCCATTTGCCGGCATTATCGACGAGATTTCCAACCATCTCCTCAAAATCCTGGCGTTCGCCCGGGAACCGGATTGCCTCCATCGCCGTGGTGAGCGAGAATTCAACCGCTCGCTCGGCATAGATTTTTTCGAATGTGCGGACCAGGGCCTCGGTCGCTGGGGCAACCTCGGTAACGCCGCCAAGCGCTCTTGCGCGGACCGCGACCCGCGCCCGGTTCAAGTAATAGGACAGCTGATCGCGCATGACCGCCGCCTGCTCCTCAACCTTCGCCGCGAGCGGGCTGGAATCAACCGCCGCTTCGTTGATGATGACGCTGAGCGGCGTCTTCAGCGCATGAGCAAGATTGCCCACTTGAGTACGGGCGCGCTCCACGACGTCGCGATTGGCGCCGATCAGCAGGTTGAGTTCACTGGCGAGCGGCGCCAGATCTTGGGGAAAATCGCCTTCGATTTTTTCGGCCTCCCCGCGTCTGATCGCGGCGACTCCTTCCTGCAATTGCCAAAGTGGTTTCAAGCCATAGCGAAGCTGGGCCGCCGACGAAAGAATAAGAGCCAGCGCAAGCACGGCAAAGGTTACCACAAGGTCAAATTGGAAGCGCGAGATTTGCCGGTCGATATCTTCGGGCGTCGCGGCGACTTGAACCAGATAAATGCCCTGATCGCCCGTGTCGATGACCCGTTCGGCCATGCGCAAAATCCTGTCGTCGGGCCCTTTTGCGTAGCCCCGGCGTGCCCCCCCGGCACCGGCCGCGATACCAAAATCGGACAGGCGGGGCAGCTTTGCCGCAAACAGCGAGCGCGAGCTCCGGATCTCGGGCTTAGGCGCGTCCAGCCTGGTGATCTGCCAATACCAGCCAGACAGAGGAAATTCGAATTGCGGTTCGCCGAGCTGGGCCGGCGCGGCGTGGCTTTCTTCTCCCGATGACGCGATATCGGCAATGAGCTCATGCAGATACACGCCGAGCCGGTCATCGAAATTATCGACAGCGGTACGCCGGTAGATTGTCGAGAGAACCAGACCCGCGACAAGCAAAATCCCAAAGCTCAGCAATGCGGCGGAAAGGAACAGCCGCCGCGCGATCGAACGGGGTCTTTGCTTTATAGATGTGCTGTCTGGCCGCGCCACAGCCGAGCGACTCGCTTCCTGTTCATGGTTTGCCATCAAACGCCGCCAGCAAAAGACCCGCCAGGCGTGAACGCGCGGGGATCACTTGAGCGCCGGGGGTTCCGCCGCGCGCGGATTTCCTTCCTCGGTTCCGGGCGCCGCCAAAATATAGCCGAGCCCCCGCACGGTTTGGATAATTTCGATACCGAGCTTCTTGCGCAAGCGCCCAATGAAAACTTCGATTGTATTGGAATCACGGTCGAAATCTTGATCGTAGAGATGCGCGACGATTTCCCCGCGAGAGACGACTTTTCCAGCATGATGCATCAAATAAGATAGAAGCCGGTACTCATGTGAGGTTAACTTAACGGGGACACCATCGACTGTTACCCGGCCTGCGCGGGCATCGAGCAGCACCGGACCGCACCGGAATTCACTGGTCGCCTGGCCAGCGGAGCGCCGGAGAAGGGCACGCAGTCTGGCAAGAATCTCCTCGATATGAAAGGGTTTGGCGACATAATCGTCGGCGCCCGCGTCAAAACCTTGAACCTTGTCGCTCCAACGGTCGCGCGCCGTCAAAATCAGGACAGGCATGAGGCGCCCCGCCCGCCGCCACTCCGTGAGTACGGAAACGCCGTCCTTTTTCGGCAACCCCAAATCCAGAATGACGGCATCGTAAGGTTCGGTATCTCCTAAAAACCAGCCTTCCTCGCCATCGAACGCCTTGTCCACGGCATAGCCTGCTTGGGACAGCGCCGCGACAATCTGACGATTCAGGTCCTTATCATCCTCGACGACGAGCAGCCGCACCGTTTTCATTCCTTATTGGACGGAACCTACTCATCAAGCACCACCGCCGCTTTTCATTCATTTTTCGAATCGATCGCCTGTCCTGTCTTGGCGTCGATAAAAACCCGAATGACGCGGCCATCACGGCGCAAGAGGCTGAGCTCATAGACAAGCTCATCGCTCCGGCGGCACAGCTTGACCCCGAGCGCCTCCGCTTGCAACCGGCCCGCCGCGTTCCGCATGGCATGAAAAGGCTCGAACAGGCCATGCATGAGAATTTTGTCTCTTGTCTCAGCGGCGGAAAAACAGGCGTGTTCGGGTTCGGTTCGCGCGGCGGCGCCCAGGCCAAGGTAGACCGCGACAGCGGCCACGAAGAAAAAAATCATGCCCGAAACTGGCTTGCTCACAATGAATGGTCCATGAATATTATGGCGATGCAGAATTTTTTTCGAATCACTCCCCTTTGGAAGGCGTTAGTGGCAGCCCGACGGATGAGTCTTGGTGCGGTCTTGGCTAGCCTGTTAGCTCTATTTTTGCCGATGCCCGCCTCTGCTTTGGTCGGCCCCACCCAGCTGGCGCCTGAATTCAAGCCTTATGTCGTTATGATCTTGGACAACGGCAGCGGCGAAGGCGCCAGCTATTGCAGC
Source organism: Methylocapsa sp. D3K7 (assembly GCF_029855125.1). Taxonomy (GTDB): domain Bacteria; phylum Pseudomonadota; class Alphaproteobacteria; order Rhizobiales; family Beijerinckiaceae; genus Methylocapsa. Next base: position 1,585,185 of record NZ_CP123229.1, read on the forward strand.
GCCAGCGTCATCGCTCAAGACGTCGTCCTGACCGCCGCGCATTGCGTGTCCACTCCTTCCGCCACGCAGGTGTTTTTTCTAGGCGGCGAAGGCAAGCTGATTTTTCTTGTTGCTGCTTGGATCATTTGGACTCTGGCCTCGGTTCTGCTCATCCCCCTGGCGATCCATTTTGGCCGGATACGCCCGCACACCAGCTTCCAAGCAGGCCTGAGCTTGATCATTTTTGGGACCGCCATAGCCTATTATCTTTGGCCGGGCGTTGCCGAGCGATTGGTGTTTTCCGACGTCGCCTCGATTGCCATCAACCCAGGGTACCGGCCGAACACCGGGCAGGATACGGCTTCCATAGATCTTGCCCTTATGCGCCTCGCAAAGCCCCTTCCTTCTTCCTTCAAACCCGTGGAAATTTTGCGCAATTTCTCCGTCGTGACAGGGCAGCGATTGCAGATTGTGGGATTCGGTCACGCGGATGAAGAAGAACGCGGCACGTCGGGCATTTTGCGGACCGCTGTCCTGGCCGCCAACGGACCCAAATCACCGGTTCTTGTCCATTTGACAGATCCAGATGGCAACCGGCTTGGCGGCTGTACAGGCGATTCCGGCGCCCCCGTTTTTGCGGTCGGCCGGCCCGCCCTGGTGGCCGTGGCAATCAGGGCCAAGGGCGAAGATGGTTATGCTTGCGGGGCCGAAACCGAGGCGGTTCTCACTGGCCCTCAGCTGCCTTGGATTCGCGAAATCCTTGACGCATGGTCAGGGGCAAAAAATCTGACACTCTAATTCGCGAAAGATGCGTCCCCGATTCAGGGGTTGCCGATGCTGCGCCGCAGCTCTAAGTTTACCGCGGCGCAATATTTATGGAGGTGTGATATGCCGCATACGGCAAGAACGGCATTGGTCCTCCAAGGTGGCGGCGCGCTTGGCGCCTATGAGCTTGGCGCGGCGCGGCGGCTCTACAAGGACCAGGATTTCGCGCCAGATTTGATCGCGGGCGTCTCGATCGGTGCGATCACCGCAGTGCTTCTGGCACGTCCCGCAAAGGGTTTGAAACCACTCGAAGCACTTGAAGCCTTCTGGCAAAAAGTTACCGTTTCCGGGCTTTTTCTGCCGCCTCCCCTGCGGCCTTATGCTTCGGCGTTGGGAAACCCAAATTTCTTCGTGCCAAGGTTCGATTACTACGCCCTGCCGATATGGACGAACATCTACGATACGGCGCCGCTCCGCGAGACACTTTCCCAATTGGTCGATCTCAAGGCCCTCGCGGACCCTAACGCCAGACCCGGACTTCTCGTCAGTGCGACGGATGTGCAGGCAGGGCAAATAGAATATTTCTTCAGTAAGGACCAAGGACTTTCCTTGGACCATATCGTGGCAAGCGGCAGCTTGCCGCCGTCGTTTCCAATGACACAGATCGGCGAGAAATATTACTGGGACGGAGGTTTGTTCGACAACACGCCCCTCGGCGCCGTGCTCGACAGGCTCGATACGTCGGTGGGGGCTGACCGGACGATTTATGTCGTCAATCTGTTTCCCAATGAGGCACCGGTCCCGAGCAACATGCAAGAAGTCACGGTTCGGACGCAGAACCTCCAGTTTGCCAATAGGACCGGCGCGGATGTGAAAATGCTAGGGAGGATCAACGAGGTCGCCGACTTGATGCAGGCGCTGGAAAATCTTCCCGGAGGCAATCCGCTCAAGGACAACCCGGCCTATCAGGCGGTGGCGAAGCGTCACTACATCCGCGTTCCGCGCATCGTCGCGATCACACGCCCGGATCAAGTTTTGGGCTTTGGAGGAAGCGATTTTTCTCCCAAGACAATCGAAGAACGCGCGGTTGAAGGTTTCAAACAGACCGACAGGGCGTTGGCGGCGTAGTTTTCATCAACGTTGGGCTTTTTCGATCTCCGGCAAGATCGTTTGCCGGTAGGCTTCCTCGCTTACCGGCCCGACGAACCGGTAAGCGATCGTGCCGTCGCCTTTGATGATAAAAGTTTCCGGCACCCCATAGACGCCCCAGTCAATTGCCACGCGCCCTTTGCGGTCTGCGCCAATCCGCGCGAACGGGTCGCCATTTTCAGCAAGAAAACGCTGAACGTTCGCCGGATCATCCTTATAGGCAATTCCGAACAGGCTCGCTCCCGTGCGTTTGAGAATAGGGTCCGCCGCGAGCTGCATCAGCACTTGATGTTCCTGGTGGCAGGGCACGCACCAGGAAGCGAAGACGTTCACAAGCGTCACTTTGCCTTGCCGAAGATCGGCGGCGGAAAAGCCCCGCTTGTCGAGCCCATCAACCGACGACAAATCGAAGTCAGGAACTTGCCGGCCGATGAGCGCCGAGGGCAGCAGCGACGCATCGCCGGCAAAGAGCCGGAACAAAAAGAGCCCTGCCAGAGCGGCGAACAGCAGCAAGGGCACGAAAACGACGAGGGGCCGCTGCGCTGCGTGCGAATCCGCGTGTGGCTTGGGTGCGCGCGCTGTCATTTATGAGCGAGTTTCCAAATCATCACTAGGATTCGGATTTTGCGGATCGTCATCTTGGCGGATTTCCGGAACGGAAAACGAGGCGAGCGCCCGCTTTAAATTCAGATAGTCCACGACGATTGTCACCACCATTCCGGCGGCGATCACAAAGGCAAAGACGTAAGCAGCAATAATAAAGCCAAGATGCGAATCATGGCTCATAAGCCGCCTCCCATGCGGAGGGCCGTCCCTGCTCTTGGACGCTCGCCGCCAGGATCGACATGCGCCGCAAGCGCCGGCGTAAAATCTCGTTGCGGATCGCCAAGAGATACAGCGTTAGGAACAAAAAGGTGAAAGCGAGTACCATCACCACGAGCGGCCACAGCATGGAAGGAGCGATGGCGGGACCCCCGAGGCGGAAGACCGACGCCGGCTGGTGCAGCGTGTTCCACCAGTCGACGGAAAATTTAATGATCGGAATGTTGACCGCTCCGACAAGGGTGAATATCGCCGCCGCGCGGGCCGCCTTGCCAGGGTCTTCGATGGTGCGCCACAAAGCGACCAGTCCGAGGTAGATCAAGAAAAGGACCAGAACCGAGGTGAGCCGCGCGTCCCAGACCCACCACGTGCCCCACATGGGCTTACCCCACAGTGAGCCAGTACCAAGGCACAGCAAGGTGAAGCCGGCCCCAAGCACCGCCGCCGCCTTTTGCGCCGCGTCCGCGAGGGGGTGGCGCCACACAAGCGTGCCAAGCGCAGCGGACGTCATGACGAGATAAATCAACATGGCGAGCCATGCCGACGGAACATGCAGATACATGATCTTGACCGTCTCGCCCTGCTGATAATCAGGCGGTGCGACAAAGAGGGCAAGATAAAGCCCAACGCCCAGCAACACTGCCGTCAGCGCCGCCGATATCGGAATGAGGGGGCGGGCGATACGTAGAAAATATGTGGGCGAGGCATAGTTTGGCATGGATTTCATCTATGCCGGCGCCTGGCCAAATGCAAATCGGGACGGGCCTCGACGAGGGCTCCACGGCCGGAATTTGATCACTCCAGAGGCAAGGAGGATCAGAAGCTGTGAACTCTAACTCACCTTTCCGGCAGCCGGGAGGAGTTAGCCTCCCCCGGAGCGCGGCACCGCATCCGCCGCGCTCCCTTACGATCTCAGATTAAGCCGCGACCTTGTCGCATTCCGCGGCGCAAGCCTTGCAAGATTCGCCACACGCCTTGCACTCGGCGATTTGTGGGAATTTTTCGCATTCCTTCTGGCAGTCCTTGCAAACCATTGCGACCGCCTTGGCGAGATGGCCCGTATGCTCCGAATTGACCGCTGCAAGCGTCTGCAACGCCGCACAGGCGGCAACGAGCTGGTACGCTGCTTCGGCGCAGCCCGCCATGCTCGTATCCTTCATCGCATACATGCCGAGACAGTGCCTGAGGCAATCATTGCCTGTAGAGACGCAATGCCCGGCGGCTTCCTCTAGGGCCTTGTATTTCGGCGGATGCATATCTGGCTCGCCGGCTTGAGCGAAGGCTGGTGAAGCCGACGCAGCGAAAGCGACGGTACCAGCGGCGGCAATGAATTCACGGCGGTCCATAGGTTTCTCCTTTAAGTTTAATGTCCTGCCAGCACCATTCTAACTGTTGAAGGTGACAGCTTTGCAGACCTTGAACATATAGAACGGTCCCCGGTGTTGATCCACAACAACAAATTTATTTGCGGTTTATAATATAGTCTATAAATTTGCTTCAACAAGCACTCACTGGCCGATGGCCTTTTGATAATCCTTAATGTCGGAGAAGACGATCTCCGGCCACCTTTCCTGCTCGTATCGCAGATCGAAACCCGAGGCGGCCATAAAGACGGGGGCGCCATCCAAGTCTCGCGCCATCGATGCCGGATGCGCCTGAATAAATTTGTCTAGCTCGCCTGGATTTTTCGAGCCAATCCATCGTGCGAACTCGAACCGGCTTATCTCAAAACTTACGCTGAGGCCGTATTCCGCGTTCAGCCGCTCGGCGAGGACATCGAGCTGCAAGGCACCAACGACACCCGCGATCGCGCCTGACCCATCCTGCGGCAAGAACAGCTGCACCACGCCCTCCTCCGCCATTTGCCCCAAAGCTTCCCGCAGCTTTTTCGCTTTCATGGCATCACTGGTTTTGACGCGGCGCAGGATTTCGGGCGCGAAACTTGGGACGCCGCGAAAGACGAGATCCTCTCCCTCTGTCAAAGTGTCGCCAATCCGCAAGGTCCCGTGATTTGGTATGCCGACCACGTCGCCAGCAAAGGCTTCCTCGGCGAGCTGACGATCCTGGGCGAAGAAAAATTGCGGTGTGTTAAGCGCGATATTCTTACCGGTGCGCACCAATTTGGCCTTCATGCCGCGCGTCAGCTTCCCGGAGCAAATACGAAGAAAAGCGATCCTGTCGCGATGATTGGGGTCCATGTTCGCTTGGATTTTGAACACAAAGCCGGTCATTTTTGCTTCCCTCGCGTCGACGTGTCGCGAGACCGCCTGTAGACCTTGCGGCGGCGGCGCGAAAGCTTTGAGCGCGTCGATCAAATCGCGCACCCCAAAATTGCGCAACGCGCTGCCGAAAAAAACGGGCGTTAAATGGCCTTGCAAAAACGATGTGAGATCGAAGCCCTTAAAGCCTCCCTTAGCAAGGTCGATTTCATCACCGGCCTGGGCAAAATCGGCCTCATCAAGGAGGCCAGCGATGAACTTATCGGCCGCCCCCTCAACAGCCACGGGCTCGCTGTCGCGATCGATCTGCCGTACCAGATTGCGTTGCAAGTCGAACGTGCCCGCGAAGGCGCGGCCCCGCCCAAGCGGCCAAGTTATGGGGCAAACGTCGAGCGCCAGTGTTTTTTCGATTTCGTCGAGAAGCTCGAAGGGGTCTCGTGTCTCACGATCGAGCTTATTGATGAAAGTAAGGATCGGAATATCGCGCAAGCGGCACACTTCAAAAAGCTTGCGGGTGCGCGCCTCGATACCCTTCGCCGCGTCGATCACCATGATTGCGGAATCAACGGCGGTTAGGGTCCGGTAGGTATCTTCCGAGAAGTCCTCGTGGCCTGGGGTGTCGAGGAGATTAAAGACGCAGCCGTCATACTCGAAGGTCATCACCGAGGTCACGACCGAAATTCCCCGCTCGCGTTCGATTCCCATCCAGTCCGAGCGGGTCTGCCGCCGGTTGGCCTTGGCGCGAACCTCTCCCGCAAGCTGGATCGCGCCGCCAAATAGCAGAAGCTTTTCGGTGAGCGTCGTTTTTCCCGCATCGGGATGGGAAATGATAGCGAAGGTTCGCCGCCGGGCGACTGGATCAGGAGAGCTCATGCCGATGCTTCGCTGCAAAGGGGAGGAATTGTCAACCGTTCTGAGTCGCGGGTCAGTTCGAATTTCTGCTTGCACCCGGAGCAAGGACCTCAGCGTGTGTGCCCGGATGGAAGGTTTTGAGGGGCAACCCGAGTTCCTTGCGATTGCCCGAGTTGCAAGCGGATGATGGTTGACACACAATTATAGTTTGTTGAGACCCAGTTCGCGTTGCTTCTTCTTAGTCAGACCCTGAGAGACGATGCGATACGATTGACGAATATAGTCTCTCAATTCATCGTCCGCGAGTCCCGGCTTGGCATAGTTCTGTATCCACGTCATGCCGCGTGAAGCAAGATATGGCGCCGGACGCAGACCCGGTTGCTCCTTCAGCACTTCATATGAGATGCCGCTCACCTTGAAGGTGAAAGCTGGGGTTTCGTCGGCCCAACCACCGATAGCAAAAACCTTGCCGCCAACTTTCCACACATGTGATCCGCCCCATTGGACCACATAGCTTGCGGCGGGAAGTGCATGGCAAAATGGGTTGTAGTCATCGTAGGTCATTCGTGCTTTGCCCTGCGTGTCGTCGAACGATTATTCGGCTGCAGAGCGCACCTCGGCCCGGGGATGCGGAAGACTATGCCGCTGCGGCTTGCTGCGATTTCGATCCCTTGCCACCAGCGTATAGATCGCCGGCGTCACGAACAGCGTAAAAATCGTGCCAACGCTCATGCCCGCCGCGATGACGATCCCGATCGCGAAACGGCTCTGTGCCCCGGCGCCCACCGCGACGATCAGGGGAATCATACCGGCCACCATCGCGGCTGTGGTCATCAATATCGGGCGCAGCCGCACTGAAGCAGCATGTTCAATCGCCGCGCGGCGGCCAAACCCTTCTTGCTCCTGTAGCCGGTTGGCGAACTCCACCATGAGGATCCCATGTTTCGAGATTAACCCGATCAGCGTGACGAGGCCAATCTGCGAATAAATATTCATGCTTGCCGCGCCGACAACTCCGAGGATGTTCAAAGGTAAAAGCGCGCCGAACATCGACGTCGGCAGCGCGATAAGAATGATCAGCGGGTCGCGGAAGCTTTCAAACTGGGCGGCAAGCACCAGAAAAATCACGATAAGCGCGAAGACGAAGGTGGCAACGAGCGTATTGCCCTCTTGGACGTACTGACGGCTCTCGCCCTGATAATCGACGCTGTAGCCCTCCGGCAGAAGTTCCTTTGCCTTTTGCTGCAGAAAAGCGATCGCTTCGCCAAGGGTGTGGCCGGGAAAGGGCACGCCTTGCAATGTCGCGGCATTCAATTGCTGGAAAGTCGGCAGTCCGTTCGGCTGCACGCTCGTTGTGACGCTGGCGACTGTCGCCAGCGAAATAAGCGCGCCGGAGCTGGTGCGCAACTGATAGCGGGTCAGCCAATCGGGTGTAAGCCGGAACTCCCTCGGCGCCTGAGGAATGACTTGATAGCTGCGCCCCTGGAGGCTGAACCGGTTGACATAATTGCCGCCGAGCAGAGTTGCGAGCGAGGCACCAATCTCCTGCATGTGAATGCCGAGTCGATTGGCTTTATCCGCGTCGATCTTGAAATCGATTTGCGGCATATCGAACTTGAGATCGCTGTTGGCGAAAATAAACAGGCCACTGTCGTGCGCCGCTTTTTCGATCTCGGCCATAACATCCGCAAGCTGGCGGTAATCGGCGATCGTCCGGATCACGAATTGCAGCGGCGGGCCGCCCGTCGAGCCCGGCAAGGACGGCGGCCCGAACGCCAGAATCTCCGCTCCGGTCACATGCGCGAGTTTTGGCTGCAGCGCTTCGATGATCTGTTTTTGCGTGCGTTTGCGCTCATCCCAAGGCTTCAAAATAAGGCCACCAAAGCCTTGATGCACTCCCGCAAAACCATTGATAACGAAGACATGCTCCTTTTCAGGAATCTCATTGGCAGCCGCATCGATCTGGGCCGTCGCTTTCTCCATGTAATCGAGATTGGCGTATTGCGGTGTCTTGACCATGGCGAAAATCGTGCCCTGATCTTCATCCGGCGCGAGTTCCTTGGGCGTTGTCATAAACATAATTGCCGTCAACACCAAAACACCGATCAGGACCAATACCGTCACGGCACGGAAATTCAGGGTCCTGTGAAGGAGCCGCTGATAGCGCTGCCGCAGGCCCTCGAACATCCGGTCCAGGAAGGCGGGAAATCCATGGGCTTCGGGCTGGGGTGGCTTCAGGAGAAGCGAACACATCATCGGTGACAATGTGAGCGCGATAACTCCCGAGACGACGACAGCGCCCGCCAGGGTAAAGGCAAATTCCCGGAACAGCGAGCCGGTCAGACCTGAGACAAACCCAATCGGCGCATAGACAGCGGCGAGCGTGATGGTCATCGAAATCACCGGCCCGGCGATTTCGTGCGCCCCCTGCAACGCCGCATCGCGGGCGGACATTCCTTCTTCCATGTGGCGGTAAATATTTTCAACGACAACGATCGCATCGTCCACCACAAGCCCAATCGCGAGAACGAGGGCCAGCAGCGTCAAAAGGTTCAGCGAATAGCCGAGCATCAAAAGAACGGTCATCACACCGATGAGCGAAAGCGGGATGGTCACGATCGGAATGATCGTCGAGCGAAAATTGCCAAGGAATAAGAAAATCACGACAATAACGATCAGCGCCGCTTCGCCGAGTGTCTTCTCCACCTCATGGATCGAAGCCCGAATGAATTTGGTCGCATCATAGGCGATCGAGGCCTGAAGGCCGGCGGGCAACTGCGACTGAAGCTCTGGAAAAGCTTTGCGAACGTCGTCGATGACGCTCAGGGGATTGGCGGTGGGCGTGGCGTAGATACCGATAAAAACCGCTTTCAACCCATCGAACCCGGAAGATGAATCCGCTGATTCTGGGCCAAGCTCAATATCGGCGACATCGCCAAGCCGGATCATCGCGTCGCCGTGGGCCGCGACGACGAGTTGACCGAATGCTCTGGCCGAATCTACCGAAGTCTGAGCGTTGATGCTCGTTTGAACAAAATCACCCTTGATCTGGCCGGCAGCCGTGGTGAAATTATTCGCGGCAAGCGCAATCGAGACATCGAGCGGGGTCACGCCGCGCGCAGCCATCCGGTCCGGATTGAGCCATACCCGCATCGCAAAAGTCTGGCCGCCGAGGATTTGCGCATTGGCGACGCCATCTATCGTTTGCAGTCTTGGCTGCACGACACGGTTGAGATAATCCGTGATTTGTGAGGGCGTAAGAATCTTCGAATTGAAGGACATATAAAGCACAGCGGTCGAATCGCCTGTCTGCTTGACAACGACCGGATCGAACGCCTCGCGCGGCAAAACATATTTGACTTGATTAACTTTGGCCAAGACATCGGCCACCGCACGGTCCGCGTTAGCGTTCAGGAGAAGGTTGAGGGTAATCGTCGAGGTGTTTTGCTGCGAATTCGAAACCAGTGTATCGATGCCTTCAGCGCTCGCAACTGCCTGCGCGAGCGGCGTCGTGATAAAACCCTTGATCAACTCCGCATTGGCGCCTGGATAGGATGTGGTGATCGTTATTGTGGTTGAGGAGAGTTGCGGAAATTGCCGAATCTGCAGCTTGTAAGCGGATTGAATTCCGGCAAGAAGAATCAAAAGACTAACCACGCTGGCAAGGACGGGCCGGCGGATAAAGATATCGGTAAAAGACATTCCTTATTCCTTTGGCCGGACAGCCTGCGGCTCAAGATGCGCGGACGAATCGATGCGCACCCGTGCTCCCGCCTGCAATTTGAGCTGACCTTCGGCAACGACGACTTCGCCAGCATCGACCCCTTCGAGAATGGCGACACGATCTTCCCGTACATCGCCGACGCGCACGGGTCTGCGTTCAATGATCATGACAGCCTCCTCCTTCGCCGGTGCCGCCTGCGCAGCACCCGACTCCGGAGGAATGGGCTTAACCACGAAAACGCTATCTCCATAAAGCGAATAGGTAATAGCAGTTCGGGGCAATGTCATGACCTTAAGGGGTTCCCCGGCAAGCACGTTCACATTGGCAAACATTCCGGGCCTGAGTTGTTTTTTGGCATTGTCAAGCTGACCGCGCACCGTGACATTGCGGCTTTCCTGAGCAACCCGTGCATCGACGGTTTTGATCACGCCATGAAATATTTGTCCTGGATAAGCGTCGACCTCGAGTTCGATCGGCAAGCCAGCTTTCAGCAAGCCGAGAGATTTTTCGGGTACCGGGAAATCAACAAAAATCGGATCAAGCTGCTGCAAGGAAATAAGGCCGGCTCCCGGCGAAACATATTGCCCAAGATCCAACTTACGAATTCCGACTCGGCCAGCAAATGGAGCCGTGAGCATCTTCTGCGCGATGATGGCGCGAACGCGTTCCACCGCGGCGGCGGCGGAATCTCGCGCCGCTTCAGCGGAATCAAAATTGGCCTTGGCCGTATTGCCGCCTTGGATCAGCTGACGCTGACGCCCAAGCGCGAAATCAGCGTTCTTGAGCACCGCGAGATTATTCTTAAGATCGGCCTGCTCCACCGAATTGTCGATTTCGAAGAGAGGCGCGCCTTTTTCTACGTCTTGGCCCGACTCAACCCGGACGGCGACAATCGCGCCGCCGATTTGCGGCGCGATTTCGATTTCTTGGACGGCTCGCAAGGAGCCAATCGCGGGCAGACGCGGTGTCCAGGTCTCGCTTCGCGCCGTGGCGACCGCAACCGAGGTTGGTGGGGGTACCGCCGCAAGGATGAAGCTTTTGATCATCCCAGGTTTGACGACGAATTGAAAATAGCCAAGCCCCACGCTCAGTGCCGCGAGAAATATCAAGACGCCAATGAAAATGATGCTACGCTTCATGTTTCCCGACCAAGTCGTCTCCAAACGGTTCAGGTGCGTTCCGCCACTTCGGAGAAGATAAAAGCGGTAAGCTCGTCAGGCGATCGCCATCCCGATTTGTCAGCTTCTCCGGACGCGGCGGCCCCTCCGCCTCTGCCGCCCCAGCGTCGCAAAGTCAACGCCACTGTCCCGCACTCATGACTCAGCTTCTGGATCATCGCTTGGCCGCGGAAGCGAACATACGTTTGCCATTCCCTCGAATCATATGGGAATAGCGTAAAGTAGATTTTAGTCTTAACTATTCAGAAAATACCCTTCGCGGAAAATCTCCGCATTTGTGAAAGAGATTGATGGCCATCCATCGCTGGCTTGTAGTCACGCCACAATCAGACGAAACTACGGCAGCGCGTAGGCAAGATCACTTCAACTCTATGTGTTTGGGATATGGGGCGGCAGATCCATCAAAGATCCCCAATGTTTATCCTTAGCTTGACACAGCCGGTGGCGGAGGCTGGCGATTGCGGCGCACCTCTTCGAGAATCGCCTTGGCCGGCGAAAGTGCAAACAAATGTTCGACCGCTACGCTAAGCTTGCGCCGCCAGTTGGGCCGTTCCCCATCAGTTCCCGGAAGGTTCACCGCAACCGTCTCCATGGCAAGATCATCGGCCTGGATGAAGGTCAACACGGAGTTCGATGCTGCCACATAGCCATGTATGCGAGCAGCGGCTGTTTCGCCGAGCGGAGCCTCCGAGTCTTGCATTGAGCCGGGAGAGTCTTGCCTTGAGATCGCTTCCATTAAGGCGGTTTTCTCGGCGGTGCGCTCGGCGGCGGCAGACGCCGCGTCGGCAAGCAACCCTAGCTTGGCTGATTCGGCGAGATCGTCGGCCTCCCACCAGCCGGCCAGCGGCGGCAAATCGTGAGTTGCGGCGCAGGCCACGGCTAGTCGAGGATAGTGATCGGGCGGCAAAAACCCTTCCGCATTCCTCTCGAAGCGCAGCACCCGGTAGGAAAGAATCTGGGCCGCTGCGAGTTCTTCGCAAAGGCCCTCCGGCACGGTGCCAAGAGCCTCGCCGACAACTGCGGTGCTCGCGCGAACGCTTTCAAGCATAAGCTGGCCAAGGAGATCGGCGAACGGATAAGCAAGATAAGCGCCGTCGCGCCCAGAGGCCCCCTCCGGCACGAGAAACAGGCGCTTGAGCCCAAGTACATGGTCGATCCGCAATATCCCAGCATGCGCCATATTCGCGGCAATCAACTCGGCAAAAGCCGCAAAGCCTCCCCTTGCAAGCGCGCGTGGATCGTAGGGTGGAAGATTCCACACCTGGCCATTCGGGCCAAGCGAGTCCGGCGGCGCACCGATCGAGACCCCCGGCATCAAAACCTCCGCCGCCGCCCATGCCTCCGCGCCATCGGGAGCGCAACCGACTGCGAGATCTTGGTACAATCCGAGCTGTAAATCGCCCGCCTGCGCGGCGGCGTCCAACTGCCGGTCCGCGAGCCACTGGAGAAATTTAGCGCGGAAAATCGCTTCCTCATGCGCCGCGGCGAAGCCAGTGATCCCGGCTCCCAAAGGCGATTTGAGTGGCTCAGGGAATTTGTCGCGTGTAACTTGGAAGCTCGCCTCGATCGCCGAGAAAATCGCAAAACGCCGCAGCGTCTCGCCGCCCGCGCGCGAAAAGGCCCGGAAATCTTCGACGAGCGGATCGGCGGGGCGCCTCGCAGCGAGATCGCGGAACGCTGCATGGGCGGCATCGAAGATCGGGTTTTTGAGCGCGGCGACGGCGGCATAGTCGACGAAAGGCTTCGCCGAAAGACGCGAGGCTTCTGACAGCGACCGCTCGATCACGCCACGCACCTTCGCAGTGAGAAGTGGAGCTGGCAAGGCAAACGCATCGATGGCAAGCGGATCGAGAAAGCGCCGGTCGGAGGGGTGATAAGGGCTCGCGCGATCTGGCTTGCTGCCAAACAGTGCGTGCAGCGGATTGATCCCAAGCGTGACGGCACCGGCAGCCGCCGCCTCTTCGGCAAGGAGCCGCAGCGAAGTGAAATCGCCGATCCCCTGATCACCCATTCCCTCGACGGGCTGGCGCCGCAGTGCGTAAAGCTGCGCAGCAATCCCAAAAAACCGGCTATCTCCACACAAGATCTCCGGCAAAAACGCGACGTCAGGAACGATGGCGAGACGGCCGGAAATCTCTGGCGCCGCGTCCGTCCAGATCCGATGCCGCCCAAGCGGCAAAGGTGGTAGTGTGATGTCGCGAACCGCCACCCTGCGCCCATCGGCGGCGACGGTTTCACCTGGCTGTCCATCGTTTGCTCCAATCACGACCGAACGAGTCGAGCCGTCTTCAAGCGCGATGGTCACGCCGAAGCGGCGTCCAAGCCGGGCAAGGTGGCCGCCGAGCCGGATCGTCCCGCTGGCGGACTCGCGACGTGTCGTCGCGACGGGCAATGCGCGGAGTTCGCGTTCCTCGGCAAGCACTGAGAGGCTCGCCCGAGCTTCTCCTATTGATGACGCGGGCAGTCCAAGAGCTGCGAGTAACGCCTGGACGGTGTCCTTGGGAACTTCGTGCCTGTGCCCATACACATCCACCCAATGCGGAGCGATCCCTGCCGCCTTAGCCAAGCTATCGAGTACATAGCTCGGAGTGCCGGTTGCACGGCGGCGGCTGTCACGAGACGGTTGCTCGACAAGAATTGCCACTGAGCGGGCGGCGAGTTCATAATGCTCGGCCTCCAGCGCGGCAGGAACGCGGTCCGGCCGCGCGGAGTCGATGGCACAAGACCAAACATGATCCTTGCGCCGCCCCGGAATCTCGCAGGCACGTGCGTCCTCGCTCGCGTTGATCAGCACTGCGACCCGGCTTGACGCGGCTCCGCCCGTCTCGGCAATGCCATCCCCCAAACCATAGAACACAGCGACGAGGGTTTTCGTTCGCGGGTCATTCCAGTCTTTTGCCTGGAACGGATAACCCTCCGGTGTCAGCCACTCGACATCGGGTATCCCGGTGGCGTCGACTGGCCCACCTGTCAGTGGCGTTTCGGCGTTGAGGGCGCCGTGCGCGCGGCGCACGCGGATCAGCCGTGCAACGAAATCGATAAGCGAGGCGTCGGCGTCGGCCCAGTTGATCCAGGCAAGTTCATTGTCCTGCGCATAGGCATTGTTGTTGCCCCTCTGCGAACGGCCCAATTCATCGCCCATATTGACCATCGGCGTGCCGCGCGCCACAAATAGGGTAACGAGCAGAGCACGAACATCCCCTGCCCGCCGCGCTAAGATCACGGCATCTTCCGTGGGACCCTCAGCGGCGCAGTTCCAAGAGAGATTATCGTTGGTTCCGTCGCGATTATCTTCACCGTTCGCGCCGTTGCGTTTGTTTTCGAATGCCACAAGATCGGCGAGGGTGAAACCGTCATGCGCGGTGACAAAATTGACCGACCGCGAAAGGGGCCGGTGGCGGGGTCCAAAAATATCCGCCGATCCGGCGAGCCGTGTTGCAAGGCTCCCGATGGAGCCAGGATCGCCGCGCCAAAATTTGCGGAAGCGATCGCGCGATTGGTCATTCCATTCTCCCCATGCCGCTGGAAAGGCCCCGAGCTGGTAGCCACCGGGTCCCAGATCCCAGGGCTCAGCGATATGAATCAAATCCTTTAGCAAAGGGTCTTGCGTGATCGCTGCGAGCAGCGGGTGATCCGGATCGAAACCGTCATCACTGCGACCAAGCACAGGCGCGAGATCGTAGCGGAAGCCATCGACACCAGCACGGATAACGGACGTACGCAGCGCTTCAAGCGCGAGACGCATGACCGCTGGGCGCTCAAGCGCTGGCACATTGCCACAGCCGGAATCGTTGGCATAGAGTGCCGGTTTGCCAGCCGCCAGCCGGTAATAGCCGGCATTGTCGAGACCGCGCATCGACAGGGTGGGACCAAATTCGTCGCTCTCTCCGGTGTGGTTAAAAACCACGTCGAGAAGAACTGCGATGCCAGCCGCGTGCAGCACGTCTACAGCGCCGCGCACCTCTGCCCAGCCGCCCGGCGCGAGACGCGGATCGGGGGCAAGCATCGCCATCGGATTGTAGCCCCAATAGTCGCTAAGCCCTAGCGGCGGCAGATGCCGCTCGTCAATCCATGCCGCGATCGGCAACAATTCGACGGCGGTCACTCCCAATCTTTTTAAATAATCGATCGAAGCTTCATGCGCCAAACCCGCAAAGGTACCGCGAATGGACTGAGGTATGTCCGGATGCAACTTGGTGAAACCGCGGACATGCATTTCATAAATGACGAGGTCACGCCATTCAATGCGCGGACGCCTTGGCAGCCGAAACGGCTCCGGTGCTTCAACGATCGCTTTTGGAACGAAAGGCGCGCTATCAATATCGTCTGCCGCCGCGCCATGGATCCGCGCGTCGAACAAACTTGCGTCGAGCATGAATGGCTGGTCGAGCCGCGTCGCGAATGGATCGACCAATAGTTTGGCACAATTGAACCGATGCCCGAGCTCCGGCTCAAAGCGGCCATGTGCGCGCAAGCCGTAACGGGTACCGGGGCCGATGCCCGCGATATGGCCGTGAAACACGTCGCCCAACCGGCCGGGCAGGTGCACGCAGGCCGTCTCGCACCCTGCCGCATCGAATAGCGAAACGAGAATCGCCTCGGCGCTGCTCGATGCAACGGCAAAATTGACCCCGCCCCCGTCAGGAGTGGCGCCAAACGGCTCCGGCTTGCCCACATGGACGCGCGGATTGCCCTTAGGAGGCAATGGCGTGTCACCGGCGCTCAGGTGATCACCGACGGCGTCTCGCGCCCCGTATAGTACGCAATCCGCGCACACTCTCGCGACAGTACGATGAGATCGGCCAGCGCTCCGCCGGTCTCCTGGTTTTGTTGCGCCCGATCCTGTTCAAACCGTTCAATATAAACCCGCAGCGTCGCCCCAGACGTGCCAGTCCCTGACAACCTATAGACGATGCGGCTGCCATTCTCGAAGTGCAGACGGATACCCTGATGCTCCGAGTCCGAGCCGTCCACTGGATCATGATAGGCGAAATCGTCGGCCCCAATCAGGCCGGGCCGCGCAGCCAGCGCACCCGTCAATCCTGGCAGCGCGTCACGCAAGGCCTGCATAAGTGCATTCGCGCCATCGGCATCAACCTCTTCATAATCGTGCCGGACATAATAATTTCTCCCATAGTCCGCCCAGTGTTTGGCGGTAATCGCCGCAACACTCTCGCCCCGCACAGCCAAAATATTGAGCCAGAGCAAAACCGCCCAGAGTCCATCTTTTTCGCGGACATGATTGGACCCCGTGCCTGCGCTCTCTTCACCGCAGATGGTGGCCAAGCCCGCATCGAGAAGATTGCCGAAAAACTTCCATCCCGTCGGCGTCTCGTAAAGATGCACACCAAGCCGCGCGGCAACGCGGTCAGCCGCTCCACTGGTTGGCATCGAGCGCGCAATCCCTGCAATGCCCTTGGCGTAGCCTGGCGCAAGGCGGGCATTCGCGGCCAAGATCGCGAGACTGTCAGAGGGCGTCACATACTGGTTCCTGCCGATGATCAAATTCCGGTCCCCATCACCATCCGACGCCGCGCAGAGATCTGGGCCACCCGGAGACATGGCCAAGTCGAAAAGATGTTTGGCGTTGATCAAATTAGGGTCGGGATGATGTCCACCGAAATCTGGAAGCGGTGTCCCATTCAGAATCGAGTCAGGCAGCGCGCCAAGCATATCGACGAAAATTCGTCCGGCATAAGGCCCGGTTACCGCCGACATCGCATCGAACCGGAAACAAAAGCCAGCCTTGAACAAACTGCGGATACGGTCAAAATCGAAGAGCTCCTGCATAAGTTCCGCATAGTCCTCAACAGGATCGATCACCTCGACCTCGCCTGGCCCAAGGCGGACTAGGCCGAGCACATCGAGATCAATGTCTGGCGCCACGAGGATTTTATATTCCGTGATGGATTTCGAGCGGGTAAACACGGCCTCGGTTAGCTGTTCGGGCGCCGGTCCCCCGTTTCCAGCATTGTATTTGATGCCGAAGTCACCGTGAGGTCCGCCGGGATTGTGGCTAGCGCTGAGGATAACGCCGCCAAAGGCACTACGACGGCGGATCAGATTGGAGGCGGCAGGTGTTGACACTATGCCTCCCTTGCCCACCAGGATTTTGCCAAATCCATTGGCGATCGCGATCTTCAAGACGATCTGAATCGCCTCACGGTTGAAGAAGCGCCCATCACCGCCTACGACCAGAGTCGTTCCTTCAAAACCTTTGAGACAATCCATGATCGATTGAACAAAATTCTCAATATAGCCGGGCTTTTGGAAGACCACGGTCTTCTTGCGCAACCCCGACGTTCCCGGTCTCTGGTCGTCGAAAGGCGACGTTGGAACAATTTTGAGCATGGATTTTCCCAATTCCTCTGACGGGTTCCCCAGGTTGTTGGATAGTCCTACAATCATTGGGCGCCCGCGGGAATAAGGTCGCGGAAAAGCCTCGCATAAGCGGCGGCCGGAGCGCGCCAGGAAACATCGGTCTTCATACCATTTGCACGAAGGCGATCAAACACCATCGGTGCGTCCCAAAGTTTGCGGGTCCGCTCGATCGCCGCGCCCAGCGTGCCGCTGGTGACCGGCGAGAAGTGAATACCAGTGCCAATACCTGCCGCGACCGCCATCTCGTTCGCATCGATGATCGTATCCGTAAGCCCGCCAACGCGGGCGGCGACCGGCACCGCGCCGTACCGCATGGCGCAAAGCTGGGTCAACCCGCAAGGCTCGAAACGCGAGGGGATGAGCAGCGCATCGGCCCCCGCCTGAATCATATGCGCCGTTCGTTCATCATAGCCGATGAGAGCCGCCACTCGGCCCGGCCGCGCTTTCGCAGCCGCGCGGAAAGCCTCTTCGAACGAAGGATCTCCGGAGCCGAGCACGGCGAGCTGACCGCCAATCCGCTCGATGAGATCGAGATTGGCGAGAATGAGATCGATGCCCTTCTGCCAGGCAAGCCTGCTCACCACGCCAAACAGCAGCGCCTTCTGATCCACGGCGAGCCCAAAGTGCTTTTGCAGAACGGGTTTGTTTTGCCCACGTTTCGCCCGCGTCTGGATCGAATAAGGCGCTGCCAGCCATGCGTCCTCGCGCGGATTCCAGACAGCGTCGTCGATCCCGTTGAGAATCCCCGTCAGCGACTCCGACCGTGCGCGCAAAAGTCCATCGAGACCCATCCCGTGTTCCGGTGTGCGTATCTCGGCCGCATAGGCGGGCGAGACCGTGGTGATCCTGTCGGAAAGAGAAAGACCAGCCTTAAGGAAACCTATCGTGCCGTAATACTCCACCCCATCGAGTGCGAAAGCGCGTGGCGGGAGACCGAGCGGCGTCAAAAGCGCTGCCGGGCACTGTCCTTGGAAGGCGAGATTATGAATCGTGATGACAGTGGCCGGACGCGGATAGCCGTCATAGGTGAGATAGGCGGCGGTCAACCCTGCCTGCCAATCATGCCCATGAACGATATCGGGCCTAAAACCGGGACATTCGCCCCTTGCAAGACGCGCGGCAATTTGGCAAAGCGCCGCGAAACGGAAGGGGTTATCCGGCCAGTCCCGCCCGTCCGGTCCCGCATACGGATTGCCTGGACGCGCGAAAAGATGCGGCGCATCGAGCACGAAAAGATCGAGACCGACGACTTTAGCGCGCAGCACCCGGGCCGCTCCGCCAAAAAGAGCCTTCACCGTCAGCACGGCTTCGGCGGTATTGATTTTATTCATCACCGCCGGATAACCTGGAACAAGCGTTACCACCTCTACAGACTCAGCAGCAAGCGACCCGGCAAGCGCTCCAGCAACATCGGCAAGGCCCCCGGTCTTGATCAGCGGATAGATTTCCGACACGACCGCAAGGACCGTGATACTGCTCATGCGCCGAGCCTGTCGATCATCTGCTGGGTTATGAGCACGATCCCATTTTCGGTACGCCGGAATCGCTTGGCATCCGCCAGTTCATCTTCTCCCACAACAAGCCCTTCAGGTATTTTCACGCCGCGATCAATCACGACATTCTTGAGATGGGACGAACGGCCAATATCGACATAAGGCAAAATGACTGCATTCTCGATCGTGCAATAGGAATTGACACGCACGCCGGTGAACAGAACAGAACGCCTCAACTGCGCACCGGAAACGATGCAGCCTCCCGAAACGAGCGAGGAAACCGCAAAGCCGCGGCGGCCATCTTCATCATGCACAAATTTCGCCGGCGGGGTCACCGCGCCGTCCGTCCAAATCGGCCAGTCCCGGTCGAACAAGTCAAGATCCGGCACGACGCCCGTCAAATCGATATTCGCCGCCCAATAGGCATCGACGGTGCCCACGTCGCGCCAATAGGCCTGCGTCTCATTGGATGAGCGGACGCAAGAGTCCGAAAACCGGTGCGCGACCGCTTTGCCATGTTTCACGAGGAAGGGAATAATGTCCTTGCCGAAATCCCGGCTCGAATTTGGCGTTGCGGCATCGCGGGCAAGCTGGTCAAAAAGAAACTTCGTCTCGAACACATAGATACCCATCGAGGCGAGGCAATTGTGGGGGTCGCCGGGCATGCCTGGCGGATGTTTTGGCTTTTCGACGAATGCGGAGATGTTGTCCGACGGGTCCGTGTGCATGACGCCAAAATCGGACGCCTCTTTGCGCGGCACTTGGAGACAGCCGACGGTCACATCGGCGCCGGAGTCGACATGCTGTTGCAGCATGAGCTCATAGTCCATCTTGTAGATATGATCGCCCGCAAGCACAACCATGTATTTGGGTTCGCGGTCGCCAATGATGTCGATGTTTTGATAGACCGCGTCCGCCGTGCCCGCGTACCATTGGCTTTCGGAAACCCTCTGACTTGCCGGAAGAATGTCGAAACTCTCGTTGCTTCCCGTGCGGAAAAAATTCCAGCCGCGCGTGAGGTGGCCAATCAGACTGTGCGCCTTGTATTGCGTGGCGACGCCGACGCGGCGGATGCCAGAGTTCAAGGCATTGGAAAGGGCGAAGTCGATGATCCGCGACTTGCCGCCGAAATAAACCGCCGGCTTGGCCCGCCGGTCGGTCAACTCGAGGAGACGGCTGCCGCGCCCGCCAGCGAGAATAAAGGCCATGGCCTGACGCCCGATCGGCGCACTCGATCTCATTCTTGTTTCTCTCCAGCGTCCCCAAAGCCTGAGTGCCTATAAAATTCGCGAAAGCGGCCTCCTCATTGATCCGCGAATTGCAAATAAAGGGTCGCGAGCGGCGGCAGTGTCAGTTCGGCCGAAGCAGGCAGTCCATGCGAAGAAATATCCCCTGCCGCGATCCCTCCGAGATTGCCTAAGCCAGAACCGCCATATATCTCGACATCGGTATTAAGAATTTCCCGCCACCATCCGGGGCAAGGGAGGCCGATCCGGTAGCCATGGCGTGGCACCGGCGTGAAATTGGCCACCATGACCACCGGCGGATCTTGCGGGGCCCCATATCTTATGAAGGCCACCACGGACTGTTCGCGATCATCGACCACAATCCAGCGAAAGCCTTCCGGCTCGCAATCGCGCGCATGCAGTGCCGGTTGCGTCTGATGAAGCCGGTTCAAATCCCTGACCAGCAGCTGAATCCCTTTGTGCAGTGGAAATTCGAGAAGGTGGAAATCGAGGCTGCAATCCTCGTTCCACTCCCGGCGCTGCGCGAACTCCTGGCCCATGAACAAAAGCTTCTTGCCAGGATGCGCCCACATAAATCCGTAATAGGCGCGAAGGTTCGCAAATTTCTGCCAATCGTCGCCCGGCATTTTGTTGATCAGCGAAGCCTTGCCGTGCACCACTTCATCGTGGCTGAGCGGCAGTACAAAATTCTCGGAGAAGGCATAGAGCAAGCCGAATGTCAGACGGTCATGGTGCCATTTCCGGTGCACCGGATCTTGCGCCATATAGGCGAGCGTATCGTGCATGAAGCCAAGGTTCCATTTGAACCCAAAACCTAGGCCGCCCGCATGCGTCGGTGAGGATACCCCCGGCCATGCCGTCGACTCCTCCGCGATGGTCACGGCGCCAGGATGCGCAGCGTAAACGAGTTCGTTAACCCGTTTCACAAAAGCCACGGCATCGCGATTGTCATTACCGCCATCGCTGTTTGGGAGCCATTCGCCTGGCTTGCGCGAATAATCGAGGTAGAGCATCGAGGCGACGGCATCGACGCGAAGCCCATCCACATGATAGCGGTCGAGCCAGAAAAGCGCATTGGCCGCCAGAAACGCCCTGACTTCGCGGCGGCCGAAATCATAGATCGCCGTGTTCCAGTCGGGATGGAAGCCAAGGCGCGGATCGCCATGTTCGTAAAGCGGCGCGCCATCGAATTGCGCTAGGCCATGAATGTCGGTCGGGAAATGTGCCGGCACCCAATCGAGGATGACGCTAAGACCCGCCGCATGCGCCCGATCGACGAAGCGCGCAAAGCCTGCAGGATCGCCGAAACGCCGGGTCGGCGCGAAAAGGCCGATCGGCTCATAGCCCCATGAGGCATCGAGCGGATGTTCCGAGACCGGCAGCAGCTCGATATGGGTGAAGCCAAGTTCCGACACATAGGGAATGAGGCGGGACGCGAGTTCGTCGTAGGAGAGAAATCGTCCCCCGTCGCCGCGCATCCAAGAGCCGAGGTGGACCTCATAGATCGTCATCGGCTTACGCCTTGGATCGCCATTCCGGCGCCGCTCAAGGAAATCCCCGTCAGTCCAGGCGAAGCGTTCGGTACGAGCCACGATTGAGGCCGTCGAGGGACGCAATTCGCCCAAGAACCCGACGGGATCAGCTTTCAGCGGCAAAAGTCTGCCATCGTTGGAAACAATTTCATATTTATAGGCCGTGCCTTCATTGACCTCCGGCGCGAAAATTTCCCAAAGACCGGAATCGATGCGCTTGCGCATCTGATGCCGGCGCCCGTCCCAGGCATTGAAATCGCCAACGACCGAGACCCGCCATGCGCGCGGCGCCCAAACCGCGAAATGCACGCCGGCGATTCCTTCGAATGACATGAGATGCGCCCCAAGCCGCTCATAAAGCTGGCGATGGGTCCCCTCGACGAAGAGATAATCATCCGTCGCGCCGAGCACCGGTGGCAAGGCGTAGGGATCGATGAAATCCCAGGTTCCGTTGCTATTCGCCGCCCGCAGGCGATAGGGAAACCGGCTCGCGCGATGTTTGGCAAGCCCTTCGAAAAAGCCGCCGCCGCGCGCTGTGAGTTCGATCTCCTTCGTGCCGTCTTCCAGGACCGCTGCCACGCTTTCGGCATGCGGTACCAAAGCGCGGATCACTATTCCATCCGCAGTTTCATGCGGACCGAGCACAGCGAAGGGATCCTGGTGGCGCGCCACCAGCAAGGCCTGCACCGTTTCCTCGCCAATCCGCCAATTTGGGCTCGCGGCGGACTCTTTGTCTCCGCTGCGTTTCCGCCCGAACCATCCCATTTCATCCCCTTCCGGGCGGCCGCACCGGAACGTTCCAGATTTCCTGCGCATACTCGCTGATGGTGCGGTCAGAGGAGAACCAGCCCATACGGGCCGTGTTGAGGGCGGCCGCCTGCCACCATGCATGTTTATCGCGCCAGCGCCGGAACACCGAGCGCTGGGCCTCGAAATAGCTGTCGAAGTCGGCGGTGACCAGAAAATAATCATTATGCGTCAACATATTGACGAGGCCCCGATATCGGTCGGGCTCGTCGGGAGAGAAAACACCCGAACCAATTGCGTCGAGCACCTCGGCAAGCTTGACCGACCGATTGATCGCGGGCCGCCCGTCGATCCCTTGCTGCCGGTGCGCCTCGACCTCCTCCGCCGTCAGTCCAAAAATAAAGATATTTTCGGCGCCAACCTTCTCGCGAATTTCAACATTGGCGCCGTCGAGGGTGCCGATGGTTAGGGCGCCGTTCAAGGCGAATTTCATATTTCCGGTTCCCGATGCCTCCATACCGGCGGTCGAGATTTGTTCCGAAAGATCGGCGGCCGGAATGATCCGCTCAGCGAGACTCACATTGTAGTTGGGCAAGAAGACGATCTTTAAAAGTCCGCGAACCGTAGGATCCGAGTTGACGATCTCGGCGACATCATTGGCGAGCCGGATGATCAGTTTCGCGGTGGCATAGCTCGCTGCCGCCTTGCCCGCGAAGATCTTGACCCGTGGAATCCAGTCCCGCATGGGTTGCGCGCGGATGGCATCATAGACGGCAACTGCTTCCAATATATTGAGGACTTGCCGCTTATATTCATGGATACGCTTGATGTGCACGTCAAAAAGCGCGTCAGGATCGATCACGACTCCCACGCGCTGCCGGACGAGTTTCGACAGCGCGACTTTGTTCGCCCGCCGGTGCGCGGCGTAGCGTTCCTGGAACGACGAATCGCCGGCGACGGCGGCAACCTTCTCCAGCATCATCGCATCGTCGAGCAGCCGGTCGCCGGTCACCTCAGTCAAGAGCGACGTCAACCCCGGATTTGCTTCCTTGAGCCAACGGCGGAAGGTGATGCCATTGGTTTTGTTCGTGATCCGTCCGGGAAGCACGGAATCAAGCTCGCGAAAAACCGTAACTTTCATCAAATCCGAATGGAGCTTCGATACCCCATTCACTTTGTGCGAGCCCAAGAACGCGAGATGTCCCATGCGCACGCGCCGCCCATGCGCCTCGTCGATCAGCGACAGCGCCGATAGTGTCTCGCCCGTCACGTCTGGAAGTTTGCTCACATTGGCAAGATGGATGGCGTTGATAAGATAGATGATTTGCATGTGGCGGGGGAGCAGCCGCTCCATCAAAGGCACCGGCCAGGTCTCCAACGCCTCCGGCAGCAAGGTGTGGTTGGTATAGCTGAAGGTCGCTTGCGTCGCCGCCCAGGCTTCGCGCCATGGAACCTGATGCAAATCGACGAGAATGCGCATCAGTTCGGTAACCGCGATCGCCGGATGCGTGTCGTTGAGCTGGATCGCCACCTTGTCGGCAAGCGACTCGATGGCACCATGCTGGCTGAGGTGACGGCGCACCAAATCTTGCAAGGAAGCAGACGCGAAGAAATATTCCTGACGCAAGCGCAATTCCTCACCTGCAGGTGAGGCATCGCTTGGGTAGAGCACTTTGGAAATAGATTCCGCACGAACCCGGTCCATCAGCGCGCCGACATGATCACCGCTGTTGAAGACGTCGAGTTGCAGCGGATCTGGCGCCCGCGCCGACCACAGCCGGAGGGCGTTGACATGGGCGCCGCGCCATCCCGGAATCGGCGTATCATAGGCAACCGCCTTGACGGTTTCTGCCGGATGCCAAATATGCCTGACCGAACCGTCCTCCTGGTGTTCGGCCTCGATGCGGCCGCCAAAACCGATCTCATATTCGAATTCCGGCCGCGGAAATTCCCAAGGATTGCCAAACGACAACCAGTCTTCCGGATATTCGAGCTGACGCCCGTCCTTGATTCGCTGCCGAAACAAGCCATGATCGTAGCGGATGCCATAGCCATATGCGGCAATCGAGAGGGTTGCCATGCTCTCCATGAAACAGGCCGCGAGCCGGCCAAGGCCGCCATTGCCGAGCGCCGCATCCGGTTCAAGTTCACGCAACTCCTCGAGATCGACGCCAAGTTCTGCAAGCGCAGCGCGGGTCTGTTCGATCATCTCCATGTTGGTGAGCGCATCGATCAACAGACGGCCGATGAGAAATTCGAGACTTAAGTAATAGACTCGCTTGCGATGCGTCCGATGGGTTTCATCGTTCGAGGCGATCCAGCGCTCAACGATCCTATCACGCACGGTGAGTGCCGTCGCAATGAACCAGTCGCGCGGGCGCGCAGTGACGACGCGCTTGCCAAGGGCATAGGTGAGCTTTTCGATAATCGCGTCGCGAATTGCCGCCACGTCCGGTTCAGTTTTCACGCCGCCTTCCCCGGCGGGAGCATCCTGTTTGGAGGCAGCGGTTTCGATTTCCAATTCCATCGCGGCGGACCTCCATCGGGAACTCAAGGACCGCCGGCACGCGGCCAGCCGCGCCCGGGCTGTGGCCCGTGACTTACTTGATCGACCCTCTCCCGCGTTCTCCCAGCCCGCGCATTTGACGCGCGTGACAAAGCGGCAAATTTCGTATCCGGTTCTGCATCGGCCGCTTGTGCCGACACTATAGGCAGTGGTCCAGCATGCCGCAAGATCAGTTTGGCGGCACCCCTTTGACGTCTTCACCGCCTCGGGAATAGGCTGCGGACGCCGGATTCGTGATTAAGAATCAAGCAACCGCGGTGGCGGATTTCCTTCCCTCTGGCAAACCAGAGTGAAATGCGGCGGCCGCGTGCTATTATATTCGGCGTTCATTTTTGAAGAGGAGAATTGCCGTGCTCGTTTCACCGCCAATGAGCGCCGCGAGCGATCCCGTCGAGCGGATCGAAGGTGATTGGGCGGCGGGCGTGCTTTTTCTTTGCGACCATGCGACCAACGCGCTGCCTGAAGCCTATGGAACGCTCGGGTTAACCAAACAACAACTCGACCGCCATATCGCCTATGATATTGGCGCTGCCTGGCTCACCCGTCATCTTGCCGGAATTTTCGGAGCTCCGGCTATTCTGTCACGATTCTCGCGGCTCCTCATCGACCCCAACCGCGGCGCCGACGACCCGACACTCGTCATGCAGCTCTCGGACGGCGCCATCATTCCTGGAAATGCCAGAATCAGCGCCGAAGAAATCCATCATCGTACTGCGCGGTTTTGGCGGCCCTACCGTCACGCGATCGCAACGGCAATTGAAGCGATGATGAAACATGGCCCGCCCCCGGCAGTTGTTTCAGTTCATACCTTTACGCCCTCGTGGAAGTCCCTCCCAAGGCCGTGGGAGATTGGCATCTTGTGGGATAACGATCCGCGCATCGCCAAGCCTCTGATAGCAGCGCTTCGCCAGGAGGGGCTCTGCGTCGGCGACAACGAACCTTACGATGGTGCGCTTCAGGGAGACACTCTGGACGAGGAGATCACTCGGCTTGGGCTCGCCGGCCTTCTCATCGAAATACGCCAAGACCGCGTCAGCACGGAGCCCGAGGCAACCGCTTTCGCCAATCGGCTGGCGCGCCTCCTGCGTCCGATCCTCGCCTGTCCGGACCTCCACCGCAAGGCATTTTACCCAAGCCGCACTGGACGTCATGTGAAATTAGCCAGCGCCGATAGGCAAGACCCTCTGGCGACATAGGATTGTGGGGATTACCCCTTACACGTCTTGACGCTCGCCAGCGGAAGCCCTCATTGCACTCCCATTGTCGCGAGCAGCGCCCTGGATACGGCTGACACAGTGCCTAGCTTCGCAAGCCGCGGCCAGTTAACGGAATGGTGGATGATGGACGATATAGCCAAAACAGGTGTCGCGGCGCAGGAGCTTACGCAGTTCGTCGAGCGTGTGGAGCGGCTGGAGGAGGAAAAAAAGGCAATTTCAGACGATATCCGCGAGGTCTATGCTGAAATGAAAGGGCGCGGTTTCGATGTGCGGGCGGTCCGGCAAATCATACGAATCAGAAAGCAGGATCATTCCGAGCGAAAGGAAATGGAAGCCGTTCTCGAACTCTATATGGGTGCCCTAAATATGAACTGAGCATAGCTGAGCGGGTAACTATATTCTGGGCTCACGTTTTTTTTGAAATAATAATTCTCTTCGCTAGAATATTTGGCCGAAAAAGGTGTTCCCGAAGGAAACTCCTGCTCGGCATGTTCTTCAACCGTGTGAAAAAACTGTTTGGGTCATTCGTAGCATTTTCCCGATTGTAAAATAGACTCCGTTCATTGCACAGTTTCTGGCTCTATTTTTGGAAAATTGAAATGATTGATATTGACGAGGTTCTCGCGGCCGCGATTCGTACTACGTTTCTGCAACTGAACGGTCCCGCGTCGCGGCTGCCTCAGCATATCGAAGTGGCGATCGCCCAGCGCATTCGCGCGGCTCTTGAACAAGAAGGCGTTATAGTAGCGCCAGCACGCCGAATACCAAGCGCCGCGAAATCAGACGAGACAAAAAGCTCTCAACACGCCCCGCATTCTAACTGAATAGAGTATCCGCTCAGGAACGCGCCGTTGGCTTTTGTTGGCGATGCCTGAGCCCAACGGCCGGGCGATCAGCCGCCAAGTAACCGCCCACGAATGAGCCGCTCTAATGCAAATCCTGAAAAAATCGTGCAGGCTGCCCAGGCCATTAGATAGGTTTTGTCCAACACCAACGAACCATAGCCATCGTAATAGGCTGATCGCATCCATTCGATTGCCTGAAGAACGGGATTAAAACTCAAATAGTAGCGGGCAACTTCCGGCAAAGAATCGGGAACGAACATGACGCCCGACGAGATGTACAGGGAAATGATGATAAGCGCGTAGCCCGTCATCCACCCGACGAAAGCCGTAGCGATGATCGCATTGATGATCCCCATGCCAAGGCCGAGCAGGACCGAAGCCCCAAAAGCGAAAGAGGCCTGAGCGATGTCGCGCGGCATGAAGTCGACCTCACAAAACCATAGGATCAGGAAGAGCGAAGCCGTCATCATGCAAGCTCCGAGGATTTCAAGGAAAGCGCGGGCCATGAGGACATCAGTAATTTTGACGACCGGAAAGACGATGAGAGGCCGGTTCAACACCAGCCCTATCATGATCCAGCGCGACATGTAGCTGAATGTCATGAAGGGCACGAGTCCGGTCGCAAAGAAGAGGATGGTACTGTTGCCGAATGGTGCTGTCCGGCCAAGGCTTGTATAGACTGTCAGCAGGACAAGAACATGGACGAGTGGCCACGCCACACTTGAGAAGAGAAAACCAAGGCCATTGCCGAAATAGCGGGTTTTGACGTCACGCAGCATCAGAGCGTAGATTACTTGCCCCTGCGTACGGAGAACGTCTCCCAGCGAGATCGCACGGTTTTCCAGTTCGGGCATCTGATTTCCTGGATATGGATGACGGCTTAACTTGCCATGGCAGTCAATACTAAAGACGTGACAAAATTTGCTGCTTATAGTTCTTCCAGTATCTTCCTGGAATGTGGCGGGATTTATGCGTTACTGCATATTTCCCTTCCCTTCAGAATAAAATGCGGCGTGAAGCGCACGATCAGCTCAGAGCTGTCTCCCGCCGGTAAAGAGACAGTCCCGGATGAAAATAAGGATCATCCCTTATCCAAGCGCGCCAGCGCGTTTGGAAGTGATGCCGCTGAGAAGCGTACGCGGCGAGGCGCCGGAAGGTGCCGCGGCCACGGCTGGCCGATTCATCGTGCAGCAAGCAAACTTCCGGATCCAGGCGCGCGGACCAGCCCTGTTCGGCAAGTTTTAGACAAAGGTCGACATCATTGAGGTCGATGGGCAAATGAATGGCGTCAAATCCGCCGACCCTTTCGAATTTCCATCGTTGGACGGCCAGGCAGGCCCCTGTCACCGCAGAAATTTCGTGCGGCACCAGATTGCGGGAAAGCCAGCCTGGCTCGCTGTCCAAAGCCCTCGAACCAAAGTGGCCGGCGTGTCCTCCCATACCTAAAACCACGCCAATATGTTGAATCCGCCCGTCACGATAAAGGAGCTTGCCCCCAACAGCACCCACATCAGGCGCCACGGCATGGGCGACGAGACGCGTCAGCCAATCGTTCGAGAGAATTTGCGTGTCATTGTTGAGAAAAACCAAAATGTCGGCTGAGCTTTTCGCGGCGGCACTATTGCAAATCAAGGAGTAGTTAAAGGCGCCAGGGCATTCCACGATAGAAACCCTGGATTGACGCCGCAGCCCTTCAAAGACACGCATAGTCCTTGGCTTGGTGCTTCCGTTATCGGCGATCAAGATCGAATAATTGTCATAGGAAGTCCGGTTGAGAATGCTGTCGATACAAAGGGTCAGCAGGCCGGCGCGATCCCGGGTGGGAATTATGATCGTCGCGCTCAACGGAGGAGAGCGTTGGCTTGATGGGCGTGAAACACGAGATTGGGGCGCTTGGGCGGAATTTCCAGGCGTGCGTGTGAGAAGGATCCGGCGCACCGAGCCTACCTCTTTGTCCTGCAATTTCGTCGTCACAGACAAGGGAATCTTGTTCTCCTGGAGAAATTGATTTTGCTCTTTCTCGGACGCGCCGGACAAAGCGTCCCTATTAACGAAAGCAGCGCGGCCCAGATAGGACTGCGTGATCGATAGCAAACGGCTCCAGCGCGGTTTCATAATTGGGGTGAGTGTCCCGGCGTTTGTCTGTTCTTCCTCGTCGGCATAAAGGAGCCGGCAGGCAGGAGAGCGATGCGCCTCCTCGGCGAGACATGCGAGCGCATGCGATGGGAATTCGTCCCCCGGCACGACCGAAGAGATAAAGCAGCGCTTCGGCAAAGACTGTAGGCAGGCCGCAGTCTTTTTTGGCGCGATCAACCGGATGCGTTGATCTTGAGGCAGGCTGATCGAGCCTTTCTCTGTTATGATAAGCAATAGCCAGCGCCGATAATGTTGCGCACGAAGGCTATTCCAAGTTTGCGCCAAGTCGGTAAGCGCTGCGCCGTCGGCTTTGACAATGATGACGATTTCGGCACCCTTCGACCAATCACAACGTGGTGCGTCAATTCTCGCCAAGTCGACCGCCCGGGCGCGGAGATCACGCCATTCTTTGTAAAAATTGAACGGCGTAAAGGCCGTCGCCCAATTGAGATTGACTTCCGATTCCGGCTCCCAGCCGATCATTCTGGTGAAAAGGACGTTGCGCGCCAATAGCGGCTCTTGACCCCATCCCTTTGCCAAAAGGGACCAAGGAGAGCAGAGACGGATCGACTCGACCTCGAAATTAAAAGGACCAAGTCGATTTGCCGGGCTCACACTGGCCCGCACGGCGCGATCAGGAATCCGAACAACCCAAATACCAGCGCCCGCAACGGGGCCAGGAGCGAGCCGGTCGATGATCTCTCCATCGCTCGTCCAAAATCGAAAAATAGGCCGCACCGGATCGTCCCAAAGACTGGCCCGATAGATGATCTCGACAAAAGCACCAGGTTGCAGATTGGGATGCGGTTGTATTTGAAGCCACGGCTCCGAACTTGTGGCGATGAAATAGCCGTCTCGTACTTCGACATCTCTTTCCGGACAGAGGACGATACGCTCCCCGTTGGCGTTCACCTTTGTCCGTGCGGGAAGGAGGCCCATATAGCTCACTCGCCACCTCGGCACGCCGGACTATGTCCGGTCCCGCTTAATTTTTCGAAAAGATGCGGCTGTCAAGGATTGTCTCAAAGACGATGGTCCTGGATCGACGCCCACGCCAATGCCCCGGTGCCCCAGACTATAAGTGATCCGATCGAGATAAGCGCAATGAAAGTAAACCGGAGCGGATAGGAATAATCTTGCGGCAGCCCTGGTGGCACGAAAACGGTTAGGTAGACGGTTTGGCGTTCCGCCGCGTGGCGGGCCCGATCGAGCCCGTCTCTTGCAAAAGTATACATAGTTTCCGCAAACTGGCGTTTAACCTCGAGTTCCTCGAAATGCACCAGCGAGTTTGCCAAATTGCGTCCCTCTGGACTGTTGCCCGCGAGTCGTGATCGCACTTGGGCGATTTGACCGTTGACGCTCTCAAGCCGCGTCTGCAACGAGGAGGTTCCAGGCGCATCCGAGGCGCCGGAGCCCTTCGTCACATATAATTCGCTTTCAATTTGGATCTTTTCGCTCATCAACTGAACCAAAAGTTTGCCAGTCTGTTCCGCCAGTTTCTCGGGATCGATAAAGCCCTCCGCGTCACGGTAACGCGCAAGATCAACAAACACCGATCGCATTTGGCGATCGGTCTGGAGAACTTCTTCTTCCGCGCGGCGCATGGCATCTTCGCGTGCGCGCACCGACAACGAATTGACGAGTCGATCGCTTGATTTCAGGATTGCTTGCGTCAGAGCCAGCGCATCATCTGGCCGGAAGGCGCGTACCTGCACCGTCACAATTCCAGAGCTGTTGTCGATATAGGTCGAAACCATCTTCAACCAATAATCGCGCAAATCCTCGCGCGACGGATTTGAGTTCAGCCGTGCCCAGAAATCAGCTCCGGGCCGACGGAATGTCGCGCCTATATCTATTATCCCGAAGAGGTCGTTGATGATCGTCGGGCTGCGAATATAACTGGCGACGATTTCGGCATCTTGTGAGGCAAGATTAGGGAGATTGCCCGCGCCCGCGCTCGCGGGCGTCAAAACACTTTGAAGCTTGTCCTTTTCCTTGTCTTGAGAAGACAAAGCGTCCTGCTCCACCGGGCGCACGGCAAAGCGCGTCTCCGAGGTGAATTGATCCGAGGCGATGAATATCAGATAAACCGCTGATATCACAGCCGGAGCCAAGACCACCAGGAAAAAGCTTAAAAGAGCAGGGGAAGGTTTGCGCCATGCGACAGGGCGTTCTTCGACAATAATCGTCCCGTCGGTCCCCGTTTGAGCCCGCGTTAAACTTCGATTGGGGATATGCCTGCGCAGCGGTTCGAGAACGCGCCGGATAAAAAGCGAAGGGAGGTTGGTCGAGGGAAGCGCTGGCGCCAGCCCGGTCCGTTCCTCTTGGGTATCAGGTCCAATCATTGCATCAACCGTACCAGGAGGGAAGGGACGGGTCCGTTCCCCGTCTGCGGAAATCACGACACGCGCGACAAAGCGCCATAGGCTTCCTGCTGTCAGCGCGCCGGAACATTAGCCATTAAAGCTTGTGCGACCTGGGTGTAGAAGGGCGTCCGCCCTTTGTCTCCATCCTCGTGCGAGAGCTGTGATACTAAACGCCACCTTCACAGGGACTTATTTTGGCGTAAGCTGTGGCCATTTGATGGTAAAGTTCCAAATCTTTTTCAAGAATGCCTTCAACCAATCGAATCTTACGCAACTTTTCTCCCACCTCGCTCACTCGATGGTATTCATCGAGCGTGGGAAGGTCCGCTGTATCGACGCCAATCAAATCGGCGATGGCGGCTAAAAAATGGCCAATATCGGCGCGAAGCCCGACAACTTTGAAGCTAGAAAGCGCCTCAAGCGCCGCCGCGACACTCCCTAAATTGGGCATCTGATCGGGAGTGTTTGACGTCAGCTGCCGAACCAAGGGATTTGAAAGCACCGACATGACCGAATTTGGCAGCCGCCGAAAGAAGCGCTTCAGTTCATTTTCTTCGAAAGTTTGCAATTCGGCCGCATAAGCGATGGTCTCCTCAAAGGTTAGCGCATCGCGGGCGCCAAGAAGTTGCTCCCCCCCATCCCCGATCATGTTGAGGAGGAGAAGGCGCTCGGCTAATTCATCAAATGGATCTCTGACCAACGCAACTGTCGTTAGACCTTTTTCCAGATAGAACTCATAGTTCTGATAAAGAAGACGCCCGCTTACATATAATGAAATGCAATTATTAAGACAAAAAACTTGCGTAGAGGTCTCTCTACCGTAACGATCGATACCCTTATACCAATATCTGAACTTATGAGATAAAGAATCATCCAACCGCCATAAGGGTAATAGATGGGTCTCGAGGCGAAGAATATTCAAATCCAGGACAGTTCCAACGGGCCGCCGCCGGTATATCAGGATGCCCGTCTCGGCGTCTGAGAGTTCCAAGTCTTCTAAACCGGCAAGTCCTGGAATATGCGTTTCATTGATTGTAAATCCGCATTGGCCTGTTGCATGGCGCCCGGCCACAACGAGCGATTCCCTGACTTCGCTTGTCTCCAATGTTAATAAGTCGCTTCCCCGCCGGCGGACCGTAATCCTCGGTAGCTCAGAGAAGGAGTCCGGAACGAAGTACCCTGTGAGATGCGAACCGGTATCGGTTTCGACGTTGAAAAGCATGCGTCTATCGAGACCGTGAACCGCACGGCACACGCCGTTTTAAGCTGGAAACGCATTGGCGCGAGCATACGGAGACGGCGGGCTTTCCGTTGTAGCCGGTATTTTGTTCGTCACACGCCGGTTGAAAATTGCTCATGGCTTTTGCGTGGTGAGTGAAGGCTCGAGTGCTTTCCGATCAAGTGGCTACCACCGATAAACGAATCACCCAAGCCCGCTAACTGAGAGCGTGCCGGAATTATGTAAAGCAATATTCATTCCCGGAAAGTCTATGACCAATCATCATATCTACCTTAAGTCAGCGGTCCTGATCCAACAAGCCGCGGTCGGCTTCAGCTAGTTTTGCAAGATAATTGCCATAGCCGGATTTGCCATAACGATCGGCGCTCTCAAGGAGACGATCACGGGTTATGTAGCCCTTGAAATAGGCGATCTCTTCCGGGCAAGACATCTTGAGCCCCTGCCGCCGCTCGAGAATTTCGACATATTGGGCAGCTTCAAGGAGGCTATCGTGCGTGCCCGTATCGAGCCAAGTAAAGCCACGCCCCATGATCTTCACGGCGAGTTCATGACGTTCCATGTACGCCCGATTGACGTCGGTAATTTCAAGCTCGCCACGCGAAGAAGGTTTGATGGCGGCGGCAATATCGAGGACGGAATTGTCGTAACAATAAAGGCCGGTGACCGCCAAGTCGGAGCGAGGAGCGGACGGTTTTTCCTCGATCGAGATCGCGTCCCCCCGCGCGTCGATTTCGACGACGCCATAGCGGGCGGGATCGGCCACTCTATAGCCGAAGATCGTCGCTCCGTTCCTCTTTGAAGCCGCCGCCTGAAGAAGGGCCGGCAGACCGTGGCCGTAAAAAATATTATCGCCAAGAATGAGCGCGACGCGATCACGATCGACAAAATCACGGCCGACGATGAAGGCTTCGGCAAGCCCGCGCGGTTCGTCCTGAACCGCATAAGTGAACTTGATGCCAAGCAGGCTGCCGTCGCCCAAAAGCTGCTGAAATGCCGACTGGTCCTGCTTCGTCGTGATAATCAGAATGTCGCGGATGTCCGCCAACATCAGTGTGCTCAAGGGGTAATAGATCATCGGCTTATCGTAGACCGGCAGCAATTGCTTCGAAATCACCAGGGTCAGCGGATAAAGCCGCGTGCCGGTGCCGCCCGCGAGGATGATCCCTTTCACGGTAAAGGCTCCGGCTGTTCGAGAAGACAGGCAACCGTTTCAGCCGTCCGCGTCTGCCAAGCTTGCGCCCTATATCCGTAGGTCGTGGAAAAGAGATTGCTATCGAGCTCGGAATTGGCTGGCCTGCGTGCCCGCGTCGGATAGTCGGCCGTAGTGATCGCCTCGACCGCAGGCTTGCAGCCCGTCGTTTTGGCCTGAGCCGCGACAATCCGTTCGGCAAAACCGTGCCAAGAAGTCGCCCCGGAACCGGCAAAATGATAGGTGCCCCAGACGGTACGGCTGGCGGTTATCGCCCGATCGATCGCAAGCACCGCCTCCACAATGTCCACAGTGGAGGTTGGACAGCCATGTTGATCGGCCACAACGCGCAGGCGGTCGCAGTTGCGCGCAAGTCGCAGCATGGTTTTCAGGAAATTGTTGCCGAACAGGCCGAACACCCAAGCGGTGCGCAAGATGACATGCCGCCGTGCCGCAGAACGCACCTTGGCCTCGCCTTCCGCCTTTGTCTTGCCGTAGACGCCGATCGGCGCGATTGGATCGGTTTCGACATAGGGTTTGGTTTTCGTTCCGTCGAAAACATAATCGGTTGAAACGTGGATGACCGGCACACCGGCCGCCGCCGCCGCACCGGCGACGTTCCCGGCACCTTCTGCGTTGATTGCCGCGGCCACCGCCGGTTCGCTCTCGGCTCTATCGACTGCCGTATAAGCGGCTGCATTGAGGATGAGACGCGGGGTCACGGCAGCCACCGCGCGGGCAACAGCCACGGCGTCGGTAATGTCGGCCTCGGCACGGGTAAGTCCGACCGCTTCAATCTCCCGGGCCTCGGCGAGTTTCAGCATCTCGCGCCCGAGTTGTCCCGCAGCACCAAAAACCAAAATTGGCCGGCTCATGCGACTTGCCCAAATTTCGCCTGCCCAAGCCGTTCGCCACGGTAAGCGCCGGAGCGGATACGCTGCCACCAAGACGGATTGTCGGCATACCAGCGAACCGTCTTAGCCAGGCCGCTGGCGAAGCTCTCGCGCGGCTCCCAGCCGAGATCGCGTTTTATCTTCGAAGCATCGATCGCATAGCGCTTGTCATGACCGGGGCGGTCGGCAACGAAAGCGATGAGACCTGCCCTTGGGCCTATCTTCGCGTCGGGGGAAAGTTCATCGACGAGCCCGCAAATTGCCTCGACGACTTGGAGATTGCTCCGTTCGCTCCAGCCGCCGACATTATAGCAGCCGCCCGGCACACCCCGCTCAGCGATTGCGACGAGCGCGCCGGCATGGTCCTCGACGTAGAGCCAGTCGCGGATGTTGCCGCCATCGCCATAGACCGAAATCTTCTTGCCTTCGAGCGCGTTTAGGATCGTGAGCGGGATCAGCTTTTCAGGAAAATGATAGGGCCCGTAATTGTTCGAGCAATTCGAGCATACCGTGGGCAGTCCATAGGTCTGATGCCAGGCGCGCACCAGATGATCGGAAGCGGCTTTGGAGGCGGAGTAAGGGGAGTTGGGCCGATAGGGGCTCGTCTCGAGAAAATAGCTATCAGCGCCGAGCGAGCCGAAAACTTCGTCGGTCGAGACGTGATGAAAACGAAAGTGCGTCTTTCTTTGGCTGGATAGCCCCTGCCAATACTCCCGCGCTGCCTCGAGCATGACGAATGAGCCGCCGACATTGGTGTCGATGAAGGCCGCCGGACCATCGATCGAACGGTCGACATGACTTTCCGCGGCGAGATGCATTACGACATCGGGCCGGAATTGTTCGAGGATCGCGCGCACAGCCGGAGCATCGCAAATATCCGCCTGCGTAAACCGGTAACGCGGCTCCTTCGCCACGCTCGCGAGATTGTCGAGGTTGCCCGCATAGGTGAGTTTGTCGAGGACACAGACCTCATGTCCGGTGGCCTGAATAAGGTGGCGCACCACCGCGGAGCCAATAAAACCGGCGCCACCGGTTACGAGAAATCGCTTGCTGGTCACAGTCCCCTCACGCGAATGGTGAAACAAATGTCTTGAACGAGGGTAGCTTGGCGTCCTTGTCGGAGACGGTCACCTCGTCGGGATCGACTGGCCACGCGATACCAAGGCCTGGATCGTCCCAGCGGAATCCCGCATCGCAGGAAGGGGCATAGAACCGGTCGACTTTATAGGCAATCTCGGTATCCGGTTCGAGCGTGCAGAACCCATGAGCAAAACCTTCCGGCAAAAAGAGTTGCTCGCCCCCCGCTGCTGTCAATGTGATCGTGAAGGACTGCCCGTAAGTCGCGCTGCCGCAGCGTAAATCGATGACGACATCGAAAATCGATCCACGCAACACTCTCACCAGTTTGCTTTGCGGCTCCGGGGGAATTTGAAAATGGAGGCCTCTGATCGTGCCGCGCCGGGCCGAACCCG
Source organism: Methylocapsa sp. D3K7 (assembly GCF_029855125.1). Lineage (GTDB taxonomy): Bacteria > Pseudomonadota > Alphaproteobacteria > Rhizobiales > Beijerinckiaceae > Methylocapsa. The sequence goes on from NZ_CP123229.1 coordinate 1,621,197, forward strand.
ACTGGTTGTCCTGGACAAAAACGCAAGATATGCCGGCCTCCGCATAAATTCGCTGATTGTAGGTTTCCGTGAAATAACCGCGGGCATCGGCGAACTTTTCCGGCCGGCAGAGAATGAGGCCTTGAATGCCAAATCTCTCAAATTTCAAATCCATGCTGACGCCCTTCTTGCACAGCACCGCATTTTGGATCACACCCGAACCGCGACAAAGCAGGCGGCCGGTCCATTGGCATGGTCGGGCTGTTCAAACCCCAAGGTCAAATGATAGCCGTTTTGTTCAAGGAGCGCAGAAACCTGAGGAAGTTCCAGCCACACGGAATTTCCATGAATTCCGCCACAGAAAGTACCAGAATGTGACATGCTGCCATAACTGCGGACGTGATAAGTAAGATGCGCGCCTTTGTATTCCCGCTCGATGGTTTCTCGCGTAAAATGACTTCTCCGCATATCTGTAATGGGCATGGCCGCATCATCGAAAAAATGACTCCATACAAAAATGCGGTCCGTGAGACGCATCAAGTCAAGCAACGCCAAGAGCGGATCCATGAGATGATATAGAACCCCGCTCGCGACGATAAGGTCGAAACGTTCTTGGGTGTCACTCAAAAACCGTTCAAAATTTCCAAGTGTGAAATGTGCCCGCTCAAGGCGAAAAATTTCTTTGATAACGAGACATTTTAGATAACAGATCGCGTTGGCCTCGATCGCCGTGATGGAGGCCGCGCCTTTCGCGTGTAACATTGAAGTATGTGCGGCTTCGAGAGGTCCCAACTCGAGAACATTCCATCCTTCGATCCCGCCAATCTGATCGAACAGCCAACTCAGACGGGCGTCGGCGAAAAGGGGCAAATTTCCTGTGACTTTGCCTTCAACAGGAATATGCGACGACCAAGTATTGGAAAAAAGCGCCAGTCCAGCCTCGGCCGAAGGATAATTATCAATATAATAGTCATTAAGGCAAGTATTTCGAAGATCCTCAAATAGATCTCTGCGCTTTTTTGGAGGCTTCGAGGGTTCTACAAAAGTGCGATTAAGTAACTCCCTTACCCCCTCAATTATAGATGGCCTTCTAATCGATCGCATCCAAGTCGCACTTTCTGTATTCAGATTTGTCAATCCTGAGCCGGTATTTTGGCGGATTTAATGACCATTGTCCGGCGCACGCTATGCTGAGCCGACAGTTTTTGTATAAGCTTTCAGAAAAACAAGGAGATGAATCGCAAAAATATCGCCATAATCTTAACTTAAAATGTCTTTGTTGTCAGTGACACGGTAAAAAAATCATCGGACACCATTAGCGTTGAACTTTATGAGGGAACCTCGTCCGGCATAAGACGACGAGTGCCCGGCCATCGCGGAGGCTTAAAATAAATCCTTCAAAACAGCGGTGGCTGCTATGATTCAATTGAGCAACGTTTTCAAATTCTACAAAACCCAACAACACATCAAGGTCGTCCTCGACCACGTTTCGACGGTTTTCGAAAGTGGCTGGTCATATGGCTTGCTTGGTGTCAATGGTGCTGGCAAATCAACAACCATGCGGCTCCTCGCCGGGACTGAACTTCCAAACTCTGGCAAAGTACGGCGTTCGGTCCGAGTCTCCTGGCCTCTCGGGTTCGCCGGGGGCTTCCATCCGCAGATGACCGGCCGCGACAACCTTCACTTTGTGGCGCGCATCTATGGCCAGAATGTGAGGAAAGTTTCGGATTTTGTGGAAGATTTCTCGGAATTGGGCGACTATCTGGATGCGCCGGTCAAAACATATTCTTCCGGCATGATGGCGCGCTTGGCTTTTGGTTTGTCCATGGCAATCGAATTCGATTGCTATTTGATTGACGAAGTTACAGCGGTGGGAGACGCTCGTTTTCAACGGCGGTGCCAGGAAGCTTTCACCCACCGACGGAAGAATGCGGATTTGATTGTCGTGTCCCACTCGATCGAGACAATCAAATCCTATTGCGACCGGGGCGGGGTTCTGGTCGATGGGCGGCTGATCATGTTCGCTTCAGTGGATCAGGCCATCGAAATGTACAATCGCATGAATCGGTAGGGTGCGTCATGATGCGGCTACGGTTTAACTGATGACGGAAAAGATGCCTGCCGAGATCGGCGCGAACGATGCCAGCAATCGGCGCAGTGGCGGTCTTAACCCGCGTGAGCGTTCTCAGCTCATCTCCGAAGCGTTAAGTGATGCGGCCCGCAGAATGCGGTTTTCGACCCGCGGCCGGAGATCGCTTTCCTCAGGCGGATTTCGTGCCCGGCCGGGGCAAAGAGCCCAGCAAATCTTCTACCTCGTGAGCTTCGTGGTTATGGTCGCGATCCCAATTCTTGGCGCGGCTGTCTACTATGGCTTGATTGCCAGCGACCAATATGCGGCGGAAGCGCGCTTCACCGTTCGTGGGGGTGCCGCTCCAAAACTCGACAGCCTCGCCGCCCTTACCGGCGTGCCGACAATGCAGATCATCCAAGATACGCAGATTGTTATAAATTTCATTGAAAGCCGGGCTATTGTCGAAGAGTTGGACCAGAAAATTGACCTGCGGCACATGTTCAGCCGATCTGGCATCGATATTTTTTCCCGCTTTAACCCAAAAAAACCGATCGAAAAACTTTTGCGCTATTGGAAAACAATGGTCGATACCTCCGTGCAGATGCCGTCGGGTATCGTTGTGCTTACGGTGCGCGCCTTCAGTCCGGAAGATGCAACAAAAATTGCCGATGGAATATTGGACGCTAGCGAGAAGCTGATCAATGATATGAATGATCGCATGCGCCGTGATGCAGTTGCTTTGAGCGAGTTGGAACAGCAGCGCGCCGGGGAGCGGCTGACTCAAGCTCGTATCGCGCTGGAAAAAGCACGCAACGACGAAGGCATGTTGAGTGCGGAGGGTACTGCGGACGCCGTGAATAACCTTATTGGTGCTGCACGGAGTGATCTTCTCAAGATGCAACAGGAGTTTGAAACCCAAAAGCGCAATGTTTCGATCAACGCACCGCAAATGCGTTACCTGCAAACGCGCATAAACGCCACAAATGAGCAAATTGCTTTGTTACAAGAGAAACTGACAAACACAACAGACAAGGACGGCGCCAAGGCCATCTCAAATGTTATGTCTAAATTGAATCATTTGGAACTCGATCGTCAAATTTCCGAAAAACTTTATAGTTCGACCGTTGCCGCACTCGAACGGGCCCGCCTTTCGAGCGAAAGCAAAACGCTTTATATAAATTCATTCGTTCTTCCTGTATTGCCGCAAGAAGCCAAATATCCCCGACGCTTTTTGATCATTTGCGGCGTCGCTGTAGCATCCCTCCTGTTCTGGGGTCTCCTTTGTGGATTAACCGCCTTGGTGCGCAACAACATCGCACGGTAAACCCGCAGGAGCCAACACCGTGTGTTGTTAGCCATCAGCCTAGCCAAAGTCACATACGGGCAGAAGGCAAATGGTCAAGCATGACTAAGCTGGGTTCCGAGCGGTTGCGCGTGTACCAGGGATTTGCTGCCCGGTCCTGATATTTCGATGTCCCATGACGGGCATCGAGATTTGCTTGCTCCCTTCGAAAGCGAGCGATATTTTCACGCGTCTCATCGCTTCCGCGCGAAGCGGACTCATGATGAATCAAAGTAGCAAATGGCGTCCACACGATACGATAACCAAGTTGTCCGGCTCGCAGACAAAAGTCGACGTCGTTGTAGGCGATAGCAAAAGCTTCTTCGTCAAAAAGACCAACTCTTTCCACGCATGTGCGCGAGATGAGCATACAGGCGCCGGTGACGGCGGTAAGCGATTGGCGGACGTGGAGACGCGCCATTGGGCCGGGAAAGCTATGTGGCTTGCCGCTAAACCAATGTCCCGCGAAACCACCGAACCCCACGATAACACCCGCGTGCTGGATGGTTTTATCTGGATAGAGCAAGCGGGCCCCCACAATTCCCGTGCGTGGGTAATCAAAGCATCCCACCATTTCGCGAAGCCACTCCGAATCCATGATCTCGATATCATTGTTGAGCAAGAGAATGAGATCGCCACTTGCAAGACGGATCCCTTTGTTGACCGAGCGCGCAAAGTTGAATGGTTCGGGCTCGATCTTCACAATCGTCGTGGACCGCTGACGGGCGTGAGATCGATAAAGATTAAGGACGCGCGCGTCCGTTGACCCATTGTCTATCACGATAATTTCGATATCCGGATAATCCGTCTTGGTCTCGAGTTCAACGAGCAACCGTGAGATGAGTTCGAAGGCATTGCGGTTCGGGATAACGATCGAAACCCTTGGTACAGATCTTTTGATAAGATCGAAGCGTATCCGATGAAGATGCGTGGTGAGAGCGCTTTCGACTACGACAGGGTGTCCATTGACCGCATAATGATGCGCGAGTGCCTTGCGCGCATGCAGGGTCGCTGTATCCAAAAAGCGCGAGGAATAGCTGCGATCGTCGCGGCGCCAGACATATGCGGGATAGGGAAGATGCAATATCTCCTCATCACCCAAACCATTGAGGTAGCGCAACAGGAACTCGTAATCCTGGGAGCCCTGAAACCCGTCACACAATCCGCCACATTCGACGATCCGTTTCTTAAGGCAGAGCGACAGATGGTTGATGTAGTTTACGCCAGAAAAAAGAACTGGGTCATGAGCCGGTTTGAGAAAATAGCCGGTTGGCTGCAGGGTAGCGTTGGCGATGATTTCATCCGTGTAGACAAATTTAGCGAGCGGGTGGGCTTCGAGCGTCTTGGCGATGAGAGACGCGGCATGAGGGGAGAGCGCGTCGTCGTGGTCGACAAAACCGATCCAGGTTCCATCGGCCGCGGCAATTCCTGCATTCGTCGCCGCCGCGATCCCCCGATTCTCGATGTTGCGCAGGATGACAACATTGGGTTCGGATCGACGAGAGTCTAACCAAGCCCTTGTCGCCGTTGACGTCGAACCGTCGTCGCTCAACACCATCTGGACAAGACTCTGTTCTTGAATCCGGAAAGAAGCCAATAAATCGTCGAGATAGCGGCTTGGCGTATTAAAAGTTGGTACAACAAAGGATATAAGAGGGATGGTATTCTCGTGGTTTGACAGAAGCGGCGGCGCTTGAATCGCGGCAAGTCCGACAACTTTGCTATAATGATCTGCCACGCTGGAAAAAGACGTTTTAACGGGACGAAAAGATCCTGTCTCATTCGACCAAAGTGGATCTTCGCCGAAACGAGCAAACAGAGTCGCATGCGCGCTTTGCTGCCCATTCCACTGCGTGGCGCGTGCGAGTTGCTTTTGTACGGGACCGGCCGCATTTGACCAAGTAATGGTCAAGCGAAACCGAACAGGCCGCGAGCAAGGGTCGAGGCGAATCCGGAGAAGGCTGGGCAGGCTGCGCGGCGCGACAACACAGACAAGTCTTTTCCCAATGCCAAGGGCAAAGCTCTCGGCCTCAGAAAACTTCATTCCAGTATCGAGATACAGCACAGGATCAATCGTGCTCGCGGCGCCTTCAAGGTGAATCAGAAGGAAACGAGGCCGGAGCAGTTGAAACGACAGAAGAAAGGCAGGATCCTCATCGATGGCTTGCCATGTTGACAAGCCTCGCAGTCTCAATCCAGATAATGGTCGAAAAGGAAAAGGAACCACGCTGTCACTCGAAGGAGAAGCGAACAGAAAGTGCAGAAACGCGATTTTGTGTAACGCGTCAGTTTTGTTGGACGCACCTGCGGCAACGAGAACAGCAAGATGCGGTCACATTTTGAGATGATTGTCGCGGAATGACATAAACGCAAGCGGTTTGTTGATCGAATTCAGGATAGAATTGCAAAGTCTCGCAGGGAGAGAACCGGAAAAGACCATGCGTGGCCATCAGAACCGACATGCCTTGAGCGAACGTGCCTGTTGAGGCGATAATCAAATTTCAATCGATCCAGCCATGCATACGCGCCTGATGGAGAGCAAATGTCCGGGCTTGATTTCGGAGGCTGAGATCCGAGGGCTTGAGCTCATTGCCAGCTTCGCCGTCAAATTTCCGGCCCTTCATTACAAATAAAAAACGCACGCCAGCAGGCAAATGGCGAACAAGAATTGTCGCGTTGCTTGCCTCTTCGATAACAAATTCATCTTGGGCCATGTCAAATTTCTCCCGCAGTTTTACGCCGGTCCTCCACTTTGCAGGCGCTTCGCTTCATCTTCGATCAGAGAGGAAGGATCCTTGCCGCGCGCGGCGTGGGACAGCCTCTCAATTTGTAAGGACGCTCCAGGCTAGATTTATCCGACAGATCGTCGTTCTTTTGGCTGCTTGCCCTTTCGGCTGCTTAAGCGTGAGAGCTGTGGAGCCAGGGCTCGCAATCTGCGCGTCTTCTCCGGCGCGGGACGTCTCCATGAATCCATCAGCGCATAAGTTGGGCGCCCCCGCCGGCGCGGCTCTTCCTTCGTCGATCTATTCCGCTGGCGCTTGCCGCAACCCTTCCGTTCCATCTGCCGATGCTCTGGCATGCTGGGAGAGCGGCACGAAACGCTGCAGCCGCAGCGCATTTAGCACCACGAAGACCGAGGAAAACGCCATGGCGCCCGCCGCCAGCATCGGCGAAAGCAGGATACCGAAGGCTGGATAGAGCATCCCCCCCGCGACCGGAATCAAAAGGATATTATAGGCGAACGCCCATAGCAGATTCTGTTTTATGTTACGCATCGTGGCCCGGCTGAGTGCCACGGCGGCCGCTGTAACCCTAAGGTCACCCGACATCAAAACGACATCGGCCGCCTCGATGGCGACATCCGTGCCGCCGCCGATGGCCAAGCCGACATCGGCTTCCGCCAGCGCTGGCGCGTCGTTGATGCCATCGCCAACAAAGGCGATTGTCCGATGCCGCGCGCGGAGTTCCCGCAGCGCTTCGATCTTACCCTGCGGAAGCACTTCGGCGACGGCCGCGCCGATCCCGGCCTCACGGGCAATTGCTTCGGCCGTACGGCGATTGTCGCCCGTCACCATGATGACCTCGAGCCCTTGCTCGCGCAGCGCCGCGACCGCTTGCCGTGCCGTTGGCGCAATCGGATCGGCGATCGCAAGCAGACCCGCGAGCTTGCCGTCGATCTCCGCATAGAGAGGCGATTTCGCAGCCTCGCCAAAACGCGCCGCCGCCTCGGCGAAGTCCATGACATCGACTCCAAGAGTGCGCATGAAACGATCGGCGCCGACCGCGACATGATGTCCTTCGACCACTGCTTCGGCGCCAAGACCAGGCCGCGCGGCGAAGTTTTCCGCCCGCGCGGTGATTGCTCCGGCGGGTTCGCTGTTTCCGGCGCGACTCCTGAGCCGAACAAGCTTCGATAAAAACGTCCGCCAAGCCGGACCTTCCCGTAACGTTTGAAGGTTTGGCTCGGGGTCAACCCAGGCAGCCAGCTTCTCACCCGCACCGGCTTGCTTGGCTGCGGCAGTGATCGCCATCGCGATAGGATGTTCGGAACGCGACTCCACAGCAGCGATAAAGGCGAGCACTTCATTCCGGTCAAAGCCCGGCGCAGCGAGAAAATCCGTCAGCTCGGGATGTCCTTTGGTAATGGTCCCCGTCTTGTCCAAAGCGATTGCGCTGACATTCGCAAGAGTCTGCAAGGCATCCCCTTTGCGAAAGAGAACGCCCAATTCCGCACCGCGTCCCGTGCCGACCATGATCGATGTTGGCGTGGCAAGACCCATGGCGCAGGGGCAAGCGATGATCAGCACGGCGACCATCTGGATTAATGCGTAGCTCAACGAGGGCGCGGGCCCGAGCCAAAGCCAAAGCACGAAGGTCAAGGCCGCGACCGCGATCACAGCGGGGACGAACCATGCCGTCACCTTGTCCACCAGAGCCTGGATTGGCAATTTCGCGCCCTGCGCTTGCTCAACCATGCGAATGATCTGCGCCAGCACCGTATCGGCGCCGGTCTTGGTGACCTTGAAGGTGAAGCTGCCTGTCTTGTTGATCGTCCCGCCGACCACGGACGCGCTGGCACCCTTTGCCACCGAAACAGGTTCCCCGGTCAGCATCGATTCATCGACAAAGGAGGAGCCTTCCAAAACCTGCCCGTCGACAGGTACTTTTTCGCCTGGCTTGACCAGAACAATGTCCCCCACGGCGACCTCATCGAGAGCAATATCGACCGGCGTTCCCTCGCGCAGGACGTGGGCGGTCTTAGGCTTGAGGCTGATCAACTGTTCGATGGCCGCGCCGGTGCGGCCCTTTGCCCGTGCTTCCAAGCTCCGGCCAAGCAAGATCAGAGTCACGATCACCGCGGCAGATTCGAAGTAGACATGCGAGGTTCCCGCCGGAAAGAGACCCGGCGCGAAGGTCACGAGCGTCGAATAGACGAAGGCAGCGCCAGCACCGAGCGCGACCAGCGCGTTCATATCGGGGGTCTTGCGCCATAATGCCGGAAGTCCGGTCGAAAAAAACCGCCGGCCAGGTCCGAACAAAACCAATGCAGTCAACACGAATTGCACAATCCGGCTGGCCTGCATGCCGATTGTATTCATGACAAGCCGATGGACGGCGGGAAACAGGTGAGAGCCCATCTCGAGCGCGAAGACAGGTGTTGTCAAAATCATGGCGGCCATAAGCGCGCGTGAGATCATGGGATTCTTTGTCACGCTGCGCGGCACCTGATGGAGCAAACGCATCCGGCTTGAGTTCATGCGCCGGATAACCCGCTGAACTTGCCGCCTTGGCGAGGGTTTCGGCATTCGTAGTCCCCGCCGCAAAGCGCACCGTCCCCGTTCTGGTGGCGAGATTGACATTGGCTTCGATTACGCCGGGAATTTTCTTGAACGCTTTTTCGACATGTTTCACGCAAGAAGCGCAACTCATTTTGTCGATGTCGAACCGCGCTGTTTCAACCGTGGTCCCATAACCCGCCTTGCCGATCGCGGCGACGACAGCTGCAATGTCGGGGGCACCCGAAAATACCACTTCGGCGCGCTTCGTCACGAGATTGACCGAGGCGGAAGCAACGCCCGGCGTGGCGACAATCGCCTTCTCCACCCGCGAGACGCAGGACGCGCATATCATGCCGTCGATCTCAAGGCTGAATCCGGCGGCCTGCTTTGAAGCGGCTGGAGAAGACATTGGTGTTTTCCTTCAGTCCACGATCCGCGAAAGTGGAATGCCGTTTCGCGGCAAGATCATCCGAACTATGGGAACCAGGAACATGATGAGGTAAAATCTAATCGCGTTGTTAGGCCGCGTTCTCAACCATGCATTCATAGCCAGCTTCGCCAATCGCGGCGATGACCGCCGCGATATCTGGGACCCCCGCAAAGACCACATTGGCGCGTTTTGCCGCAAGATCGACGGAGACCGAGACAACGCCTGGCGTGACGGAAATCGCTTTCTCGACGCGCGCCACGCAGGACTCGCAGGCCATACCCTCCACACGAACGCTGAAAACTTTGGGGTTCTTCGGATCGGAGGAGAGAGAGGACATCGGCAGTTTCCTTCACAAACAGATGAGCTAACGGCAGCCCTTCATCGTAGATCGGCACCAGCCAGTACGAAAACAAGTACGGCCGAAGCGAATGACTCGTGATCACGGCCTCTTCTCCATTGTGTCCTTTGCTGAACAATCCGGCAGTGAATGACTTGGGCCGGTTCAACTTTTCGACATTACGCCGCGGATTGACCTTGGCGCGCGCCATTTCACCGCAACGCCACCGCCGCTATTGCACTCTCATTGGGATGCAGGTGTGCGGCTTCTATCGAGAAATGAGTTTTGACGGGCTCACGGTCTCCTATCTTATTGCGAATCGGATTGGGAGGATGAAGTTGGCGGTTGTTTCCATGGCTGGACAGCTGGCGCCTCGGGCCATTTGGAGTGCCGCCTGGTCGAGCGCTGACGACCCCGAGCTGCCGACGACGCGGGCCGACTGGACATGCCCGTTGCGGCCAATCGTGAGGGCGAGGCGGACCGTTCCTTGTTCACCCCGCGCCCGCGCCGCTTCCGGGTAATGTCTGGCCAGGCTCCCAAGCCCCGCCGCGCAGGCGCTCCGCGCGGCGGCGGCGGCCGCCGAATTCGCGGCGTGCGAGGAGGCCGCGCGCGACGCCGCCGCGGAGGCGCGGGGCGGCGCGCTGGTGCGCGGCGCTGGCGGCTCATGCACCCGTTTCACCACCGGCTTCGGGATTTCCTTTTCGATTTTCTTCGGCTTTGGTTTTGGCTTATGCGGCGTCATCAGCACGACGTTGGGCTTCGGCGTGGGGGCAAGCTCCGGTACCGGAATCGTCTGCTGCTGTTCGACCTCCTCGGGCTGCGCCTCGGTCATTTGGGGTCCCGGGGTGACCTCGGCGGGCGACTGCGTGGGCGGCGCGACGTCCAGGGGCGCAAGCTCGATCATGATCGCCGCCGGAGGCTCCCCGCCGGCCCGCAAGTCACGGATATACAAGATCCAAAAGACGATCGCCGCGTGAACAAGGATGACTGCGGCGGCGGCCAAGAGCCAGCGCTGCCAGGACGGCTCATCCCCGGGATGCAGAACCGTCTTGGCGACCGTCACGGCCTCGGCTCCAGAGTTTGACTGGCTGGAGGCTTGCCTCCTGACAGCGGGCCCCTCAGCGGCGGCCGCCTCCATGCCAACCAGACCGATCTTCAAATAGCCGGCAGCCCGCAGGAGGTTCATCGTTTCCATCACCTCGCCATAGGGCACCTTGCGGTCGGCGCGCACGCAAAATCCGCTGCTCCTTGTCGCCCTGGGTCGCGGCATCAAGAGCGCCCGCCAAAGTCTCGCGGCCAATGGGATCGTCCCCAAGCGCCAGCGTAAGATCCTGTTTCACCGTCAAAAACAGCGGCTTATCGGGACGCGGCGCGGGTTGCGCGGTGGACGCCGGAAGATCGACATTCACATCAACCGTCGAAAGCGGCGCCGCCACCATGAAAATGATCAGCAAAACCAATATGACGTCGATGAATGGCGTCACGTTGATTTCGTGGGTTTCCTCGACGCGATCCTCTTCGAGGGAAAGACGCATGGCCATCGGGCTTACTCCGCGGATTCGTGCAGACGGACGACCGGGGCCTTTTCCTTTTGCGGCGGCAATTCCTCGCGGTCGAGGTCGCGGGAGAGGTGGCGCAGAACTTCCGCCGCCGCGTCGCCAAGCTGCGCCCGATAGGACGTAATGGAACGGGCGAACCCATTGTACATCACCACCGCCGGAATGGCCGCGACCAGCCCCATGGCAGTCGCTAGCAAAGCCTCGGCGATGCCGGGCGCCACCACCGCGAGGTTGGTCGTGTTGGTCTTCGAAATCCCAATGAAACTGTCCATGATTCCCCAGACGGTTCCAAAAAGCCCGATAAAGGGCGCCGTCGCCCCGACCGTCGCGAGAATCCCTGTGCCCCGCATGATCCTCCGTCCCGCATATGCCTCGATGCGCGACAGCAAGGTGGCCGTGCGGTCCTTGACGCCCTCAATGGCAAGGCCCTCGGAACGGTCGGCTTCGCCCGCGGCGGCGGCAACAAAACGCGCGATGGGGGATGTCTCGGAGCCGAGCTCTTTTTCCGCGACGCGGAGGCTCGCGGCATGGGCGAGAATCTCGAAATTGCGGCGCGCCCGAGCCTTGGCCATCCAGAGTTCGATCGTTTTCGCCAGCCAAACCGTCCAGGTCGCGAGCGAGGCCAGCGCCAGCCCCACCATGACAATTTTCACGGGCAGGACGGCGCTGAGAAACATGCCCCAGGGGGAGAGATCCCGCGGCAGGGTTGACGGCAGCACTGCTTCGGTGACGTGCGGCGAAGGACTGGCGGCTTCGGCGGCAGGCACGGAGGATTCCGCGGCGGGCGCAACCGTCTGCCCCGCCGTCACCGGCGCGGCCTCAGGGGGTGAAACAGGTGTAGAAGAGGGCGGCGCAGCAGGCTGGGAAAGCGTGGCTGCCAGTGGAGCGTCCGGCGAAGGCGCCGAGGTCTGCGCTTGAAGCGGGCCAGCGCAAAAAAATAAAATGCTGAAGGCAGTTACAAGCCCCGCTCCTCTTGCAACAGGCGTGAGTCGCGTCCCTAACACATGATCCATGCCGGTCATTTCATGTCCTCCTGATCCCATGCCGCGCTGCATTCGCTCATCCGGCGGAGACCATCAATGAAAAAATCTCATTCCGAGGCGCGCCTGGCCATACCGGGCGAAGATCACACCTACCCTCATGGAAACGTGCAGGGGCCAGAAATCACGACATGCGAAAGGACGTTCCGTAGAACATTTTGAGGCCCGATGCTTGATTTCTTTGATGCTTGCCAGGCAGACCGTGGCTTGCATCACAAATCCGCAGCTTGCCCTGGCTTCGATATTTGGATAGCCAGGGGATCAAGCTTGTGTCCAAGCGCCTTCTCCACCGCCGCAGAGAACTCCATCAAAAATCTCGCAGAGTTGAATTTGCTGGCGAGCGCCTTGATCACGGCCGGATCAAAGGACATCCCCTCGAAGTCATGTACGGCCTGTTCAATCGCCGCGACGGTCTGCTCCCCAAAAAACAACCCTGATACCCCGGCGACAACGGATTCCGTAAGCCCGCCGCGTCCATACGCTATGACGGGCCTCCCGCTCGCCATCACTTCAACGGGCACGATACCAAAATCCTCCTCGCCTGGAAACACCAGGGCGCGGCACCGCGCATAGTGATGGCGCAGGACGCCAAAAGGTTGCTGTCCCATAACTGTTACTGTGGGGCCCGCGCGTTTGCGGACCTCAGCGAGCATCTCTCCTCCGCCGATCACAATGAGACGGCGGCCGAGTGCATTAAAAGCCTCGACGGCAAGTTCTGGTCTCTTGTAGGCAACGAGTTCGCCGGCCATGAGATAGTAGTCTTCGACATCGCCGGGAGAAACGCTCTCGAACAGCTCAACATTGACAGGGGGATGGATTACCGCCGAGTCCCGGCGGTAATATTTTTCGATGCGAGCCGCGACGGTCGCCGAATTCGCGATGAAGCGATCGACCCGCATCGACGCCGTTGCATCCCAAATGCGCAGATAATGGCAGAGAGGCGGCATCATGACGCGCTGCAGCCAGCCGGTGCGCTCACGGTAATCGTGAAACATGTTCCAGACATAACGCATCGGCGAATGGCAATAACAAAGATGCACGGCGCCCGGGGGCGGTATGATCCCCTTGGCCGGTCCTGATTCACTGCTGATGATGAGATCGTAGCCACGCAGATCGAGTTGTTCGAGCGCGATCGGCATCAAAGGGAGATAATGCTTGTAATAGCGTCGCGCGCGAGGCAGAGAATTGATAAATGTCGTAAAAATCCTGTGACTTCGTATCGTTTCCGAGACTTTTTCGGGATCATAGACGTGCGTAAAAATATCCGCGCCGGGAAATAGCTGGCAAAGCGCCTCGACCACTTTTTCGCCGCCCCGCATCGACACGAGCCAGTAATGGACGATCGCCACGCGCATGCCGACTAGCCCCCGTTTGCCTCAAAACGCGTGCCTCCGGAAAGAGACCGCTTTCATTCGGATGCGCCTCGATGAGCTGGGGTGCCTCTGTTAATTCCGCGAGAGGCCCCGGGCGAATCAGAAACGGCGTTTCAATTTGTTCCTAAATGGAGGCAAGGGCCGCGTCTACGCCCGCTGGGAGGTCTTGGCCCCAGCGAAGAACATTTCGCGGGATTGCCAAAAGGCCGGCAGGTTTCCGGTGAAGAATTTCTGGCGGGGAGCCCTCTAAAGCGGGCGGATATTGCTGCGCTGCTGCGCCACGAGAATGCTAGGTCTCCGCCGCCGCAGCCTGGCCGCGCAAACAATGATCAGTAACTGCCTTTTCGGGCGATGACGGCACCAAGTGTCCGCATCAAGATCACGATGTCGTTGGAGATGCGCCAATTGCGCACATAATTCGCGTCCATCTCAATGCGTTGATCATATCCGCAGTCATTGCGGCCGCTGACCTGCCATACACCCGTTATTCCAGGCCGGGCCTGAAGATAGAGTCCGAGCTTATCGCCATAACGCCCCACTTCGGATGGCACGACCGGACGCGGCCCTACCAGACTCATATCACCCCGGATGACGTTTATAAGCTGAGGTAATTCATCAAGACTTGATTGGCGCAAAAACTTCCCCACCGCCGTGATCCGCGGGTCATTGGTCAATTTCTGGGTGCGCTCCCACTCCGCACGCGCTAACGGATCGGATTCCAACAGTGATTTCAGTACCTTGTCCGAATCCGTCACCATTGACCGAAATTTCAGGCAGGCGAAGCGGCGGCCTCCTTGGCCAACGCGAACATGACTAAAAATCACCGGTCCTGGGTCTGTTAATTTAAGTAACAAAACAACAAACGCAAATAAAGGCAAAAACATGAGAAGCGTTATCGAAGCAACAATCACATCAAATATTCTTTTAGCTTTTCCGCCAGTGGTATATGGAGCGACTTTGGATCGCCCCAAGAGCACGGACAACTCGCCATCAAACATTATAGCACCCCATAAATTCCATTTCTCCGGTGCCTAGGCTCGCGTGGCTTTTGGCTAAACAGAGCGTTAACAAATTGAACGCTGGTGATAATCGTAACAAATTTTTAGGTGCAATGCAACGTAGTCGCCTGCGACCCAGCGTCATTGAAGGTTAATGTTTAATCGGCAATTTGTTCCGAATTCATGACCTAAATAAGGGATTCGTTCGAATTTCGAAATTCTCGAAGCATCCCGCCTTCAATCCTTGGCCCGTTCCACATAGGAACCATCTTCTGTCTGTACGATGACCCGCACGCCGGGGGAAATATGGGGAGGCACCATGACGCGCGCGCCATTTGATAATTTCGCCGGCTTATAGGACGATGATGCCGTTTGACCTTTCATGGCTGGCTCCGTTTCGACGACTTCAAGAGTCACCCGGGCAGGAAGCTGGACCCCCACGGCGGTGCTATTAAAGATCGACAGCACGCAAGTCATTCCTTCTTGCAAATAAAGCGCCTGTTCTCCGACAACCTCGGCGGGAACGGCGATCTGATCAAAGGATTCCATATTCATAAAGTGGAACCCGTCTGCGTCCTGGAAAAGGTAGCTAAAATTTGAATCCTCGACGTAAGCACGTACAACCTGCTCGGTCGTTTTGTAGCGATCCGTTGTTTTGACCCCATCCGATAGACGGCGCATATCGATTTGGGTTGTCGGGGTGCCCTTGCCAGGATGAAAGCTTTCCGCAGTCAAAACAACATAAAGCTGGCCATCCTCTCTCTCGATGATATTGCCTTTCCGGATTGAACTGGCGATGACTTTCACAGGCTTTCCTCTATCAGCTATTGGGGGGTGCCGTCCGCTTGGCGCAGACCTGCCGGCTCAGCATTCGGGCCGGACAATACTCATGTTCCGGCGTTTCGCTAGTGCTTTCCGAACCAGAAGGCCAATTGCGGCAAAGATAAATTAAGCGTCCTCAAGCCTGGATTTTTGATCGAAATGGCAAAATGAGCACTCTGTCCTCAGAACCATCGCCATGGTGGTCCCCGAGCATCCATCGCGACCGGCGCCCTTTCCTTTTGAGCCGAAACAGCATGGTGGCCGCCGCACGGGCTTTTTTTTCGGGGCAATCGTTTATCGAAGCCGATACGGCCATTCTCCAAGTGTCGCCCGGAAACGAAACCCACATCAGTGCTTTCCGTACCGAAGCTCTTGATGATAGTGGAATAAAATCAACTCTTTATCTACATACGTCGCCGGAATTCGCAGCCAAGAAACTGCTTGCTGCGGGCGAGGAGCGCATTTTCACTTTCGCGCATGTGTTCCGGAACCGCGAACGGGGCAAACTTCACCATCCGGAATTCACGATGCTTGAGTGGTATCGCGCGGGCGAGCCCTATCAGAGGCTGATCGAGGATTGCATGGGGCTTCTGGCACGCACCGTAGCCGCCGCAGGTAGCCGCGATCTGCGCTTTGCCGGACATGTCGCCGATCCCTTCGAAGAGCCGGAAATCCTGAGCGTCGCTGAGGCATTTGACCGCTATGCCAATATTGATCTTTTGGCGACCCTCAGCGAACCCGTGGCCGGGAGGGAGGCACTCGCGGCGGGCGCCCGCAGAAATGGGATTACAATTGCCCCGGATGACAGCTGGCGGGATTTGTTCAGCAAGATTATTGCGGCGAAGATCGAGCCGCAACTTGGACATGGCCGCCCGGCAATTCTCATGGATTATCCGGCAAGCGAAGCTGCACTGGCCAAATTGCAGGACGATCCGCGTTTCGCCGAGCGGTTTGAACTTTATGTTTGCGGCGTCGAGCTCGCCAATGGATTTGGCGAATTGACAGACCCCGGTCTCCAGCGCCGCCGTTTTGAGGCGGCAATGGCGGAACGGCTGCAGATCTATGGCGAGGCCTATCCGCTCGATGAGGACTTCTTGCAAGCCTTGGCGATCATGCCACCGGCGTGCGGGATCGCGCTTGGCTTCGACCGGCTGGTGATGCTCGCGACCGGGGCATCTCACATCGAGCAGGTGATTTGGACGCCCGTGCAACGGGGTATGATGGAACGATGACCGGCACTCCGGCACTTTTGCGCAATGCCTCGGACCTCGTGAACGCCGGTCTTCTTCCGGCCTCCCATAAAGAGGCTGTGGAACGGCTCGCCACAACCTACGCGATCGGCATCACCGGCGCGGTCGCGGAACTGATCGACCGCGGTGATCCAGATGATCCGATAGCCCGCCAGTTCGTTCCGGATTTGGCCGAACTCGCCCAGCAGCCAGGGGAAATGGCCGATCCCACCGGCGATCTCCGGTTCAGTCCCATTGAAGGGATTGTGCACCGCTACCCCGATCGCGTGCTGTTGAAATTGCTTCACATCTGTCCGGTTTATTGCCGGTTCTGCTTTCGCCGCACCGTGGTCGGGCCAAACAGCCCCACGCATCTTTCACCCGACGCGCTGAGCGCCGCCATCGGCTACATAGAGGGTCACCCCGGAATCTGGGAAGTGATTCTGACGGGGGGTGATCCACTGACCTTATCGGCACGCAGGCTCGCGGAGATCATGGCGAGGCTCAAAGCCATCGATCATGTGAAAATCCTCCGCATTCATACAAGGGTGCCGGTTGCCGACCCCTCGAAGATCACGGCTGAAATCGTCAATGTTTTGCTTTCCTCCGGCAAGACGATTTACGTCGCCCTGCATGCCAATCATCCGCGCGAATTGACGGCGGCGGCGCGCGCGGCCTGTGCCACATTTATCGATGCGGGCATCCCGATGCTCAGTCAGAGCGTCCTGCTCGCGGGCGTCAACGACAATATCAAAACCATGACGGAGCTCATGCGCGCTTTCGTCGAGGCACGCATAAAGCCCTATTATCTGCACCATCTCGATCCCGCGCCAGGAACCGCGCATTTCCGGGTGCCGATTGCCAAAGGCCGCGATTTGATGCGGCGGCTGCGCGGAAATGTCTCGGGCCTTTGTCAGCCGCATTACATGCTCGATATACCGGGCGGCCACGGCAAGTCACCGATTGGCCCAAATTATCTTGTAGAAAGAGCTTCCGGTCAGCCTAGCCAGATTACCGATTATAAAGGCCGCACGCACATCTACTCGCAAGAGGCCCGCGAACAGCGCGAAATGCGAGACGACACAAAGTTGCCTTGGGAGCCTGTTTAGGCGACAACCAATTCGCCTGACTGGACAAGCCATTCGCGGCTGACCGCGGCAGGCGCCATTCTGGAGAAGCCTTGCTGAAAACTCTTGCCCGTGTGCTCGGTTTTGTTGCGCTCGCCGCGTTGGCGCCCGCCTGCGGACAAGCGCACCCCAAACACGCGCAGCTCGCCAAACAAAGCAGCGCCCAAGCCGAACCCGCCGGACAAAAACAAACCCCTGGCCAAAAGCCAACGCCCGATCCGGGGCAAGCACAGGTGCAAGCTCCAGCGCCGGGCACCGCTCAGATGGCGCAGCCCGTCGGACCCCCCATGCCGCCGCCCCCGGCGCCGCCGCCGCCGGAACAAGTGCCGATCGGCCCGATCCTCGACAATCTCGGCGCTTCCTTGAAGCAAATCGAAGCCAGTCTCGAGCGTCACGAGCTGACCGATGTCGAATTGCAAGATCTGCGTCAGCAGACCGATCCCATTTCGGCCGCCGCCGCCGATGCCGTCGATCGCCTGACGCCGCGCCTTGCCGGTATTAAGGCGCGGCTCGATCAACTTGGCCCGAAACCCGACGATCAAGCGGCGCCCGAAAGCCCCGCCGTGACAGCTGACCGGGCTGATCAGCAAAAGCTCTATAATGACATCGATGAACTTCTGAAGCGCGCCCGGCTTATCGGCGTCCAGGCCGATCAATACAGTGCGAATATCACGGCGCGGCGGCGCGCTTTGTTCACACGATCCTTGTTCGCGCGGGCGGCGAGCATCGCAAACCCAGATCTCTGGACCAAGGTCTGGCAAGAAGCGCCAAGTGACACAGCCGCCATCAAGGCGGTGTTCAGTGAATGGATCAACGGCATCAACGCAAGGCTCGATGGACAGCGCCTGCCGGTTTTCTGGGGCTCGCTGGCCGCGATCCTTTTGCTTTATGTGCCGCTCGCGAAGCTCGCCCGGCGTATTCTCGCGCGCAGTCCCGAGGTTTTGGAGCCAAGCCGCCTTTTAAAAATTCTGGGCGCCTGGTGGATCGCACTCGTCATCACGGGTCCCGCCATTGCGATGGTTGTTATTGTTTCCCTCGTCTTCCAGGAATTTGATCTCACCAATGCGCGATTGCAGCCTTTCATGCAGGCTGCCGGAGTCGCGGTGATCCGGATTGCGGCGGCAACGGGAATTACGCGCGGTCTGTTTGCTCCGACCAGGCCCAATTGGCGGCTGCCAAAACTCAACGATAGAGCAGCCGAAAGCATCGTCCGTATTGCAATCATCCTTGCTTGCATTGTTTCGGTTGCCAGCCTTTTCGAGGCCCTCAACGACATTGTCGGTGCATCATTGCCCGTCGCGGTCACCATGCGCGGTCTCGCGGCCCTTGCGGGAGCGATCCTTCTCGGTATCGAGCTGTGGCGCTTCGGCAGTACCTTGGATACGGACGATTGTCTTGGCCCCGAGGTTACACGGCAGCGCGGATGGTTTGACATTTTGCGTTTGGTCTCCTGGGTGGAGGCTTTCGCGATCACCGTCTCGGTTCTAATCGGATACGCCGCATTCGGCAGTTTCCTCCTCGAACAATTTTTTTGGGTCGGCGCCATTGCCTGCGTCTTGTTCATGTTGATCGTCCTTCTCGAAGAGACAATTAGCGCAAGCCTCGCGCCAACTGCCCGGCTCGGGCATCGGCTGATCGCCAGCATTGGCTTCAATCGCAACTCGCTCGAACTGACGGGTGTCCTCCTCTCCGGCTTCATCCGGCTTGTGCTGTTCGTCGTCGCGGCCGGTCTCGTGCTGGCACCCTGGGGGCTTCAACGGAGTGACGTTCCCATCGATATCGGAGCCGCCTTTTTCGGTTTCAAAGTCGGCGACATCACGATTTCGCCGTTCAATATTTTTATTGCCATCACGCTTTTCGCGCTCGCCTTCGGGTTTTTCCACGCGGTGCTACAGTGGGTCGATTCCAAGCTGTTTCCGCATATGAATTTCGACATTGGCCTGCGCAATTCGATCCGCACCAGCCTCGGTTATCTCGGCTTTCTCATCGCTGCCGGCCTCGCGCTCGGCTATCTTGGATTGAGTTTCGAAAAGCTTGCCATCGTCGCCGGCGCTTTGTCTGTCGGTATCGGATTTGGACTTCAATCGATCGTCAACAATTTCGTATCGGGCCTAATCCTCCTGTGGGAACGCACAGTCCGAGTCGGCGATTGGATCGTGGTCGGCGGCGACCAGGGGTTTGTGCGCCGTATCAATGTCCGCGCGACCGAGATCGAGACGTTTGATCGCGCCCAAGTCATCATCCCGAACTCAAGCCTCATCACCGGGGTCGTCACCAATCTTGTCCGCAACGACCGGACCGGCCGGGTGTCAATACCTCTGACCGTCGCAACCGCCGCCGATCCAACCAAGATCCGCGAAGTTCTAATTGCGATCGCCAAGGCAAATCAGCTCGTTTTGACGATACCGGCCCCGCAAATCCTGTTTACCGGAATATCCAACAGCGTCCTCAATTTCGAGCTGCGTGTCTTTGTCGGCGACGTGGAAACCAGTGTCCGCGTCAAGAGCGACCTTAATTTCGAGATTTTCAAACGGTTCAAGGAAGAAAAATTCTTTGATTCCCCTGCGGCACCGGACACAAAGAAGGTGGAAATCATCAATCTCGAAAATTTCAGCAGGCTTTTGGCGCCGCACCTCGATGAGTTCTCCGCAGCAAGCCAAGCAAAGCGAGGCGTGCCCGGACGCTGATTTCCTTCCCTATTGCAGGGTGATTGCGATGCCCATCAGTCTCTTGGAACGCCGCCGCATCGAAGCCCAATTCGCCAAGGCAATCTTCGATGTTCTTATTGAGGAGACCGGCCGCGCGCGGGCGGTTGAAATCCTTTCGAAAGCAGTGATCCGTCTCGCCATCGAATCGGGCGCGGCTTTCGCCGCCCAAGCCTGTCAGCCGGGGGACGCGGAGCCCCCGGACCTCTTGGTCTATGCGGACGTTTTGGCCGTGTGGCTGGAGGATAATGCCCTGACGATCGATCTGATAGCGCAAGCGAAGAATCGCTTGGAATTCAACGTGAAGCGGTGCCGCTACGCGGAAATGTACCGCGAACTCGGAATCGCAGACCTCGGCCGTGTTCTCTCTTGCAACCGGGATGGCGCTTTTTGCACGGGGTTTAATCCCGCCATCCAGCTCACCCGCACGCAAATAATCATGGAAGGCGCCGAGTTCTGCGATTTTCGCTACACTTTGACAGAGCATGGATGACAGAGCACGGCTGAATGGCCTTCGTGCCTAGCCAGAGCTATGCGTTTATTTTAATTGCTTCAGTTAGTAGATAGATTATAATGAATTCTGTTGATTTCAGGGGCCTCTCGGTCCCGATAGGTTGAGCGGCGGATGCGCCACGGCCAGGGAAGTGATGGCGCTTATCAACTCGAACGCTGTCCGCGGCCAAACCAAGGGCGGACATGGCACCACCGTCCGGTCCAGCTCCAGCCATGGCTCTTCCGGCGCCGGTCGGCGTATCTTTTGCTTGTCACCCAGAAACCCTGTACTTTCGTCGCCAAGCGTCCGGGCACAGGGCGCGAGAGGCGAGGAGGGCAATCAGACATGATCGTGGATCGTGTCTGAAAGCCGACACGCCTCGCAAACATTCAGGAGGATATTCAATGGCACTGCAACTTGGCGACACCGCGCCGGATTTCGAAACCGATACAACCGAGGGCCATATCCGGTTTCACGAATGGCTCGGGGACTCTTGGGGGGTCCTTTTTTCTCATCCCAAGGATTTCACGCCGGTCTGCACGACGGAACTTGGCTATATGGCGAAATTGAAGCCCGAGTTCGATCGCCGCAACACCAAGATCATCGGGCTGAGCGTCGATCCGGTCGAAAACCACAAGAAGTGGTCGGTTGATATCGCCGAAACGCAAGGCACCGCGCCAAACTATCCCATGATCGGCGATACCGATTTGAGCATCTCAAAGCTGTGGGGGATGCTCCCCGCCAGCGCCTCCGGTGATCCTTCCACGAGGACTCCCGCTGACAACCAGACGGTGCGCAACGTCTTCGTCATTGGGCCGGACAAAAAAATCAAACTCATCATCGTCTATCCGATGACGACGGGCCGCAATTTCGACGAGGTCCTGCGGGTGATCGACTCGCTGCAATTGACCGCCAAACACAAGGTCGCGACGCCGGTCAACTGGAAGCAGGGCGATGACGTCATCATTGCCGGTTCGGTGACCGACGATGACGCCAAGAAAATTTACCCGCAAGGATGGAAAGCGCCGCGCCCCTATTTGCGGATCGTGCCGCAGCCGCGCGGCTGATCTTGCTCCTTGCTCTTCCCACGCGCAGGAGGCCGCGCGGAGATATGCGGGAGCTCCTTGACTTTGATGATCCACATGCTGAATTATCTTTGGAGCCAAGGCTTTGGGTTCCCGTCCGCGCGGCTGCGGGTGTCACCTAGGAACGCCGGGTGATCTCGCGTCAATCGTCTTGTGAAGTATCCATAAGGAACAATCATGGCCCAAACAGCCGCAAAGCAGCTCGAAAACCTGGACGCGGCGCATGTGCCGGGACGCGGCCGCATTTACGATTCGATTACGGAGACGATTGGCGATACGCCTCTTGTTCGCCTCAAAAAGATCGCTAGGGAAAAGGGCGTCAAGGCCAACCTTCTCGCCAAGCTCGAATTCTTCAATCCGATCGCCAGTGTCAAGGATCGCATCGGCGTCCATATGATTTCGGTCATGGAAGCCACGGGGAAAATCGCGCCGGGCAAAAACACTCTCATCGAACCGACGTCTGGCAATACCGGGATTGCTCTGGCTTTCGTCGCGGCGGCGCGCGGCTATAAACTTATTCTGGTGATGCCGGAATCAATGTCGATCGAACGCCGCAAGATGCTTGCTCTGCTTGGCGCCGAACTCATCCTCACGCCGGCTCCGCAAGGGATGAAAGGCGCCATCGCCAAGGCCCAGGAACTCGCCGAGTCGACACCAGGCGCTGTCATTCCACGACAGTTTGAAAATCCGGCGAATGTGGAAATCCATCGGCTCACCACGGCTGAAGAAATCTGGAACGACACGAAGGGTGAAATCGATGTTTTCGTCTCCGCCGTAGGCACGGGGGGGACCATCACAGGAGTCGCGCAGGTCCTGAAGCCCCGGCGGCCTTCCCTCAAGGTTATCGCAGTCGAACCGGAAGATTCGCCGGTTCTCTCGGGCGGCCAGGCTGGTCCGCACAAAATCCAAGGCATCGGCGCCGGTTTCGTACCCGCGATCCTCGACCGGTCCTTGATCGATGAGGTCTTGACGGTTGGCAATCAGACAGCTTTCGACACAGCGCGGCTCGTTGCCCGCCTGGAAGGCATCCCGGTTGGAATCTCCTCGGGCGCCGCTGTCGCCGCCGCCGTGGAAGTCGGCCTGCGTCCGGAGTTCGAGGGCAAGAACGTCGTGCTTATCATTCCGTCTTTTGCCGAACGCTATTTGTCGACCGCGCTCTTCGAGGGTCTCTGAAACGATGTTCAGGCACGTTTTTGAGCGAAGATAAGATGTTGGGAACCATTTGGAAGAAGGCGGGTTGAGTTTAGACGATTGGGGAGCGACAGTCTGGCATAAATATTGCTTGAATTAGCTGCTGGAATGATGGAGATGTTCCATGGTTGAGTTCATTTTGTTCGGGTCAGCGATGATTTCCATGGCTATGACCGCCGCTTTCCTCAATCAGCGCGGGCTTGCGCGCCTGCCAAACCGGGGACGGCGCCGCAACTCGCAAAGATAAGCCCTGACCAGCAGGGTATATTAAGCGGCGATTGCGCAAGAATTCTTATTCGGCGTGGCGGAGGGTAAAGCGCCCTTCCGTAAATTTCCCCGACTCCACAGAGGATGGCCAGGAATGCCTCCCTTGTAGGGTTTCATCATCAAACTCCGTTTTAAAACCACCTTAACTCTTGGCACAGAAGCCGGCTGACAGTTTAAAACAACGCTTGCGTTGCGTTTGATGAGTCTGTTAACAGCTCCGCTGGAGCATGAGCCGGATCTCAGGCATCTTCGCCCGGACGCGTGAAAACACAGTTTTCATGCCCGGAATTGACAGTTCATAGCGCGACGCCCTTTCCCTGCGCTCCTTCACTACTTTTCCGGGGATTTTTATGCCAGCCAGCCGATTCGATGTGCTCGGTCTTGGGAACGCGATCGTTGACGTTATCAGCACGGCCGATGATGATTTCCTCGCCGCCGAGGGCCTCAATAAGGGCGGCATGACGTTGATCGACGAGGCGCGTGCAGAGGTTCTCTATAAGGCCATGGGTCCGGCAACCATCGTGTCGGGAGGCTCCGCCGCCAATACGGTCATTGGCGCGGCAAGCCTTGGCTGCACCGCCGCTTTCATCGGCAAGCTGAAGGCTGACGACGCGGGCGCCTCCTATATCCACGATATTCGTGCGGCCAAGGTCGATTTTTCAACGCCCTGCGCAAAAGATGGTCCGGCCAGCGGGCGCTGTCTCGTGCTCGTGACGCCAGACGGCCAGCGCACGATGAACACCTTCTTGGGCGCCTGCCAGAACCTGTCAGAGGCGGATGTCGATGAAGACCTCGTCAAGCAGTCGGCCATCGTCTATCTCGAAGGCTATATGTGGGATCCTCCCGCCGCGAAAGCCGCTTTGGCGAAGGCCGCTAAAATCGCCCAGGCAGCTGGCCGCCAGGTTGCTTTAACCTTGTCCGATTCTTTTTGCGTCGACCGCTACCGGGATGAATTCCTCGGGCTTATCCGCTCTGGGATGGTGCAAATCGTCTTCGCCAACGAAAGCGAGCTGCATTCGTTGTATCAAACAGCAGATTTCGACACCGCTGTCGCACAACTGCGTTCTGAAAACATCCTCGGCGCCGTAACCCGCTCCGAGCAAGGTTCCGTCATGGTGACCAAGGACGGAGTTCTGGCCGTCCCCGCCTTCCCGGTTGAGACCGTGGTCGATACCACGGGCGCCGGGGATCTCTTTGCGGCCGGATTTCTTGCCGGACTGACCAAGAGCAAAGACCTCGAAACCTGCGCCCGGATCGGCGCCCTCGCAGCCGCCGAAATCATCCAGCACATCGGCGCGCGGCCGCTCGCCAACCTCCGCCAGCTCGCCGCGCAAAACGGTCTCGCACTCTAGCTTTGACCATGGCGATACCGCCCGCCGTCAAGACCTGAAATCTCGTGGAACCTTCGCAGCGCATGCGCGTCTAACGGTAAACCCCAGTAGCAAGCATCAACATCGCGAGGAGGCACTGATGAGTTCGGAACCCGCCCAACCGGCCGGCCCGGATTTGCGGCAAGGCATCCCCTTCAGCGATCTCCCAGACGGCGGCATGCTCGCTGGCCACGTGGGTGGCGAGCCCGCGCTCCTCGCCCGCCGTGGCGAGGAGATTTTTGCGATCGGGGCTACATGCACTCACTACAGCGGGTCGCTCACCGAGGGTCTAATGGTTGGCGAAACGGTTCGCTGCCCGTGGCATCACGCCTGTTTCTCCCTGCGCACCGGCTTGGCGGTCCGGGCTCCAGCTCTCAGTCCCGTATCCTGCTGGCGCGTCGAACATATCCGGGGAACCGTGTATGTTCGAGATAAACTTGAAATTGTGCCACGGCCCCCGTTGACCTCGCCGAAGTTGCCGGGAACGGTCGTCATCGTCGGCGGCGGCGCGGCCGGCAATGCCGCCGCCGAAACGCTCAGGAACGAGGGCTATTCTGGCGCCATCACGATGGTGAGCGCCGACGAGAATGGCCCCTATGACCGCCCAAATCTCTCAAAGGGCTTTCTCGCGGGCTCGGCCGAGGCGGATTGGATACCCTTGCGCCCCCTTGAGTTCTACAAGGAAAAGAAAATTGATCTGCGTCTCACCACGCGGGTGGCCTCGATCGATCAGGCTGGCCGCAAGTTGCGGCTTACCGGCGGGAGCGAATTGACGTTTGACGCCCTCCTCCTCGCCACCGGAGCCGAACCCATCCGGCTCAATATCCCCGGCAGCGATCTTCCACATGTCCATTATTTGCGGACTCTGGCCGACAGCGGGTCTCTTATCGCCAAGGTCCTCAAGGCGCGGCGGGCCGTGGTGATCGGCGCGAGCTTCATCGGTCTTGAGGTCGCGGCCTCGCTTCGCGCGCGCGGTCTCGAAGTCGATGTCGTGGCGCCCGAAGCAGTCCCCATGGAGCGAATTCTGGGACCGGACATCGGAAATTTCGTTCGCCGTATTCATACCGATCATGGTGTACGCTTTCACCTTGGCACAACCGCGGTTTCGATCACGGAGCGAAGCGTCGTCTTGAAAAATGGAGAAACCATCGAGGCCGATCTCGTCGTCGCCGGCATCGGGGTGCGGCCCTTGACGTCCTTGGCTGAAGAGGCCGGGCTCACGATCGACCGTGGCGTCGTGGTGGACGCCTATCTTGAGACGCAAGCACCCGGCATTTTCGCAGCGGGAGATATCGCGCGCTGGCCTGACCCGCTCACCGGCGAAACCATTCGCGTCGAGCATTTCGTGGTTGCCGAGCGGCAGGGCCAAACCGCCGCCCGCAATATTCTTGGCGCGAAGGAGCGATTCGACGCCGTGCCCTTCTTCTGGACTGAACAATATGATCTTCAGATCGGCTATGTGGGGCATGCCGAACGCTGGGACAAAATGGAAATCCTCGGCAGTCTCGCCGCGCGCGACTGCACGATAAACTTTTATCTCGGGGGGAGGAAATTGGCTGTGGCCACGCTTGGACGCGATCTCGAATCTCTCGAAGCCGAAGCCGCCTTCGAGCGAGTCATTGCCGCGGCAAGGTAGGCAATACTTCGCGGCCGCCCTTATTCAGGCAGCGCGGCACGATCGGCAAAGACGTGGATTGTGCCGTTGGTGGACAATCTCGACGCGGGAAGCGCGAGATCGTTGGCTAGCACCCGCGCGAGGATATCGCGCTTTTTCTCGCCCGACACCACAAAGAGAATCAAGCTGCTTGATTCCAGCGCCGGATAGGTCAGAGAAATGCGCGGCTCCGGCTTTGCCCCAATGATGGATGTTACCCAGGTGCGGCGCTCGCTAAGTGCATTCGTGCCTGGGAACAGCGACGCGATGTGGCCATCCTCGCCAAGGCCCAGCAAAGTCACATCGAACAGCGGACGCGCTGGGTCGAGTGTCCTGCTTTTGTAAAAACTTTGCAGCACTGCCTCGTACAATAAGGCCGCTTTTTCCGGCGTCCCCGCGCTCGTTAAAATCGGGTGAACCTGCGCTGGCGGAATGGCCACATGGTCAAGGAGGGCGTCCCGTGCCATTTTGAAATTGCTGTCCGGATGATCAGGGGGCACAAAACGCTCGTCACCCCAGAACACATGAACTTTCCGCCAATCGGGCGAAACGCCCAAACCTCCAGCTCCAAGAAGCTCATAGACCCGCTTTGGGGTCGAGCCCCCGGAAAGACTCAGACTGAAACGATCCGTGGCAGAGGAAATCCGCGACGCGACAAAACGCGCGACCTGCAAAGCCAAAGACTCCGCATCTTCAGCGACCTCTAAAACCGGCGCCGGCGTCATGCGCTACAGTGTCCCACAGCCCGCGAGAGAGATGCCAGCGGGAAGAAGCTTCGTTTGTGCATGCTTTTCCTTAGCCCGCAAACCGCTTAATGTCACCGGTCCAGGGCCGGATTTTTCGAAGCGCTCTCGACGTGGCCTCCAAACTTTGCACGCATCGCCGACAAAAGCTTGTCGCCATAACTGTGCTCCTCCCGCGAACGAAACCGCTCGAAAAGGGATGCGGCAAGGACGTTCGCCGGGACACCTTCTTCAACGGCCGCATCGATCGTCCAGCGGCCTTCGCCCGAATCCTGGACCGCGCCG
The DNA here is from genome assembly GCF_029855125.1 of Methylocapsa sp. D3K7. Lineage (GTDB taxonomy): Bacteria > Pseudomonadota > Alphaproteobacteria > Rhizobiales > Beijerinckiaceae > Methylocapsa. Next base: position 1,648,576 of record NZ_CP123229.1, read on the forward strand.
ATAAACTTCGAAAGACTGGGATCCTCGGCGAGCGCCATCGCGCTGAGATCGAGAAGCCAGGATGAAATGACACTGCCACGCCGCCACACTTCCGCGATATCGGCAAGATCGAGCCCGAACCGTTCGCCTTCTGCAAGGCCGGGGCCGGCCTTGCCGCGCAAAATATCAAATCCCTCGGCATAGGCCTGCATCAGCCCATACTCGATCCCATTGTGGATCATCTTGACAAAATGCCCTGCCCCCGCGGGACCTGCATGGATGTAGCCTTGTTCGGCGCGTGGGTCGCGTCCCTCCCGGCCAGGCGTTCGCGCAATGGCACCGAGGCCGGGGGCCAGCGCCTTGAAAATGGGATCAAGATACTCAACGGCCGCCTTCGCGCCGCCAATCATCATGCAATAGCCGCGTTCCAGTCCCCATATCCCGCCCGACGTGCCGATATCGATATAGGTGATGAGCTTGCCGCCCAGCACTTTCGCGCGCCGGATATCATCCTTGTAGAAGCTGTTGCCGCCATCGATCAAAATATCGCCGGCGCTCAATATCCCGCTCAACGCATGGATCACATCTTCAGTGACAGCACCGGCGGGAAGCATCATCCAGACCGCGCGGGGGGGATCGAGTTTCTTGATAAGACTTGGCAAATCCGCCGCCGGAATCAGGCCCTCGGCGGCAAGTTGCGCCACCGGCTCCGGACTCCGGTTATAAATCACGCATTGATGTCCCGCACGGTGCAATCGCCGCGCGATATTGCTCCCCATTCGCCCGAGGCCAACCACGCCCAACTGCATTGCGCTACCTCTATGTGGGCCGAACTCTTTGCGGAACCCGCTTTCGCGGCAAGCCGTCCTGCTGTAAAGCCCCACATGCGGAACGCGCCAGCGGACCATAAGTTCGATTGCTTCCGCTCACGGCAATGGGCGCCCTTGGGCGCTTCTAGCAATTCTGCACCGTTGCGGTGTTTTCTTCGCAAGCCGCGCGCGCAATTCAACGCGACGAAGAGCGAGGAATGGCGCGTTTTCTTTCAGGAGCTATCCCTTGGCGGTTTCTTTTTCTTTCGCGGGATTTGAGAGGTCCTTTATTGCCATACTCCTTGCGGGACTCTTTTGCGTTGCGCTGAGCGCGGAAGCCCTCGCGAAGAAGGACCCTTGGCCGGTTTGCCGCGACGGCGCCACCGAGGCACGGATCGTCGCTTGTACGGAGATTCTCACGCGGGGGAGCAAGCAGACCAAACGCAATCAGCTTGCGGCCTACATCAACCGGAGCAGCGCCTACCAAGCCGCCGGTGATCTCGACCGCGCTATCGCCGACCTCGACAAGGCGCTGCGGCTCAACCCAAAGTCACCTCTCGCGCTGACCAAGCGCGCGGGGATCCATCAGGAAAAAGGCGATCTTGATCGCGCCATCGCGGATTACAGTTCGGCGCTGCGGCTCGACAAGAATTTGGCTGCGGCATATCGCGGCCGCGCCAAGGCCTACCGGGCCAAGGGAGACCTCGACAAGGCTCTATCCGATTTCGGCGAGGCCCTGCGAATCGATCCGCAATCGGCCGCGCTTTATGCCGAGCGCGGCGCAGCCTACCAGGGCCAAAACAATCTCGACCTGGCGCTCGCCGATTTCAGCAAGGCGGCAGAGCTTGATCCCAAATTCGCGGACGCATTCCTCAACCGCGCCAACATCTATCGCGGCAGACAGGACCTCGAGCACGCCCGTCAAGACTATGAAACCGCGCTCAAACTCGACCCGCAGCTCGCCCCGGCGAAACAAGCGCTCGATGAACTCAACGCGACCATGGCCAAAAATACCGAGCCGCCGAATGTTCCGGTTCCCGCACCCACGATGACAGCAGACTCGGCTCGCCCCGAAGGCGAATTAATTTCCCATAGCCTTCCCCTGATCACCACCGTTGCCACGGCGCTTGGTCTGTCCCTCGTGCTCGGCTTTCTTGCAGTTCGGATAAAGCTTCCAGCCCTAGTCGGATATTTGTTGGCCGGTATCCTCATGGGGCCATTCACACCTGGCTTCGTTGGCGACGCTGGAATTGCAAAGGAACTCGCCGAAATCGGCGTAATGCTGCTGATGTTCGGCGTCGGACTGCACTTTTCACTCGACGACCTGCTGGAGGTACAAAAGATCGCGTTGCCGGGTGCCGTGCTGCAAATTGGCGTTGCGACCTTACTGGGTGCCAGTGTTGCCATCGGCTGGGGCTGGAGTTTGGGGGGATCGCTGGTTTTCGGCCTGGCACTGTCTGTCGCGAGCACCGTTGTGCTGCTTCGGGCCCTGGAAGCGCGCGGCGCTCTCGAAACCATGAACGGACGAATCGCGGTGGGCTGGCTGATTGTCGAGGATTTGGCCATGGTCCTGGTCCTCGTGATGCTCCCTCCATTGGCAAGTTGGCTTGGCGGCAACCCGTCCGCCCATCACGACCGGAGTCTATGGCAAACGCTTGCCATCACTTTCGCCGAGGTCGCTACCTTCATCGTTTTGATGCTTGTTGTCGGCCGCAAGGTCTTCCCGAAACTTCTTTGGCTCGTTGCACAAACCGGTTCTCGAGAACTATTCACCCTTTGCGTCGTGGCCGCGGCTGTCAGCATTGCCTATGCGGCCTCCAAGCTGTTTGGTGTGTCCTTCGCCCTTGGGGCATTTTTCGCCGGCACGGTCATGCGCGAGTCCGAGTTCAGTCACCGGGCGGCCGAGGAATCTCTGCCACTGCGAGAAGCGTTCGCCGTGCTGTTTTTCGTCTCGGTTGGGATGCTGTTCGACCCAAGCGTATTGATTGAGCAACCACTGCGGATCCTTGCCGTGGTTGGGATCATCGTAATTGGCAAATCGATCGCCGCAGGTGCATTGGTCCTAGCCTTTCGCTACCCGTTGACCACGGCGCTGACCGTGTCGGCGAGCCTAGCGCAGATCGGCGAATTCTCTTTCATTTTGGCTGGGCTGGGAGTTGGGCTGGGTCTCCTTCCGGTCGAAGGACAAAGCCTGATTCTAGCCGGCGCCCTGATCTCGATCGCCGTCAACCCGCTGCTGTTTGCCACAGTGGAGCCGTTGCTGGTCTGGTTTCGCTCCCGTTCGGCACTCGCCCGGAAGTTGGAACGGCCTCTCGATCCCTTGGCCGAGATGCCTTACGCTACCGACGAAAAATACTTGTCAGGGCAGGTCGTTCTGGTGGGATACGGCCGTGTCGGACGACGCATTGGCGAATGTCTTGCCGAACATAACATTCCCTTCGTCGTAGCGGATCAAAAACGCGAACTCGTCGAACGCCTGAGAAAGCGCGGGATCGCGGCCGTCTGCGGAGATGCTGCGGACCCCGCCGTCTTGGTTCAGGCCCACACCGCTCGTGCCCGCATGCTCGTCGTTGCCACGCCCGACACCATCAATGTGAGGCAGATGGTCAAGAAGGCACGCACGCTCAATCCTGGCATCACAACGATCGTCCGTACCCATAACGAAGAGGAAGCCTTATTGCTTGAGCAAGACGCAGTCGATAAAGTTTTTTTTGTGGAAGCCCAACTTGCCAAGGGCATGGGTAGCTATGTGCTGGAGACATTCGGAAAATTTTCTTGAATTTGGACGCGGGCGCTCGAACCTGTCGCCCTCCGTGTCTCTTGCCACTGCCGCCTCTGCGCCCCCCTTTCTATCAGTAAGAAGGCGGGGTAACGGTTTGGCGTGCCTTCAGGAGCTATCCCTTGGCAGTTTCTTTTTCTTTCGCGGGATTTGAGAGGTCCTTTATTACCCGTTTACTCCTCGCGGTGCTCTTTTGCGTTGCGCTGAGCGCGGAAGCCCTCGCAAAGAAGGACCCTTGGCCGGTTTGCCGCGACGGCGCCACCGAGGCACGGATCGCGGCTTGTACGGAGATTCTCGCGCGGGGGAGCAAGCAGACCAAACGCAATCAGCTTGCGGCCTACATCAACCGGAGCGGCGCCTACCAAGCCGCCGGTGATCTCGACCGCGCTATCGCCGACCTCGACAAGGCGCTGCGGCTCAATCCAAAGTCACCTCTCGCGCTGACCAAGCGCGCGGGGATCCATCAGGAAAAAGGCGATCTTGATCGCGCCATCGCGGATTACAGTTCGGCGCTGCGGCTCGACAAGAATTTGCCTGTTGCGTATCGCGGTCGCGCCAAGGCTTACCAGGCCAAGGGAGACCTCGACAAGGCTTTATCCGATTTCGGCGAGGCCCTGCGAATCGATCCGCAATCGGCCGCGCTTTATGCCGAGCGCGGCGCAGCCTACCAGGCCCAAAACAATCTCGACCTGGCGCTCGCCGATTTCAGCAAGGCGGCAGAGCTTGATCCCAAATTCGCGGACGCATTCCTCGACCGCGCCAACATCTATCGGAGCAAACAGGACCTCGAGCATGCGCGTCAAGACTATGAAACCGCGCTCAAACTCGACCCGCAGCTCACCCCGGCGAAACAAGCGCTCGATGAACTCAACGCGACCATGGCCAAAAATACCGAGCCACCAAGCTCTCCCCACGATCATCGCAATTTGCCATGGCCGCTCGCATTGCCCTTTGCCGGGATGCTGCTTTCGATCGCGCTTGGACCGCTCGTTGTCAAGGAATGGTGGCATATCCACTATGAAAAGGCAGCGGCGTTCTGGGCGATTCTGACGCTCGCTGGCCTTGCCGCCGTCGAGGGTCCGTCCGCGACCTTGGCGGGATTCGTCCACAATATGGCGCTCGACTATATTCCCTTCATTCTCATGCTTTTTGCGCTCTTCACCGCTGCGGGGGGCATCGTCATCGAAGGTGAACTCAAAGGCTCGCCAAAGGTCAATGTCGCGATTCTCGCACTCGGCACGATGACCGCCAGCCTTGTCGGAACGACAGGCGCCTCGATGATCCTCATCCGGCCCCTGATCCGCGCCAACAAGGCGCGTCCTTTCAATGCCCATGTGGTGGTCTTCTTCATTTTTCTCGTTTCGAACATTGGCGGCGCCTTGACACCGCTTGGCGATCCTCCCCTCTTCCTTGGCTATTTGCATGGCGTGGATTTCTTCTGGACCATGCGCGCTTTATGGCCGCAGACTTTGTTCGCCGCAGCTGTCTTGCTGGTCAGTTTTTTTCTCGTCGATACCTATTTGTTCCGGCGCGAGAAGCACCATCCACAGATCGTGGACGCCCAAAGGGAAGGACTGCGCGTCCGCGGACTCGTCAATATCTGCCTCATCGGCATTGCGGTTCTCGCCATCGTCGCGAGCGGTGTGTGGCGGCCAGGCATAGGCTTCGAGGTACTTGGAACGCGGATCGAACTGCAAAACCTCGTTCGCGAACTCGTTATGATCTTGGTCGGGCTTGCATCGCTTCGCCTGACGAACGCACACTTGCGCGCCGCAAATGGCTTCGAGTGGGAGCCGATCCGGGAAGTCGCCTATCTCTTCGCCGGTATTTTCATCTGTATCATTCCAGTCATGGCGATGCTGCAAGCTGGCACGAGCGGTCCATTTTCGGCGGTGATCCAGGCTCTTTCTCATGCCGATGGAACGCCAAACAACGCCGTCTATTTCTGGGCAACGGGGTTGCTTTCGTCCTTCCTCGACAATGCGCCAACCTATCTTGTGTTTTTCGAGCTCGCGGGGGGAGATCCGGCAACGCTCATGGGATCGCTGTCCAAGACACTGACGGCGATTTCTCTCGGTGCGGTGTTCATGGGGGCCAATACCTATATCGGCAATGCGCCAAATTTCATGGTGTACGCCATCGCCCGCCGCACCGGTGTGCGGATGCCGGGCTTCTTTCCCTATATGCTCTGGTCGGGAGCAATTCTTCTCCCGCTTTTCGTGGCGGTCACCTGGTTGTTCCTGAGGTAGATCGCGAGAGGAGGCGCTCTTTTGGACATTTGCTCATAGGGAACATATCGTGTATAAATTACTTTCGTGGAGGCTGTGACAGCATGTCCCGGAAAAGCGCTCTACTTTTTCGCTATTGTCATTCATGACGTATATGAATTTAGGCGAATCTTTTTAGCCGGTCATTACGTTCCAAACGCGCTCAAGGATGCATTTTTTTGAAGACATTGAACTGCATCAAAAAAATCCCGCAAAATGCGCTTAGAAAATAGTCTTGGTCTTTTGGTGGATGATTCTCAGATGACACAAAGCAATTTGGCCCCTGTTAGCCAGTTTCAACCTGATCACGTGGTGATCGGCGGGAGAACACTCAGTTTTGACGAAATCCTGAACGATGCGTTTTTCACTCCCGCGAAGATTGCGGAGTTGAGGGAGGCGTTTGTCAACAATCGGCCTTTCCCGCACCTGATCTTGGACGGCCTCTTCGCTCCGGCACTCCTTGAAGCGATGTATGATGAGTTTGACCTCCTCAAAAAGGACCAGCTACAAGTCTATAATAATATGAACGAAAAGAAACTCGCGACGCGACCATTTGCTCGTCTTGGCAACGCAGCGGAGTTATATTTTAATACCATTCACTCCGGTCGATTTATCGCGTTGCTGCAACAAATTACCGGAATCGGAGGGCTGATTACGGATCCAGGACTAGATGGCGGAGGCCTCCATTCCATTCCCACTGGGGGAAAATTTGCGTTGCACACGGACTATACCCAGCACGCCACCACGAAGCTTGAGAACCGGTTGATCTTTATCACCTATCTGAACAAGGATTGGTTGCCGTCCTACGGCGGCGCGCTCGAATTGTGGAACATCGAGGAAGAAAAGTGCGAGGCGGAAGTTTTCCCGGTTTTCGGCCGGTCCATCCTTTTCTATGAATCGAAGAGAAGTCTGCACGGGCATCCAAAGCCGGTCGAGGCGCCGAACGGGCGGCAGCGGCGCTCCGCCTGCACGGCCTATTACACGAATGGGCGGGACGACGGGGAAGATACGACCTTTCACACCACGGTGGTGTACAATCCGCGCAACGCGGCGCGGCGCGAGAAAATCATGAACGCCGTCAAATATACGGTCCCCCCGTTTGTTGTGGACGGATACCAGAAGCTCAAGATGTGGTGGCGGAAATAGCGTAGAACGTGCCGGGTTCACGCTTCCTCCCAAGGGTAAGGCGCATCTGGTGCCAGCAGGCCCCCGACTCGTAAGTCCAGAAACGCGTCTTGATGACGCCGAGGTCTCCTTGCGGCCCTTGGCGCTCGCGGACTTCACCGGTCAGGAGCCTCTGCGCAAAAATCTGAAGGTCTTTATCGAAGCCGCGAAAACGCGGCGCGAGGCTCTCGATCATGTCCTGTTGGTCGGCCCTCCAGGGCTCGGCAAGACAACCCTCGCGAAGATCGTCGCCCGCGAGCTTGGCGCAACCTTTCATGCGACCTCGGGGCCGGTCATTGCGAAGGCCGGCGATCTCGCCGCCCAGCTCACCGGGCTCGAAGAGCGCGATGTGCTGTTCATCGATGAGATTCACCGGCTCAATCCGGCGATCGAGGAAATCCTTTATCCCGCGATGGAGGATTACGAGCTCGACCTCATCATCGGCGAGGGACCTGGCGCCCGCTCGGTGAAGCTGCCACTCAAGCGGTTCACGCTGATTGGCGCCACCACCCGGGCCGGTCTCCTTACGACGCCGCTGCGCGACCGCTTCGGCATTCCGCTGCGGCTTGAATTCTACACGGTCGCGGAATTGGAGGCCATCGTGCGGCGCGGTGCGCGGGTGCTGGCGATTGCAATCTCCGAGGATGGCGCCAATGAAATCGCCAAGCGCGCGCGGGGCACGCCGCGCATCGCGGGAAGGTTGCTACGCCGGGTCCGGGATTTCGCGGTTGTTGACGATGAGCCAGAAATCACACGGGTCCTCGCCGACAAAGTGCTGCAGCTTCTCGATGTCGATGACATCGGGCTCGATACGATGGACCGGCGCTATCTCAACACGATCGCTTTGTCGTTCGGCGGCGGCCCCGCCGGAATCGAGACGATTGCCGCGAGCCTCTCCGAGCCGCGCGATGCGATCGAGGACATTATCGAACCCTTCCTTATTCAGAAGGGCTTTGTCCAACGCACGCCACGCGGCCGCATTTTAACCCCGCATGCCTACCGTCATTTGGGCCTGCAAGAACCCGCACCGGAAAAACCGCAGTTCCCGCTGTTTTCGGAAGATGACAGTGATGTATGAGACTTAAGTTTTGTCCGGTTTCAGGGTCCAATCGGACAAAAGTGTTTCAACATTTTGGTAAGGTCGCAGGCTAATACCATACATGGCTCTCCACAAGAGTCTTTCTTCAAGCGTATAAGGTCAATTGATCCATTTTACCCGGCGTTTTTCGCTATAGGGGTAGAGAGGTCATTGTGCCTTCGCGCCAGCGACTTTGGCTTGAGCAGCCAACAAATTTGCTTGAGCGGTCAAGAGCGCCGTTTGCGCGTCCAGATAAGCACCTTCATCTTTTAGTCGTTCTGTTTTTATAGTTAATAGAGATCCAGGTACGCTTAGTATTGCTTTTCCTACATCCAAAGGAATTTGAAGGCAACCCAGAACCTCACTGGGCTTATTTAAGTCATAACTGGTCACGACCCCCTTAACAAGCGTGATATTTGTCGTTCGCTCAATGCACGGCCCCCTCACAATATCGTATTGACCAACCAAAATCGGATCGGGAATCGTCAATAAAAACTGTGTAAATGAATTTTCTATTCCAAATGACACGATTATAGGAACAACAAGGCGAAAACATAAGCTTGAATTGCAATTATTTGCTGCAATTATAATTTCATCCCTGTGTTCGTATGGCAGGCGAGAGCCATTTGCCCTTGTAATTGTTAAGTCGATTTTTCTACTAGTAATTTTTTTAAGCTTTTCCAGTGCACGATTGACAGACTGCTTGTCGAATGGGTCTATTAATAAAGTAATAGTGAAAGGCGTTGGTGGTGGAACATCTACAAGAGCGGCACCAGTCGGCGGTATCCCAAATGCAGCAGCTTCAGCAACTTGAACAGCTTTAACAATTATATCTGGCGTTCTATCCTTGTTCTGGGATGAGACCGACGTAAGCAACCCAGAGTCTGTTTTCAGCGTAAAATGATCGTCTGAAAATTCGTTCGCAAACGTGAATAGTCGAAAGCGAGCGTCATCGTCAGCATAAAAATCTACACTAGAAATTACAACACTATAAGTTTTTTCATCTTTGCCGCAGCAACTGACGTTCAGCAAAAACTTTCCTCTGGGCAGAGCATAATCGATCCATCCCGCGATTTTATCGGGATACTGCGCACCATATTGATCGGCCACACTGAGTGGCACTGAATATGAGGTTCGATCGGCGCAGCCTGCGAGCGCTCCAATTAAAACAAGCCAAATTCCGAGCTTAATGTTTAGCTTGGTCAACACTCACCCCCGAATGAATACTTACGCACATGTCACAGGCTTGGACGTCAGTGTCCTCCTCCGAACGGTTGAGATCCGCGAAAATTCGCTTCACAATACCGCTTAGGAACCGTGCGGTATTCGCGAAGGCTCTGAAATTGGCAGAGGATTGGCCACACGAGCTTCCATCAAATCGATGTCCACACTTAAGCTTTACTCAAACTCTTCACGGTCAGCGTAAAGCCTTATCCAAGAGTTCGCGGGCTTCAGCATTGTTTTGGGCAATGCCTAGAAGGCTAGGTGGAAAATCTCTAATATCGAAGGCGAATAAGGCGGATGCCTGCGACGCAGGTGAATTAGCGGATATGTCGGAGCGCTGGTAAGAGACCCTCACGATAAGTCCCACTGCCTTACCATGGCGATCGACGCGCCACTCGACGTTTTTTGAACCAGCGACGTTGGGAAAATTGCCAATTTTGAAATCGCTGACCATTTGGCGGTCCAATGGAGCAAGTCTATTGTCGCGTTCCAAGACGAGCCAGCTGCGTGGGTCGTCATCTATTACATAGATCGAATAGCCATTGATGCCGCGGCACCGCAAAATGCCGGAACCCTTGGCTTGTCCGAGGGTCCTCTCTGGCAATTGGAGTCGTTCAACAGATTTGCATTTCTGCAACGTCGTATACAGCGAACGGAGTTTTGACTCTGCGGCATACGCATGCCCCTGACACAGAACGAAGAAGACAGTCGCCAGGTAACCAAATATACGACCGCCGAACATTTACAGTATCGCCCAGGTCTTTGGACCAACCATGCCGTCGACGCTTAATCCATGAGAGGCCTGGAACGCGAGGACGGCCGCATGGGTATCACTGCCAAAAATACCGTCCGCGTCTAAGTTTTCACCAAGTGCTTTGAGCTTCCGCTGCAACTCTGCTACCTTTTGACTGCGATCGCCAAGAGTGAGAACGTCGGAAATAGCCGCGCCACCCACAGCAAGGCCGCTGGGCACAGCACTGGGGTTCCATGACAAAAGCAATTGTTCGCTCACCTCGAAATGCATGCCATCCTCGGTTGGAAAGCCGGCTCCCCAGAACCAATTATAACTGTTAAAAATCGGCGCAATGAGCGTCAACCCAAATTGCACTTTGCCATCGCCACGTTGGTCTAGAATTCCTTTGATATTTAAGTCTAGCGCCAAGCCCCAGGAGTGATTGCTGATAGAATGGTTCGAACCCCGCACCAATCGGCAGCACAGCATTCCTGCGGAGCCTAGGACGGCATAGACAGCGGGTTGCTTAAGCTTGATATCGTTCATGACCAGCTTGAGGGACTCTACCGCCTTCTCCAGACCTCTGACTCTAAACGGACCCACACTGTCGGTAACCATCCGAGGTGCTAGGGCTGGATTTGTGATATCCTGACAATTACTCGTATAGGTACTGCGCGGATTTCCCAACACACTCAATGCCAGCCGGTTGCTAACTCCATTCAGACCCGGGTTAATTCCCGGCGGTATCGGCACAAGATCTGTAAAATCCGGCATTATTCCACCCCCAAAAATTTATGATAAATGATTACATCCGTCTAATTGGCAGCGGCAGCGTAAAGTGCCGTAGTTCCCCTGCTCACAATCCAACACAATGGACGACTGCTTTCCTCAACCGAACGGTTGAGATCCGAGGAATTTTGCTTCAGAATGCGTGGTGTGAAAGCGCGCGTTGCGGCCGTCAGGGGGTGACGGTTCGGCCGCTCAATAAGGAAAATGATCGATTGAGGCCTTGGGCCTCACATGCGCCTTGGCCCGTAACATGGGGGGATGTTGCGAATGGAAGCGATTGACACGGCTGCGCTCTCAAATCTGATCGGCGACATTTACGATTGCGCACTCGATCCGTCGCTTTGGCCTCAGACGCTTGAAGACATCACAAAACTCTTCAATGCCAAGATGACATCGATTTTTGCCATAGAGCCTATGAGCCAATCGATTGTGTTCGCGCAGATGTGGGGCGATGACCCAGTCCAAGTCGCCGCCGATGCCAAGATATACAACCCGATCAACCCGCTCATAACGGCTGGCTGGCACAGTCCAATCGATGAGCCGTTCCGGCTGCGATCCGTCATGGACCCGCAGGAATTCCGGTGGACGCGTTTTTATAAGGAATTCATGGTTAGGAAGGGCTGGTTCGATTTCGTCGCTGTGACACTCCAAAAATCGGCCCCGCGTCATACTGCAGTATGCACATCCCTGGGCGATAAGCGCGGCGAAGCCACCCGCCAGGAGCTCGAACTCATGGGGCTTTTGGCGCCGCATGTCCGCCGTGCCTTGACAATCCATGAAACGCTCGACGCCAAGGATCGCCGGATTTTTGGGTTGCGCGGTGCTTTGGATCTCGCGCCAAGCCCGATTTTTCTGCTTGATGATCGCGGCGAACTCCAAGAGATAAACAGGGCCGCCGAGCGTTTCCTTGCCGAGGAAAAAGCGGCCAGGATCAGGCGCGGCCAGCTGTATTTCACCGATGCCGGAATTACCGCGCAAGTCGCAGCGGCGCTGGCGGCGGCCGCTAAAGGCGAGAATAAACCCGCGGCAACGGCGGCTCTGAAAACGGTAAGCGGACGCGCCTTCGCTATCGAAATGCTGCCTTTGACGAGACCCGCCTGGCAGGCAGCGTCGGCGTCAGGTCGCGCCGTGCTGGCGATTTTTCTCCAGGAGGTCGGCTCCCTCCAGCCGCTTCCTGGCGAGGTTTTGGTCAAACTCTATGGCCTCACTCCAGCGGAGACCCGCCTTCTCGTCCTGCTTGCGCAAGGCATGAACTTACCCGAAGCCGCCGATACGCTGGGTGTCGGAGAGGCCACAGTAAAAACGCACCTACAAAGTGTCTTCGCTAAGACAGGAACCCATCGTCAGGCGCAGGTGGTCAAACTCGTGATGTCGGCGTTGCCGCAGCGCTGACAAGAAGGACGCACTAATCACTCGCCAAAACCTTTAAGCCCTTCGATGTTGCTTTTCTCGGGAAGCTAACGGGTCCTGTCCCTGCCAATTATTCTGCGCCCAAGCCCTATCCGGACGGCGCGCGGCGTCGCAGGCTGCCCGCGGCCAAGACCGGCCGGAGCGCGAAAAGACGCCTTTTTTGCTTCCTGCGCCATTCCGAAAAGTGTATCTTTTCCCCATGACGAAATTGCTTGACCGCGCCGTTGAAGCCGCCCGTAACCTACCGCCTGACACACAGGATGAGATTGCGCGGCTCGTGTTGCAGCTTGCCGGTGACGAGGTGCCCGCCGTCGCCCTAACAGTCGAGGAGCGCGCCGCGATTGCCTCCTCGAAGGAAGCTTCGGCGCGCGGGGAATTCGCGACGGATGAACACGTGCGCGCGGTCTGGACGAAACACGGTCTGTGAGGGTTCGCTATACTCGACCGGCACTTGCCGATCTTGAGTCGATCCTCGACTACATAGCCGTCCACTCGCCGCAAGGGGCGCAGCATATTCTATCCCGCATTCAGGTTTTCATCGGCCTTTTGGCGGCTCACCCGTTGATCGGCACGCGGACCAATGACCCTACGATCCGGCGTCTGCCAACCCTGCCCTATCCCTATCTTATCTTTTATGAAGCCACCGAAGACGAGATTATCATTCACGCCGTGCGTCATACATCGCGTGCGCCATCCTCGATGCCGGGCTCTGCCGGACCATGAAAACACGGCGTGAGCCCGCCACGCATCAATTGCCAAAATTTTCGAGCGATTTAATTCTGTCCTCCGTCAACACCCGCTTCAAACTCTCCGGGGCAACCGATGGAAAATTGCGCTTTGCAAAACTCACAAACGCGTCGCGGTAGATGAGCCAGGTCCGCTCCGTTTTCTTGATCCCCGCCTTGGTCACGGTCCCCCAATCGGAAGTGTCTTTCTTCTTTTGGATTTTGCTGTACAGCGCGTTGAGCTTGTTGTCCGTCTCGGCGAGATCCGGCGGGGACACTGAGGGCAGATTGCCGCTGATGACTTTTTCCAGCGTCGCCAAGAATTGCTCGTCTTCCGCTTCCCTCGCCGCGATAGACAGGGCGCCACGGGCTGTGCCTGACATATCGACCTCGTTGTCCGCCACCGCAGCGGCATAGGTATTTTTTGCTTTTTCCAGCGCCGCGAAGGCTTTGCGTTCGGCGCTGGGCCAATGAGCGGTAATATCAGCAAGCTTGGCTTTGCGCGCGGCGCTCGCGAGCTTGGCACCATGCGCTTCGCAAAACCCCATGGCCGCGCCGCTCGTGATGTCATCGCACGGGCTGAAATCCTGCCCCTGCCAATTCTCATTCTTGAGTTTTTGCAGATGCGCCAACCAGCCTTCTTCTTCCGCCGGTGCGCCCCCCAGTTCGCAAGCAAATTTCATCGCGATGTCGAAGTTGCGGGGAGCGCCAATGCCATTCGCATAAATCGTCATCAGCATGCCCGTCCCGGCGAAGAGATTGGGCCAGCCGTTGTCGGGATCTTGCCGCTCAACATAGGCGCATTGCCGGGCGCGAACGGGATCCTTGGGAACCCCGATACCGAAATAAAGATCTTCCGAACTGCAGCCCTTGAGAGAGCTCGCCATCGATGCCGGGGGTGCGTCCTCCAACGGCAACGAGAGCTTCTTGAGACCGTCGCAATCGGCCGGCAATGGCGTGTCACTTTGCTCAATCGGCGCGGCCCAGGACGGCGAGGCCGCCGCCATGACCAGCAGAACCACCGCCCATCGACACCCGCTGAACTCTGAATTTGGCATCGCTAAATCGTCTGATTATAGGCCCCAACCTCGGGATTCTCCCGCAACACGCCATCCACCGCCGCGAACATCTCCCGCATGCGGGCTTCCGATACCGGGCTTTCAACAACGACCACCAGTTCCGGCTTGTTCGAGGAGGCGCGCACGAGTCCCCAGGTGCCGTCTTCCGTCGTGACGCGCACGCCATTGACGGTCACAAGGTCACGAATCTTTTGGCCCGTGAAACGCTCGCCCTTTGCCTGCATCGCTTTGAGGCGTTCGGTGACTTTTTCCGCAACGCCATATTTGACCTCATCGTCGCAATGCGGCGACATGGTCGGCGAGCCCCAGGTTTTCGGCAGCGCCTCGTAAAGCTCGGCCATCGATTTGTCCGGATTGCGGTCGAGCATTTCGATCACATGGATAGCGGTGAGAATGCCATCGTCGTAGCCGCGCCCGACCGGCGCGTTGAAGAAGAAATGCCCGGATTTTTCAAACCCCGCGAGCGCCTTGAGATCCGTCACCCGCCGCTTGATGTGGGAATGCCCAGTCTTCCAATAATCCGACGTGACGCCTTGCGCGATGAGCTGCGGATCGGTCGCGAAAAGGCCGGTCGATTTGACATCGACGACGAAAGTGGAGCCGGGGTAAAGTTTTGAGAGATCGCGCGCCAGCATGACGCCGATTTTGTCGGCAAAAATTTCCTCGCCGCGATTGTCCACGACGCCGCAACGGTCGCCGTCGCCATCGAAGCCAAGGCCGACATCGGCCTTCGTTTCGAGAACTTTCGCAGCCATCGCATGCAGCATATGCAGGTCTTCGGGATTGGGATTGTAATTTGGAAACGTGAAATCCAGCTCGGTATCGAGCGGGACCACCTCGCAGCCGAGCTTTTCCAGAATCTGCGGCGCGAAGGCCCCGGCGGTGCCATTGCCGCACGCCGCGACAACCTTGAGCTTGCGCTTGATTTTGGGCCTATTCACGAGGTCAGCGATATAGCGGGCCGGGAAGTCCTCGACGAAGCGATAGGAGCCGCCCTCCGCGTAACGGAATTTCCCTTGCAGCACGATGTCGCGCAAGCGGCCCATTTCATCGGGTCCAAAGGTGACCGGCCGCTGGGCGCCCATTTTGACGCCCGTCCAGCCATTGTCGTTGTGCGAGGCGGTGACCATCGCGACGGCGGCGCAATCGAGATCGAATTGCGCGAAATAAGCCATCGGCGAAAGTGCAAGACCGATGTCATGCACTTTGACGCCCGCCGCCATCAAGCCAACCGTCAGCGCATGTTTGATCGAAGCCGAATAGGCGCGGAAATCATGTCCGGTGACAAGATTTGGCACGACACCCATGTCATGCAACAGCGTGCCAAGCCCGAGGCCGAGCGCCTGCACGCCCATGAGGTTGATCTCTTTTTCGAACAGCCACCGCGCGTCATATTCGCGAAAGCCGGTCGGCTTCACCATCGGGGAGCTTTCATAGGCATAGGTATTCGTCGCTAATTGCGGCACGGGCTTAGGAAACATGAAGGGTCCTTGCAAAAGACGCCGATCGCGAAACGCCATCGGGCATGTTTGTCGTTCAAAAACCGCGCCAAATAGGGTCCGGCACGGTCAATATGGCTTCTATCTGCTTATTGTTGCTTGGCGATGATTTGGTCTTTGATTCCGGCATAAACGGCCGGAGGAATAATTTTCTTTTGTACCAGCTCGTCCTTGCCCTTGTAGGGACGATTGCGGATGATATTGGCGGCGCGGATATCGCCGACGCCTTTCAAAGCGCGAAGCTCGTCCTCGGTTGCCGTGTTGATGTCGAGCAATTGCTGGGCGGCGGGTTTGGCGGCATGGGGTGCCTTGACCGGCTTGGCCGCCGGCGCCGGAGCGGCCGTGTTTGGCACAGCGGGCTGCACCGCTTGCGCGAGGCAGGGTGCCGCGAAGCCGGCCAATGCGCAAAGGGATAAAGCGAGGATCATTTTCCTTGCGAACTTCATAGGAATTCCTCTCTGATGACGTTTGTACGGGGCGGAAACCGGCTATTTGAATTTCATGGCACTTGCAATGCGCCCGAGCAATTCGGTTTGTTCTTTCGAATTTTGAGCGACCAATTCCAAATTGTGATCAATCGCCGAAAGCGCTCGCGCTATATGTTCGAGCGCCTCGGTTTTTTGCTCTTCTATATCGGTCACGCCAGTATCAGGTATAAAGGGGCGAACGGTCTCGGCCGGCCCCCCAATCCGGGTTCTCGCGGTCATATCAATCTCCCTATCTTACCCGGTTACGTATTTACACGCCACTTCGGGACTCAGCCGCCAGCATCTTATAGGTTGATCGCGCTCGAGGGAAACGCCAGAGTGCAAGCCTCAATTGAAAGCCTCAATAACGCCACCTCTGGGCGCTCGCCACGAGAAAATCGCGGAAGACCCGCACCTTGGCGACATTCTTCACGGCTTCTGAAAAGACGAGATAGCAATTGAGCGTCGGTGTGATCGCATGCGCCATCAATTGCACGAGACCGCTTTCGGGCTCATTGAGGTAATCGGGGAGGACGCCAATCCCTATTCCGGTCTCGACCGCGCGCTGCAACGCCGGAATATTGTTGACCGACATCGCGGCAATGCGGTCCTTGCCGCCGCGCCCGGCGAAAAGCGGCGCATTGAGATCGTTCAGGAAGCTGGTCGGCGTCGCCGAATAGGCCAAAAGCCGGTGCTGGGCGAGTTCTTCGAGCGAATGCGGCTGGCCATGCCGGCGTAAATATTCGGCCGAGGCATAAAGATGATAATGCACGGCGAAAAGGTGCCGTCTGATGAGGTCGGGCTGTGATGGCTCGCGCAGGCGCAAGGCGACGTCCGCCTCGCCCATCCCAAGATCAAGCTCCTCATCGGCGAGGATGACCTCGAGCTTGATGTCGGGATAGAGTTCGAGAAAAGGTCCAAGACGCGGCGTCAGCCAGCCCATACCGATCCCGAAGCTGGTGGTGATCCGCAGATCGCCGTTCGGCTTTTCGCGGCTTTCGTTCAGCGCCAGCTGGACAGAATCCAGCTTGGCCATGACCTCACGCACCGTGCGCAAGAGCAGTTCGCCTTGCTCGGTCAGAATAAGACCGCGCGCGTGGCGATGAAACAAGGAAACTTTCAAATCGAGTTCGAGGGCGCTCACCTGCCGGCTGACCGCCGATTGGCTGAGCCCGAGAGCCTCACCCGCATGGGTGAACGAGCCCGACGCCGCCGCCGCATTAAAAGCCCGCAACTTGTCCCAGTCCAATAGGGGCTCTCCTCGCGGCCGCCCGCCTTATTCCGCCACGGCCCGCACTTCGCCTTCCCCTGCCAGCCAGTGCTCAGCCTCGATCGCCGCCATGCAGCCAAGGCCCGCCGCGGTGACGGCCTGGCGATAAATATCGTCGGTGACGTCACCCGCCGCGAACACGCCAGGCACACTCGTGGCGGTCGAAAAAGGCGCCGTCTTGATGTAGCCGTTCGGCTTGATCGCGATCTGACCCTTGAAAAGCCCGGAGGCGGGTTCGTGTCCGATTGCGACAAAAACGCCATGGGTGGCAAGATCGCGTGTTTCGCCCGTCGCGACATGTTTCAGCCGGACATGGCTCACGCTCAAGGGATCGCTGGTGCCGATGATTTCATCAACGGTATGATCGAAGATCACTTCGACATTTGGGCGCTTGAACAAGCGATCCTGCAGAATGCGCTCGGCGCGGAATATGTCGCGGCGATGAACGATGGTGACATGGCTGGCGATTTGGCTCAGATAGAGCGCCTCTTCGACGGCCGTATTGCCGCCGCCGACGACGACGACCGGCTTGCCGCGATAGAAAAATCCATCGCAGGTCGCGCAAGCGGAGACGCCATACCCCTGGAACTTGGTTTCCGAGGGAATGCCGAGCCATTTCGCCTTGGCGCCGGTCGCGATGACCAATGTGTCGCAGGTATAGACCGCGCCACCGTCTCCGAGCAGGCGGAAGGGACGCCGCCCAAGCTCAACCTCGGCGATATGATCCGATATCATGCGGGTTCCAACATGTTCGGCCTGGGCTTTCATTTGCTCCATCAGCCAGGGGCCGGTAATCGGAGCGGCGAAGCCGGGATAATTCTCAACATCCGTCGTGACCATCAGCTGGCCGCCAGGCTCGAAACCGGCAATCAGGACCGGCTCCAGCATGGCGCGCGCAGCATAGATCGCGGCGGTGTAACCAGCGGGGCCAGATCCGATAATGATGAGTTTTGCATGCGTAGGAGGGATAGGCCGGGAAAGTTCCGACATGGGGAGCCTTATGCGTGGCAAGGATTAAGCAAAGGCGCGCCTAACTCGGGCCGCGCGGCCGATATGATGGCACCAATGAAAATATATATGCGGCTTGCTCAAGCGCAACCTTTTGCTTCGCGCAAAACGATCAAGACCGCGAAGCACTGGCTGGGCAAGCCAGCCAGTGCAGCACTTGGGGCTATGATTTAGCCAGGATGCCGCAAGTGTCTTGGATGCTCCACGGCTGCCGGTTGCAGGGTTAAGGCGCCGATTCCCGCTGACAAATTGAGTCCGGTTGATTCTCCCGCCGCCAAAGGCTGCAGGCTGATGGAATTGCCGCTGCCGCCCACGAGCGCATTGGCGCTGAGGCCGGCGCCCAGGGCAAAACCGGCTCCAGGTCCGGCATAATCGCCGGTCAGGGCGAAATGGCCAGGAGGCCCCGCCGTAACCACGCCCCAGGCAAACTGCCCAGGTCCGGTGGCGCCGATGTCGAGGCCAATCCGGCTGAGGGTGCCCGTGTAATATTCAGGCCGGCCATGTGCCCTATGATAAATGCAGGAGACACTTTTGCTGGAACCGACGACAAAGCCGATGCCCGGCGCGACATTACACGCGAGGAATCCCGATTGGACCGGCGTGGCATTGGATGCGCTGAAGGTTAAACCGCAGAGGGTAGCACCGAGAAAAACCGCGCGCGCTGGCGAAGAACACAATAAATTCATGAAGAATGGCTCCTATGAGGGTACTACTCGCTGTTCAGCCAGCATGTGACCGAAGAACAAGGGTAATATGGAATATTATTGCCAGGCTGCTGTGTTCCAAACATCTAAGTACCTGGCATTCAGGATGATTATACCATGACTTATTTATTTCGCCAGTTTTCATCTTTTGTCGTGGTTGGCTTCATCGCCACCGGCGTCCATTATGCGATTTTGATTGGCCTCGTCGAGGTCGCGGGACTGTCGGCGGTGCCCGCTGCCTTGATCGGCTACATCGCTGGCGGCACGGTTTCATATTGCTTGAACCGGCGGCACGTCTTCCACACGAACCTATCCCATCACGCCGCGGTGTCCCGCTTTACCCTGGTTGCTGCAGTTGGCTTTGGACTCACCTATGTGTTCATGTCACTTTTGGTCGATCGAGCGGGGATTCCTTATTTGTTGGCGCAAGTCGTGACAACCGGCATCGTCATGCTGTGGAGTTTTGCCGCGCATAAAATATGGACGTTCCCGCCGTACCGGGACGCGGGTTAAGTCCGCCGTTCCGCAACGCCGCTCAAGGCCATCGCGCGAGGGGTGGCAGTGACGACAAGATCGCCTCGACATTTCCGCCTGTTTTCAACCCGAAAATTGTACCCCGATCGTAAATGAGATTGAATTCGGCGTAACGGCCGCGCCGCACAAGCTGCTCATCACGATCGGCGTCCGTCCAGGCAAGCCCCACATTGCGGCGCACGAGTTCGGGATAGATCCTGAGAAACCCCAACCCAACGTCCCGCGTAAACGCAAAAGCCGCGGCAAACGTGGCTTCGTCACCCTCGGGGCAATCGAGATAATCATAAAATATCCCGCCAATCCCACGGGGCTCATTTCGATGCTTGAGATAAAAATACTCGTCGCACCATTGCTTGAATTTCGCGTAATCAGCAACTTTGCCATGGCTGTCGCAGGGTGCCTGCATGGCGGCATGAAAGTCTTGCGCGTCAGGATCGGATTGGATGCGCCGCCGATCGAGCAGAGGCGTAAGATCGGCACCGCCGCCAAACCATGCTTTGGTGGTTATGATGTAGCGCGTATTCATATGGACGGTTGGCACATTCGGGTTCCACGGATGCGCGATCAGGGAAATTCCTGAGGCCCAAAATCTGGGATCGGCCTCGGCCCCGGGGATTTGCGCCGCGAATTCGGCCGGAAAACGTCCAAACACCGTCGAGGTGTGCACCGCCATTTTTTCGAACACGCGGCCACGCAGGACCGCCGTGCGGCCGCCGCCGCCATCGCCGCCGGAATGATCCGTCCGCGCCCAGGGTTTCGTCACAAATGTTCCTGGCGCCATGCCGGGTTCCGCGTAAGGCCCCTTCGCCTCCGTTTCCAAAAGCTCGCAGGCGGCGATGATTTTTTCTTGCAGCTGCTCGAACCAGGCGCGCGCCTCGGTCTTATGCTGATCGCCGTGAAAAGAGGCCGTCATTCATCGAACCCTTCGAGAAGTGCTTGAGCTTTACAAAATAAAATAGCCCGTTCAACAGCCAT
Source organism: Methylocapsa sp. D3K7 (assembly GCF_029855125.1). Taxonomy (GTDB): domain Bacteria; phylum Pseudomonadota; class Alphaproteobacteria; order Rhizobiales; family Beijerinckiaceae; genus Methylocapsa. The sequence continues at coordinate 1,669,069 of NZ_CP123229.1, forward strand.
CGAGATTGCGGCAGATCAAGCAATCTCGATTGACAGTGAAGACGCCGGTTTATTTCAAGGCGATCTGCTCGTTGGATGGCAAAACTTTGGCAGGGGTTCTTTTGAATGTTTCCCCAAAACTGCCGACCAGCGCCGTCTTTACGTTGTACCCATCCTCTGTCAACTGTATATTATAGCAGTGGAAGGGACGGCCGTTTTCCGAGTGTCCTGTCTTCGCGATCTGCTTGCTCACCTCACGCAACGTGCGTTTCAATTGGTCGGGATCATCGCTCATCTTGGCAAGCTGTTTCTCGGCCAATTTATAATCGGCGGCAACGTCGTGGAGCATCCGCGTATCCGCTGGAGTTTCATATTCGCAGAGTTCCTTGAGCTGTCCGACATACATCAGCCGCACGAATTCATCTTGTCCCAAGCTGTGGATGAGTTCCAAGGCATGGCTGCGTTCGGCAGGGGCGACATTGTCCGCATTGAGGTCGCTGAAGGCGGCGGCCACATTTTCCGCATTGAAGCTGAGCTTGACACTGGCGATTTCGACAGAATTCAGCGAATCCGCTCTGTCGAGCAATTTCTGGGTCGCATGACAGAAATTGGGAAACTCCATCAAAACAAAGCCAAGCATAATGAAACCGAACACTATGTATAAAAATTGTCTTGAGTAATCGAGAACCTTCGACATAACACCCTCCTCCGGCAATGCAGGGAGGGTAAAAGAATTAACCATATTTGCCTGTGCGCCGACGCACAAACTATGATCCGGCCATAGTTGTCAGCTATGCAGCCTAGGACACCCCACTGAGCCGGATCTGCCGCGCAGCTTCCCCAACAACCATCGCCGCCGCCACGGCGACATTCAAGGACCGCATCGGCGGCTTCAAGGGAATGACAAGACGCGCGTCGGCGGCCCCGTGGACTTCGCCTGGCACACCGGCGGACTCGCGGCCGGCCAGCAGGATATCGCCGGGGGCAAAGCTGAAATCCGTGTAGGCAAGGCTCGATTGGGTCGTCAGCAGAATGAGCCGCCGCCCCGCGGCGCGGCGCCACGCGTCGAAGGCCCGCCAATGGGGATAGCGGGCGATCTCGACATGGTCGAGATAATCCATGCCGGCCCGCCGGAAATGCCTATCGGTCACCGGGAATCCGGCGGGCTCGATAATCGCCGCGGCGAGCCCGAGGCAGGCGCACATCCGCAAAATCGTGCCCGCGTTTTGCGGAATATCTGGCTGATAAAGCGCCACCGTAAAGGGCGCGATTTGGTCAGGCTGCATATTTGCCTTCCGAATGTCCAAATGATTTGAGAACGGCATTGAAACCGTCACATTCGCGTAGCATTACGGCATGGCTATTGCTTCCATGACGGGGCTCGATTATTCGATAGTCATGGAACGAGGCCGGGGTTCGAGGACAGTATGGCAGAAACCACGACAGCGGACGAACCGACCCGCAGGGACTTTCTGTTCATCGCGACGGGAGCGATGGGCGCCGTCGCGGCGGGTTTCGTGGCCTGGCCGCTCATCGATCAGATGAGTCCCGATGCAACGACCCTTGCCGCCGCATCGACGGAAGTCGATATCGCCAATATTCCGGAAGGTCAGATCATCACCGTAAAATGGCGCGGCAAGCCTATTTTCATCAGCCACCGCACGCCCAAGGAGGTCGAGGAGGCGCGGGCTGTCGCGCTGAACGAATTGCGCGATCCAGCGAGCGATGAATCCCGCGTGCAAAAGCCGGAATGGCTCATCGTCATCGGCATCTGCACGCATCTTGGCTGTGTCCCGCTGAAAAATGACGGCCCTTTCGCGGGCGGTTATTTTTGCCCTTGTCATGGTTCGGTTTACGATGCGTCGGGCCGCATCCGCCAGGGTCCGGCGCCCTATAATCTTGCCGTCCCGGTCTATAAGTTCACAAGCGATACAAAACTCACGATAGGGTAAAATAAAGCCATGCACGCGCTCGCGGCGGCGCGTTCGATGATCCTCAACACTGGCTATGCGAGTGGCCGGAAATAGTCACCGAGAGAAGATATTCATCATGAGCGGAGAGCCGACCTACGTCCCGAAAAGCCCTCTGGCCCAGTGGTTCGAAAGCCGGCTGCCGGTCATCGGCCTCGTCCATTCCTCCTTCGTGGCGTTCCCCAACCCGCGCAACCTCAACTATTGGTGGACCCTCGGCGGCATCTTGTCGTTCATGCTCGCCGCGCAGATCGTCACCGGCATCGTGCTGGTTATGCATTACACGCCGCAGTCCGGCCTCGCCTTTGCCTCGGTCGAGCATATCATGCGCGATGTGAACTATGGCTGGCTGCTGCGTTACGCACACGCCAATGGCGCGTCGATGTTTTTTTTCGCGATGTATATCCATATGTTCCGCGGCATGTATTACGGCTCCTATAAATCGCCGCGTGAGGTCTTGTGGCTTCTCGGCTTCATCATCTATTTTCTGGCGGTCGCGACCGCCTTCATGGGCTATGTGCTGCCTTGGGGGCAGATGAGCTTTTGGGGCGCGACGGTCATCACCAGCCTATTTTCGGCCATTCCGCTTGTCGGCGATTCGATCACCACCTGGCTGTGGGGCGGCTACGCGGTTGATAACGCGACTCTCAACCGCTTCTTTTCCCTGCACTATCTGCTCCCATTCATGATTGCGGGCGTGGTCGTGCTGCATATTTGGGCGCTGCATGTTCACGGATCAAACAATCCGGCCGGCATCGAAAAAAAGACCAGCAAGGACACTCTCCCCTTCCATCCCTATTTCACCGTAAAGGATGGGTTCGCGCTCGTATGCTTTATCGCGTTTTATGCGTGGTTCGTGTTTTACGTGCCGAACTATCTTTCCGACGCCGACAACTACATCGAAGCCAATCCGCTCCAGACGCCGGTGCATATTGTGCCGGAATGGTATTATTTGCCTTTCTACGCAATCTTGCGATCGATCCCATCCAAGCTTGGCGGCGCAAGCGCGATGTTTATCGCGGTTTTCGTGATCGCCTTTCTGCCATGGCTCGACACTTCTCGCGTGAAGTCGGCCGCGTTCCGTCCGCTGTATCGAATTTTCTTCTGGCTGTTTGTCGCCTGTACCATCCTGCTTGGCTATATGGGATCGCAACCGCCGGAGGGGATCTACGTGATCGCCGCCCGGTTTCTCACCGTCTATTATTTCCTCCACTTTTTTGTAATCCTGCCGTTGCTCGGGCGCTATGAGCGGCCAAAGCCCCTGCCCGACTCCATTTACGATTCAGTCTTGGGCAAGTCTGGCAAAGCCGCCGTGGCGGACACCACTCAAATGCAAATACGCGAACCTGGGCAATGACCATCGGCGCCGTGTCATGGCCAAAAGGAAAAAACGAATGAGGCACGGAAACCAATTCCGCCGCGGTAGCGGATGGGCGTTTGGCGCCCTCTTGTTGGCGGCTTATGCGGGAGCGAGCGGCACGGGTTTCGCCGCCGAGGACGCCGGGGGCGCCCCTCCAGCGCATGAACAGCCAAAACCGCCGCGCCAGGAATGGACGTTCAACGGCTTTTTCGGCCGCTATGATCAAGCGCAACTCCAGCGCGGTTTTCAGGTCTATCGCGAGGTATGTTCCAACTGCCATTCCCTCAAAATGGTGGCGTTCCGCAATTTGTCCGACCCGGGCGGCCCCGGCTTTTCGGAAGCGCAAGTCAAGGCACTCGCCGCGAAGTACCAGATCAAGGACGGACCCAACGACGCCGGCGACATGTTCGAGCGGCCCGGGCGGCCGTCGGATTATTTCCCCTGGAACTTCGCCAATCCGCAGGCGGCAGTGGCGGCGCTCGGCGCCTTGCCGCCCGACATGTCACTGCTCGCCAAGGCCAGATCCTATGAGCGCGGGTTCCCCCTTTTTCTGATCGATCCGATCATCCAATATCAAGAGCAGGGGCCCGATTACATCTATGCCCTGTTGAACGGCTACACCAACGACAAGGACCCGACCTGGAACGAATATATGCCGGGTCACAAGATCGCCATGCCCATGCCGCTCAGCGACGGCGCGGTTGACTACGCGGATGGCTCGCCCAAAACGGTCCCGCAATATGCCAAGGATGTCACGGCATTCCTGATGTGGGCTGCCGAACCGAAACTCGAGGAGCGCAAGCGCCTCGGCTTTGGCGTGCTGATCTTTCTTGTCGTTTACGCCTTGCTTCTCTTGGTTGTGAAAAAGAAGATATGGCATAGCCCCACGGCGCATCCGAGCCCCGATACGCCCTAGGCTTTGCGGCTCGCGGCCCCAGCCTCACGCCTCCTCGGACCATTTCGGGGATTTGACGGCCGGGCCGGTGCCTCCTATCGTTCCCGGCATGCTCGCGCATTGAGCAATCCGCGAAGCTTCTCATTTTTCTCAAGGTCAGATCATGTCCCTCGCCGGCGCGCTCGAGTCCGCCAATGCCTGGCCTTTCGAGGAGGCGCGCAAACTCATCCGGCGTGTCGAGGCAACCGGCCAGAATGAAGTTCTATTCGAAACCGGCTATGGCCCCTCCGGCCTCCCTCACATTGGCACTTTCGGTGAGGTCGCCCGCACGACCATGGTTCGGCATGCGTTCCGGGTCTTGACAAAGGACAGGATCAAGACACGGCTCCTCGCGTTTTCGGACGATATGGACGGCCTACGCAAGGTGCCCGACAATATTCCCAACAAGGAGCTTGTCGCCGTCCATCTTGGCAAGCCGCTCACCGAGGTTCCCGATCCCTTCGGCACGCATCCAAGTTTCGGCGCGCACAACAATGCGCGGCTGCGGGCGTTTCTGGACCAATTCGGCTTCGATTATGAATTTGCTTCCGCGACGGACTATTACAAGTCCGGCCGCTTCGACGCCGCGCTCCTCCATATGCTGTCGCGTTACGAGCAAGTGATGGCGATCATGCTGCCGAGTTTTCGCGAGGAACGCGCCGCGACCTATTCGCCCTTCCTGCCGGTTCACCCAAGAACCGGCATTGTCATGCAGGTGCCGATCGAGGCGATCGATGCGAGTGCGGGCACGCTGAGATGGCGTGATCCGGACACGCAAGAGCAATTCGAGACCAAGGTGACCGGCGGCGCCTGCAAGCTGCAATGGAAACCGGATTGGGCGATGCGCTGGTATGCGCTCAAGGTTGACTACGAAATGGCCGGCAAGGATCTGATCGAATCGGTGAAACTCTCTGGCGCGATCGTGCGCGCGCTCGGGGGCACGCCGCCGGAAGGGTTCAATTATGAATTGTTCCTCGACGAGAAGGGCCAAAAAATCTCGAAGTCCAAAGGCAATGGCCTGACCATCGAGGAGTGGCTCACCTATGCGAGCCCCGAAAGCCTCTCGCTGTTCATGTATCAGAAGCCAACCGCCGCCAAGCGGCTTTATTTCGACGTGATCCCGCGCACGGTCGATGATTATCTCACCTTTCTTAGCGCCTATCCAAGGCAAGAGGCAAAAGAGCGTCTTGGCAACCCGGTCTGGCATATTCATTCAGGCGAGCCTCCTGAGCCGGAAATTTTGCACGGCGCCGGCAGCCAATCGACCGCGATCACCTTCGGCATGCTGCTCAATCTCGCCGCCGTGGCGAACAGCGAGGATCCACAGGTCATTTGGGGATTTTTGCGACGCTATGCGCCGGATGTTTCACCCGAGGCGCATCCCCGCCTCGATAGGCTGGTGACCTATGCGGCGCGTTATTTCCGCGATTTCGTCCGTCCAGCGAAAAGCTTTCGCGAGCCGGATGACATCGAGCGCGAAGCGCTTGAAAAACTCTGCGCCGCGCTCGCTGTTTTGCCGGAAGGGTCCAGCGCCGAGGCCATCCAGGCCGCGCTCTATGATGTCGCGCGCAAAATACACCGTTATCAGGACATGAAAGCCAAGGGCGCCACGGCCGAGCGGCCAGGCGTTTCCAATGATTGGTTCACCATGCTTTATGCGGTGCTGCTCGGGGAGAGCCGTGGCCCCCGCTTTGGCTCTTTCGTGGCGCTTTACGGAATTGAGGAGACCCGCCAGCTGATCGCGGAGGCTCTCTCCGGCGTTCTGCAACGCAAGCACGCGGTGTTTTTGCAAGAAAGCAAGCCGGGCATTCGAAGCGAGAAGACGCCGCCGAAATCTTCGTGAGAACTCTGTTCAAGGAATGCGCTTCTAATGGATTTGATCTACAAAATCGCTCCCGCCGCCTTGTGGCGCAAAGCCCAGGACAGGGGTAGATTCGAAGGCACTCCAGCCGATATCGCCGACAGTTACATTCATTTCTCGACCGCTGATCAGGCCAAGGCAACTGCCGCGAAATATTTCGAGGGGCAAGATCATTTGCTTCTCATCGCGGTCGACTCGAAGAAGCTCGGCGAGGCCTTGCGCTTTGAAGCTTCGCGCGACGGCGCGCTGTTTCCCCATCTTTATGCGGACCTGCCGCTCGATGCGGTGGTTTTTGCAAAACCACTCCTTCTCCTGCCGGATGGCCAGCATGATTTCACCGGGCTTCTCTAATGCCCTCTGTCTTCCACGCACTCATGCGTCCGCTGCTGTTCCATCTCGATCCCGAAATCGCGCATGAATGGGCGCTCAAGGCGCTCCGCAATATCCCCTTGCCAGCGGCCGCCCCAGACGACTCGCGCCTCGCCGTCAAGGCGTTCGGACTTGCCTTTCCAAATCCGCTTGGCCTCGCGGCGGGCTTCGACAAAAATGGCGAAGTTGCCGATGCGATCCTTCGGCTTGGCTTCGGTTTTGCCGAGATCGGCACGATCACGCCGCTCCCGCAGCAGGGCAATCCGCGCCCGCGCCTCTTCCGCCTCACGCCCGATCAAGCGATTGTCAACCGTCTTGGCTTTCCAAGCCAGGGCCACGCGGCCGTCCACACGCGCCTAACAGCCCGAGCGCATCAGCCGGGGATTGTTGGCGTCAATCTCGGCGCCAACAAAGACGCGCGCGATCGTGTCCCGGATTATGTGCAAGGAATCGACGCCTTCGCCGATATCGCTGATTATTTCACGATCAATATTTCGTCGCCCAATACACCAGGTTTGCGCGATTTGCAGCGTGCCAATGCGCTCGATGATCTTCTCGCACGCGTCCTCGCGGCTCGCGATAAAGCGGCGGAGGTTTTCCCGCACCGCCCCGTGCTCTTAAAAATCGCCCCCGATCTCACGCTGACCGAACTCGACGAAATCATCACATGCGCGAGAGCACGAAACATCGACGGAATGATCGTTTCAAATACAACCGTCTCGCGGCCCTCATCCTTGCGTGATCCATCAGCGGCGGAAACGGGCGGCCTGTCGGGTCGGCCGCTTTTCGCTCCCTCGACACAAATGCTGGCGCAAGCCTATCTGCGTGTCGAAGGACAATTCCAGCTGATCGGCACAGGCGGCGTCGAGAGCCCAGAAACCGCGCTCGCGAAAATCGAGGCAGGCGCCACTCTTTTGCAATTTTATTCGGCGCTGGTTTTCGAGGGGCCCTGGCTCGCCGCGACGATCAAACGCGGCCTCCTTCAACTGCTTGAACAAAAATCCTATCCCCGGCTTGCGGATGCGATCGGAGTGATGGCGCCGGACTGGGCCACCGGAAAACTCAACGCCGACAATTTCCGGTAGCGCCACGCAAGCGACAGGCCTCGCATGGCGAGAAACAGGAGCAAGGAAAGCCAAAGCCCTGTATTGCCGAGAGGCCGCAGCAGCATGAAGCTTGCAAGATAAACCGCGAGCGAAAGAAGCATCATATTGCGCATGTCGCGTGTCCATGTCGCGCCGATGAACACACCGTCGAATTCATAGGCAAGGGCGCCAACGAGCGGCACCAGCGCGGCAAACATCAGATATTCGTTCGCCTGGATTCGCACGTGCGGATTGGTCGTCAAAAAAGCGATAAAGACATCGCCGAAGAGCAGCGCGGCCACCGACAATCCCGCCGCGAAAATGAAACACCACAATGCCGTCAATCGCACGGAAGCGTGAAAACTCGCGGCGTCGCGCGCGCCAATCGATTGGCCACACATTTGCTCGGCCGCCGTGGCGAAGCCATCGAGAAAGAAAGCTGCCACGAGAACGAGGTTCTGCAAAATCGCATTGCCCGCGAGAACGATGTCGCCGCCCCGCGCGCCTTGCGCGGTAAAAAACGCGAAGGCAAAAAGGAGTGCCGTGTTGCGGACAAAAATATCCCGGTTGATGACAAACATCCGGGCAATTTTCTCGCGATCGAAAACTCGCCCGCACGGAACAGAAAACAGATCCCGGTACATGCGCCAAACGACAAATAACCCGCCCAGCGCACCCAACACTTCGGCCGCGAGCGTGCCCGCCGCCGAGCCCTGCACCCCGAGCGAAAGTCCATAGACGAAGGCGATGTTGAGGCCGATATTGCCAAGATTGATCATGACCTGAAGGGCAAGCGCGATATCGGTCCGGCCGCGCCCGACGATCGCGCCCATGACGGCGTAATTGGCGAGTGCGAAAGGCGCCGACCAAATTCTGATGTTGAAATAAAGCCGGCCCGCGTCCGTCACTTCTGGGCTCGCAGCAAGCGCACCAAAGCCAATCCAGGCGATCGGGGCCTGCAAGCAGATCATGGCGGCACCAATGAACAGGCCAACGATCAGCGCTCGCAGCAGCGTCGCGCGCTGCTCACTGCTGTCACCTGCCCCCAGGGCTTGCGCAGTCAGCCCTGCAGTCCCCATGCGCAGGAAACCGCAGCTCCAAAAGATGAAGTCGAAAATGATCGCGCTGGCGGCGATGGCGCCGAGAAGATGCGCCTGGCCGAGCCTGCCGATCACCGCCGCATCGGCAACGCCGAGCAGCGGCGTCGTCATATGGGCGAGCGTCATCGGCAGCGCGAGCCTCGCCACGCGGGCGTGACTGACCTGCGGAGGATTTCCACCGCTGCTTGCCGTGGCACTTGGCTGGAAAGTCACCGGCATGATCAGCGGCCGTTGCGCATATTCATCAGCCGCAGCACCAGCCAGACGGGGATGACAATCGCAGCCCCCGCGAGAATGTAATTGCCAATTTCACGGATCGCGTCAAAGCCAAGGCCCCAGATGCGATCGATGAGGTCTTTGATCCCGCGAAATATGTCGATGGGCCTGATATCGAGCCACATCAGAAATGCGCCGACGATCAACGATACGAAGACCAGCCGCAGGAAGACGCCGCCGGGCGAGCCTCCCAGAAAACGGTTCAGCGCCGTCTCGTCCCGCGGCAAAGGGGCGTTGAAGGGGTTTGACGGCTGTCCCGATGCCGTCCACTGGGGCGGCGCCTTGGGCGCCAAAGGGTCATTCTCGCTCATCTAAACCTCTTCAAACAAATGTGTTGAGGGGCAAAACCCCGGACGGCTTTTTAGCCGGTCATTACTTACGTCGGAGACGACGCGGACGCTTAGAAGTTCAGATATCTTAGCCAAAGTAAGGGGCGAATGCGTCACTCCAATTACTAGAGGTTTCCCTCGCGCAAGCACTCGTTCCCTAATAGGCTTTGGCGGTGGTCGCTTGTCCACTTTGATAAATGCTACGTAGCCAGGCAACCCGAGCTCATAAACGTTGACTCCCTCATCTTTGGATAGCACAGTTGGTCTAAGCGTACTGGAGTCGAGCTCGCCTACAAGACGATAGATGAACATGGGAAACTCATCCGTGCAGCCTGGATTCTTATCTAACAGCATTCGGCGAATCGTTGCTTCGAACGGGCCGAGAACAACCCCCGGCGTGTGAACTGATATCGACATTCTCCAGAGAATTGAAAGAAGGCAGAGCTTCAAACTAGCATAGTCATAATCTTGAATAGTGTAGAAATCTTTGTCAGGTTTTGCCTGCCGAAACTGATCATAAGCACCATGCCTCACCAGCAGATTGGCTGTATACTGTTCCCAGGGAGAGAATTTGTTGTCGCAATTGGCGCATAGAATTTTGCCGTCGTACCGGCCTTTTGGAAGTCGCTTTGGGTATGAATCTTTGCTGACGAGCGTCATCGGCCCGGAAGGGTCCTTCAGCGGCTCGAGCAGACACTCGGCGATGATGTGTGCGTTGATAAGCTTCTTATCTTCTTCGCAAAATCGGCAGAGCATATATGGTGTGCTCCTTTACTCAGGATAGCAATCGCTGCCAGACACCGTCGCATCAACCGCCGCAAGCTCAGCGATAAACTCGAAGCTAGCCGTCGAAGGCGCGGCTTCAGCGGCTGCTCACGATTCATTGTAAATACGCAATGAATCACAAACCGTTTTAACGTTCGTGGCGTTAAACCTGTGGGTGCCCTCGTGGACTTCATGGACTCCATTCGACAACCCCATCAGGGCCTTCGACGCAGCCCGAATTTCGCTGGGAAGAGGAAGTCTGAATACCCCTGCCACCACCGGGTAACAAGGAATGAGATACAAGTGAGACCGAAGCTGAGACGCCAGGTTCCTAAGCTCCCGAGATGTTTCGTCCAAGACGTCCGTCGTCAGAACACCTGGGTTGTAGATGACGTTAGCGCGTTCGATAAGCGCGTGCGAGATCACACCAATTGTCTTTTTCAGATCATGGACTGGCTCTATAACTAACTTAAGAGCAATCTGACCCAAAATATATACGACTGTGCCGGAGAACACAGTCCAAAACACGTTCTGGTTTGGCACGAATTCCTCCGGGAACATATTGCGACAAAATGGAAACCCTTTTCGTCCCATGCTTTGCGAATTTTGAAGGCCCATTACAGTGCGCGGTGTCGTCTTGCTCAGGCTCGCTGTGTCAACATCACAGCGCCTCTATCGCGATGGCGGTGGCCTCGCCGCCGCCGATACACAGAGCCGCCGCGCCGCGCTTCAGCCCGTATTTTTGCAAGGCCGCGAGAAGCGTCACGACAATTCTGGCCCCCGACGCACCGATGGGATGGCCAAGCGCACAAGCGCCGCCATGCACATTGACTTTTTCATGCGGCAGGGAAAGCTCTTGCATCGCTGCCATGGTGACAACCGCGAAGGCCTCGTTGATCTCGAAAAGATCGACATCCGCCAAAGACCAGCCGGTCTTGTCCATCAGTTTTCTCACCGCACCAATCGGCGCGGTCGCGAATTGGCCGGGCGCCTGCGCATGGGTTGCATGAGCAATAATGGATGCCAAAGGCGCGATTCCTCGCTGTTCGGCCGCCGAACGTCGCATCAGGATGAGCGCGGCGGCGCCATCGGAAATGGAACTTGAATTCGCCGCCGTCACGGTGCCGCCTTCCCGGAACGCCGGTTTTAGGTGCGGTATTTTATCGAGTCTTGCCTTGAGCGGCTGTTCATCTTGCAAAATCACCAACTCGCCGCTTTTGCCGTTCTTGACCGTGACCGCCGCAATTTCCTTTTCGAAACTGCCGTCGTTGATCGCCTGTTGTGCCCGCTCCAACGATGTGACGGCGAAGGCATCTTGGGTGGCACGGGTGAATTGAAAGCTTTCCGCGCAATCCTCCGCGTAGGCGCCCATCGGCAACCGCGCGCCATAAGCGTCCTCGAGCCCATCGACAAACATATGATCGAGAATTTTTCCATGCCCCATGCGGTAACCGGACCTCGCCCGATCCAGCAAATAGGGCGCGTTGGTCATGCTCTCCATGCCGCCCGCGAGAGCGATCCGGGCGCTGCCGGCCGCCAAAATATCATGCGCAAGCATAATGGCTTTCATACCCGACCCGCACATTTTGTTAACGGTCGTGCAGGGAGTTGATTCGGGGAGGCCCGCGGCAAGAGCCGCCTGGCGGGCAGGAGCCTGGCCCTGCCCGGCGGGCAAAACACAGCCAAGGATCAGCTCTTCAATGTCCCGAGGTTGCACGCCCGAGCGCGCCAGCGCCGCTTTCGCCGCCGCGGCGCCGAGGCTTACCGCACGGAGATCCTTGAAATCCCCTTGAAATCCGCCGATAGGGGTGCGGGCGGCGGCCACGATGACGACTGGATCGGTTTTGGTCATGGCTGCAGACATCTGGCCGGAGAAGTGCGCCGAGAGAGAATTTCCACCCGAATGGCTACCGGCAGACCCGAAAACTCCCCCCTTTGGGGCATGAACACAAGCAACTTGCAGGGTATTTGCATAAACATCATGCTCCAACGCGACAGGACGGGCGCGACCGCACTTCTGCCCGCGACGCTTCACCGCAAAGGTTGTTTCGCCTCAAATACGTGCAGCGATGCTATGGTTTGGCGTAAGATAAGCATGCAACACGCAATAAGGAAGAGTGATGGACCGGATTCTCGTACTCCTGCGTCACGGCCAAAGTGATTGGAACCTGAAAAACCTGTTTACCGGTTGGAAGGACCCAGATCTCACCAGCAAAGGAGTCGAGGAGGCCCGCGCCGCCGGGATTTGCCTCAAGGAACGGGGCCTGACCTTCGACCGCGCTTTCACCTCAAGTCTCGTCCGCGCGCAGCATACCTTGGAATTGGTGCTTGCCGAACTCGGCACTCCCGGTCTCGAGACCGTGAAGGATCGCGCGATCAACGAACGGGATTACGGCGTGCTTTGCGGCTTGAACAAAGATGATGCCATCCGAAAATGGGGCGCCGACCAAGTGACGCAATGGCGCCGGTCCTACGATGTCCGGCCTCCCGGCGGCGAAAGTTTGAAGGATACGGTGGCCCGGGTTATCCCCTATTATTGCCAGAAAATACTCCCAGCGATTCTGAACGGCCAAAGGATTATCGTCGTCGCCCACGGCAATTCGCTGCGCGCGCTGATCATGGTCCTCGACCAGCTAACTCCGGAAACAATCCCGAAGATGGAACTCGAGACCGGCATTCCCGTCATTTACCGCCTCAAACCGGATTCGACTGTCGACAGCAAGGAGATGCTCGCTCCAGGGCCGCTCCGGGAGATAGCCCCGGTGGCCGTGGCAAGCGCATAAGTCCCAGCTGAACCCGTCGAAAGCTAGCCGGGCGCGCGCATAGTACCAATATGTTTCCGGGAAGAAACGATTTGGTGCGGTTGTCAAACATGGCGCGACAGAAAGAATTGTTCGCCGCCCCTGAAACCGGGGCGGGGCTTTGCCTGGCTGCGGGGCTCACTCTCTTCCGGTACTATCTCGACGGTGCGGCCCAACGTTCACTTGCCGGCGGGATCGCGGAAGCCGTTCTGAAGGCGCCATGGTATATTCCAACCATGCCTCGCTCGGGACACCCCCTTTCGGTCAAGATGACCAATTGCGGTGGCCTCGGCTGGGTGTCCGACCGCGACGGCGGCTACCGGTATCAGGCAGCGCATCCGGTCACCGGGGAGGCATGGCCGCCGATCCCTCAGTTGGCGCTCAGCGCATGGCGGGCGCTGGCCTCCTACCCGCATCCGCCGGAAGCCTGCTTGGTCAATTTCTACGATCGTCACGCGCGGATGGGCCTGCACCAGGATCGCGATGAAGCGGAGCTCGCGGCGCCCGTGGTTTCGATCTCGCTCGGAGACAGTTGCTGCTTTCGTTACAGCGGCCTGAGGCGCGGCGATGCGGCGCGGAAAATCGAGCTCAACTCCGGCGATGTCCTCGTCATGGGGGGCGCCGCGCGGCTGACCTTCCACGGCGTCGACAAGATTTTTCCTGGCTCCTCGGGGCTGCTCCCAGACGGGGGTCGCATCAATTTGACTTTGCGGCGGGTGACGAGGCCGCGCGCGATGTGAAATATATTGCGGATTGTGGTAAGCGCGGATGGCTGCGGTGCCGGAGTGTTTGATGAAGATTTCCCTGATCCAGATGAACTCGGTGAGCGACAAACCCGCCAACATCGCCGCCGCATCCAAGCTTATCGAACAAGCCGTTGCCGAGGAACAGCCCGACTGGATTTGTCTACCCGAATGTTTCGATTTTCTCGGCGGCGACCGGGCCGCCAAAATGGCGGCGGCGGAAACGTTTCCGGGCGGCCCCGCCTATGGCGCGATGCAGGCGCTGGCCCGCAAACACACCGTTTACATCCATGCCGGCTCCATCCTTGAAAAACCCGAGTCAGGCGAACGCATTCACAACACGACCGTCGTCTTCGACCGCAGCGGCACGGAAATCGCGCGCTATCGCAAAATCCACATGTTCGACATCACGGCGCCGGATGGAACCAAATATCATGAAAGTGCGGCCTTCGCGCGCGGAGAGTCGGTCGTGACCTATCGCTGCGAGGATATGATCATTGGCTGCGCCATCTGTTACGACCTGCGGTTTCCGGAGCTTTTCCAAAGGCTCTCCGCCAAGGGCGCCGAGATGATCGCCTTGCCCGCCGCCTTCACCTTGCAGACCGGCAAGGACCATTGGGAAGTGCTGTGCCGCGCGCGGGCAATCGAGACGCAAACCTACGTCTGTGCTCCCGCCCAGACCGGCACCCATATCGATGCAAAGGGACCGCGTCAGACCTATGGCCACTCCTTGGTTGTCGATCCCTGGGGCCATGTCATCGCCAAAGCCTCCGACGGCTGCGGCATTGTCTCGGCGCGAATCGACCGCGCGCTCGTCAAAAAGATTCGGGCGCAGATCCCGGTGGCGCAGCATAAGGTGGCCTTCGGGTGAACAGAACACCCGGGAGGCATGTCGGCGCATCGCGGGGTATTTCGCGCCGCACGGCCTTATCCCTTGCTCTCTCCGGACTCGCAGCGAGTGGCGCCCGCGCTGGCGACTCATCACCTCCCATGATTTGGCATCGGGGCGAACTCGGCGATCCCGGTTCGCTCGATCCGCATAAAGCCACGACTTTGATCGAAAGCAATATCCTCGACGAACTTTTCGAGGGGCTTGTCACCTATGATGCGCGCGGCGCGATTATTCCCGGCGCCGCCGCGAGCTGGTCGGCCGATCCCGCCGGGACGACCTACAATTTTAAGCTTCGCCCGGAGGCGAAATGGTCGAATGGTGACAGGCTGACTTCCGGCGATTTCGTCTTCGCATTCCGGCGGCTGATGGCGCCTTCGACGGGCGCGCCCTACGCCAATATTCTTTATACGCTAAAGAACGCCGCAAGGATCAACAAGGGCGAATTGCCGGTTGAAGATTTGGGTGCGCGCGCAGTCGACGAGGCGACTCTCGAAATCACGCTGGAATATGCAACGCCCTATTTCATCGGTCAGCTTGCCCATATGACCGCCAAACCGCTCCATCGTAAATCCATCGAGGCCTTTGGGTCGGATTTCGTCCGCCCCGCCCATATGGTGACCAATGGTCCTTTCATGCTGAAGCAATTTATTCCGAACGATCGAATCATTTTGACCAAGAACCCCTCCCATTACGACGCGGCCCGCGTCGCTCTCGATGGTGAAATATTTTACGCTCTCGAGGATCGCGGCGCGGCACTGCGCCGCTTCATGGCCGGCGAAATCCAATCCTACAATGATGTTCCGGCCGAGCAGATCGGTTTCGTGCGCGGCCATCTGGCGGAGGCGTTCAAGGTCACGCCAAACCTCGGCAGCTATTATTACGCCTTCGACACGCGCGGCAAAACCTTCGGCGACCGGAGGGTGCGGCAAGCCTTGTCGATGGTGATCGACCGCGAATTTCTCGCCGAGCGCATTTGGAGCGGCACGATGGACCCAGGCTATAGTTTCGTTCCGCCAGGAATTGAAAGTTATGGCCCGCCCGCCACGGTCTCCTGGAAGGACATGGATCTCTATGAGCGCGAGGACGAAGCCAAAAAGCTGCTCGCCGAAGCAGGCTTTGGCCCTGGCGGCCCTCGGCTTGAAGTGGAAATCCGCTTCAACAATTCGGAAAATCACCGCGCGACGGCGGTGGCGATTGCCGATATGTGGAAAGTGCTTGGCGTCGAGACACGGCTTCTTGCCACCGATGCCCGGACCCACTACGCTTTCCTGCGGGAAAAGCGGCCCTTCGAAGTCGCGCGATCCGGCTGGTTTGCCGATTACCCGGATGCGCAGAACTTTCTGTTTCTTGGTGAAAGCGGCAACATGGCGTTGAATGCCGCGAGTTTCACTAACAAAACCTATGACCGGCTGATGCAAGAGGCTCAAGCGGAAAGCTCCCCCGAACGGCGCCGCACCCTCTTGCACGAAGCCGAAACGATTCTCCTCGAGGAACAACCCTATCTGGTTCTCCTCATTTACCGCTCCCGCAATCTCGTCTCGCCCAAACTTCGAGGCTGGGAAGAAAATGTTCTCGACAATCATCCCGGCCGCTACGTTTCGATCGCGCGTTGAGCGAATTGGCGTTTGGGTCAGCGGCCAAAAGAGCGATTGAACAATAAGGCGGGCGCCGCCTCGTCACATGTCTTACCGATGGCATGTTTCAGCCGCGGACAGTTTGCGGCAAGAGTAGTGCTATCGAGGACATCCGGCAGGCGCGTGTGACGGACGCAGACGGCTCCATCCGCCCGCCAGGCCGCCTCGAAGGTCATCCCCGGCGCCGGTTCGTCGGCCTGTATTCCAATCGTGTCGAAAATATCGATCGGCGTGCCGTCGCGCGTATGGCTGGTGCCGTCGCCGCAATAATCGGCTCGGACCAGCCGGACACAGGTTTGGTAATACGGCGCGAGCGGGACGTGGTCCGGTCCAAAGCCCCAGGGCTTATAGCCGAAGCGGATGCATTTGCCTTCGGCGCCACCGGTGCAGGTGAGCAGAATGCCCGCGTGCGTGGGCTCATAGTTTCCATCTTGCGTGAAAGCTCCCGCAAGCGGGAATCCAAGCTGCCTGCCCTCGGGATCTGGCAGACACAGATTACGCCAGTCGCCACTCTCCGTATCCTGTTCAAAGAGCGTGTAGAGAAGGACTTCGCCTGCTGTGTCTTTGAGATCGCGTTCCACCCCATCGATGCGGATGCGACGCTCCTTCCCACTGCCATCGCCAAGTACCAGAATTGTGCCTGACAGCTGCTCTTGCGGGAGGGTTCGCCCGTCGTTCAAGGTGATGCGGAAGGCAGTTCCCTCCACCTCGACGCTGCGCACGCCAACATTTGTGGCCACTGCGGGTGGCGTGCAAAAGACAGAAAACCCGGCGGCGATCAGAAGACACACCGCCGGGTGTCGCATGCGCAGGCCCCCCGCCCACTCAGCGAATAGTGGCGCCCGGGATAATGACGGCCTCGACCGCAACGCCGTTGAGATCGCCGAGCGCCGAGCCGGCCGTTATCCGCGTGCTGGCGGGGACTCCATTTTGCGCGACCCCATTTATGGCTATCCCGTTTATGGCTATCCCGGCTCCTACGGGCGTGATGCAGGCCAGCGGTGCGGCGAGGATCAAGGGCGCGCCTATGATCAAGGCGAACCGAGAAAAGTGTAACATCGCTTCCTCCATGGTTAAAAGTATGACGCTGGTAAGAACGAAAGCGGGCTACGGCCGACAGCTTGCCGGAACCCAACTATAGCCCCGGTCTTAATGGCATAGCCCATATACTACGCAGGGCAGTTCATGGGGAGACCTTCAGCTGGTACGTAATATTCAGGGAGCCGGCGGATGGCACCGTGAATGTCCCGGTAAAATGGAGCAGATGCGACCCTGGCGAAAGTGGCTTAAGCATCACATACACCCCATCGTCCACGCCAATATAGGAGGCATCGGCGCCTGCAGGCAGACCGAACAAGTTGCCTTCAGGGACTACGAAGTCGAACACAGTCGATTGGAACCGGAGAATGCCCAAGTCATCGAGGCGCCGCCCATCGAGATCGGCCTCAAGCTTTGTGGTTCCGTCGATGGTGTCCTGGTTGGCCTTACGAAATGAATTGATCGTATCCCCCAGCTTCGGGTCGGGGAATACATCGACCGCATTCACGATTGGAAAGAAAATATTCTTCCCGTTTGGCACGGTGCATTGCCGCTTCGCGGTAGCGTTCGCAGTACCGGGGTTAAACTTGCCGCCAAGGAAGAACACCTGGCCCGTTTGCCCGGTTGTGCAGTCCCCATTATCGAACAAGGGGTGCGAAGAAACGGGAATTGAGAGCGCCCATTGCCACCATGCAGCGGACCAGTCGCCGAAGGTCCTGCCTGCGATGACGGTATTTGGGTCAATCGCTCGGGACTTCTGACTATCCGCGGTTGCCACCGTGGATGAAAAGACGGCAACAGTCAGGATCGTGGCCGTCACGAGCGCCTTTGATCTTCGTCTGCCCATCTTCCCCTCCCACTTCGTGGCGCTACATAAGCGCGCGTTTCCGGGCCTGTCGTCATCGGAACCGATGATGGGGGGAAACTTTTGGAATTTCAGACGCCCGCGGGCGAGCCAGGGTAACGGGTCTCGAAGAAGCAGCGGATGAGTTCGGTCTGACGGTTGGTTCCGGTTTTCGATAGGATGTGCTTCGCGTGGGTGCGTGCCGTAGCCTCGGTGATATTGAGCCGCGCGGCGGCCGCGAGAAGACCTTGGCCGCCAATGATTTCACTGAGAACGCGGGTTTCGGCGGCGGTGAGCCCGAATTTGGCGGCAAAGCGCTGGACTTGAGCGCCGAAATTGGCGGCGGAATCGATAACGAAGACTGCGGCCGCTGGCCTATCAATATCGAAGATCGAAACCATGCGGTTCGCGGCAAGCGGGATGAGATGGGCGACAAGCGGCGGGCAATTCTCGCCGCGCGGCAGCTCAAGGGTTCCGCCGATATCGCCGCCGTCACGACCGGGCCGCGCCCCGCCGCGCGCGAGCGCATGTAGGCGCGCAGTGAGCACGGGACTCGCCGCCGCGAGCCGCCCATTCTCATAGCGAAAGCCCATTTGACACCGCACGAGACTTTCGGCTTTGGCGTTAGCAAAGAGGACCCGGCAATCCCTGGTCAGGAGAAAGACGGCGAAACCGGCGGCCGCGACCGCCGCGCCGAGTGAGTCCGCCGTTGCTTTGGTACGGGAGAGGAGCATGGAAAGATCACCGGCCCGTTTCAAATGCGGCGCCAAGGTTTCCAGGAGTTGCCATTCCGCTGGTTCGACCCAAAGCGCGCCGGGCGACCTATAAAGTGTCAAAAGTCCGAACTCTTTGGGCGTGTGAAAAAGACCAACGCCGAGGATATCAGCCCACCCCTGAGGCAGCATAAGGTCATTGCATAAAGCCGAGGCTTTGAACGAATCTGTCTGGGTGATGGGTGTGGCCGATCGCACCTCCCCCGGGGCTATTGCCGCCATAATTGGGTGGAGAGGGTTTGTCTTGTAGTAATGTTGGACATATAAATCGATATAGTAAGGATCGGTATTGCACAGTGCCGACATCTCTTCCGCGGAAACCAGTCGAATACCGAGACCGCCGGCCACCGATTTCGTCGCTTCGACGATGCCCTTGACGACCTCATCCCATCCGGAGGGGTCGATAATGGCGTCATAAATTGCCGCGATGAGATCGTTGATGTCGGCCATCGCGAGGCCCCCTCCCCGCTAGACCCCGATAGAAGCACTGTTAGGAGCAATATTCCAGAGCTAAAATTAGGAGAAGCCAAATGCCGGCTTCGCGCTGGATGGCTTTACTTGACAAAAAGACATATTCTTCACGCCATGCCACCCGCCGCAAGCCGCCGCCGGTAAGATGCTGTAAAGACAAAGGCCCGGCAATCGTACCAAAACGTTTCACGTGAAACATTTTGGTACGATTCACCCACTCTGCCCTCGGAGGGGCTAACCGGATAAACCATGCTTCGCTTTTTTCTATCGCGCATCGCCACGGCCATCCCCACGCTATTCATCATCATCACACTCGCGTTTTTTCTCATGCGGCTGGCGCCCGGCGCACCCTTCGATTCCGAACGGGCGCTCGATCCGGAAATTGCGAACAATCTGCGCCGCATCTACAAGCTTGACCTGCCGCTGACGGAACAATTTTGGTTCTATTTGCGCAGTCTTGCGCATGGCGATTTCGGACCGAGCTTGCATTGGCGCGATTTCACCGTGAACGAACTTTTTGCGATGGCGCTGCCAATCTCGGCGACTCTCGGCATTAAGGCCATGCTTGTTGGAATCGTGGCAGGCACCGCGATCGGCATCACCGGGGCGGCGGGGACAGGCGGATTTGGTCCGCGCTTTGTCGATGGCGCGGCGATCTTCGGAATTGTACTGCCGGTCTTCGTCGTCGCGCCGATTCTTCAGCTCATATTCGGCTTAAAGCTGCATGTCCTTCCCGTTGGCGGCTGGAACGATGGCGCGTGGAAAAATCAGGTCTTGCCGGTTATAGCGCTCGCCCTGCCGCAGATCGCCATCGTCGCGCGCCTCATGCAAGCAGCGCTCACCGATGCGCTTGCGATGCCCCATATCCGGACGCTGCGGGCTTTTGGAATGCCTTGGGTTCACGTCCATAGTCATGCTCTTCGAGCCGCCTTTCCGCCGGTTGTGTCCTACCTCGGCCTCGCCGCCGCCAATGTGCTGACCGGCTCGGTGATCGTCGAAACCATCTTTGGGATTCCCGGCATGGGGAGGTATTTCGTCGATGGCGCGCTCGGCCGCGATTACACGCTTGTCATGGGCACGGTCATCGTCGTCGCGGCGGCGGTGCTCTTGTTTAATCTCATCGTCGATCTCGTCCTTGCCTGGCTTGATCCACGCGTCCGTTATGAATCGAGGCCGCGATGACTGAGACCGCGCGAGCGAGCCAGCTGCCGCTTGCAGCCCATCCCCCGCGCAATTGGCCGGTGCGGGTGAGCCTATCCCTCCTCGGTGCCATTGCGCTTCTTTGCCTTATCGGGCCGCTTTTCTCAGGTCATCCCTACGATCAGGTGTATCGCGACTATGTGCTTGTTGGCCCTTCCCTTTATGCGCATCCAGATGCCATAGAAATCGAAGGCGCTGTCGCTGCGATTGCGCGTCGCATGCATCTGACGATCAAAGCCACGACTGGCGGCGAGACCCTTCATTTGACACTCGATGCAGAAAAGCCCATCGATCCGCGCGCTTTACGTAGCTTTGAGCGATCGGATCTCTTTGGACCCGCCGACATTGCCAGTACGGCAAACGAAGGGCGCCGCCTTGACATCGACGTGCCCGTGAAGCGAACCGTATTTCTATTCGGGACCGATGCCAATGGCCGCGATCTTTTCACACGTGTCCTCGTCGCTGGCCGGATCTCGCTTGCCGTTGGTCTCCTTGCCTCTTTCGTTGCGTTGACAATCGGCGTCACCTATGGCGCGGTCGCCGGCTATGCAGGCGGTCTCACCGACACTTTGATGATGCGCGCCCTGGAAATCGTCTACGCGCTGCCTTTCATTTTTTTTGTGATCGTTCTCGTCATGGTCTTCGGGCGCCAATTCGTGCTGATTTTCGTTGCGATCGGCGCTGTTGAGTGGCTCGACATGGCGCGCATCGTTCGTGGTCAGACGCTTTCGATCAAGCAGCGCGATTATGTCGCCGCCGCCGAAGCGCTCGGCGCGGCAACGCCCGCGATCCTCTGGCGTCATGTGATTCCCAATGCATCGGGTCCGATCATCGCCTATCTCACCGTGCTTGTCCCTCGCGTGATCCTGCTCGAAAGCTTCGTGTCCTTCCTGGGACTTGGCGTGCAGGAGCCACTGACGAGTTGGGGTGTGCTGGTCGCGGATGGCGCCCGCAACATCCAAGGCTCTCTTCACCTCCTGATTTTTCCCGCGATCTTTTTGGGCATTACGCTGGGCGCACTGCAGAGCCTTGGCGACGGCTTCCGCGCCCACGGACCGCGGTTCCATTGATGGACACTTCCGCCGAGCCCATCCTGCAACTTCGCAATCTTCGAGTGAGCTACGGTCCGCAGCAAGTCGTCAAAGATCTGAGTCTTTCGGTAAGGCGCGGCGAAACTGCGGCGATCGTCGGCGAATCCGGCTCCGGCAAAAGCCAGACCGTCCTCGCGGCGCTCCGGCTCGTGCCCCGGCAAGCCGTCACCCATGGGTCCGTGCTCTTCGAGGACAGCGAACTCCTCACGCTGCCGCAGAGCCGGCTCGACGCGCTGCTCGGGCGGCGAATCACCATGGTGTTTCAGGAGCCCATGTCATCGCTTGATCCTTTGTTTACGGTCGGCGCTCAGATCTGCGCTGTCTTGCGCCTCAAGGGGGGCCTGCCGCGCCGCGCGGCACAGGTCCGGGCCAAGCAACTCTTGGAACGTGTTGGCATCGATGAACCGGACCGCCGGCTGCGCGCCTACCCGCAAGAATTGTCCGGCGGCCAGCGTCAGCGTGTCGCGATTGCGATGGCGATTGCCTGCAATCCGGAGCTTTTGATCGCCGATGAACCGACGACCGCACTCGACGTGACGGTGGCCGCGAAAATTCTTGATCTTCTCGCACATCTCAAACAAAGCCTCGGCATGTCGATGATTTTCATCAGCCACGACCTTGGCGTCGTCCGCCGTATCGCCGACACCATCCATGTGATGCGCGACGGAGACATCGTCGAAAGCGGCGCCGCCGCCCGTATTTTCGCCAACCCGCGCCACGACTATACGCGCATGTTGCTCGCAAGCATGCCCCGCCCGCACCCGTGCTTCGTAGCTGCCGCGCCGGTGTTGCTGCGCGCGGAGAATGTCTCCGTCCGGTTTGCCTTGCGTGGTGGCTTGTTCGAAGCAAAGCATAAGATCAAGGCGGTCGATGGCATCAGCCTTCGTCTCGATCGGGGCCGCACGCTTGGGATCGCCGGCGAGTCCGGGTCCGGCAAATCGACGCTCGCCCGCGCGCTTTTAAAACTTGTGCCGGCAAGCGGCATAATCCATTTTGATGGACGCGATTTGACACGATTGGACCGGGCGGCGATGCGGCCTTTGCGGCGCTCCATGCAGCTTGTGTTTCAAGACCCTTACAGCTCGCTCTCACCCTCCATGCGCGTCGGCGACATCGTGACGGAGGGATTGCGCGTGCATGAACCGGGTATGACAGGGCGCGAGCGCGACAAGCGCGCGGCCTTGGCGCTCGAGGAAGTTCTTCTCGATCCAGAACTCCGGCACCGGTTTCCGCACGCCTTGTCCGGCGGCCAGCGGCAGCGGGTCGCGATCGCCCGCGCGATGATCCTGAAACCGCGGCTCGTCGTGCTCGACGAGCCGACCTCGGCCCTCGATCGCACCGTGCAAACCGGCATTCTCGCATTGCTCGAGGATTTGCAGGAAGCGCACGGCCTGACCTATGTCCTGATCAGTCATGACCTTGCGGTAATCCGCGCGGCCGCCGATGAGATCGCGGTGATGAAGAACGGGCGGATCGTCGAACAAGGGCCCGCACAAGAGATTGTCGAGCGCCCCCGCGAGCCCTATACAAGGGCACTCATCGCGGCGGCGTTTCAAACTGGCGAGGCGTGACGGTGTCCCAGTTGCGCCCCTGGTCCAGGATTCGCATTGGTTTTGCGCAATACCCGTATTCATGGCCCGTCAGCGGTACGGGCCCAATGTTGTAGACAATGGCGAGGTCAGCCACATGCTTTTCGATGGTCAAACGATCAAAGCCGATATCCTCGACGGGCGCATAGCCGAACTGCGCTTTGAGCGCGGCACTGAGGCGGTCAATAAGCTCGACTCTCTGACGTTTGGGGAATTAAGCCTCGCGCTCGATTCGATTGCCGCCACCTCCGCGATCAAAGGCGTTTTGATCACCAGCGCCAAGGAGACGTTCATCGTCGGCGCCGATATTTTCGAATTCACTCATATCTTCAAGCATCCGGAGGCCGAAATTGAAGCCTTCGTTGCCAGAAACAGCGCCATTATCACGGCGCTTGCCGATCTGCCGGTGCCGACGGTAGCAGCGATCAATGGCCTCGCACTAGGCGGCGGTTTTGAACTCGCACTCGCCGCCGACTACCGGATCATGTCCAACGCCGCCAAAGTCGGTTTTCCGGAGATCACCCTCGGCCTCTTTCCCGGCTATGGCGGCACCGTCCGCCTGCCCCGCCTTGCCGGCCTCGCGACAAGCGTGGATTGGATCATTTCTGGAGCGCAGCAAAGTCCCGATAAAGCCGTTCTCGCGGGTGTGGCCGACGCCATTGCCGCGCCGGACATCTTGCGTTTTGCCGCCCTAGCGGTGCTGGAGCGGGCGATCAGCGGCGAATCCGATTGGCAAGCCAAGCGCGCCCGCCTGAAGCAAAGACTTGGAGTAAGCCGGGACGAGGCGGCAACCCTGCTTGCCCCGGCGAAGGCGCAAGCCGTCAAGGCGCTTCCGCATTTTCCTGCAGCCCATGCCGCGGTGGACTTGCTGGAACGAGCCGCTGACCTTGATCGCGATACCGCCCTGGAGCTCGAAGCGCAGATTTTTGCCAAGATCGCAAAGACCCAAGCGGCGGACTCGCTCGTGGCGATTTTCGTCAACGATCAGGCGGTGAAAAAGAGCATCCGCCGCTATGCCAAGGACGCGCCGCCTGTCCGCAAAGCGGCGGTCGCGGGAGCTGGGATCATGGGCGGCGGCATTGCCTATCAGAGCGCCTCGCGCGGCGTGCCGATCATCATGAAGGACATCGCCGCCCCCGCGCTCGACCTCGGCATGGGGGAAGCGCGCAAACTGCTCGCCAAATCGGTGGAGACGGGACGGCTCAGCCAAGAGAAGGCCGATGTGATCCTTGCTTCCATCACGCCAAACCTCACCTATGAGGGGTTCGACACAGCCGATGTGGTGATCGAAGCGGTCGTCGAAAAAATCGGCGTCAAACACACGGTGCTGCGGGAAATCGAGGAACTGACGCGCCCCAGTACGATCCTCGCCTCGAACACCTCGTCATTGTTGATCGGCGCCTTGGCCGAAAATTTGCGGCGCCCGGAAAATTTTCTAGGCATGCATTTTTTCAATCCCGTGCCCAAAATGCCCCTCGTCGAAGTCGTGCGCGGTCCCAAAACATCGCCGCAAGCCATCGCGGCTGTCATGGGCTATGCCGCCGCGATGGGCAAGACGCCGATCATGGTCGAGGATTGCCCGGGCTTTGTCGTCAACCGCGTGCTCACGCCCTATCTTATCGCGTTTCTGCGGCTCGTTCATGACGGCGTTGATTTCGTCGCCATTGATAAAGCCATGGAAGCTTTCGGCTGGCCGATGGGACCCGCTTATCTCATCGACGTCATCGGCATGGATATTTCCCATCATGTCGTCGAAATCGTCTCGGCGGGTTTTGCCCCGCGCATGGATGTCTCTTTCGAAACGGCGATCGATATTCTCTTGCGCGCCGGCCGCCTCGGCCAGAAAAGTGGCCATGGCTTTTACAAATATGAGGCCGATTCGAAGGGCCGTCCGCGCAAGAATATCGACCCTGACACGGAACGTCTTCTCGCGCCCATACAACCCAATGGCAAAACCAGCTTGACCGAGGAAGAGATCGTTTCCCGCATGATGCTGCCCTTGATTCTGGAGGCGGCGCGTTGCGTCGAGGACAAAATCGCGGCCTCGCCAGGGGATGTGGATATGTGCCTTCTCCTTGGCCTCGGTCTGCCGCGCTATCTCGGCGGCGCTCTCAAATATGCCGATCACCTTGGTCTCAACACTGTCGTGGAAAGTGCCGAGAAATGGGTGAGCCTTGGACCTATTTATCGCCCGAGCGAACGCTTGCAGGCCAGGGCCGCGGCGGGAGACGTGTTTTATCCCCTATAAGTCCATTATAGTGAGCGATCCGCGATGTTGAGCTTTCATTCCTCTGCAACCAACGGCGAGATCTCCGTCCCCAAGGACGCAAAAATCTTACCATCAGATGTCAATTGGATCGACGCTCAGCGGCCGGATGCGTGGGAGATCGCTTTTTTGCAGCGCGTGCTTGGCATTCGGGTGCCGACTCTCGTGGAGCTCTCGGAAATCCAATCCTCCAGCAGGCTCCGCGCAGAGAAGGATTGGCTCCACATTAGCATTCCCATGATTTACCGGGCAGAAGGCTTCATGCCGGCGTTGACACCGCTCGGCTTCGTCTTGTCGCAGGATGTGCTGCTGACAGTTCGTTTCAAGCACATGAAAGCTTTCGAGGATTGTAAGGACAATCTTTCCCGCTACCCACTGCAAGCCGGAGGGGCGGGCGCCTTGGTCAGCCTTATGGAAGTCATCATCGATCATTGCGCCGACATTCTGGAAGGTGCCGCTAGCGATCTCGATCAATTATCGGAGAAAATTTTTGGCGCACACAAAAAACAAGTGCCGCGCCATGGGCCGCGCGAAGATAGTGAACGGCTCAGCGCGATCATGCGGAAGATCGGAGTCCATGGCGATCTGACCTCGAAGGTCGAAGATGTTCTGCTCGGCACGGCCCGCATGTTGCCTTATGTCGCGACCAATGCCGCGCCCTATCTTGAAGCTGACAAACGCGCGAAACTCAAAAGCCTGCAACGCGATGTCGCGTCACTCAACGATTACGAAACACATCTGACCGACAAGATTCAGTTCCTGCTGGATGCCACCTTGGGACTGACGAACATCGAACAGAACAATATTTTTCGCATTCTGACCATTGTCTCCGTTGTCGGCATCCCACCAACATTCTTTGCAAGCATGTGGGGCATGAACTTCAAAAATATCCCCGAATATGACTGGGCTTATGGCTATCCATTTGGACTTTCCGTCATCGCCGTGAGCGCGATCATCCCAATCCTCTGGTTCAAATGGCGCGGCTGGTGGTAGTTGCGGAGGCCCGACAGGCTGCCCCCACACTGACAGAAGAAAAGCTCCTCGCGAGACTTCTTTATCGCGACGCGATGATGCTGGTGATCGACAAGCCCGCCGGAATCGCGGTTCATCGCGGCCCAAAGGGCGGCGAAAATCTTGAAGATTATTTCCTTCCCCTCCGCTTCGGCCTGCCCCGCAACCCCGCTCTCGCGCATCGGCTCGATCGCGACACGTCAGGCTGCCTTGTGCTCGGGCGCCACCGTAAGGCGCTCGAAAAGCTCGGCCTCCTGTTCAAGCAAGGCAAGATCGAAAAACGCTATTGGGCCGTGGTCGATGGAGCGCCTGCGGAAGATGAAGGCTTGATTGATCTGCCGCTCGGCCGCCTCGATGCGGATCGCGGCTGGTGGATGAAGCCAGATCCCGCCGGGCTTCCCGCAAAAACGATGTGGCGGGTCCTTGGCCGCGCGGATGGCCTTGCATTTGTTGAGCTCGCGCCATTAACGGGACGTACACATCAATTGCGGGTGCACTGCGCGGCGCTCGGCTGGCCAATTCTCGGCGATGCCATCTATGGGAAAGGCGGCGCCATGGGGTTGCAGTTGCACGCCCGGATGATCACCATCCCGCTCTACAAGACCAAGGAGCCGGTCACCATCGTGGCGCCGGTGCCTTCGCACATGCGCGAGACACTCGCAGCATGCGATCCAGGGTTACTCCTCGAATCAACTTAATTCCCCACATATTGCCGCAAACGCGTCTCGACCGCAGTTTTGTCCGCCGCCGAGAGTTTGGCCAGCTCGCTATCGAGCCAGGCATCCTTGACCCCCGCGGCCCTTGCTAGAAGATGCCATTTCATGGCTTCGACCGCGTTCTTCGGCAGTCCACGCCCGGACGCCAAAAGGCGCGCGGCGCGGTTTTGCGCGACAGGGTTGTCGCGCGCCGCAGCCTTGAGAAAAAGCTTCGCGGCCGCCGTTTCGTCCTTATCGACACCGACTCCATTGAAAAGCATGATGGCATATTCGACTTCGGCCGGAACATTGCCGTCCTTCGCGGCGCGGCCAATCCATTGTGCGGCCAGTTCATCGCTTTTTTTGACCCCGGTGCCTTTCCGGTAAAGCAGGCCCAGCGCATAGGCGGCATCGGAATCGCCAAGATCCGCGGACTGCCGGAAAAGCCGCGCCGCCTTGGGAAAATCCGCGACAACACCATTGTTTTCGATCGCCATGACACCGAGGTTGTACAGCGCACCCGGATGATTTTGCGCCGCCGCCTTGACGAACAGTTCCGCCGCCCCGGCGCGATCTTGTGGCATGCCCTCACCTTTGAGTTTGGCGCTCGCCAAGGCGAAAATCGCCTGACGGTCGCCCGTTGCGGCGGCGAGCTTGTACCAGCGGCCGGCTTCCGTTGCATCGCGCCGCACGCCCATCCCCTGCGAATAAAGCTCTCCGACGAGGGT
Organism: Methylocapsa sp. D3K7; assembly: GCF_029855125.1. Taxonomy (GTDB): domain Bacteria; phylum Pseudomonadota; class Alphaproteobacteria; order Rhizobiales; family Beijerinckiaceae; genus Methylocapsa. The sequence goes on from NZ_CP123229.1 coordinate 1,696,873, forward strand.
CATCGCGGGCCCGTCGGTGGGATCGGCTTCGATTCGTTTCATCGCCTCCTGCAAAGCGGTGAAGTAATAGCCGCGCTGATAGGCGCCGAAGGCAAGATCGGGGGCGCCACCAAGCCGCGCGGGAACCGCCACAGCATTCCTCTTAGCTGGTTGCTGCATGTCCGGAGCGGCCTGCGCATGCACGGAAATACAGCTGGAAGCAATCATGAGCCATGTAGCCGAAACGCCAGCGCAAAGCCGCAGATGCGGGCGAGGGCCGAGGATCATTGAACCACTTCCTTGATGGAAGTGAGAAGGCGCGCCGCCTCGCTCAACGCCGTTGCCGCGCCGCGCGGATCGGCGAACACCGCATCGCCGACCGCAACGAAGTCGGCACCGGCGCGGACGAGATCGCCGATCGCGGAAAGTTCATGGGCGTAGCCGACGCAAGGAACGTTGAAGATTTCCGCCCACCAGGCGACGCGCTCGGTGATACTTTCCTGTGACTCCCCGCTGCCGGGGCCGCCGAACATCACATAATCAACGCCCGCCTCGCCCGTGGTCATCGCCGCATCCCGTGTTTTCAATCCTCCGGCACCAACAATATGAGCTGGTTGCAAGGAACGAACAGCCGATTGCAGCTCCCCCCCCGCGTCATCGAGATGAACCCCATCGGCGTCGAGGCGGACTGCCAATTCTGGATCGTCCGCGACAAGGCTGGCAATACCATGCTTTTGCAACATGGGGATGAGCGCGCGCAGGGTTTCCTCTTTGGTGACTTCGCTGCCGGCGGCGGTTCGCAACAAGACGCAAGCAACGCCGCATGCTGCAACCGGCGCCTCGAAAAGGGACGCATAAGCGCTCCAATCGGACATGGGCGGGGTGATCAAATAAAGGCGGGTCGGGTCGGTTGGCATGGCAAAAAGCGGCTCCAGCGGAATTTCGGGTTCATTGTTAGAGGATATTGCGCCGGTTTTGTGCATGAGGCGAGACACCAGCTCTAAAAAGTTTTGCCCTTCACCGCGAGATTTATAAGATAAATCAATGAGATCAAGCAGTAACGCCAGCGGCTTTGCAGGCGTGCTGGGGAAAAGCGGCGGGAGGACGCCAAGGCCGCTGTCCGGCCCGCTTGTTTGGACGGTGCATCCGTGTTACCCGCAGCCGCGCAGGAGATTTTTTAACAATGGCAGACGGAAACGGAAACGGAAACGGCGACGCCTCTCAGGCGGATGCGGCGCCTTCGATCAATGCGATGGTTCAATACACCAAGGATTTCTCCTTCGAGAATCCGAACGCGCCTCGCTCGCTGGGGCCGCAAGACAAGCCGCCGAATATTTCCATTCAGGTGAATGTCAATGCACGGCAAGTGGCGGAAGCCGACTTCGAGGTCAATATCCTGCTGGAAGGGTCGGCTGGCGAAGGGGCAGCTCTGCTGTTCAAGTTCGAGCTAGACTACGCCGGTCTCTTCCGCTTGCGCAATATCGCCGCGAATGACATGCATCCTGTGGTCATGATCGAGTGCCCGCGCTTGTTGTTTCCCTTCGCCCGCCAGATTATCGCCGAGGCGGTCCGGGACGGCGGGTTTCCGCCGCTTTACATCGATCCGATCGATTTCGCTGCACTTTACCGCAAGCGCCTCAGCGACGCCGCTGCCACCGCCCCCGCGCCAGCCAGCTAAAATTATTCCTGTCCGAAACGGAGCAGGCTGGAGCCATGCGCTTTAAGCCATGCCTCCGCGCGGCCGGTGTCCGGCGTTAAGCGGTCAACGGCGGCCCAGAACGCCGCTGAATGATTCATATGCACAAGATGCGCGGATTCATGCGCGGCGAGATAATCGAGGACAAAATGCGGCGCCATGATTAGGCGCCATGAAAAACTGAGCGCGCCGGAGGATGAGCAGGAACCCCACCGGCTTGTCGTATCACGCAAGGTGATTCTGCTCGGCACCGCGCCGAGTCTTTGAGTGTGGCTCTCCACGGCGGTCTTGATGTCGCGCAAAGCTTCCTTGACGAGGAAGTCCCGGACCCTGCGAGGCACGAAGGGCGCCTCGGCGTTGACACAAATGAGCGGCGGGCTCGTTGGGCCTTGTTCTTCAAGCCAGACGCCCCGGCGCCTTGCCTGGCAATGGGTGATCAAGTGTACGGTTCCACGCAGCGGCACCAATCCCCCCGCCGAAAGAGGAATTTTTTCGGGGAGCAAGCGCAGTTTCGCGCCGATCCAGGCGGCATGCCGGTTCGCGAAGACTTTTGCCTCGCCGAGGCTCCCGCGCGACGGCATCGTCAAAACGACGTCCTGCGTCGCCGCGCGCACACGCAACGTAAACCGTCGCGCGGAGGCTATGCGCCGGATAGCGATTCGATAGGTTTCGCCCGCATGGGAAACTTCGAGCGTCGTGATTCCGGAAACGCGGGGTGCGATTTTTCGCGGAGGCAGCATGGCCTCAGAATAGCCGGAGGCCAAGTGAGTCGCTAGGGCAATGATTTCAAAAAATGGCTGACCTATCGATTAAAGTGTGCCGGCGATTCACATTTAAGCGGTTTCAACAAGCTTCAAGCCGATGTCCGGAGTCTTGACTGCACGATGGAAGGCGCGGATGCGGGGCACCACCTCGTTACGGAAACGCGACCCGTTGAACACGCCGTAATGTCCAACCTTGTCCTGCTGATAGTGGGCTTTCATATGTTGTGGAAGATTTTTGCATAGTTCTTGCGCGGCTTGGGTCTGACCGAGCCCGGAGATATCGTCGTTTTCGCCTTCTACGGTGAGCAGTCCCACACGGCGGATCGCCGATAAATCCACTGGCACGCCGCGATGGGTCATTTCACCGTTTGGCAAAGCGTGTTTGACAAAAACAGTATCGACCGTCTGCAAGTAAAATTCCGCCGGAAGATCCATCACCGACCGGTATTCATCGTAAAATTCCCGGTGCTTTCTGGCGGAGTCGCCGTCACCCGAAACGAGATGATCGAAAAACTCCATATGCGCGGTTATGTGACGATCGATATTCATCGCCATGAAGCCGGTGAGCTGTAGAAAGCCGGGGTAAACCTGCCGCCCAGCACCGGGATAGCCAAACGGAACCGTGCAGATGCAATTGCTCTTAAACCACGCGCTGCCTCGCTCCTGCGCGAGCAGATTGACCTTGGTCGGGCTTCGCCGCGTGTCGATGGGGCCACCCATCAGCGTCATCGACGCTGGGACATAGGGGCTATCCGCCGCTTCCATCAAAGCGACCGCCGCGATCAAAGGCACCGCCGGCTGGCAGACGCCAAGTGTATGAACGGTGCCGCTCCAAGAGTCTTTGCTCAAGACCTCACAGATGGACATCACATAATCGATATAGTCGTCGAGATCGAAACGGCCGGCAGCGACCGGAATCGCGCGGGCATCGACCCAATCCGTGATGTAAACATCATAAAAAGGGAGGAATGCCTCAACGGTGCCGCGCAGGAGAGTCGCATGGTGACCAGACATCGGCGCGATGATGAAAAGCTTCTCGCGTGGCTCCGGTGAGCCGGTGTCGAACTGTTTTTCGAAATGCAGAAGCTGGCAAAACGGCCGCTCCCAAACCACGCGCTCGACGATAGGAATGGTTTTGCCGCCGGCGGCCACCGTACTGAAGCCAAATGTCGGCTTGTCGTAGCGCCTGGTCAGCCGTTCGAAAACTTTCGCCGAGGCCGCCAGATTGCGGCCCGCCGCCGTGTAGGAAAACGGATTGATGGGACTTTCGAGCCACGTCCGGGCAACATCTGTCATGGCCCGCGCCGGAGCCAGCGCAAGATGCGCCATTTCATGCATTTCATAGGAAAAAGGCGGCATTTTCCAAATCCTTGGCTCCAGCTCCCATAAGCTACCAAGCCATACGGCAACATAAAGGCAGTTTTGTCCGGTTCCCTGACCCAGCGGCGAAGTGTTCGATATTGCCCCAGAGCGATTTATCAAAGAAAAATTTTTACTTTAAAATAATTCTTTGTCTCCATGCCGATGTCATACCGGGCGTGCGGCAATCTCTTCCGGGACACTCCAACGCCAATAATAGCAAGGGGTTCCACTGTATTTGATGAGCCTGCGGCAGTTCTGCAAGACCCAAACGTGAGCGGAAAAGAGAGGGCGGCCTTGCTGAGCACCTCGGCAGGCCGGCATGGCAAGACCGGCCTGTTGATTCGCCTCCCAATGGGATAAACGGAAGGTCATGGCCGAATTGATCAACATCGACCTTGGCAGGCGCTCGCGACGGTTGCGCGTCGATACTCTGGTCAAATTGCGCTGGCTGGCCCTGCTCGGACAGGCGATCGCCCTTGTCGTCACCTACTACGGTTTGCGGTTTTCGCTGCCGCTCGGGCCATGTCTCCTCGTCATCGCCGCTTCGGCCTGGCTCAACATCGGTCTGCGTTTGCGGTTCGGCCGCACCGAACGTCTCGAGGACGCCCCCGCGGCGGCAATGCTTGCCTATGATATTTTGCAACTGACCGCGCTTCTTTATCTCACGGGCGGCATCGAGAATCCTTTTTCGATGCTGTTCCTCGCTCCCATCATGATATCAGCCGTATCGCTGTCCGGCCGCATTACCTTGATCCTCACTCTCCTGATGGTCGGGGCGGTTTCGGCGCTCACCTTCAGGCACTATCCGCTCCCTTGGTATCCTGGAGAGCAGCTGCAACTCCCGTTGATTTATGACGCAGGGATTTGGGTCGCGATCGTTCTCGGCGCTGGGTTCATCGCCATCTATGCGTCGCGCGTCGCGGTCGAGGCGCGCAAACTGGCCGATGCCCTGGCCGCGACCGAACTCGTGCTGGCCCGCGAGCAGCATTTAACCCAACTCGACGGACTCGCGGCGGCGGCGGCGCATGAACTCGGCACTCCCTTGGCCACAATCACGCTCGTTGTCAGGGAGATGCAAAAACAACTTCCCGCCAATGATCCGTCTGAAGAGGATCTCAAAGTACTGGCCCAGGAAGTCGGCCGCTGCCGGGCCATTCTCGGCACCCTGACCTCGCTCGGCTCGGACACCGGCGACATTCTCGATGAAATGAGCTTGGGCCTGCTGATCGAAGAGGCGGCCGGCCCGCAGCGTGATTTTGGCATGCGCATTTCGATCTCAAAAGACGGCGAAGACCCCGAACCCATCTGCCGCCGTAATCCGGGGATCTTATATGGCCTCGGCAATCTTATCGAAAATGCGATCGACTTCGCCGTCTCGGACGTGCGGATCGCAACGAAATGGGATTCGCAGCAAGTCACCATCGTGATCGAGGACGATGGTCCTGGATTTTCCGCCGATGTCGCCGGCCGGGTGGGCGAACCCTATGTCACGACCAAGACCGACCGGCGCGCCAAAACGGAAGAAGGGTCCGGGCTTGGTCTTGGATTGTTCATTGCCAAGACGCTCCTCGAACGCTCCGGCGCGACCGTCAAGACAGGCAACCGGGCGCCGCCAGAAACGGGAGCCTCCATTGCCATTTCCTGGGAACGGCCGGTCTTCGAGCGCGGGACCAGGGGTTTGCGTGCCGGGCTCGCCGCCGCCGCGGTCAAGCCCGTGGCCGGATTCTCGCCGCCTTCGGGGGATAGTCCGGCTCCGGTTAACCCCAGGAAATCGTGAAAAAACTCGCTATTTTCTTGCTTTGTCGGATTTTCTGCCGGAAATGGTCCAAGCGAGGCAATTGGTTATGCAAAATGACGCATCCCCGAAGACGGGAGATCAGAGCAAAGACACGGACGGCGCGCCGGATGGCCATGGGCCAGACCGCTCGCTGCTGATCGTCGACGACGACAATACCTTTTTGACGCGCTTGAGCCGCAGCATGGAGACGCGCGGCTTCACGGTGACGGCGGCAAATTCCGTCGCCGAGGGGCTCGCCGCCATCGCTGCAACGGCCCCCGCCTTCGCGGTGATCGATATGCGTCTTGCCGACGGAAATGGCCTTGACGTCATTCGCGAGCTGAAGGCGAAGCGCCCCGACGCGCGGGGGATCATCCTGACCGGCTATGGCAATATCGTCACCGCCGTCACCGCCGTGAAGCTCGGAGCCTTCGATTATCTGGCAAAGCCCGTCGACGCCGACGAGATTTTCAATGCGCTCATGGCGACCCGGCACGACAAAGCCGAACTTCCCGAAAATCCCATGTCCGCCGACCGTGTGCGGTGGGAGCACATTCAGCGGATTTACGAGCTTTGCGGCCGCAATGTCTCGGAGACCGCCCGCCGCCTCAACATGCACCGGCGCACCTTGCAGCGCATTCTGGCGAAAAAAGCGCCGCGCTAGGGCATGATCTGTGCTGTCCACAAGCGCTTGCAGCAGCCATTGCTTCGGGCCGAAAAATAGGTGTAATGCGCGCTTCCTCGGCCCTACGGCGGCGTTCCAGCCATATGGGTAAAGCGGTCTTGATCGAGACCCGCCGGGGCCGGTAGCTCAATGGTTAGAGCCGGCCGCTCATAACGGTCTGGTTGCAGGTTCGAGTCCTGCCCGGCCCACCATCTATTCTATTCTCCATTGATATTGTTTAGGATTTTCCGTTCTTTCCCGCACCTGATACCTGGGTAAGGGAATAGATGTTCGCTTTTCTCCCCGATGACAGCTTGCCCATATTCTCCCTCGCGAGCCGTGCACGATTAGCGTTCTTGGTATAAAGGGACGCCATTTTTCCGCCCTTCCAGCCGAAAATAGCCTCAAGTGCGGCCTCTGTGGCGCCGTCGTCCGCTGCTCGCGTCGCGGCCGCTTTGCGCAGCCCATGCGCGGAGCCGGGAACCCCTGCCGCCTTGCAAGCTTCCCGAAACCAGTTCCCAAAACTCTGCTTCGCCATTGGCTTACCTATCGGCGTCGCCACGAAAGCAAGATCCCCTGTCTTGCTTCCCTCAATGATCTCGGCAAGCTCTGGCAAAATCGGGATCTCAACCTTCGTGCCGTTCTTTTCGGTGTTCACCACGATCACGCCGTTGCGGACATGCTGGCGACCGAGTCGCGCGGCGTCGCCAAGCCTAAAACCCGTATAAAGCAGGACACCGAACGCCAGACGCTCGCGCGTGCCAATTGGCCAACGAGTTTCAAACTTGAGGATTTCCTCCTCACTCCAAGGGTGAAATCCCTTTGTACTCGGAACGCGACCCTTGACGCCTTCGGTCGGATCGGAATCCACGAACCCGGCTTCCAATGCCCAGCGGAAAAGACCGCGCATCGTTTTGAGAAAGTTGTTTGCAGCGAACGGGGTATCCTTGCGGCGGTCCCGAGCAGCCGCGATGGTCTTGCGGGTGATCTTCACGAACGGCTCTTCGCCAGCCAATTTGATGATATTCAGGAAGATATTTTCGCGCTGTTTCTTTGTCGCCTGCGAGAGATTTGCCCACGCGGCGGAATCCCGGTAGCGAGAGATCAACCAGGCAAGCGTTCCGGTCTTCTCTCCCGCTTTTTTCGGCGTGGGTTCCCCAGCGATTGCCGCGTGATAAGCAGCCTCGAATTCCGGCGTTCCATATTCCTCTTTGATACGGACGCGCGGACCGTGATCTATGCGCACAAACCAGACGATCTTCCCGTGACGGGTGCGTTCCTTATGAAGGTGCGGCGGTCGAGGACGTGGCATCAGAGGATGATATCACGCAATTCAGGGGCCGTTTTAGGCGCTGCTATTGGAGCATCCGGCTCCATGGGAATTAGACTAAAGGTTCCATCTTTCCCAATATTCAAACGGAAAGGAACGCCCGCCCGCTTTCCTGCACGAAGCAGCCGTGCAACTTCGGTTTCCTTAAATACACACCGCTCTCTTCTTCCGGCCATTGTGACTTAACCTTATGAATTAGACAAATTGCATGTTGAGACACGAAAACACAGCCGCACCTCGAAAGCATGGAAAATTATTGCTCATCGTCGGGGTTGTCCCCAATTTTACATCACGATTCCGTGATATAGCAAAGTCGCACTCGCAGAGCGGGTTGACGATTGACAACTATTGTCAAGCTTGGCATGAATCCTGCTCATTCATTTTAGCTTGGTTCCTCCCCAGGCTCATGGATGACTTCCCCCTGGTCTGCAGACCGGATCAGGGGGCTTTTTGCATCCGTTGTGCTGTGCGCCATTTTTCCGGTAGAAAGCATAAATCAATCGGGAGCATTCATGTCTGTTGTGCCGTCAATGATTATTCTTATGGTAACGGCATTGGTTGTATTTCGCCGTGAGCTTACCTCTTGGCGCGTCTCCGGCGCTAAGTCGCGTCCTTGGCATCGCAACAGGCCGCCGCCGCCACAATGAACAACCCAGACAGCAGACACGCCAGGCTGTTGTGATGATTAATAACTTAACCCAAACGGGTGATGTTTTTCCGTATATTTCTCATATGTTAAGCCCGTGCCGCATTTCGGCATGCTGGTGTCCTCGTCCCCCGTACGGCATCAGCTGCAAGTAAAACTTGATGATGCCCCTGATCCCGTCCGCTGCGTATCTGCGGCGAGGTCAGGGGCTTTTTTTGCTTTCCGCTTACGCCCGCCGCGCCCGCCACCGTGCTCCAGATGGAACTTTTCAAGCCTTGAAGCGATCAATGCATCATATCGAGCATGCTCGTAGCCAAGGGACACGTACATGGATACCAATACGCTTCTTATCATTATAGTTCTCGTTCTGCTGCTTGGCGGCGGCGGCTGGTATGGTCGCGGACGCTGGTTCTAAGCCCTGAGCGATAGCCGCACGCGGTAGAGACGATAGTTTGTGGCCGGAGAACGAGATCCCCGGCCGATAGCCAGAAACGCGGCACTAATTCACCTATGACAGAGCAATCCCAGATAGTTTTTTATCGCTCCAGCTGGAACCTTTGAAGGCAGTTCAGCGATAACCTTGGGGAGTGCCCTCCGTTATCGAGCGCCTTGGCCGGATTAGGGGCTGCTCGGCAATACTTGACCAGGGAGGTATCTATGCACCGCTTGTTAGCTTTGCTGTTTGCGGTTTTTGCTTTGGGAGCGTGCGGCAAATACTCTCAAGAATCACCGTCGGATCAAAAAAATTCCGGCAAATCGTCGGCAACTCTTACGCTGCCCCAATGAGACGAGGGCCATCTAATCTTTGATCGGGTCCGCCGCGTTTTTGACGTAATGCCGGACGCAACGTCCGGCGCGGGAGGAAGCGCAAGCTGCGTCGGGATTGGCAAAGAAGCCCTATAAGAGGCCCAGGTCAAACCCGTCGCCGCCCTGCCGTTGTCAGCCCCGCCGCAGCCGGTCCCGCTCGTTTAGTAGCGTCTCCAGCACCCAGCACCAGAATTTCAGGACCGTTATGCGGTAGCGGAGTCGCAGTCGCCGGTAGAGGGTCATAGTTTATCTAACAATTCAGAAGTTCCGAGACGATTGGCGACATCCAGAGAAAAGAGGTAGCGCAAGCGCATCTTTTCCATCCCCTCCTTATGTGCTGACCTCCTTTCATCACCTTGCACGATGCGCAGGCCATTGCGAACATTCTTAAGCAAAGCGATGATGTCATCATCTTCCACGTCGCTGTGTCCGACAAGGTTGGTCGCATAATCAAGCATGGTGCGGCACTCCAAAAAAGTCTCGGGTCTCTTGTCAATAAGCTTTCGCAAGATTTCCGCTTTCTCGCGCTCGTGCAAATCAGCGGCCCTGTCACATTCATCATCGGTTGTAGAAATATCGACCTGATAGTTTTTATCGGCATCAAGCCATTTCCAGCGGGCAATAAGTTGCTGGATTTCGCTGACCTGTTCCTTTGTTTCCGTGGCCGGTGCTTTCGGGGCGGCCTTGAAAGCCCTTGCCTTCGCCGCCGGTGCTTTGCGTGTCTTCGGTTTCGTGGCCATGTGTTACTCCAATTTTTCGGTGGAAAGCGCGTTTCCGCAGTTCGCTTGACGTGATAGTTGGCGATATAATTGGCGAGCGACGGGGATGGCTAAGGCCATCTGCTAAACTCAGACCACGTGTGCTGTCCTCGGCGCACCATCAATAGTTACGCGGCTATGCGCGCGTGATAAGATCGTCGTCAGCCATGTCGACTTAACTCCCTCATGTCGGCACGGTTAGAGACGGTCGAGTGTCATTGCGGGCTTGGCCGTCTCGCTCGCCGCAGCAATGCGCTTGTCGAGCAGGGCGATGAACCCCGTTATGATACGCCCCAATTCCAAGCCCAGGCTGCCGATGTCGTCAACGTTGACATCGGTACGAATGCGGAAATCATCCAAGGCCGCGTCGGCCTTCCTTAGACAGGCACGATTGTGGCGGAGCCACCGGGGATTGTCGGTTTGTATTCTGGGCGGTGATTCTTTAATGCTTGTCTTAGCCATTTGAACATCCTCTCAGGCGAATCGATGTGATCGATGGTTAGGGGCTTGCGAGCGGGTGACACGCTCTGCAGGCCCCGCTTGTTACGCGTCGCCATAGATGCCGCGCACCTCATCGAGGTATGCCTGCCGTAGCTCGCCCGCCTTAGCCTCGAACTGAAGCTCAAGGTCTCGGAGCTTTGCCTCGTATCTGAAACCGGCTGACCGGATTTCATTGACTGTGGTCGCCGCCTCGGTGGCCTCAATGACGGCCGTCGAAGGGACGCCAAAAACCTGTTTAATAAGCTGTTTTGCCATGTAAGTTTCCTTGCAATTTCGCCTAGCACATGCTAGTGAAGTAGTACTTACATAAGGTAAGTACTTTGTCAAGGTGCTTGGGAATGAAAAAATTAAGCAAGCTGCCTTCCATAGAGAACCGAACTGTAGTTCTCTCTATTAAGGTGCGCCCGTCGCTTGCTAAGGCACTCGTCAAGGCAGCTAAGGATAGCGGCCGTACGAAAGCTAGATTTACGGAAGAGGTGTTAGAGCTTTATCTGCGCGAGTTAGGTGTGCTTAAATAATCGGCGGCCTAAGATCATCGGGAATCCAAGATAGCGAAAGGCAATGGAATGAACCTCTCCCGCGCTTCTGCTATCTCTGCGACCGTATTAATCGGCGCAAACTTCTCGCCCTGGATCGACGCGGCACATGCTCACCTCAGGCAGCGCGCCCAGGATGGTGTCTATGTTGTCGATATCACGACACGGCAAGGTAATTGCGGCAATGCCCTTCATTTGACGATCTCAGTGTCCGGCGGCCACGTTACTGCGGTAGGAGATACGCCGATAGAATCTAGTGGTCAGATCGACCAGCGCGGGATCGTGAATCTTACATTTCAGGGCATGGACAAGGTCGCGTATGCCACCGGAAAGCTTGCGGACGGTTCTGGCTCTGGCACCTGGTCGTCGCCATCTCTGCAATGCGCTGGGTCCTGGCACGCCATTCGGCATAACTGAAGCCGCTCGACCCCAAGGATCCCGGCGTCGAAGTTCATGGGGCGAATGCACAGGGGCGTCAGGGCCAGCAATCATCGTGACCTAGGCGCTACAAGAGCCATCCCCTTAATTAAGCAAGGTTCATTGATTCGCCAACCACGCGAATTAGTTAATTCCCTAACATCAAACTTAGGGAGAAACGCAATGGCCGACTGCCCCGTTTGTGAAGGCAAAAAAACCATCGAATGCCCAGATTGTAAGGGAACAGGAAAGTTGGGAAGCAGAACCCCAAGCGTAAGGGAATGCAATCATTGCAGCGGGACCGGACAGAAAACGTGCGACAATTGCAAAGGAAGCGGGAAAGTCTAAATTTTCGGGCTTTTGCCGACGGGAAGGGCGGCGGCTTGGGCGTTTCCTCGCACCAATCTAGGAGCGCGTCGGCTTCGTCTGGGGGAAGAGCGGCAACCTCGGCATGATGCTTAAAGGTAAGATTGTCCCGCCGGCGGGACAATTCAAACGCGTTAGCTATACTGGCAGCGTTCCGACACGTTTGGTATTCCGGCCCTTCCCAATCCTCGGCCTCGACGATAGCCTTGCGCTCGCCGTAGCGAGCCTCACCATAGGCTCACCAATCGCCAAGCCACCAAGAAAAGCCGGGAACGAAATAAAATGATGATTATGAGTCTAGGAGGGCGTGCCGGATTCTTTGACAACTCTCCCCCACATCGTCTTGCGACGGCGCCCAGCCCACCAGCATCCGACGAAGCAAATAAGACCTAGAACGATAAGTACCCACGCACCGAACTTTGCCAAGACGACACCCTCTGGCGTCACCTTTTCAGTAAATACGTCGGTAATCCAAATTCCTGCGGCCAGGGAAACCAGCCCAACGCCAATAGTCAGCAGAACCGTATTTAAGGTATTCATGGTAGTTAGTGCGTCAAGTTCATGCTCGGCAATAGGATATATTTTCATGTTGCGGCACGCATAGAAGGATTCCACAGTCGCGCCGCGATGTGTCTCCACAGACACCCCGCGTCCCACGAATATGTCCCCATCCTCTGCTGACATGATTCTATTTCTTTTCTACTTCGGTAGGGTGAGTGGCCTCTTCTGGTGGCTTTACGCTCGGATAAACCCCGAGCATGACAGCATTGAAAAATCTCGTATATCCGCAGGGAGAGATTACCATTACTAGCGGATAGACTTGTCCTCCTAGCTGAAATGCACCACCCGCCCCCAACGTCGTTGTGGCTACGAAATGATCCGCAATAAGCCATTGAGTGCTTCCACAGATCGGGCACGCCTCCGAGCGCCCGGCCCATTTGGCGGATATCGCCTCCGAAATCTTTTCTTTCTCGGCTATTGACAGTTTGCCTGGGATGTCCGCCATTCTTGTCCCGCGTTTCCACGACAGAGGCAAAAGAGTAACACTCTTCCCATGGCTTGACGAATCCGGTGCCCGGATGATCGGCCATCTCTTGCTTGGTGAAACGTGCCATAATACCACCTACTTCCAAACCGGCTTGGCAACTGGCGCTGGGGGCGGTCCCTGCATTGATTTTATATATTCAGCCCGGGCGGCCGCCGCACATTTAGAACGCCATGCTGCCAGCTCGGCCGGTGTGCATTCGATAAATCTTGCGCATTGCTCCAACGCCATACCGGCGAGTTCGTATTCAGCGATTCTCTCCAAATCAGCCCTCTTCGGTTGCCACGCCATCAAAGTTTCAATCCCCGCAGTTTCGTAATGACCCACAGCCGGGCGACGCGATAAGCCGCGATGCAAAGATTGCGAAATGCCAGTGTGATGTTCATGACTTATCCTGAATCCAATTCATAGAATCCCAATCCCATTTGCCGCCATCGAATTGGCCGAACACGATGATTGCCGCCTTTCGCATTGTGCGATTCATCGCGAATGCGAGATCGTCATCCATCCCAAATTTGATGAGCAATAAGGGCTCAACGAACCCAGGATGGTTCACGAGTTTTTTATTGCGTCCAAGTCCTCGTCGAGGCCGCCAAAACGGGACACCGCACTCATGGCAGCCTTAACGCCATGGAATCCGAGTCGCTTCATGATGGCGCGCACTTGCAAATGGCTTGCAGGAATATCAACGGGATCGCCGTCAATCTCCGCGACAGATGCAACAGCCAAAATTTGGTTGAACGCGGGGCCGTTACTCGCTAGCTCACCGCCAACATCGACCGTCAGATCATGAACCGCCAAGAAATCCAGTTGGCGCACGCCGATACGGCGCCCGGTGACATCATTTTCATATTCGATGCGGTTGGCATCAGCTTTGATGCGTTCCGCGATAGACGGGGCGCGCATCGCGGTTTGAGACCCTTCGGTTTCAATCGTAGGACCGTTATTAATTCTTACTCGTGCCATGTCACACCTCAAGTTAGGTTGGATCGTTTCGGAAAATTTGGAACGCGAAAGCTGTATCCCGCGTCAGCCTTGCTCGGTTGCGTATGCACTCGGGCCAAGCCATTGCCCACGGCCATCGGCGCCAGACGCGCTCGTGGGATAGGTCGCGGTCGCAACCATTTGGCTCGTCACGACCTGCGCAAGCCTACGACCATCAATGTTCATGTTTGATGTGATGTGCACCGATGTCTGACGCGACGGTGGAGGGGTCATTGGTGCGGCTGCACCGTTCCCTGGCAGCGACGTTGGCGAGGGACCAATTTTCATGCTGTTGCCAATAAGCGGAATCGATCCGGCAAGACTATTCCATGCGCCAACGATTTTGTCGCGAAGCCAGTCGAAACTCAAATTTAGACCGTTGGCGAGCGACTTCCATCCATCCGTCAATTTGTGGCCAAGTTGATTCATCAAGTTGTTGATACCTGCAACCGTATCCATGGCGTCCTGATAAAGCACGGTCTTGAAATCAACCTGACCGAACACCACCGCAATGCTCGAAATGCCATCCTTCAGCCCGGAGAGGCCGTTTAAGACAGCGGGCCAGTTCGCCACAGCAAGCCCGGTGAGGCCACCGAGGACCGCACCGCCAGCCATTCCGAGTGGACCGCCCAGCGCTCCCAGCGCGCCGCCCGCGAGTGCCCCGCCAAGCGCGCCCCCGCCCGCGAGGACAAGATTGGTCGCCAGTTTCGGATTGGCGTTTGCTGCGGCGCCAAGGCTAGACAGCGCACTCGTAAGGCTTCGCAAAAATGGAATGGTGCCTTGAATCATCGGCGCGCCAACAGCTTCCTTAAAGCTCTCGAACTGCGCGGTCAGGGCCTTCATCGCGATCACTGGATTATTGTTGACGGCGTTTTGATAGCCCTTGTCAAGACCAGGCACCATTGACGCCAGACGCTTGTCCTTCTCTGCCTGTTGCACAAACTCAGGGTCGCCGAGCATGAAGGCCGCGCGGTTTTGCGATTGATTCGGAAACAGCTTGGATCGCATCGCACTCGCGAGCGCAGGATCGCCATGTGCATATGCTTCGATTGCAGGCTGTAGGACATTACGCACCCAGCCGGGATCGTCGCTCGCATATTTCAGCGAATCTTTGATTGCGCCAATATCAAGCTGCGTCTTGCCGCCACCAAAGCCGGTCTTGTGTATCTTGGTTGGGTCAAGCAGGCCAAGAGTGTTTAGGGCTTCCGTTTGCTGTTTGCTGAGAACAGCGCCGCCCTGAATAAACTTGTGCAGCTGGTTCATGGTGACGCCAGCCGTGTCGCCCCGCAAATCAGCAATGAGCGGCAAAAGGTAGGGCGCTGTCTTCGCGAGATCCGTGGTTATCCAGGCCGCACCCGCACGCGTTGCAAAGTTGGAAACGTCGCCTGCTTTGACCTTTTCTTTGAACAATTGGAGATAAGGATAAAGCTCGCTCAGAATCTGTTGCTGCTTCTCTGTGTCCCCGGTCACGCCCTTTTTCTCAAACGCCCGGAAGACATCATAGGCAGATTTATCGCCAAGCAAGGTATCGATCTTAGCGGCCTGCGGTGCAGCTGCGATTGCCGCACTATCTGAACCAAGCACACCACGCAAATCCTGCACGGTCTTTAGATATTCAACAGCATTGACGGTCGGAACTGCCTTCGCGATTTTGTTGAAATAATCAGCTTGGATACCCAAAACATTGTTAAGCTCAATGCCTTTATTCACCATTTGCTGCTGCTGATCGACCAGCTTCATTCCCGCTGGCCCAAACTCTTTGAATGCCGCGACGACACCGAGAGCGCCGCCTGCAATACCAGTGAACCCAGCAGTCAAAGCCTTCTGACCCGCCGTCATCGTGTCGAAATGCTTTTGCAGAGATTTGAGCCCGGCTGCAATGGTCGCCAGACCTGGAGAGAAGTGATCAATTAATCTCAGTTCAATGAAAACATCATAGGGACCGGCCATCAGTTCGATCCCTTTCGTATTTCAAGTTCTGAGACGCGAATGATTTTCGATAGGCCATCCGACCCCTCGCGAATGCCGCCAGCGCCGCCCTTAATCTCATTTCCAATTTTAGTAAGAGCGCCGCGTAGCCAATCCAAATTTTCCCGCACAGCAATGGCATCTTGGGGAATGGCCCTAGCAAGCGCGTCGAGATCGCCTATAACGGTATCGGTGGCCGTACCGAGGCCAACCATCATGCTTTCGTATCGATCTAGGCCGTCACGCAATCTGCGGGCAGAAGAAACAAATTTACGAGCGTCATCGGGAGTCATTAAATAATCCATTTCAAAATCCACTATCCAATATCCAATTTGTGAAAAAGGGCGGGCGACGTTGGATGCCGTCGCCCGCCAATGCCTTCCGACCATCCGGTCATCCAGCTAGGCCCATTTTTCAACACCTAGGCCCCGGTGCATCGGCGACGCGGGCGGAAAGCAAAACACGCCGCCAATTCCTAATCAGCCACGCGCAATAAAGTCTGAAGCAACGCTCGCCGCAGCGAGAACAGCCTCCGACTCATCTTCCAACGCCGCTAACTCAGCGCTGCGAGTTTGGAACCGGGCAGAAACAATCTTGTCAACGATCTGCTCGTGAACCACAGCTGGCACGCCACTCAATACGGGAGTTGCAAGCGCAACAGCGTCGCGGATTTCAGCATCGTCGCTCATCGCCAACCGGAGGCGTTCTGTTTCCGGCAAGCCCCGCAGCATGGTCCTGATTTCTGCTGCTCGCATTTCGGCCAAGGGGTCTTCGGGGCGCTTCAAAACTTCCCTCTTGAACGAATCGCGCTCAGATTTGATGCTGTTCAATTGCTTCTGTGCCTGAGTGCGGATTTGCACGAGATGGCCGTTTGTTGATGTCGCTGCCTTAAGTTCCGCCAGCTTCTCCGCTTGGCCTTCCGCTGACAAACGGCCGTCAGCGCGAATCTCCGCTGCCTTCTCACTGAAACCATTTGCAATCATGATGGCCGAGCGTACGTTGTGGCGCGCGTTGTCTGACGCAGACTTTGGAAGTCTGCTTTCAAATTGTGAAATGTTCAAATTCATTGTTTTGTCCTTTAAAATTTAGCCAGCAATTCATTGGTCCGTGCTTTGATTTCATCACGCCAGCATGTCACCGTGTCCGCCGGGGCAAAGACAGGATGCGCAAGCGTCGAGAGATTCTGTGGCGTGTCGAAGAACGTCCGAAGATGTTCGCCGCGATTGGCCAACACTGCATCAACGGCGGCAAGTTCAATCAACGATTCGTGCAGTTCGAAGGTAGCGTTTCGATACCGCTCACCGGCTACGGCGCGTTGTGATTTTAATTCATCAAGTGTCATTGTGCTCTCCTTCTATCTAATCAAGTTTCATGTATCCACGTGACCAAAAATCATAATCTATCTTCCAAGGTCCCGGCCCCGAGATCTGAAGATCCGTCAGTGCGTAAACCATCGCGTCCAGCCTATCTGGCGAGTCTTTCGTCCCCGGTTCGAACGAGCACATTTCATCCTCCAGATCGGGAAAGCACCCAACATGGTGAACCTTGTGTTGCTCATAAATCGCACTGATCGGCTCGGCCCGAACAATCTTCCCACGGCTTGCATGAACAGCACGTAACGGAACGCTCTGGTCAACCATTCTCAAGGTGTGAGCGACCATGTCGCCACCTTGGTTCTGTTCGTAAATAATCCTGTCAGCACGGTGCTCGCGATACGCTGCGATTGCCCTTCGCGCCCACTCAGTCGGGCTGTATTTGCCGGACAGATCCTCGATGATATATCCGTGCCGATTGCGGCATTTGCCTGCGACCACGATGCCGGTGGCGTCACTCGTTTCGCTGACACTCACCGCAGGATCGATGGCGACAACAATCCGCGTCATCTCCGGTTGTTCGGCCTTGGGGATGCGCGTTTTTTCGATAAGATCCCTCGACCAAAGCGCACCGGGATTGTCGTCTAAAATATCGCCGTCGAGTTCTTGCCTCCCGAGCCTCGTGCCCTCATACCTCGAGACAATCGCAGAGAGGAATGTCGGAGCAAGATTTGCAGCATTATCACTGGTCTTGCCCTTCGTGACATGCACATCCGGCCGTGCGATGAGTTCCTTTAAAATCTTTATAGGACGCGGCGTTGTCGTAATCAAAGCGCGTGGCTTTTTACCCAGCCGCAGCCCAAACATTGACATATTGAAAACATCCATCGCGTTGTCCATCGCAGCAAGCTCATCCATCCAAATAAAATTATGCTGCGGGCCACGAAGCCTGTTTGGTTCCTCTGCGCTAAACAACGTGATTATCGAGCCATTTTTGAATGTGACGCGTCGCTTGCTGGGTTCATAGAGAGGTCGATCCCAATCCGAGCAAACGGACAAAAGCCCTGACTCGCCCTCAACCATGGTGTCTCTAACATCGGCTGCAGTCGGACCGATGAAGGCAACGCGCCTGGCCTGCTCGCTTATGATTAAAGATTTGACCCATTCGGCGCCGGTGCGGGTCTTTCCCCACGCCCTCCCCGACAAAATAAGCCATATATTCCAAGCGTCATCGATGGGCGGCAACTGTTCTGACCGTGCACGAACGCTCCAGTCATCACTAAGGACCTCGGCAAGGCGTTGAAAGATGCTCATTCGGCCGCCTCATGCTCAATCAGCTTCGGGTCATTGGTGGCGTGTTTGGCATCAAGGTCGCGGAACAGCGCCGCGATATCGGCCCTGGCCTCAGGATGGGCTTGGCATATCGAAAGCAGGCCAGCTTGAAGCTGGAGGAACGGCGGGCTACTCAAAATTTGGGTGTTGTTCGTGATATTGAGCGTCACGCCTGCGATTTTTGAAACTTCGCCGGTAATGGAACCCATTTCGCGGAGTACTTCGATCAGTCTGCCCGCAACTCGTTCGACGCCATAAGGGCGGTTTGCCTGCGATTCCCGATCCAATTGGTTCATCAGGATGCTGCGGATAATCGCCAGATAATCGATGATGGCGCGGCTTTCGTCTGCCGCTGCATTGGCCAGATCGGCGATTTTGGCCTTGCCAAGCAGGTAACCGACCTTGGTCTCTTCCGAGACATGCCTGGTCATATGCCGCCAAATGGCGTCCCGATGGATTCCGAACTGTTCGGCCAGTTTATCGATGCCGTTTCCAGCGACGTGCAGCGCCTCAATCCGAACCCGCTCAGCGTGGTTGCAAACCGCACAATTTCGATGACGCTTCATCGGATGGGTTTGGGTAGCGTCTGGCTCTCGATGCGGGCGTGCAGCCTCGAGAGCGGACGGAATAGGCGTTCCGTTCTTGAAGCAGCCCGGCGGGGCTGGGGGCAATGGTTTCATCTACGGCCTCGGTGTCTGTGCTGTTCTGCGCGGGCGATGCCACGGGCAAACTTTGCGTGGCTGGGATTCGGTGCCCGGCGCGGTGAAGGGGGTTTTGTGGGGACAATCCAAAGCCCCGTGCCGTTTTCGACACGGCTGCGCCACCAGGCCGCGTATTCGGCCGGTGAAGTGTCCAGCAATTCTGCGATAAAACTGATGCCCATGCGGGCGATGGTCGCCTCGACGATTAGCTCAACCTGAGCCTTGTCGGGCTTAAAGGGTTTTTTCAAATTTCATTCCCGATATTGACAGGGCCTATAACCGTGGCTATAAACCCAGTACGTGTTGAAGCTGAGCCGCACAAAATCGGCGCGACTCAGCGTGGTTAAACCGGCCGCAAAGCTCTCCCTTTGCAGTCGGGTAGATATGATTAACGCCGTCAAACAACCGCGCGCTGTCCAGCGATTCGCGGGACTTTGCGTTATTACCCTACTTTAGAAGTATATAGTGTCCCACGCTAATTGTAAAGGTTAGCGCGATTTTTCGTTGCGTTTACGGTAGGCTACGAGGTGTAGCTGCAGGCATCCGCCAACCGAAACGGCGACGAGCAACGCGCAGGCATCCGCAGCTCCGAGTATGCAGAGATTGCAATAGACCGTGGCGGACGACCGCCTCCTTGCCGCAGTCGCAGGTGCATTTCCATGAGGTTTTCCCGTGCGCGTCCTTCCCCGCTTTTTCTATAACCGTGAGCCGCCCAAAGCGGAGGCCGCTTAAATCGGCGCGGGGTTTGGCTCGGGGCTCGCCCTGCTCATTCAAAAGGTCGTCATAGCCATTCATCAGTCAGCTCCGGTTATTGGCGATTAGGTCGAGGCTTGCTCCAGCACTCGATAAACGCTGGCTCGGCTCACGCCGGTCTCCGCGACAATCTCGGGGATCTTCTTCCCCGCCGCATGAAGGGCAAGGATGCGGGAGGCTTTCAGCATCGCTGTAGGCTTGCGCCCCTTGTACTTTCCAGCTTCCTTGGCCGCCGCAATGCCTTCACGCTGGCGCTCCAGCATAATCTTTCGCTCGAATTGAGCGATGCTGCCCAAAACATTCAAAATCAATTCGCCGCTGGCGCTGCTTGTGTCTAAGCCCAGGTCCAGAATTTTGAGGCCCACGCCCTTGGCCTTCAGGCGTTCTTGGATGTCCATAAGATTGGCCATCGACCGAGCAAGGCGATCTAATTTAGCGACAACGAGCGTGTCTCCCTCGCGAGCGAAATCTAAGGCTTTCTGCAGCTCGGCCCGCTCTGCGACGGATGAAACTTGCTCTGAAAATATCTTGTCTGCGCCGAGCGCTTTCAGGTCTCGAACTTGCGCCGCAAGCCCTGCGGCCTGTTCGGCGGTCGAGGTTCGGCAATATCCAATCAACATGACGTCACCTGTCTAACAGCATCTAGGATGCTATTGAGATAGTCTCAAATTTCCCCTGTGTCAATACCCTATTGAGACAATATTGACGGCATCCCACAAGGGCAAGGTCTATTGAGACATCCGGGCGCGGTGTTGACCAGATGCTGCGCGGCAGACCGGGATAGTATTTGGTTTACCGCCAGGAGCCACAGAAACCGGCCTAAAATTGGAAAGTCAGCAAAAACGCTGTCTGACAGCTAGGTAGGCACAAACCAAGGCCAGCGGGCTTCCCAGGCTTGTTAATAATTCAACAGATTATGTGTGTAGTTTGCTAAGCTTTAGCTATACAGTTGCGAGGCAATAGCGCGAGCGAGACGGGCACAGCTCAATTGGAAGGGGAACCTTAAAACCGAAACGGGATTGGCAAGGCATACGGGGCTACGGAAATGGAGCTTGCAATGGATTGGAATCGTGTTGAAGGAAACTGGAAGCAGCTAAAGGGCAAGGTCAAGGAGCAATGGGGCAATCTTACTGACGATGACCTTGATAAGATTGCCGGCAAGCGTGATCAGCTCGAAGGCATAATCCAGGAGCGCTACGGCCTTAATAAGGATGCGGTCCGCAAGCAACTCGACGACTGGGTAAACAAGCAGTGATCGTAAGCTTGCGTATCTAACATTCTTGCATAACCGGGGGCCGCGTTAGCTATTTGTAGTGTGGCCTCCCCCTCAGTAGCAGATTGGCGGGTCGATTCAGGCCGAGAATTGGGCCGCCCGCCAGTTTTGGTGATCGGGTTTTGTTAGTGCGAGGCGCTGCGGGTAAGACCAATAATACATATGATAGTACCACTTTCCGAACCAGTAGCGGGGGTTTCTGTAGTACCACTTTCCGAACCAGTGGGAGGCCCACTTTCCGACCAAAAATGACGTTTTCGATCGTCAGCTGAGGTTTGGTTATGGATGAATTTTTGCGCGATATCGAAGAATGTCGAATCCCTGACTTGCGCGCTCAGCTTGAACCGCTGGAGTCGGGCAAGATACGAATCGCGGAGATTCGAGAGGGCGTCCAAGTCGATACTACGCAGGCAAGAATTCTGTGGCTGAAACGCTGGATAACCGCCTATGAGGCAATGTCCTCCAAGATTCGCGCTAGCCTCGGCCTCCCCGCCAAGTAAGTTATCGGACGGCCTCTTTCTTCGGATGCTCGCGATGCAATTGCCCTCTATGACTTCCGTGATGCAATTCTTACTGAGCCTCGCCGCGCTATTTGTCGCAGCAAGTGCGCTTAATTTCACAGTCTGGACATGGCGTGAGAAGCGCAATGCCGATCTCGTGCAGATTGGCATAAACGTTTTGCGAGTTGATCCAGAAAAGGAAAAGCAGATCAGCGCTGCACGCGAGTGGGCGCTCAACCTAATAGACGCCAACGCGGGAGGGGTGATGTTTTCGCCCGACGCTCGGGCGCAACTGCTAAAGAATCGGTTAGAAATTGCTGACGTAAAATGGGGCAACTTTAGTTGGGGCAGTGGCGAAACGCTTCCACCGAATCCCGCTCAAATTCCCAAATAATGAAACAGCGGTTATTCCGCCGCCTCCAGGTATTCACACGGGTACGGCGTGCCAGACGCCAAGGTCCAAATTTCGATGATCGCCGGGGCGTGCCAGACCATTGGCGCTATGGGTGTGTCCGGTGCAGGCCGGTGCGGCGCCGCAAGGCGTCTATCCTCGATACGCATCTCATGTGCAGGTAGTGACGCAACGCTAGTGACGAGTGAGTTCTCGGCCAGCCCCTTTGCAACATTGGTGTCAGCTATAGGGGTGACAGGTGTGTCCAGAGTAGAGATACAAGAGTATGCGACGGACGGACCTGTCACCCCCCTCGTTTGGCTATTGGCTTTAGCTTGGCGCTTGTACCATGTTTTGCGGGAAATCCCCTCGGCCTCCCAAGGCTTGGTCCTTGATAGGTCGTTCTTCATCAGCCATTCCTCTCTCGGTTTTGAGCCTTGGATCCGTCGAATATTTGCTTTCCGTTCGGCGTCACGTTTGCGCAGCCACGCCTTTCGCTCGGCTGTTGTTTCGTCGCATGGCAGGATTTGCCATATTTTGAACTCCACTCTTTCGGCGGCGGTTAGATTGAGCATTTCGCCGAGTTCGGCCCGCGACACCATTCGCTTGCCGAATTTTCGATATGCGTGATCAACACATCGAGCGATTGCCGGGTCGTCGGGTTTTGTCTCAACTCCGATTTGGCGAAGGTTTCGCCGCAATGAATAATTGGTGAGCCCCGGCCATGTGAACGGGCGCCCTTTGATTGTAAATTTCCCATCGTCGGCCATCAGCAATATGGCGGCTAATGGGGGTGCCCATTCCCTTGCGGTTAGGATCTCCCCATAGTGTTTACGCCGGGCTGCCGCTAGGCGCCGGGCGTGCCCTCGGACGGATGTCGCCACTACCCGCCGGGCCGAAGCCTTACCCATTACCGCGCGGCCGCCGTTTGGCTCGCGGTAATGTCCGCCTAACCCGTGCCGGGGAGATGCCCATGGCCAGAAGGTTGTCGCAAGACTGGTGTAGCCAGGTTAGATCTGCATCAGAGACAACTCCTTTGCTTTTGAATCCGACGACCAAGTTATGAAGTCTTTGCTTTTCACTGAAAGTGAAAACATCATAACAGCGGTCACGAACGGAATCGATCAGTTGCCACATGTCTCGTGCGGGCATAGGAACACTCATTGCCGCGACTCCTTACGGAGTGCGGACAAGCGTTCGGCATCAGCAGCAACCAATTCCTTGGCCGACTCTGAGACCGCTACCCAATAGGCTCGAACTCGCCGAAGCGCGTAGATCAGCCCAGCAGGATCGCCAGCCTCATGCATGGCGGCAGCCGCGTTGAGCATCGCCCCCATTGCATTAATGTTGGGGCCAATGTCATCGAAGAGTTGATCTATTTTTGCTTGCGCTGTTTCGAATTTTTCGATAGTGGTTTGTGTGTCAGTGCTGCAAATCAATGTACCTAAATCAGAGCCCGGGGCGCCTGCCAGCGCAGCCGGGCTTTCTACTTCTAAAACATCCATATTTATTCACCTTAAATCATCGCGCTTTTCCTTGGGGTAAAAGCCTCCATGCCGCGTGCCTTGGATGCACGGCATGGAGGCGCTCTTAGCGGGGGACCGGCCGCCGCTAATTCAGTCGATGGGGGATGGCATTCCATGCACAGTCGCAGCGGCAATTTGAGCTGCGAGACGCAAGGGCAGGATTACAAGCGCGTCGCGCCGGTCTGCTTTGACGACCAGCACGTCGCGATTTTCTAGCCATGCGTAGAGTTGCGAGAATCCAGAGGCTCTGGCCTTTGCCTCAATGCAGATATCGCGGCCAAGAACTGGGACCGTCAGGTCGCCAAGGTATGAACCTCCGGCTGCGCCCGACAACGGCACCCGTTCAGCATCGAGGCTGTGTGCTTGCAATAGGCGGACAATGGCCCGTTCGAGGCGATTGCCCTTGTCGCGTGAAGCCTTGCCGCCACGAGGTGCGGGAGGCGCCGGAAATAGCCTTTTGTTATCAGAAGTGCTTAATTCGCCCGCACCTTGCGGAAGCGCATTGTTTTCACTAGATTTTTCTAGATCTGCCCGGCCCACCACTAAAATCAAGGTGTTAGCCCTTCTGTACTTCGACTTACTAAGTGTTCCGTAAAGAAAATAAGCAACGAAACAATCATCGTGGCGGAGACTCGGAGAGGAAACAGCAATGTCAGTTCCCAGCAACATCGCAACGATAATTGGCGCTTCACTGATTCTCGGCCGGGTCGCATTCGCCGTGTTTCGAGCGGTGGCCCCGTCCAAAACCCCGCCTCAGATGGGAGGGGGATTTGCGGGTCTTGCGGTGGTCATTATTGGTGTTCTCTTTCTTGTCATCGGATCCCTCACAGGCCACTGAAATTCATCCTTTCGGCTGGTTTTTCGCGGATGGAGAACCGTCGTGAGAGGCACAATCTACACCGGAATCGGCGGCTGGACCTATGAGCCATGGCGCGGGGTCTTCTACCCCGACGGGCTGCCGCATAAGCGCGAGTTGGAATATGCCAGCGCCCACCTCACCTCCATCGAGATCAACGGCACCTATTACTCCACCTTCAAACCCGATAGCTGGGCCAAGTGGCGCGATGAGACGCCAGAAGGATTTGTTTTCTCGGTGAAGGCCTCGCGATTTTGCACCAATCGCAAAATTCTTTCCGGTGCCAGCGAGTCGATTGCCAAATTTATCGGCCAGGGAATGAGCGCTTTGGGCACCCGGCTGGGGCCGATCAATTGGCAGTTCATGGCGACCAAAAAATTCGAGCCGGAGGATTTTGAGGGATTCTTGAAATTACTCCCTTGCGAGACCGATGGCGTGCCGCTTCGCCATGCGCTGGAAGTGCGTCACGACAGTTTCAAGAGCGAGCAGTTTTATGACATGGCGCGCCGGTATTCGGTGGCCATTGTCCTTGCCGACGGCGACAATTTTCCTGCGATCGAGGCGGCGACGGCGGACTTCAATTATTTGCGGCTGATGCGGGGCAAGGAAGACATCGAAACGGGCTACGCCGCTGTTGAGCTCGGCCGCTGGGCCAAACATGTCCGCGCCTTGGCAAAAGACGGTGATGTCTTCGTCTATTTCATCTCGGGAGCCAAGGTCCGCGCCCCGGCGGCGGCGCAGGCCTTCATCAAGCAAGTCAAATGAGCGTCAACCCTTCGCGAAATCCTCGACGACGCTAAAAATTAATACATTCAAGTTCCCACCACTCCGCCCGGCGGCACGTTTCTGTACGTCGTCTCGTGAACGACTCCGGCGCGTGGACCCGCGAGCGTTGCATGCATCCGCTGAACTTGGCCCGCGGTGAACATGAACATTGCCTCGTCGTGTACATAATCCATATAGTTCATGTACATTTCACCCCCAGGTCCAGAGTCGTAAGTGAGTATCGACCCTTCCGGCTTCCCAAAATTCGGATTCTTCTGTGGTGGTGTGTCATCGACGAAGTCGTCACTCCCGGTCTCCGACGAGCCCCAAAGGTGCTCGAGGTTGAGCCAATGGCCGACCTCGTGGACCGCAGTCCGTCCAAGATTGAACGGGGCTTTCGCGGTGCCCGTGGTGCCAAACGCCGTGTGAATAATTGCCACTCCATCGTCCGCAGGATTCGGCTCACCAGGAAACGTACCGGCTCCCATAACCTGCTTGGGGGAGCCAAACCAACCGTTGTCCTTTGTGAGGATGTTTGGGCACACCCAAAAGTTCAGATATCGCGTTGTATCCCAGGCGTCCCAGCCACCGGTTTCTGGTTTATTGAGACTGCCATGTTTCATATCATTATTGTCCCAAAAGTGCTTTAATTTCGTTTCAGTGCACGTAATTCCCTTCGTCGCATGACCCCAGGGATTGATCGGGGCAAGCCGGAATTCGATACACGCGTCACTAGCCAGTTCTTTATATGGCCATGGGGTTTTAAGCACATCTGCGTTCTTCATGCGGTAGTCACGGTTAAGTGCATCGATCTGGCTGTGGACTTGTTCGTCGGTAATAAGCGATGTTGGGTCGTGGCGGTTGTAGAGGATGTGCACGGCCACCCAGATGATCTTCACAACCGAAGGCTCGATCAGCCCAACATCGCGCTTCTTTCGCGCCGCTTCGACAAAACTCGATGTTTGTTGCTCAATTTCGGCACGCTTACGCTCATATGCTGGGTTGGATTTCAACACCCTAGTGCGGTAGTCAGAAGCACCACAGGTACGACCATCTTTCATCAGAATATCATCCTTTGGTTTGATGCACGCAATCCCAACGGGGGACGGTGAGCGTCAGCCTTTTGCGAAATCCTCGACGACGCTTTGAAGCGGCTCGCTGCCCACATGAACTGAGCCTGTGAACGGATGGTCGATCGAGACAATGACAAGCAGGCCCATGAATACGAGGAGCGACAGAATACCTGTCATCATGACTTGGGCCGGTAAATTCTTGGTGCCGAAAAAGAACGTGAACACCACGGTCAATACCGCGCCGACATAGAGGGTCAGCCATAAGATTCCAGGGACGACACCGGTGGCCAGATGCAGGCGGGTGCGGCGCGCCTTCGTAATCGAATCAAGCTGGCTCAACATCTCAGCAAAAATCGCGGGATGCTTCGATCCCGTCTGGGTATGTTGCATCGTGGTGGCGTAGATCGTATTGAGCGCCAGCGTCGTCTCGCGGCTTTCCTCTCCAATTTCCATCATGGGCCAGTCTCGTTCGATTGCGAGCCGGAGATAATTGCCAAGGGCTATCCGCGTCGCCGCAGCTTCGGGTTCGGGTCCGGCAGCGAGCCGGTACAGCGTCGCGGCGGCCCCCGCTTCCTGAATCACAGCCGTCTCCGCGTCGCTGAATTTCTCCCAAACAACAATCACGGCGAAGGCCAACAGCACCGCAAAGATAACACCCACCGTGGCGAATTTGAAGCCTGCGATCTCATTGTTGCTGACCAAGCGCTCAAGGCCGATCCGGCGGCGGATGAGCACCGGGCCGCACATGGCCGCGGCCGTCGGAAGAAGCACCAACAAAATCGTCGCGATCCAAAGCGGAAGACCAGCCAGCCAGATTGACACTTTCTTTTCCTTGTAGCTCGGGCGACGGGCTGAAATCGCGTCGTACCGCCCATGATCGAATTAAACCTGAGCTTGGCACGCGAAAAAAGTCCCCGCAAGGCGCACGGTGGATCAATTGACGCCCGGTCCAGCAGCGAATAGCAATTGCTCGTCCGTCGGCGGAGTCAGCCATGCGCTTCAAAAGTCTCGTATCTTTTATTACGATTGCCGCCACGGTTCTGGGTCTCGGAGTTGCCGCGCAGGCCGGCCCTTGCACGGCAAAGATCAAACAATTTGATAAAGCTGTGCGCGAGTCGAAGTCCAGCCATAACCTCGGGCCGGGGTTGCCCCAATCGATTGACGCCCAACTGAGCTATCAGCCAACCCCCAAATCGGTGAAGCAGGCGGAGCGGCGTGCCTGGGCCGGATTTGAGGCGGTGCTGGCGCGGGCCAAGAAACTCGATCGGGAGGGCAAGCGGGCGGCCTGCACGAGGGCCCTCACCGACGCGAAGCTCATCTATTTTCAATAGACCCTGGCACTTAGCGCCGGAGATTTGTTTGCGCCAATTCGATTACCTCGTCACCCCTGCCGTTGATGATCGCCTTCAGCATGTAGAGGCTAAAACCCTTGGCCTGTTCGAGATGAATCTTTGGTGGCATGACGAGCTCCTGCTTCGCCGTCACCACATCGAGAAGCACCGGCCCATCATGCGCAAGTGCGTCCCTGACCGCGGCTTCAAGGCTCTCCGGTGTCTCCACCCTGATTCCGCGGATGCAGATCGCTTCCGCCATGGCGGCAAAATTCGGATTTTCGAGATTGGTC
Source organism: Methylocapsa sp. D3K7 (assembly GCF_029855125.1). GTDB lineage: Bacteria > Pseudomonadota > Alphaproteobacteria > Rhizobiales > Beijerinckiaceae > Methylocapsa. The sequence continues at coordinate 1,724,580 of NZ_CP123229.1, forward strand.
CCGCTGTCGAGATAACCGGCGGCTTTCATCTCCATGGCCACGAAGCCGAGCGACCCGTTGTTGTAGACAATAATTTTCACGGGAAGTTTCAGTTGGGTGAGCGTCAGCACGTCCCCCATGAGCATCGTAAAGCCGCCATCGCCCGAAAGGGAGATCACCTGCCGGCCAGGACAGGCGGCTTGCGCGCCGATCGCCTGCGGCATGGCGTTGGCCATTGAGCCGTGGTTGAACGAGCCAATCAGCCGCCGCTTGCCGTTCATGGTCAGATACCGCGCCGCCCAAACGGTCGGCGTACCGACATCAGCGGTGAAAATGGCGTCGTCGTTCGCAAGCGTGCTTATGATGCGCGTCAGATATTGGGCATGGACGCGGGTGTCGCCCGGCTTCGGTATCGCAAGATCGTCGAGACTGGCGCGAGCCGTGACGTAGTGCTTCTTGGCGTCATCGAGGAAGCGCCGGTCTTCCTTGCGCCGCACGCGCGGGAGAACCGCCGCAATCGTCGCCTTGACATCGCCGGTGAGCCCGAGGTCAACCGGCGTCCGCCGGCCGAGAGCTTCGGGATGGAGGTCGATCTGAATGATCTTCGCGTTCACCGGATAGAAATTGCGATAGGGAAAATCCGTTCCAAGCATCACCAGCGTGTCGCAGTTGAGCATGGCGTGGTAACCGGACGAAAAGCCGATAAAGCCGGTCATTCCGACATCGAAAGGATTGTCCCACTCGAGATATTCCTTGCCGCGCAGCGCATGGACAACCGGAGCTGCAAGAGCATCGGCGAGCGCGACGACCTCGTCATGCGCGCCAGCACATCCGCTACCGCAAAGAAGCGAGATTGTGTCCAAACCTTCGAGTATTTCGACGAGCCTGTCGATATCGGCCGCCGCCGGAGCCACGACCGGCGATAGGGACTCAAGAGAGCGAATCACCGCGCCGTCGGGTGCCTGCATCAGCGCGACATCGCCGGGCAACACAATGACGGCGACGCCCTTCTTGCCAATCGCGGTGCGGATCGCGGTCTCCAAAATGCGCGGGAAATGGTTTGGGTTGGAAACGAGTTCGACATAGTGGCTGCACTCGCGGAACAGTTCCTGCGGGTGGGTCTCCTGAAAATAGCCAAGTCCAATCTCGGATGAAGGAATATGCGCGGCGATCGCGAGGACGGGCAGATGGCTGCGATGGCAGTCGAACAGACCATTGATGAGGTGGAGATTGCCTGGCCCGCAACTGCCGGCGCACACCGCGAGATCGCCGCTCGCGGCGGCCTCGCCGCCGGCCGCGAAGGCTGCCACTTCTTCATGCCGTACGTGCATCCAATCGATCCGGCCAAGCCGGCGAAGGCTGTCATTGAGGCCGTTGAGGCTATCGCCAGTGACACCCCAGATCCGCTTCACACCAGCATCCGCAAGTGTGACGGCCATCAAGTCTGCGATGGTTCCGTTGGCCATTCGTCCATCCTATCCGCCCCGCGCGAAGGAGCGCAGTGGTGTGTAACGGCCCGATCAGCATGGCGAAGGCTCCGCGTTGCACGGAGCCTTCCATCTGTGATGGACGTTGAATTGGTCTATGGCAGGCGTCACGCGCGGCCGGTCTCGAACAGGAACCAGGTGCGCCGCTCGGCTTCGTCGATCCAGACCTCGATCAGGCTGGCGCTGGCAACGTCGCCATGCTCGTCGCAGAGCGCATGAACCTCGCGCAGGCTTGCCGTGAGCTGCTTGTTGTCCTCCCGTAGTTCGGCCAGCATGTCGGGCGGCGTGACGTAGTCGGCATCATTGTCGAGGATGCGCTGCAACCTTGCGATCTCGCCAATCGAATGAAGGGTCTTGCCGCCAATCTTGCGGACTCGTTCGGCGATGGCGTCTGTTGTCGCAAAAATCTGGTCGCTTTGCTCGTCGAGCAAGAGATGATAGTCGCGAAAATGCGGACCCGACATATGCCAGTGAAAGTTTTTTGTCTTGATGTACAAGGCAAAAATGTCCGCCAGCAAGGCCGTCAGCGCAGCCGAAATATCCCGCGTCGCGTTCGATTTCAAATCCGTCGGTGTACTGAGCGCGGCCGCCTGCCGCGCCTTGACATCAGTCTTATTCATCCTTCGTATCTCCTTTTTAGCATGCCATCCACTACCGATGCATCACTCCGGCATGACAGCCGGCTTGTTGTTTGGGAATTTTGCAATCGTCGCCGCGTCCACATTAAGATGCTGGGCAACCAGCTCAGGCGGCGTATGCGTCAGCCAGTCGGACAGAGACACATCCGCGTAATAGGAACTTCTGAACACTTCGAGGAACTGCAAATCCGTATCTCCGGTGTTCTTAATATAGTGCCCATTGCTGCGTTTGACATAACCAATATCACCTGGATTGAAATCCATTGTAACGGCGCGCGGCCCGGAGTCGAACACGGTCATCCGCCCCTTGCCCTTGATCCAATACTGCCATTCGTCGGCATTGTGATGCCAATGCATTTCGCGAAGGCCGCCCGAATGCAACGTCACGAGCGCGGCGGCGATTGTCTTGGAGACGTTGAAATTGTTGCTGTCGGCGATTCGCACCTCGCCGCCCTTCGTATGCTTTACCGGCGCGCTCGATCCAAGCGAGAAGGTAAATGGATGCGGCGGCAATCCCAATGCACTCTTCACCGACGCTTGATCGGCGGCGAGGGCGCCGGGCAGCTTACCTTGAAAAATGTAAAGCTGGTGGAGAGGAATCTTGGCGAAGGTTTCCGCCGGAACGCCGAAATTCTCGGCCAATATGTCGGGCGGCGTATGGGCAAACCAATCCGTGAGCAGGATGGTGTTGTACTCAGTGGCTTTCCCATCGTCGAAACACAAGAGGAACTCGCAGCCATCCGGCCCAAGCCCTTGCAGCGAGTGCGGCAGGCCCGCCGGAAAGTACCAAAGGTCGCCTTCTTTCACATCGGCGACTTGCGCCCGCCCCATTTCATCGAGGATCGTGATCCTGCAGTTGCCGTAGGACATATATCCCCATTCGGCGGCCAAGTGCCAGTGCAATTCCCGGATGCCTCCCGCCGTGAGACGCATGTCGACGCCGGAGATGGTTTCTGCGATCGCGAAATCGGCCTGCGTCACCTGACGGGCCCAGCCGCCGTCCTGGACGCGCTTGGCGGCATTGTTGAACGAGGCCCAAAAGTGCGGCATGTCGCTAACGTCGGTCGGCGGCGGAAACTGCGCCGACGGAAACTGGCCGCCGATCGCCGGATTTTGCGGACCTGGATCAGTGAGACTTGCCGGATTTCCTTTGGTGTTGATGACGCCTTGTGGCGGCTCATCCGGATTGCCGAAGGAGGCCGCCCGCACCGCCGTGGAGGCCACGGAACCAGCCGCCGCCGCGGTCAATATTTTGCGTCTTGAAATCATATGAAATTGCTCCTGCGATGGAGTGGTCAATGATGAGAGGGGCGCCGGTAATTTTTGGGATTCGACAAGAACTACGCACGATTCAACACGCGATGGTCTCGCAAATGTGACGCCTCGCGGGATGGCACATTTTTACGCCCGGCGAAGGCAATATGCCTTTGCGCATGATGCCTTTGCGCATGACGTATTCACAATTTTTTTGAAGCGCGGCTGCCACGTCTATGCCGCCGGTCAAGGGGTGGGAAGCGGCGGCCGCCCGCATGCGAACGTCGCCTTTCAGCGTGGCGCCGGTTCCACAACCTTCCGGTACAGATGCCAGGTCGAATGCGCGAGCACGGGAACCACAACGGCGAGGCCCGCGAAAACCAAAAGAAAGCCAAGGGCCAGGGAGACGGCAACGATCAGTCCCCACAGCGCCATGATCATCGGGTTCACCAGCACGGCCTTGACAGATGTATAAATGGCAACCGGAACGTCAACCTCGCGGTCGAGAAGCATGGGGAAGGAAACCACACTCACGCTCAGGGCGAGTACAGCGAAGACAAAGCCGATCGCGGTGCCAAATCCAATCAATTTCCAACCCTCTGTGGTGCCAAAGATCTGACCGAAGAATTGGGTGAAGGATTGCGGCCAGGTGGTGCCGAAGAGCGACCTGTACAGCGCAAGCGCCGAATATTCCCAGCAGGCGAAGATCACCAGCAATAGCAATCCGAGAGAAAGGATTGGAAACATCGCGTGCGACCGCACCACGCCGAAGGCGTCTTTCCAGGACGCGTCGAGACCGAGTTCCCGGCGGCGGCTGACCTCATAAAGACCGATCGCCGCGAAAGGCCCAATGAGCGCGAAACCCGAGAGAAGCGGGAAGAGCAAAGGCAGAGGATTGCCGATCATGAGCCAAATGCCGGCAACGGGATAAATGAGACCGAGGAAAACGAGATGCGACGGCATCGCCGAGAAATCGGCAAGCCCTTCAACCAAGGCTTGCTTAAGGTCCGCCAGACCAATCTTGCGGACCTTGGGACCGTCCAGGACGTCCGGGCGAAAAAGCGTATGGGAATTCGACATAGTCGTTCCTCCTTGACCGGCTTGACCGGATGCGGTCACGAGGCTTCGAGGTGCGCCAAACGCAACGCCAGTCACGCAGGACCGCGATTTTATGTTTTGACAACTATACGCTCAGGACCAGCGGCCGGTCGAGACAATTCTGAACTGTAAATCGCGGACCAGGATCGCCCTGAAAATTGTAGACGCCAACATGGGTCAGCTTCCCTTCCGTGTCGAGCCAGATCTTGCCGCCAAGGTCTCGCCACTTTTGACAAAAACCAAAGTCCTCGCTGACATAGGCGCCGGTTTCCTTGTCGATCATGCAATCGAAAAGTGCGTAGCTTTCGGCCGCCTTGGCGTTTGAAAACGCATGCACGCTTTTGTAGCGGCTTTCGGGGTAGGCCGCGATCATGCGTTCGATCACCTGCCGCTTGAGCAGCATGAAACCGCCGCCACAGTAGACGGCGGTGGCAAACCTTCCCTCGTGTTCCCGCTCATTGCCAGTGCAGAGCGTGCCGACATAGAGCAGCGGCGCGGTTTGGAATGGCTCCTTCGCGGTCGCGGCTCGCTTGATCGCCGGATTGCTCCAGTCGATGACTTTCAAGGGATAGATCCCAGCCACGAATTCGTGGTCGAAGGCAAGCATCGCATGGACTTGCTCCGCGTCGAACCCGATGTCGGCGTCGATGAACAAAAGATGCGTCGCCTCTGGCGTGTTTAAAAATTGGCTGACCAGTGTGTTGCGGCTGCGGGTGATCAGCGAATCATGCCCCAGCAGGGCAAGCGCCGCGTCGAAATTGGCGCGCGAAGCCAATTGGATGAGGCTGATCACCGACTGCATATAGTGTTGCGAAACAAGTCCTCCGAAACAAGGCGTGGCGATGAAGACCATTGGCCGGCGGTTGGATTCGGTCATGCCTGTCCTTGGGCTGTCTTGAGGCGCAAAAGATACGAAGGCGCAGGCGGTCGCGTCTCACGGCCCCAGCCGCGGATGGCGCGAGGCGGGGTCCGTCTTAAAGAACAAACCCTGCGTGAAACCTGCATGAGTCATCGCTTGGCAGCTGTTTGAAGCGCAGACTCACAAGGAACCCTCGTGCGGTAGTCTCTTTTTGGCGGCGTTTGATCGGAAAACATCCTTCGCGCAAAGATATGATGGAACATTTTGTCCCAGCCCAAGTTGCTTGGGCGTTGGGCACCGTCCTGAGGAGAAAGCGGAACGGTCGCCTCCTGCGGCTATGGTTACGGCTATAGTTACGGGTATCCTTATAGCTGCGGCTACTATGGTTATCCAGGCTATGCCTATGGATGGTGATTTACGGAAATAATTCAGCAATCTGTTCAACCAGACCTTGTATATCGAGCGAGACAGCACAACCATAATGTTAGATTCACAGGTGATTGGGCTTGTGCCGTGATCGAGCCAAAGCGGATATCCCGCTCTGGGTGCCGAGGTAGCTAGGGAGAAAGTGATGAAACGCGCGGGTATAGGAATGGCGACAGCTGCGCTTGGCTTGGCTCTGTTGGCGAGTGGCCCCGCCGAGGCATTCCGCGGAGGCGGCGGATTTGGCGGTTTCCATGGCGGCGGTTTCCATGGCGGCGGATTTGGTGGCGGCGGCTTCCGTGGTGGTGGTTTTGGTGGCTGGCATGGCGGCGGGTTCGGCCGAGGTGTCGCAATGGGTGGCTGGGGCCGTGGCTGGCATGGCGGCGGGTTCGGCCGAGGTGTCGCAATGGGTGGCTGGGGCCGTGGCTGGAATGGCGGCGGTTGGAATCGTGGCGGCTGGAATCGCGGCGGCTGGAATCAGGCCGGCTGGAATCGCGGCGGCTGGCGCGGCGGCCGCTGGAACCGCTGGGGATGGAATCGTGGCTGGAATAATGGCTGGGGCTGGAACAACGGCTGGTGGCCAGCCTACGCTGGGTTAGGGCTTGGATTGGGCTACGGCCTGAGCGCCTGGGATTACGGATACCCTTACGACTATGGGTATGGTTACCCTTCTTATGATTATTCCTATGCCGCTCCAACTTATGCAGCGCCGCTCGTGACAGGCCGCAGCGTGGCGACCGGGCAATGGGGCAATTTTTGCACCACATCTGTGAAAACATGTGAACTCACGCGCGCGTCTTTCCTTGGGAACGGGTGCTCGTGCCGGGTGCCGGGCGGACGCGCGAGGGGGACCGTTTCCCCTTGAGTGGCTGGCTTAATAGCTGAGCGATCATGGCCGGGATTATCCCGGCCATTTTTGTGATAAATCACCGCGGGAGCAGTTCTTTACCAAGTCCAAGCTCCGCCCCAATTGATGGAACGATACAGACCAAGCGATGTTTCGCGCCCCTTTAAGGGGCTTCACAGGGCCTCTACTCGCGCCAGCTGGGCGCAGACAGGAAAACCGATCGATGGAGAGTCGAATGAATCGCATGGCAGCGTTTTTGGCGGCGGCCGCGGTCGCGGCAGTGAGCCTCGCGGCGCCTGCGTGGGCCCAAGTGCCGACGCCCGCGGAGCGCGGAATCATGACCCCGCCCATGGACCAGCAGAGCATGCCCGCGGACACGCAGGTTAACTGGGTGAACGGTCAGCGCTATATTGACAGAGGAAATCCGGCGGATCGTGTGTATGGCAACCCGCCATTCGCCTCTGGCTACGGTTATCCCTACGCGGCCGCCTATGGGTATGGATATCCGGACACAGCGCCCTATGGGTACCCTTACGCCAATCCCTATGGGTACTGGAATGAGTCCGCCAATCCGTTTTCGGTGGTGACCGCACCGATCGCGGCTCTCACCGCGCCTGTGTCAGTATTGGCAGCCTTCGAAGCCACGGCTCCCTCGGTGACGGGCCGCAGCGTCGCGACGGGCCAGATGGGAAGAATGTGTTCGACGCCGGTTAAATCTTGCGAGTTGTATCGCGAGTCCTTCGTCGGCAATGGATGCAGCTGTAAAGTTTCTGGTGGACGCGCGCGAGGCACCGTGGCGCCGTAATCCTGGATCTCTGACGCGAACTCAACCGTGGCCGGGCTCAACCCCGGCCACGCTTTTTCAAACGCCAAAATAATCGCGGTACCAAGCGACAAACCGGCGAACGCCCTCGGTGAGCGGTGTCTTAGGCCGGAAGCCGGTCAGCCGTGAAAGCAGCGCCGTGTCGGCAAAAGTGGCTGGAACGTCGCCTTGCTGCATCTCCATGAAATTGCGCTCGGCTTTCAAGCCGGTGGCCGCCTCGATGGCGGCGACAAAATCCATGAGGCCGACAGGCGATTCATTGCCGATATTGATGATCCGCCAGGCGGCCACCGGCGAAAGGCTGTCTCCCGCTGGAGGCGGCGCTCTCCCATCCACCGGCTCCGGCGGATGGCTGGCGAGCCGGAACATCGCCTCGACGAGATCGTCGATATAGGTGAAATCCCGGGTCATTTTCCCGTGATTGTAAATATCGATGGGGCGGCCGTCGAACAGTGCCGAGCAAAATTTGAAAAGCGCCATGTCGGGGCGGCCCCAGGGGCCGTACACTGTAAAAAATCGCATCATCGTGACCGGAACTTTGAAGAGATGGCTATAGGCATGCGCCATCTCCTCATTCGCCTTTTTCGTCGCCGCGTAGAGCGTCAGCGGGTGGTCGGCGCGGTCGGTTTCGTGAAACGGAATCTTCGCATTGGCCCCATAAACGGAGGATGTCGATGCCATGAGCGCGTGCGAAGGTGGCGCATGGCGCATCAGTTCCAGAAGATTAAAGGTTCCGTTGAGGTTGGCATCGACATAGGCGCGCGGGTTGTCGAGACTGTATCGCACCCCTGCCTGCGCGGCGAAATGATAGATGACATCGAAACCGCCGCCATAAATTTTTTGCAGTGCGGCGAAATCCTCGAGCATCGCCTCATGGCCGCAAAATCCTGGCCGTTCTTGCAAAATCCCGTGCCGCCGCAACTTCAGGTTGCGATCGTAATAGGCCGTAAACCCATCGATGCCTACAACATCATGACCCTCGTCGAGAAGACGGCGGGCCATGTGGAACCCGATGAAACCGGCGCTGCCGGTGACCAGAACACGCATGTTTGATTCCAAAGTTGAAAGCACTCCCCGGGATGGGGGTTTGACCTGCCTCAAGAACCTAATTAAAGCCTTGTGCAAGAAGGGTCTAAGGAATTACCATAAAGGTCCGGTCCGCACGAATTTTGAGGGGCGCCCCGCCGCCATTTCTGGCGTTCGCCTAATGTATAAGAGACAATAAAACCATCCGGCCTTTTTATAATCACGCCGCGACCGGAGTATCGGGAGACCGTTCAATATGCCCTATTCGCGCTTCTTCGATGACGCGATTTCAAAGTTGAAAGGGGAACGCCGCTACCGGGTCTTCGCCGACCTCGAGCGCGACGCCAAGGTGTTTCCGCGCGCCCTTTGGCACGGCCCAGACCGCATCGAGGAAGTCGTCATTTGGTGCTCCAACGACTATCTCTGCATGGGCCGTCACCCGCAGGTGATCGAGGCGATGACAACGGCGGCGGCACGGCACGGTGCCGGAGCTGGCGGCACCCGCAACATTTCCGGCACCAATCATCCGCTTGTCGAACTCGAATCCGAACTGGCCGATCTCCACGGCAAAGAGTCGGCGCTCGTTTTTACCTCGGGCTGGATTTCCAATCTCGCGGCGATTTCGACCATCGGCGATCTTTTGCCCGATTGCCTCATTCTCTCCGATGAGCTCAATCACAATTCGATGATCGAAGGCATCCGCCGCTCCAAGGCGCAGCGGCAGATTTTCCGCCACAACGATCTCGCCCATATCGAAGAACTCTTGCGCGCGGCGGGACGCGAGCGCGCCAAGCTGATCGTCTTCGAAAGCCTCTATTCAATGCATGGCGATATCGCCCCGGTTGCCGCGATCGCCGATCTTGCCCGCCGCTACAACGCCATGACCTATATGGACGAGGTGCATGCGGTGGGGCTCTATGGCCCGCGCGGCGGCGGCATCGCCGAGCGCGAAGGCGTCATGGACCAGATCGACGTTATCGAGGGCACGCTCGCCAAGGGATTTGGCACGCTCGGCGGCTATATCGCCGCAAAGGCGCCGATCGTCGATGCCGTGCGTTCGCATGCGCCAGCCTTCATTTTCACCACCGCTCTGCCGCCCGCAATCGCGAGTGCCGCGACGACCGCCGTGCGCCTTTTGAAGCAGGATCACGGCCGGGAGATTCGCACCCAGCACCAGCGCCAGGCCATGCTGACCAAACATGCGTTGAGCGCGGCGGGTTTGCCAGTCATGCCGAACCCGTCCCACATCGTGCCGGTTTTCGTCGGCGACGCTGAACTCTGCAAACGCGCCACCGACATGCTGCTCGATCGCCACGCGATCTATATCCAACCGATCAATTACCCGACGGTCGCCAAGGGCGAAGAGCGTTTGCGGATCACGCCAAGCCCGCTGCATACGGATGCGCATATCGCGCAGCTCGTGGAATGCATGGCCGATGTCTGGCAAACATTAGGGCTGCCTTTTGTCGAGCCGGCCAAGATTCTCGCCTTCAAGCGCGAGAGCGATGCGCATTGCACCTTCCCGGAATTCAAGCGCGCCGCCGAATAGGCTGCGCTTTGGTTGGCATCGGGTGAGACGTCCCGCTTCTCATTATTGCGGCGCGTGCTAATTTCGTTCGCATGAAACAACCGGCCCCCATCGAGAGCCTCAGCGCAGCGCAGGCGCGCCGCGAACACGCACGGCTGGGCGAAGAGATCGCCACACATGACCGGCGCTATTACACAGACGACGCACCAAGTGTTTCCGACGCCGAGTATGACGCGCTGCGCCAGCGCTACGAGGCGTTGGAGGCCGCCTTCCCAGGGCTCACGACACCGGAGTCGCTCACCCAAAAAGTCGGCACAGCGCCATCGGAAAAATTCGCAAAAGTGCGCCACCGCGTGCCGATGCTCTCGCTTGGCAATATTTTCGCCGAGGAAGAGGTGGCGGAATTCGCTGCCCGCGTTCGCCGCTTTCTTGGGCTCGGCGAAAACGCACGGCTCGCCATCACGGCCGAACCGAAGATCGACGGGCTTTCCTGCTCGCTGCGTTTTGAGCGCGGCGCTCTTGTCCAGGCGGCAACCCGCGGGGATGGCTACGAAGGCGAGGACGTCACCGCCAATGTCCGCACCATCGGCGAAATTCCGCATCACCTCAAAGGCCATCCGCCCGATATTCTCGAAGTGCGCGGCGAGGTCTATATGACCCACGCCGATTTCGTCGCCTTGAACGCGCGCCAGAAAGACGCGGGCAAGACCCCTTTCGCCAATCCACGGAATTCGGCGGCTGGGTCGCTGCGCCAGCTTGATCCTGCAATCACCGCATCAAGACCCCTGCATTTTTTTGCTTATGCCTGGGGTGAGGTGAGCGCCCTGCCCGCTTCGACACAAATGGGCATGATCGCAGCGTTCAAAAGCTACGGGCTGCCCGTCAATCCGCTCATGGTGCTTTGCCAGACAGCGGATGAGCTCATCGCTCAGTACCGTGCCATCGAACAGCAGCGGGCTTCGCTCGGTTACGACATCGATGGCGTCGTCTATAAGGTCGATGATCTTGCCTTGCAAAACCGGCTTGGCTTCGTGTCGCGGGCGCCGCGCTGGGCCACCGCGCATAAGTTTCCCGCCGAAAGAGCCACGACGGTTCTCCGCGCGATAGAAATCAATGTTGGGCGCACCGGCGCCTTGACACCGCTCGCCAAGCTCGACCCCGTGACCGTCGGCGGAGTCGTCGTCTCCAACGCAACTCTCCACAATGAGGACGAGATCATCCGCAAGGATATTCGCATCGGCGACGCGGTGACGGTCCAGCGCGCGGGCGATGTCATTCCGCAAATTCTTGGACCCATTCTCGACAAGCGCCCAAAGGACTCAAAGCCCTATGTCTTTCCCGACAAATGTCCCGTCTGCGGATCGGCGGCGGTGCGCGAGATCGACTCTAAGACAGGCGAGCCGGAAGCGGTGCGCCGCTGCACCGGTGCACTGATCTGCCCGGCGCAGGCGGTTGAACGCCTGAAACATTTCGCCTCGCGCAATGCCTTTGATATCGAGGGTCTCGGCGAAAAGCTGATCGAGCAATTTTTCAACGATGGGCTGATCAAAACGGCGCCAGATATTTTCACGCTGCCAGAGCGAGAACGGCGGGGGATGATCAATCTCAGGGAACGCGAAGGCTTTGGTGAGCTGTCGGTGAACAATCTGTTCAACGCGGTCGAAGCGCGCCGCACGCTTCCGCTCAACCGCTTTATTTTTGCGCTCGGGATCAGACATGTCGGCGAGACCAACGCGCGGCGGCTCGCGCGCCACTTTGAGTTGTTTGAGGCGCTGCGCGAGACGGCTCGCGCCGCAACAGACGGTTCCGAGGCCCGCGCGGAGATCAACAATATCGAAGGGATCGGCGAGGTCGTTGCTGAAGCCGTCGCGGATTTTTTCGTCGAGAACCACAATGAAGAGGTGCTCGACGCCTTGCTCCAACAGGTGACGCCAGTGCCGATGGAAGCCGTCACCTCATCAAGCCCGGTCGCCGGCAAGACCATCGTTTTCACCGGCTCGCTTGAACGCATGACGCGCGACGAAGCCAAAGCGATGGCCGAACGTCTCGGCGCAAAAGTCGCGGCATCGGTGTCGAAAAAAACCGACCTCGTCGTCGCCGGCCCCGGCGCGGGTTCAAAACTTGCCAAAGCCGCCGAACTCGGCATCGAGACGATCAGCGAAGAGGATTGGCTGAAGCTGGCGGGGCAAGGGGATTGAAGCGAATCTTAAAGCCTGTTTCGAAATCCCGCCCTCATCCTGAGGAGCAGGCGAAGCCTGCGTCTCGAAGGATAAAGAGCCACGAAGGCGCCATCTCGAAGCACGAGGGCGCCAAATCACAGCAAGGCATCTGGGGCAGCGTCATGCGCGGAAAAATTCATTCATCGCACGGCGGCAGAAAAGCGTATCTGAACTTTGAACTCAAGGATCATGGACGGCCGGAGGCCGCGCGCCTCTGGCGCGTCCTTGACTTCAAAGTTCAGATACGCTCGGGTCAGCCGTCCGATGAATGGGGTCGTGTGGCCGGAGCGGCCCTAGATTTCCAAAACTTGTAGCCAGCCTCAAGCTGCTTCACTGAGTGAGCTAACCCAAGGCAAATCTATGGACGAAACTCCGCCCTCTTCTACCTATCAGGCGCTCTCGCAATTCTGCGAGGAGCACAATAGCGCTACGCGATTGCTGCGCGTAGCAGCACAAGATTACGCGGCGGCACGATGTTTGTTGCTGAATGGCCTGTTTGCAGGACATGTGCTGGGCGCGCAGGCCATTGAAAAATTTCTCAAGGGTTATCTCCTCTTTAAAAACCCCAAATGCCCTGTGAGAAAGTTGAGCCATTCGCTTCCTAAGCTCTTGGCGAGCGTTGGGGAGTGCTTTCCTCATCTGCAACTGGCCGGATTTGCACCACTCGCTGAAAAATTTATGAACCATTACGAAACACGCTACCCAGACAATCCTGACGCATCGCAATCCATGACAACGGCGGATTTGCTTGAGCTGGACACGTTCATCATCTTCCTCAGTGAAAACATACCCTGTGCGCGTCACGTGAAATATCAGACTGGCATTTACCCTTTCATTTCCTTCTCAACGGGCTACCAATCCACAGTCTCGCCTTGGGAGTATTGGATCAAGAATGCAAACCAAGCTCTTGCACCGCTGTTACCGCATATAAAAATGGAGTACGCAGCGGTATTGACGGAACTTCATCCCTCAGCCCAACACTAATATTCTTCTCAGTTCTCGCCACATAACATGGCTTCGTTTACTACAGGGTAGCGTTAAAAACTGGTAAGCGACGAGACAAACCAGCAGCGGCTCATGTAACAGCCTCGAATCGGCGAGCCAAGCTTACACCGGCGACGTCTCGGAGATCTTGGCCTACCCCTGCTTGGCGAGCTCTTGGAATTTCACGAGGTCGAGCGCGAGCGTCGGGGTCTCGACCGGCAGGCGGGTAAACCCGTGGTGAAGATAGAAGGCTTCGGCCGCCGGTGAGATCGCGTGAACGATCACTAGCCGCGCCGAAACTTCGCTTGAGGCGCGCTGCGAACGCCGGACGGCATCGGCGATGAGCGCGCGTCCCAATCCCTTGCCTTGCCATGCGCGGTCAATCGCCAGACGCCCAAGCAATATAGCTGGAATATGTTTGGGCATGTTGCGCCGCATGGAGCCAGTGGCCTCTTGCGCAAGGATTTGCCCCATGCTGAGGGCAAAATAGCCAACGATCCTCTTCGAGCCTTTTGGACAGACAACGTAAGTCCGGCTCGCCGCCATGAGGAGATTGTCCCATGCGCGGCGGCGCAGCCAATCGTCGAGAACGGGTTCCCCTGAATCGAAGGTCGAGCTGTCGTGCGCTTCCGTCAAAAGGATAGGCGCATCAAACAGCGCCGGTGCCTCAGTCACTCTGCCAAGGCGCTTTGGATTGAAGGATGCGCTTCATGCCGGTGGTTTCGACGGGAGTTGCCGTGGCATCCATCCAATCCATGATTTTTTTGAAGGCTTTCGCGTCGGCATGGATAGTCGATTGATCGAGAAGAATGTTTTTGGCTTCTTTCAAAGCCGAGGCCAACATGAATTGCGAACGGTTCGCGCCGACAAGCTCCGCTGCTTGATCAATGAGTTTCTTATCCTGCGGGCGGGCGCGAAGATGAATATTGACCTCGGCGAGTGTCGATTGCTCTTTCATAATATGAATATTGGCGTATGTGTTGCGTTTGTCAACACACTCCTCAATCAGTTCGCGCATCGTACATGTTGGCTGTGCCCGTCCAGGAACGGGCTGGCCATCGCGGCGGCAGCGCCGATTCCTTGACATTGTACATAAAGCCGGATCGATCCTACAAGTGCGAAGCGCGGCCACTGTCCTTTGTGGTGCGAGATTTTAACCGCCAATCGTACCAAATCGTTTCACGTGAAACACTTTGGTACGATCCGGGGCGCGCGGCAAAAGGTTCGGTTTGTGGGTTTGTGCTGGGCGCGCGGGGAGCAAGGATATGAGAGCAGCCGCGACACTTTTTTTGCCGGTGTGTTTGGCCGTGTTGGCAACAAGCACAACCCGAATACGCGCGGAAGATAGCTACGCACCCGCCGAAAGCGCGCTACCCCGGTCAGCCCCGGGCGCGCCCCGGCCCGATGTCGCTCGCATCGGGGACGTTCACACAACCGCTTTTAACAAACCTTGCCTTGAGTACAGCGCAACGAGCCAGGGGCTTCTTTCCAACAAAGACATCTTCAGCTACGTCGTCGCGGTCACCAACAAATGCAGCAGATCCATCAAATTGCAGCTCTGTCAAAAAAATCGCTCCGGGTGCAACAGCACCAGCGTTCCGGCCTATGCGAGCAAAGACTTGGTGATGGGGTTTGGCCCCAAAACCACTTTGTTTGAGTATGCAGCAAAAGAGAGCCCTTAAAGGGCAGCCGCTTTAAGCATCCTCGCCCGTTGGATTGACCTTCCTCGGCGGCCCCATCAGCGCGGGCTGGAACAAAATCGCCGCCGCCAAAGTGCAGACGAGCGACAACGCCAAAAGTTTGCCCATGCTGGATGTGCCGGGATGCTTCGACATCCAAAGACTGCCGAACGCCGTCGCGGTGGTCAGCGCGCTGAAAAACACCGCGCGGGTGAGGCTCGATTGCAGAAGATTGGTGGTCCCGGCCCGCCATGCCATCACGAAATAGATCTTGAAGGCCACCCCGAGACCGAGAAGAAGCGGCAGCGCGATGATATTGGCAAAATTCAACGGCAAGCCGATCAGGACCGTGATTTCGAGCGTGACGACGCCTGCCAGCAGCAACGGCACCAAGGTCAACGCCACGTCGCTGATTTTGCGCAGCACGATGAAGAGAAGGATGCTGATCGAAATCAGCGCCCAAAGCCCCGCCTCGATGAATGCCTTGACCACCGTATCGCCCGATTCCTGAACGGCGATGGGCTCGCCCATCGCGTTGGGGTCGATCGAGCGCACCGCCGCAGCGAATTTGAGTAGCGTCGCATTGTCGTTGGCGTTGCCTGATGGCGCAACCTCGATACGGGCGCGGCCATCGGCACTCACCCAATTGGCCGCCAGATCCGGCGGAATCGACGCGACGGTGATCTTGTGAGCCGTCAGCGACGCCCGCAACAAATCGAGCATCGTATCCAGGCTTGGAATCAAGGCCTTGCGCGCCGCTTCGCGGACCGCGGGCGGCGCGGCCGCCATCCTCTGCAGCGCCGAGGCCAGCTTGCGGGCATCGTCGGCACCTTTTCCGGTCTGCTCCCCCGCGGTTTCGAGAAACGCCGCCGCGGCGCGCTGCATGGCTTCAACATCGTCCGCGTCGGTTGGCGGCTCCTTCTCGCGCGCGGGATCGATCAGCGGCCCCAAGGATTTCGCGACCGGTGCGATGAGCGCCAGTTTTGCGTCCTGGTCCTCGGGGATGAAGCTTTCGAGGTCCGTGACCCGCGCGACCTCCGGCAACTGCTTGAGTCGCGCCATGATCGTCGGCGCCTGCGCCAGGGACGGGGCCATGACATCGATCGTGTTGGTGCCGGTGTTCGGATCGCGCATCAAATCCAGCAGAGTTGCCACCGATTCAACTTCGGAACTGCGCAAGTTCAGCGGATTGAAATCGAAATGAAGATAGCGGAGCAGAGGTGTCCCGGCCAGCGCCACGGCCAATGTGCCGCCGACGATCGCATAGCGATGATTGGCCATGAAACGATCGACAGGCGCCAGAAACTTATAGCCGACGGCATCGTCTTCGGGCGGCGGCTTCAGCAACGTCAGCAAGGCCGGCAAGACCGTGATCGCCGCGAAAAAGGCGATGAACATGCCGGTGCCGGCGATCAGCCCCAATTCGGAAACGCCGCGATAATCGGTCGGCAGAAACGAGTAGAAGCCGGCGGCGGTGGCCGCCGCGGCAAGCGCCAGCGGCCGCCCGGACTTGGCCGCAGCTTGTACCAAAGCTTTTTCGAAATGTGGCTCCTTAAAGCGTTCGGCGCGGTAACGGACGCTGAACTGAATCCCGAAATCGACGCCAATGCCGACGAACAGCACAGCAAAGGCGACCGATATCAAATTGAGCGCCCCCACCATCATGAGGCCGACGGCGGCCGTCGCGGCAAGTCCAACGACGACGCTCACGGCAACGGACAGCACGATCCGGCCCGACTTCAAGGCCCATGAAATGATAAAAAGGACAATCAAGGCGGTCCCCAAGGCGTTGAGCCCTGCGCCATCCTCAATCGTCCCGAACTCCTCATCGGCCATTGGCACAAGGCCGGTCAGTCTAATTGTCACACCGTCCTTCGGGGTAATCCCAAGCTGGCGCGCGGTCTCGCGAATGTAATCGGAAGCCTTTTCCCCGGGCATCAAGGCCGAGTAATCGAGCACCGGTTTGATCTCGATGAAGCGCCGCAATTCGCGCGAATCCGGTGGCTGCTCGGACACCAAGCCGCGCCACGAAAAGAACACCGGGCGGCCGGCAAGCACACTCTCGAAGGCACCGCCGACCAGCGCCATAGGGCGGTCGTAATCGTCGAGGGTTCCGGCTTTCGAATGGACCCCCTGATTGATGAAGGAGACAGCCTTGACGATGCCGCGCAAACTCGGATCGGAGGCGAGCGCCATTAAAAAGGGGCGGGCCTGGGAAAGGCCCTGCATCGTACGCTTGACCTCGTCAACCGGCGGAAACAGCAGGGCGGCTTGATTGAAATAAGCGCCGCCTTCGGGACGAATCACAGACTTGTAAAGATCGGAGCGCTTCAATCTGTTGGTCAGCGATTGCGCCGCCGCTTCGGCAAGCTCGGGAGTGGCGCCATCGACGACGACGACGATTTGATCGACCCGTTGGGGAAATGCCTTATCCAATGCTATAAGGTTTTGCCGCCATGGCAATTTTGCCGAAATAAAATCATTTGTGTTCGTGTTTATCGCAAAATGAGTCGCCGTATAATAACCTGCGGCAATGGTCACAAGAGTCGCCAAGCCAAGCACGGTCCAGGGAAAATGGCTGCAGACCGATACGATCGCTACAACGAATCGTGCAATTGGATCGGAAACTATTGATTTGGTAGATGTATTTAGCTTAGATATCTTTGTGGTTGTTGCCATGCTCTACGATCGCCAATCGAAAAGAAGCCAGTCGTGGCTCCGCCAGAGCGTCTCTTGATCGCGCGGGATCACGTGATCGACAGAGATCGCTCGCATTCAGTGAGGGGCATCTGTGACGCCCCGCAAACGTCGATCCAGTTTATTAAGAATAATGATCTACTACATCACTACGGCTTTTCGAGGGAACTTTAACCCCGCGAGAAACCGTTCTGAAGAGGTGGCGGGGCATTCGCAAGTTGGGTTGGCTTTGCTGTTGGCCGCGGTCTGCGAAACACCTATGAGTACCGGTTCGCCTCGCGCCTGACGCAGCAGGCGCGCTTTCTCCAAAGGTTCTACCAAGGTTCTGCTTTTAAAGGTATATTCGTTCCGGCGCCAGGCAAATTTCATGAAGGTCATTCTAGCGCAACCGCGCGGATTTTGTGCCGGTGTCGTCCGGGCGATTGAAATCGTCGAACGGGCGCTCGAAAAATATGGGCCACCTGTCTATGTGCGCCATGAGATTGTCCACAATCGTTATGTTGTCGAGACCCTCAAGGCGAAGGGCGCCCGGTTTGTCGAACGCCTGGACGAGATTCCCGCTGGAGCACGCACGATCTTTAGTGCCCATGGGGTTGCCCGCTCCGTCGAGACGGAAGCGGCTGAGCTTGGACTGCCGGTCCTCGACGCCACCTGCCCGCTCGTTTCGAAAGTTCATAGCCAAGGTGAGCGCTATGTGCAACAAGGCAGATCGATCGTCTTGATCGGCCACGCGGGCCATCCGGAAGTCGAAGCGACGATGGGACGGATTCCCGGTCCGATCCACTTAGTTCAATCGGAAGACGACGTGGAGCATCTTGATCTTCCGCAAGACGCTGCAATTGCCTATGTCTCGCAAACGACGTTGAGCGTCGATGAAACCAAATTTATTATTGCCGCGTTGAAGCGCCGTTTCACCGACATTGCCGGACCGGAGACAAAAGACATCTGTTACGCCACCCAAAACCGGCAAGCCGCGGTTCGCGAGTTGACCAAGCTCGTCGATATTCTGATCGTGGTCGGCGCTCAAAATAGCTCGAATTCGACACGGTTGCGCGAAATCGGGACTGAAGCGAATATCCCGTCCTATCTCATCGCCGACGAGAGCGAACTTAATTATGACGTGTTGCGCGAGGCGAAAATCATCGGCCTGACCGCTGGCGCCTCCGCACCGGAAGTTCTTGTCGATGGCGTGCTGGATGCGCTGCGCCGGCTCGGCCCGGTCGAATTGACAATCTTGCCTGGCATCGCGGAAGATATAGAATTCAAGCTGCCGCCCGAACTCAACAGCTAAACTCGCCGCTTGCCGAATGGCACCCTACGGCAAAACGGACATAAAGGAGCACGCATTGGGAATACCGATTCTGCAAATGGCTCAGATCGGCGCCTATGTCGTCCGCCAGCGCCTGGCGGGACGCAAGCGCTTTCCGCTCGTCCTGATGCTCGAACCCTTGTTCCGCTGCAATCTCGCTTGCGCGGGATGCGGCAAGATCGATTACCCAGACAAGATCCTCAATCAGCGTCTGCCGGCCGCCGATTGCCTCGCGGCAATCGATGAATGTGGCGCGCCGGTCGTCGTGATCGCGGGCGGCGAGCCCTTGCTGCACAAGGAACTTCCCGAGATCGTGAAGGGGGCCATTGCGAGACGCAAATTCGTGACCGTCTGCACCAATGCCTTGCTTTTGGTCAAAAACCTCGACCGCTACACACCGAACCGCTACTTTAACTGGTCCATCCATCTCGACGGCGATGCGGATATGCACGACCTGTCGGTCTGCCAGGCAGGCGTCTATGACCGCGCCCTCGATGCCTTGAAGCGCGCCAAGGAGTGCGGTTTCCGGGTCACCATCAACTGCACGCTCTTCAACAATGCCGACCCTTCACGGGTTGCCGCCTTCTTCGACAAAGTGGCCGCGTTGGGGATCGAGGGGATCACGGTGTCGCCGGGCTACGCCTATGAACGGGCGCCCGACCAGCAGCATTTCCTCAATCGCGAGAAGACCAAAACCCTGTTCCGGCAAATTTTCTCGCTGGGCAACCGCGGCAAGGCGTGGCCTTTTTTCCAATCGAAGCTGTTCCTCGACTTTCTCGCCGGAAACCGCACTTATCAATGCACGCCTTGGGGCAATCCAACCCGCACGGTGTTTGGCTGGCAGCGGCCATGTTACTTGCTCGGGGAAGGCTATGCGACTAGTTTCAAGCAGCTGATGGAGGAGACCAATTGGGACTCCTATGGCACCGGCAAATATGAAAAATGCGCCGACTGCATGGTCCATTGCGGCTTCGAGGCGACGGCCGTGGAAGATGCGTTCAACCATCCCCTGCGGGCGCTTGGCGTCGCCTTAGGCGGCATTCGCACCAGCGGTCAAATGGCTCCGGACATTCCGCTACACTTGCAGCGTCCCGCCGAGTACGTCTTCAGCCGGCACGTCGAGCAAAAACTCGCGGAAATCGCTGAAGCCGAGGGTTCCGGCGATCAGCTTTCGGCTGCGGAGTAGAGAGAGGAAGGCCGCTTGCGCATCGCGGGCGGTCCGCAGCAACAGCGGGATCTGGCCAGGGTCCCGCAATAGCGACGCGGCGATCGCGCCGAGCGCGAGCGAGCCGTCCGTTTTCAGCGCCACCAAGGCCGCATGTGGCAACCGCCGGTGCGCGGGATCGGCCACCACCCGGAATGCCGCGAAGGGCAGCTTGTGGAAAGCGGCGACACGCGCCGCAATATGCGATTCCATATCGGCGGCATGGGCACCCGTCTTAAGATACAGGGCATGCTTTTCTTCATGTCCCGCCACGGGAGAATCGACCCCGGCGATCCCGGCGACCGTCGCGCCGCCGAATGCGCAGGATAGCCGCTTCGACCAGCCCAGATCGCAATCATAGCTGGTGCCGTCTTCCGAAATGACTGTGCGAGCGATAAGTCTCGCTCCGGGAGCGAGCCCAGGAGCCAATCCGCCAGCGACGCCAAAACTGATAATCGCGGATGCTTTCTTCGCGACGGCCGCGTGCAAAGCGGCTTCAAGCCCCGCGGCGTCGCCGCCGCCTGCGATGGCGCGGATTCGCGGCCCGGCGACGATCCTGGCTTCCGTTTTGAGGCCAGTAACGGCGATGATTGGAAAGGGCGTCACATGCCCGCCAGCACTGGAGGACGGTTGCCGGTTTTGAGATTGCGGTAGCGCGCCATCGCCCACAGCGGGAAATATTTCGCGTAACCATGATAGCGTAGATAAAACACCCGGGGAAAACCCGTCGCGGTAAAACGCTCTTCCTTCCAAAATCCGTCCTCCGCCTGGGTCGCCGCAAGATAGCGCGCCCCCAAAGTGACCGCATCGTCTTCGACCTGACCCGCGGCCATCAACGCAAGCAAGGCCCATGCCGTCTGCGACGGCGTGCTGGGTGCCGGCCTGTAGCCCGTATAGTCCAGATCGTAACTCTCGCCGCCTTCGCCCCAGCCGCCATCCTTGTTTTGGATGCGTTTCAACCAAGCAATCGCTTTCTGGATGTCTGCACTGCGCAGATCGCGCCGCAGCACATGAAACGCGCAAAGCACCGACCAAGTTCCATAGATATAATTCATTCCCCAGCGGCCAAACCAGCTGCCGTCCTTTTCCTGAGTCCGCAAGAGATAATCGAGGCCGCGCGCGACAGCGGAATTGCGGGCTGGAACCTCCCCAAGCTGGCCCAGCATGGACAGACAGCGGGCTGTTACATCCGCCGTCGGCGGATCGAGCAAGGCTCCGTGATCAGCGAAGGGGATATAGTTCAAATAATCATAGTCATTGTCAGCATCGAAAGCGCCCCAGCCGCCGTTGGCGCTCTGCAGGCCTTCGATCCACTCGCGCGCCCGCGCAATTGCGGTTGCGTATTTCAAAGAGCCGGCGCGATCCATCGCCATCGCGACGACAGCGGTATCGTCGACATCGGGGTAGTGCGGATTGGCATATTGGAACGCCCAGCCGCCCGGCCGGACCCGCGGCTTTTGCACGGCCCAATCCCCCACGACATCGGTGATTTGCAAGGGTTCGAGCCAGGCAAGACCGGCATGAACAGACCTCTCAGCAGGGTCGCCGCCGGCCTCCATTAAGGCGTGCGACGCAAGCGCCGTATCCCACACCGGCGAGACGCAGGGCTGGCAATAGGCTTCGTTCTCGTGGATCACGAGAAGTTTATCGATCGCGTTCAGAATTTGGACCATCCTTGGGTCGTCCCTCGGATAGCCAAGTGCGTCGAACATCATCGCCGAATAGGCCATGGCCGGGTAAATCGCGCCAAGCCCATCCTCACCATTCAAGTGTTCCTCGACGAAGGCAACTGCTTGATCGATCGCCCGCTTGCGCAAGCTTTTGGGAAAGTAAGGCTCGGCCCAGCGCAGCAAGTTGTCGAGCGCGCCAAAGATCTGCGTCCAGGGAAATTTTTGCTGCGGGCCGCCAGGCCAGTGGCGCACCCTATCCGGGGGTTCGACGAAGAGTTCCTCGATGGTGACGTTGCGCGGATTTCGTGCGCGCGGCTTGAGCGCGTTCACGACCACGAGGGGCATGATGACCGTGCGGCTCCAATAGGAGACCTTGGTCATATGAAAGGGGAACCAGCGCGGCAAGAGCAAAATCTCGACCGGCATGACGGGCACGCCGCGCCAAGGCAGCACGCCGAAGAGGGCAAGCAGCGCGCGGGTGAACACATTGGCGTTCGCTGCGCCGCCATGCGCGAGGATCGCCGTGCGGGCACGCCGCATGTGATCCGCGTCCGGGCTATTGCCCACAGCTTTCAGCGCGAAATAGGCCTTGACGGAACTGCTGAGGTTGAAGGGGCCATCGGTGAACAGCGGCCAGCCATCGTGCGCTGCTTGCTTGCGCCGGATAAAGGCGGCGATCTTGGCTTCGAGCAAGGCATCGGCTGGCTGTCCGAGAAAATGCCGGAACAGAATATATTCGGCCGGGATCGTGACATCGGCTTCCAATTCGAAGACAAAATGCCCATCGGGGCGCTGGACATCCAACAGCGCTTGCCTCGCGCGCGAGACCGCCGCGTCGATGCGGGCGAATTCGCGATCCGCTGTGTCGGGCGCTTGCGTGACACCGTCGATTTGTTCCACCAAGCCGCCCTTTATGACTTACCTCATTGCCGCGATCTTACCGGCCGCTCGATGGCCGGAGCGGATTGCCCCTTCGATCGTCGCGGGCAAGCCGGTCGCCGTCCAGTCGCCGGCAAGCACCAGATTTGCGTAGGCCGTTTCAATGCCAGGCCGGCGCCGGTTTTCGGCGACCGTCGCCGCGAAGGTCGCCCGTTTTTCCTTGATGATCTGCCACGGCGGCAGCGGCTTTTCAATCTGTGTCACTTTTGCAACTTCCGCCCAGATGCGCCCGGCGAGGTCTTCGCGCGAAACGTCGAGAAGGCGGTCGGCGCCGCTGATCGTGACCGACAACCGGTCCGGAAAGGCGAACAGCCATTCGATGGTGCCGTTCACAATGCCCATGAGGGGCGGAAAATCCGCAGGCGGCGCAATGCTGAAATGCGCATTGACGATCGCACGGTAACTGTCCGGCGTTTTTAGTCCCGGCACGAGGCTCCCGGCAATTTGCGGCGGAACCGCGAGAATGACCGTATCTTCTGGGCCAAGCGGCAGCACATTATCGCCGAAATGGAAGGCATTGGCGCGGCCCATGGCAAAACCGATGGCCCGCAGCCGGTGCTCGAAATGGATCTTGGCACCATGCTTGGAAAGATCATCGAGTGCCGGGTCAATGAAGGCCGCCGACAGGCCTTGACGCGCCACCAAGGGACGGCAAGCCCGCCCTCCCCGCGCCAGCGTTTCCCGAACCACGGCGCTGGCGAGTTTCGACGATCCTTCACCAGGATCCGTATTCAAGGCGGCGAGGAAAAACGGCCGCCAGAGCCGCTCGTAAAGCACACCGCTCTGGGAAAGCACCTCACCGACCGGCGCGTCCTTGCCGGGGAGAAGAAGGCGCAACAGGCCAAGATAATCCAGCGGACTCGTGCCGGGCACCCGCCGGTTGGGCGAGAAAATCCACCACGGAAACGCTCCGGCGTTCGGACGCAACCGCCATCGCTCCCCGGTTGCAAGGTCCATGAAGGCGAAGTCCGCTTCCGGCGGTCCCGTCAGCTGATCCTCCGCTCCGATCGCCGCCAAATAATTTCGCGCATCGGTATTCCCGGACAGCAGCAAATGATTGCCATTGTCGATCGTTATCCCGAGGGCGGGATCGAAATAGGAGCGGCAACGGCCGCCCGCATGGCGGGCTGCCTCATGCAGCACGACATCGCGGGGACCGCCCGCAAGGCGGACGGCCGCCGCTAGCCCGGCCAGCCCGGCACCGATGATATGAACGGTGGGACGGCCCATCACACGAGACCGTAGCGCAAAATCGCAAGGAGAACGCGATGGCGGGGCGTGCGGACACGGGAGCGCGGCACGGCAAATCCGCGCTGTTCCAAACGGTCGAGAATGGCCCGGTAAACATCCGCCATGATTCTTGGCGCGCGGACGCTTCTGCGGGGACATCGCGCCATGATCCGGGCCGCCTCGGCAAAATGCGCCTTAGCCCGCGCGAGCGTCGGCGCACATGCCCGCCCCAGCGCCGAATCGGCGAGAACCGCGCGCGGTTCCTCAACACTGATGCCCGCCACGCAAAGATCCTCGCGCGGAAGATAGAGCCGACCGATCGCGGCGTCCTCGTCGAGGTCGCGCAAAATATTGGTGAGCTGCAACGCGCGGCCAAGATGATGCGCGAGGTTATCGCCTTCCGCTTCTGGCATCCCGAAGGCGCGCGCCGACAGCCGGCCAACGGCACTCGCCACCCGATCGCAGTAAAGATCGAGCGTCGCGAGATCCGGGGCTCGGATGTCGGTCTCGACATCCATTTCCATGCCATCGATCACGGCGCAAAAATCCTCCCGCCTCAGGCCAAAGGCGTGGATGGCTTCGCCGAGACCCCGCAGCGAAGGTTTGATTGGCTCACCCCGCGCATAGAGTGAGTCAATATCGCGCCGCCATTGCGCAAGCGCTTGCTTGCGGGCGGGACGCGGCCCTGCTTCATCGGCGATGTCATCGACGGCGCGGCAGAAGGAATAGATTTCAAACATCGCCTCGCGGCGGGGACGCGGAAGAATGCGCATCGCCGCGTTGAACGAACTGCCGCGCGCGCTGGTGGACGCGTCGGCCGGAACAGCCGCTTCCGACGCACCGTTCATGCGCCACCGGCGGGGGTGGGCGCGGTCCGCCGCGGGCGGAAGAACGCGCGCAGCCCTTCGGCGATGCCCGTGCTTGAGGCGGCAAGAACGTCCACCTTCCCCAAATGAACTTTTTCGCTCAATGGATCGCGTTCGAGTAACAATATGTTGATCTGGCGAGCGAGGCTGACGATCACAGCGATTTCCAAGCAAAGCCGGAAATCCTGGAGTTCGCGAGGAAGAGGGTAACCCAAGGCAATCAGCGATGCGTTGCGCTCCGCCACGCCTTGCAAAACTTTGCGCAGCGCCGGCGAGGCTTGTGGCGCGCCGAGCACCTCCACGCCAATGTTTTGCGCGGCAAGCATATCTTGCGGAATATAAACACGATCGAGGTTGCGGTAGTCGGCGCCGCAATCTTGCAAATGATTGTTGATTTGCAGCGCCGTGCACAGGGCGTCTGAAGCGGGCCAAGTTGAGTCGCTTTCGCCATGCACGTCCAGAACGAAGCGTCCGACCGGCGCCGCCGAATAGGCGCAATAGTCCAGGAGCTCGGACCAATTCGCATAGCGGTGCTTGATGGCATCCATCCGGAACGCGCGCAAAAGATCGAGCGCGTGGCGCGGCGGCAGTTTGCGCGCGGCGAGGGCAGACCGAAGCGGCCGCGCGGCTGCGATGGCATCGCTCCTCCCGGTCAGCGTCGCCTCGAATTGATCGAGCAAGGCGAGCTTGGCATCCGGCGTCAGGGACGCATTGTCAGCGACATCGTCGGCGCCCCGCGCAAAGCGGTAAAAGGCAAGGATCACGGAGCGGTGTCTTGGGGCGATGAGGAAGGAGGCCACGGGGAAATTCTCGCCCCGGTGCGTCTTCGTCGGTTCCTCAACAAAGTCCGGTGTCATCGCAATTGCCCGTTGTCGCGGAACCAGGCCAAGGCCTCCTTGAGGGCCTCGGGATAGGGCCTTGCCTTATAGCCGAGATCGCGTTCGGCCTTGGCGGAACTAAAGAACATCCGGTACTTCGACATCCGCAAGCCGTCGAGGGTGAGGAAAGGTTCCCGCCGGGTCACATGCGCCATGGCCTCGGCCGCGATGGCGCAGGGGTAGAGCAAGGGTCGCGGCAACCGTAGTTTGGGAGGCCGGCGATTGCACATCCCGGCGATTTGGCCAAGGAGCTCCGCGAGCAGCACATTTTGGCCGCCGAGAATATAATGCTCGCCGGGCATGCCAAGTTGCAAGGCGGCGAGGTGGCCGTTCGCGACATCGTCGACATGCACCAGATTGAGCCCGGTATCGACGAATCCTGGAATGCGGCCAGAGGCTGCCTCGAGAATGACCCGGCCCGTCGGGGTGGGCTTCAAGTCGCGCGGCCCAATCGGCGCCGTCGGATGCACGATGACCGCCGGCAAACCCTCGCCGCCGATCATAGCTTCCACGACTTGCTCGGCGGCAACCTTGCTTTTCTTATAGGCGCCGATCGCGCAGGATTCGCTAAGGCGCATCGTCTCGTCGGCCGTGCCGCCATTGGCAGCGCAGGCGATAGTCGCCACACTGCTCGTATAGACGACGCGCTCAACGCCCGCCGTGAGTGCCGCCCGCATGAGCACCCGTGTCCCCTCGCGGTTTGCCGAGAAAATTTCATCCGGCTTGCGGGCCCAGAGTCGGTAATCGGCCGCGACATGAAACAAAAAACGCACCCCCGCCATGGCCAGCGCGACCGCCGCCGCATCGCGCATGTCGCCTTCAGCGATCTCGACATCGAGCCCTGTGAGATTTATCCGGTTGCTGCTCCTGCGCAGCAAAGCCCGGACAGAATAGCCCGACCCGATCAGCGCGCGTGCCACCGCGGACCCGACGAAGCCCGAAGCTCCCGTGACCAAAACCTTGCCACCCGCCACGCCGTCCGACCTCCGCTGGAAACGCTCAACCATGGACCCGCTTAGAGCATGTCCCTTGTAATGTGCAATATGATCCGGGATCTGGCCGGAACGTTGGATTGCCCGGGGTTTCATGGTCCCCGGCAAAATGTCACATTCGCAGTGAGCGAGCGAATTAATGTCTGATTCTTGCATATGACGGTGGGGGACACGGTGCTCATTTTGGAATTGTCGGGAAGAAGCGGTGGATCTTCGGCATGCGCTGCTCCGCAAGCCAGTGACATCCATAGGGTGCCAAGAAACAGCGACATTGGCGAATGAGCTGTGCGCGATTGACTTGGGGGATTCATCTTCCTAGACATGCTCCAAGCCCTTTGCGTGGTTTCCTTCGGCCTGCGGCGCTTGCGGCGGGGGAAGGGTTCCCGAAGGGCCGGAAATATCTCTTAACCAATCTGACGATTCGAGCAATCCGCTTATTATTCATGAATAGTCGGGAGGCTCGCGGCCGCCCTATTCGCGAATGAGGAGAAACTTTCGCGCTCCAGCGGAAAAAATCATGGCTATGATTGAACGATGAGCACATCCCCCGCCCTCACGGCGAACGCCGACGGACCCGAGAAGAAGCCTTCCCCGCGCGCACTTTTGCAGCTTGCGCCTTATCTTCTGCGCTATAAACCGCGCATTTTTGGTGCCCTTGCCGCCGTGACGGTGGCGGCGGCGGCAACCCTGGCGGTGCCGCTGGCGATCCGGCGGATGATCGATTTCGGCTTTACGGCGGAAAGCGCCAACTTGATCAATACCTATTTCCTCGGCCTGATCGCGGTCGCCGGAGTGCTCGCGCTCGCCTCGGGCGCGCGATATTATTTCGTAACCACTCTCGGCGAGCGAGTCGTCGCCGACCTCAGGGCAAATGTGTTCCGCCATCTTTGTTCGCTCGATGCCGAATTCTATGACACCGCGCGGACGGGAGAACTCCTGTCCAGGCTCACCGCCGATACGACGCAGATGAAGGCCGCTTTCGGCACGACATCGGCGGTCGCGTTGCGGAATTTCTTGCTGTTCATCGGCGCGATCGCCCTGATGGTCTATACGAGTCCAATCCTTTCCGCCGCCGTGCTGATTGCCATTCCGATTATCGTTTTGCCGCTCGTGGCCTCCGGCCGCCTAGTCCGCAAGCGCTCGCGCACCGCGCAGGATACGCTCGCCGAAGCCAGTGCCTATGCCGCGGAAAGCCTCGGCGCCGTGCGTGTCATGCAGGCATTTGGCGCCGAGCCGGCCACCGGCCGCCATTTTGGCGCCACCGTCGAGGAGGCTTATGCCGCCGCCCGCAACGCCGCGCTCTCGCGCGCAATCCTCACGATCACCGTCATATTCCTTGTTTTCGCGAGTATCGTGTGCGTGCTTTGGTTTGGCGCGCGGGACGTGCTCGCGGGGCGCATGACCGGCGGGCTTTTGTCGCAATTTTTGCTTTATGCCGTTTTGGCCGCGAGCTCCTTGAGCGAATTGAGCCAAGTCTGGGGCGAAATCGCCGCCGCCGCCGGTGCCGCTGGCCGGATCTCGGATATTCTTGCCGTGCAACCGAAGATCGTCGCGCCGCTCAATACCGCCGTGCTGCCCGTGCCAACGCGCGGCGAAATCGTCTTCGAGGATGTCACCTTCGCTTATCCGACACGGCCGCAAGAGTCCGCCTTGCACGGCCTGTCCTTCAAGATAGCGCCCGGAGAAATGGTCGCCGTCGTTGGGCCGTCCGGGGCTGGCAAGACGACGCTTTTTCAGCTGCTCTCGCGGTTCTACGATCCAGCGTCGGGCCGCGTCCTGCTCGACGGCATCGACATCAAGACCGTCGATCCCGCGGCGCTTCGCCGGCGGATCAAGAGCGTTCCACAAGACCCCGTAATCTTCGCCGCCTCGATCGCCGACAATATCCGCTACGGCTCCCCCGATGCGAGCGATGAAGCCGTGCGGCACGCGGCCAAGCGCGCCGCCGCCGACGCGTTCATCCAAGCCTTGCCGCATGGCTATGCGACTCTGGCGGGCGAGCGGGGCGTCACCTTGTCGGGCGGCCAGCGGCAGCGGATTGCCATCGCGCGGGCGATTTTGCAGGAAGCCCCGGTCCTGCTTCTCGATGAAGCAACGTCCGCCCTCGATTCCGAAAACGAAGCTACGGTGCAAGGGGCCCTTGAACAGGTGATGTCCGAACGCACGACACTCGTGATCGCGCATCGGCTGGCAACGGTCCTCGAAGCCGACCGGATTCTCGTTCTCGACAATGGCCGGTTGATCGAGGAAGGCACGCATAAGACACTCGTCGCCAAGGATGGCCTTTATGCCCGCCTCGCCAAGCTCCAATTCGAAACCGGCGCGGAGGCGCTCAACGCCACTACGACCGCCGCTGCGGAGTGAGCCGGGAGCCCCCCGACGTTCCCAGCGAATCCAACCCTCGCCCCCAGCGAATATCTAAACTAGGACTCGCATATGATCGATAGGTGGCTGTCCCTGCCGGTTCCCGCTTTGGTTTTCACCGTGGCGGCATTTTATGGCGGGTCCGCGCTGCTGTTGATCTATTTGTGCTTTGGGCGTCTGACCGGAGCCTGGGTCCAAAGCTTTAGAGGAGTCGTCGCGCCTTTTATCGGCGGGATCGTGGTCATTCTCGGTATCCTCATCGGATTTCTCGCCAATGATGTTTGGGACCGCAACCGGCGCGCCGCAAGCACAGTGCGAAGAGAAGCCGCGAGCCTGCTTTCCCTTCACGATCTTGTCGCCGCGTCCGGATTGCCGGATGCAACGATCAATTGTGCCATTCGAGACTATGTGACCGCTGTCACCGAAAAGGAATGGCCAAGCATGGCAGAGGGAGAGGCGTCCGTTCAGGCGGAAGCGGCGCAAGATCAGTTGCTGCGAATCGTCGCTCAGTCGGAGTCGGTGCCAAATGGTGGCGCGGCATTCAACCGTTTGCTCGTTGACACAGCCATGAATGTCCGCCAAGCGCGCGACGACCGGCTGGCGCTCAGCGCGGACTATTCGGAATCTGAAAAATGGGCCAGCGTCCTTTTGTTCGCCGTGATGGGGCAAATCAGCGTCGCCGTCGTGCATCTCGAACGGGCGCGTCCGCATATCGCGGCCATGGCCATTTTCACCATTGGGGTTATTATTGTGATCGGCTTGATCGCGGCTTATGAGCAGCCTTTCAATCCGCCCCTCTCCGTCTCGCCGGAACCGCTCCTCAACGTGCTGAAGCTTGTTTCAAACGGCTGAGTCCGAAAATATAGGCCGCCGACCGGCGATGCCACCCGTTGCGCGCCGCATTGCGTTCCTTTACAAAGGCGCCAAATCGAGGATGCCCGATGGCCGACGACGAGGCAGTACATTCCAAACCAGGCGCTGAGCCAGGTTTCCCGCCGGATTTGCCGCATCAAACAGCTGTGAGCGGCGCCGAAGATCAAGCCCGCGACGAGCAACCGGCACAGTTAGAAGATGAATCCGGGACCAGCCCTTCGTCCCATGTTCATTCTGGCGCCAAAGAACCCATCCCCGCTGACTCGCCGAGCCCAATGGATGTGGAAAAAAACTTGGAACCACCCTCGCCGGAGCCCTCAGACGCGCCTGAGCCAAAGACCCACGAGCCGGACGCGGCGTCACCCTATGCGTCTTGGCGGGTTGTCGAGCAAGCCCCGCCTCCCCGCCCCCGCTTTGCCGCGCTTGCGGCCACCGCCATCGCGGGTGGCATCCTGGGCTTTGGCGGGTCCCTGGCGCTCCGGCATTTTGAAGGAGCCCCGGTCCAAACGGCTCGATCCGAGGATCGCTTGGATGCCGTGAGCGCGCGCCTAGATGCCATCGAGGCGAAGGGCGAGGCGCCCTCCCCGGCCGATCTCCGCACCGCGCTCTCGGCGCTCGAATCCCGCGTGGCCGCCGCCGAAAGCACGGCCAACAAAGCCGCTGAGTCGGCGGCTTCGGCGCAGGCCGACCTGCAGAAGGACATCGCCGCGAGACCAGCGGCGCCAGAGGCTGCCCCCTCCGCAGTCAGCAATTCCGCCGAGGCTCCCGATCTCGAACCGCTCGCGGCGCGAATTGGCGCGATCGAGCAAAAGCTCACCTCGCTCGAAACAACGCTTGCCGCGCCCAAATCGGAGCTTCGCGCGCGGGCGCAAGACCGCGAGCCCGCCCCGTCATCCAAACAAGGTTCCCGCCCGCAAACGCTTGCCATCGTCGCGCAGAGCTTACTGCACAAACTGGAGAGCGGCAGTCCGTTTCCGGAGCAACTCGCGGCACTTGAGACTCTGGGGATTCCCGCAGATGCCTTGGCACCGTTGCAGGCGGCTGCCAGCGGTGCGGTTCCAAACGACAAGCAGCTGGCCGAGCAATTTTCGGCGCTCGCCCCCGAGATCATCGCCGCCGATCCCGTCAATCAGGCGGGCGCCGATGAAGGTTTCCTCGATCGCGTGACCCGCCATGCCAAGGGGCTCGTGCATATTCGCCGCACCGGCGAAGCCGAGGACATGGATGCCGAGGGAATTGCGACTCGTATCGAAACGGCGCTTGCGGACCACGATCTCGAAGCCGCATATAGGTTGTGGAAGCAATTGCCCAGCCCTTCGGCAGCAAAATCGGAGAGCTGGGGGGGAGCCGTGAAGGCGCGGCTCGACGCCATAAACGCCGCGAAATCGATCGAGGCCGACGCCGTGACGGCCCTGAGCAAGCCAAAATCATAATTTCCCCTTAACCGAGAGCCCAATCGCAGCCCTCGACGAGAAGCACATGTTACGGGTTCTCTTTTTTTTCCTCGTTCTCATAGTCCTTGCGTTTGGCGAGGCTTGGCTCGTCGATCAGCCCGGCAAGATCATGCTGACTTGGCAAGGCTACCGGATCGAAACTTCGATTTTGGTGGGACTTGGGGCTATCGCCGTCTCTATCGCCGCAGCCATGCTGATATGGAGCGGGATTCGTTTTGTCTTACGCCTGCCGCCCACTGTCTCCGGGGCTAATCGGGCGCGCCGCCGCGACAAGGGTTATGCCGCCCTTTCGCGGGGCATCATCGCGGTGGGCTCGGGCGACGCAAAGCTCGCCATCAAGGCCGCCGCCGAAGCGCAGCGGCATCTGCCGGGAGAACCTTTGGCCTTGCTGCTCAGGGCCGAGGCCGCCCAGCTCGCGGGCGACCACCATGTGGTGGAATCGGCATTTACGGAAATGACCCGGCGCAGCGAGACGCGGCTGCTCGGCTTCCGCGGTCTGCACGCGCATGCGCATCGGCGCGGGAATACCGATGCGGCACATGATTTTGCCAATCGGGCGCATGGAATCGCCGCGTTGCCTTGGAGCGCGGTGGCGATTCTTGAAAAGCATGTCGCGGCACAGGATTGGCAAGGCGCTTTGGCGGCGCTCGATAACAACCGGAATTTGATCGATAAGACGACAAGAGACCGGCAACGCGCCGTGCTGATGACCGCGATCGCTCTCGACAAGGAGCAGACCGAGCCGGACGAAGCCCTCCGACTTGCGCGTGCGGCGGTCAAAAGCGCGCCGGACCTTGTGCCCGCCACCGCGCTCGCCTCCCGGCTTTTGTCCCGCCAAGGCTACGCCCGGAAGGCGGCGAAAATCATCGAGGCGGCATGGCCGCTGTCTCCGCATCCGGACCTCGCGAAGGTTTACCTCGATCTACGTCCGGGCGAATCGCACGCCGAGCGTCTGGCAAGAGCGCGCACACTCGTCAAGCTGGCCCCGCAAGATCCTGAAAGCCGCATAGCGGTAGCCCGTGCCGCGATTGGCGCCGGCGACTACAAAGCCGCGCGGGACTCCATGCTTCCCCATATCCAGGGCAATGAGCGGCCAACCGCCAGGATGTGTCTGATCATGGCGGAACTCGAAGAGGCGGAACATGGCGATTCCGGTTTCACACGCGATTGGCTGGCGCGTGCGGTCAAAGCGCCGCGCGATGCGACCTGGATCGCTGGAGTCGTCATGTCGGATCGCTGGCTGCCCGCGTTGCCGGCTACCGGAAAACTCGATGTCTTCGTTTGGAAGCGGCCAGAGGAACGCCTGCACGCCGATGAGACAGAAGAAGCGATCTTCAGGCCCATTTCCGGTCCCGTGACGGAGCCGCCCGTTCTCATTGAGAAGCCGCGCGCCGCCATCGCGCCGCCGGAACCCGAGGTTGCGGCCGGGCTTACGCCCAGTGTCTCTTCGGACACGAAAGAGCCGGAGACCCAGGTGTCTCCCGGGTCAGAGAATACGTTTGGTGCCGCAGCTGTATCGCCGGACGCAAGGCCCTAGAATTCCCGCATATGTTGCAAGGTGCGAACACGATTGCGTGCGGTCACGATTGAACACCGGAACCTTATTTGCGGGCTTTCGTTCCTAGGCCGTCAATTGTGACATTCCTCCACTTAAGGAGATGCGTAATGGGTAGCACCATGGACAAGGTTTCCGGCGTTGCCAATCAAGCCGCGGGAAAAGTCAAGGAAACGACTGGCAAAGTCACAGGCTCCAAGGAGATGGAGGCCGAGGGCCTTGCTCAGCAAGCCAAGGGCAAGGCTGAAAAACTCGCCGGTGATGCCAAGCAGGCCGTGAAGGATGCAACGAACAAAGTTGCTGACGCCGTGAACAAAAAGCTCTGATCGACCTCTCTGGCAAAATTGATTTTGGCCGCTTTAACGTGTGGACGGACACCGTACCGCGTTAAGGCGGCCGCGAGACTTATGTTGGTATGACGCGCGGGCCTTGAGCCGGGAATGATGACGCTGCCTTGCGGATGACATCTGTCTGAAGCGCAAGAAAATTGAGATCCTTGGATACGGCTTCGCGAACCGCTTGAATGATCTCCAGCTGCTTTTCCGGGTTTCCTTTAAGGCGGTCCATTTTGGAATTGAGATCATCCGCGTTGCGGTACATGAATTCTTCCGCGAGGTCCCCTAAGGCTTGCCGCAAATCATCTTTCCAATCAACAAACATGAAACCGCCCGCCGCGAAACAGTTCAACACTTTCGCATTGCTGCTGTGAATGAAGGGCCTATGCGTGATATCTATCGAGAGTTCATAACGCGAATAAATTCCGCCGAGACTTTCAAAGGGAACGCTGCCCATTGGACGGAAAATGGCGGTCATGCGCGGATGGGTATTTATACTTTGTTCGACCATACCCAAAAGTACTTCACGATCATCCGGAACCTCATCGACAGTGTAATCTCCTCTTTTTACTTCATAAGAGACAAAACTTACGCGCCGCATTACGAGATTATCAAGGATATGACTCTCGAACAATATCTGGACAACCGCATTGGTTTGGACCCATTCGACCATCAGGTCCGCATGCTTAGCGGTTACGAAGAACGGGATGGTCCCGGGGCTTTTACGGGAAACCGGTTTCGTCGGCCCCTATCGAAAAGTGTCATCTGGAGATGGCCAAGCAAAACATCGAGAGATATTTTCTCACGGCGGCGCCACTTGAAGAATTTTTGGCCTTGTGGGTCTTCTCGACCGCCTTTACGGGTGGAGCGGGCCACGCGCCGGCGCATTGAAGGATACAATCGCTACGACATGGAGCTTTATAGATGGACCAAGGCACGGTTTGCCTATCAGGTTCGCGCGCTCGAACCGCAGATTTCGCGAGACTGGGCTCTGTTCAATTTTGTCATCAACAACTGCCCTCGGCTCAAACGCATGCGGCCAAAAAACATCCGCAAGGCGGTCTCCCATTTGTTGCAGTCTTCATTCGGTTTGGAAAAACTGCTATGCTTACTCACCGCCCGTCAAATCTCTGAACCATTTTCTGATATCTCCATATTCGGGGAATAGAGTGGGCGCCGTGCTAAGACGCGCCGCGAAGCTTTTTTTCCAGCCTCCATAACAATCCATCGTTTTCCTCTATTATGTCTTTGCAAAGCTGCCAATTCGGCAATTAGATTGACCACTGCGGAATACCATGAGTTCGCTGGAGCATGTCACAATGAAAAACCTCTTCATGGTCGCTGCCCTCGCAGTAGCCTTCACCATCGTGTGCTTGTGGTTTTTGCTGGGGGAGAATCATACCCCAGACTCCGAGATCGTCGGCGGTTCGATTCGCCGCGTGCACTGACGCCGAACACATCATCGCCAAGCGGAGAGCAAGGCATGGCCGGCTTGTGTCAATCCCCGTTGAAGTGAAGGAGGATACGCACCCTAGCGGCTACGATCACGCAAGGAAGCACCCAACATTCACATCCTGTATGCCGGAATAATGTTGGAGTGGATCAGCCGGTATTGAAATTGGCCAGTGATCGTCAGCCGCACGGAGAACGTCTCGACTGGATGGAAGACCCGGGCCATGGATGCGCTCTCTTAAGCAGCCACGTGGCGTGAAGTTTCCGCTTCTTCGAGATGCCAGCAAGCATTGGGTCTCGCACGAAGGAATGGGCGCTTGCGCAGCTCACTCGTATCTTCATCGCCACGGACGTGCCTCAGGCTTTTCGACCCCAGGAACCACTATATCATCACTGAGCTCATCCACCGACGAAGCAAATCTGCGTTTCGCGTCATCCGGCGCATCCTTGAGGCTGAATAGCAATTTGTCCCGTATGGCCCACCCAGGGCCCGCCAGGATTAGGGTGGCCGTGTCATCATATCCCGATACGACAAGATCTTTGAATTCTGTTAAAGCCGCTTCCCTCAAATCCTCCGGAAGATCGGCAAAATTTGCAAGGGCAATATAATTTCGTCTGCTTGCCACCCAGCCTTCATGAGGGCCGAGAAGATAAGACATCCTCAAATTGGCGAAATTGTCCGGGCTTTGATCGTCCTTCATTTTATTGGCCCAAAAAAGCACGAGCCAAAGGAGCGGATCGGCTGGAGTGACGGACAAGGACCGCCGAGCGGACGTTTGCAATTGCTCAAGGGCCGGGACCACCGGCTTTTCGTTTTTAGCAGTGTTAGGCTGTTCGGTAAGACTCAGCTGAAGAATTGTCGCGCTTCTAAGAGATTCGGGACGCGGCCAGGCATTTTCATTAGACGCGAAAGAGGCAAGCTCTGATTGCAAGTTCTCTTTTTTGAATTGCTCCCCATTAAGAATACTCTCCGCCATGTGATCCAGATGGGAATCCCGCCAGAAGACGGGAAAAGTAGTGATGCCCCACCAAATCGAAAATGTTCCGACGATCATCAGGACGCCTCGGCTGAGAGCCGCAAAGAGTCCTTGCCCGGACAAGCTTGTTGTTCCAGCCGCTATCATCGCCTGTCGCTCGTAGCTCTGGTGAAGAGCACTGTTGACTTTGTGCAACACGATGTAAAGGGCCGGTCACACACATCATGCACGGCGGGATACGTTCGACGAACCCACTCAATTACACAAGATATAGGAATAGACGAACTTCAGCTTCTGTCCAAACACAAGAATATGCACCCGCGCCGTCGCAAAAGCTGCATGGCTGACTGCCGTCATCTCACCCGGGACTTGCTGTCGCTGACCTTTTGGCCGATCTCTGGACTAAAATGCGCTAACGCCACAGTGGCCTAGCCTGCACTCTAATTTCGCAATCTGCCTTTCTTCGGAGGTAATCGCCCGCTTTAGGAAGCGCTCCAGAAACCGGGGTCCACCATTTTCTTCAATTAACGCAAGTCTCGTTTCCAAGCTAGAAAGGAGGTGCAGATCAAAAAGCAATCGGTTTTCCAAGCGGGCGGTTTTGTCGGCAAAACTACCGACTGAAGAAAAGACGACGATCGCCGTTCCTAAAGCGGACCCCAGCAATAAGCGTTTCAACATGGAAAGATCCTCCCAATGAGGGCATCCTAAGTGACAAATAAGACATGATCGCTAACGATAAACATATCAGAAAAGCGGGACAAATACAAGCTGTGTCTTAAGTATCTGCGGCAAATTTCTGCGTTATGCTATGCTCTACTTTATCCAAGCCGCTCGCACGATCGTGCCTGACCACGGCAAACGCAAATACGAACGCGAGCTGAGGTGTACAGATCCAATCAAAGTATCGCCGAAGCGTGAATGTCAAACGCCCTTATCTTTCGAAAATCCTCAAAAGTGCTGGCTGTGACCCTCACCGTAAATATTGATTTTATGCAATGACTTGGTCGTTTTTAGCCTCGGCTGGTGTCCCACCAATTTTGTCTTTGGAAGATCGAAAAGACTGTCCCAGCCCGACGCCGACGACCGCGAATGCGACAATCGCATAACCCGTTACTTGCAAGCTGAAGTCTAGCATTGAATGAACCAAACCAATGACCGCAACCGAAAGCGCTATCAAGGGTATGATGCGATCGCGGCGCCGGTGCCGCACAGCGCGGGCCAGCAATGTCAAAACTAGGATCCAAGCAAGCCCAATGATCACGGCCAATGGGATACCGAGTTCGGCAGTGAGTTCAAGCGGCGTGCTATGAGCGCGATTCCAGATCCCAAAGAGAGAAATCTCAGCACTTCGGTAACTGGGAAAGCTCCACGCAAAACTGCCGAGACCCGTGCCAAACCAGGGATGATCAGAAATCATGTGGAACGTGGAGCGATAGCCCTCCAACCGGCCTTCATCCGACAGGGATTGCGTATCGAACCTCTGATTGACGTGCCCACCTAAGACTTGCAGCAACAAAAGCGCCACTCCAGTGGCGCCGACGATCATCCACGCCAAACCGTTTCCTTTTGGCAAGTCGTTCTGAAAAAATAGGATGAAAGCTGCAACGAAGGTCACCATCGAGACAACAACTCCGGCACGGGACCCCGTCATCAAGAGAGCCATGAAGCAGCTGAGGAACGCCAAAAAGGCAAAGACCTCTTTTTTGTGCAGCTTGGTCATGAAGATATGTGAAAAATGTTTCCACTGCCGCGGGCCCCTGGGTAATCTCTCGCGGATACGTTCCGATAAGAGAAGCAGCCAAATCGCTGCACAGGATCCAAAGTAGGTTGCCGCCGTGTTCTTGTTGATGAACGTTCCCGTGACGTTGCCGATTCCAGCCCGCTTCTCCCGCCAGAGGATCATGGTCGGTTCGAGCAATGTGCTCAAAATTCCATAGACGGCATAAGCAACTCCAGACCATCCAACGATGAACAGCAATTGCCGGGCGCGGACGCGGTCGGAGCCGACCACGATACCGAGCGTCAAAGCGAGAGTCGCAGCCAGTGGCGGACCTAAACTGTAGAACGGTTCGAGTTTGGCGATTGAGACGGACGAAGCGAGATGGACACCAAGCAATTGTGAAGCCTCAGCCCAAAGCGAATGCGGGCTTGCAATCCATGGCTTGTCTGAAAGCTGCTCATGCAGGACCAAGCTGTAACAAGCAGCGATAAACCCAATTCCGACGAGCAGTGCTCGCTGCGGCTTGCCGAGAGTGCTCGTCGAGCTGAAAATGGCGGCACTCCCGAGTACGATGCACCAAAATGCGATGGTCGTTGCGTCTCGCGACCCAAACGGAAGGGGGGCGGTTGCCGCCGTCGCGAACAATATATAACTCGCGATACGGTTCGAACCGACTGCGGCGACCGGATTCACAGCCGCTGGGATTGGCGCCAACGGCGTCGCTGAACTGGAATCGAGAGTCTCAACCGGGATCAACCTGAACTCCTCATCGATAAAAAAGGGGTTGGAAACAGAGGCTCCCTTTGGTTTTTGATATCAGGTTCGAGAAGTCTGCGAGGCGTCTTGGCATCGTTATTCGTCATTCCGGTAATGGTCATATTTTCGGTAGTAATAATTGGTTCTATATCGCTCATAGCGTTGAAGAACGGACATATTGACTTTATTC
Organism: Methylocapsa sp. D3K7; assembly: GCF_029855125.1. Taxonomy (GTDB): domain Bacteria; phylum Pseudomonadota; class Alphaproteobacteria; order Rhizobiales; family Beijerinckiaceae; genus Methylocapsa. Next base: position 1,762,885 of record NZ_CP123229.1, read on the forward strand.
AGGACGACCCCAAGCAGCCGATCATAGACCTCGGGTGCCTCTGAAAAACTATGCTGGACCACGTCGATTTTGGTTCTGGCCCATTCGATGACGTAGATATAGGAATCAACAAAGCCCGTGGTTGTCCTGGTGTCCACGACAGGTGCAAGAGGGGAAAAATCAACGATAACGTAATCGTATTTGTCCCGAAGCTGTCTAAAGAGAGATTTGACGGCGGCCGAACCTATAATTGCATTTGGGTGCAGCAATTTGGTGGACTCAGGGCCGCTTGATAAAAAGGCCAATCCTGTCTTGGGGTCAGTCCATATCGCGTCCTCGAGCGCGACGCGGCCAGCGGCGACCTCGACCAAACCTGCGGCGGAGTTTGGAGCAAGATGTCGAGAGAGAGTTGGATTGCGTAGATCGGCGTCAACAAGAATGACTTGCGACCCGGCGTGCGCGATCATCGACGCGAAATTCGCTGATATTGTAGATTTGCCCTCGTTAGGCAACGTCGAGGTGACGCCGATAACTTTATTGACTTCGACGACGTTATTCAAATCAGCCAAGACCTTCAGTGATCGCAGCGATTCCGAAAATTGCGAAAACGGCGAATCCACGACGTAGCGCATGAGATCGTCGGATTTCCCGATGCATCTTTGTTTGGCGAGAACCGCAGCATCCTCATGCGCGTCCGTAGCGGGAGGGTTGACTTGTTTCAAGACGGGCAGCATCGCGATGCATTTAACGTGTAGCGCTTCCTCCACTTGGGCACCGGCGCGAAACACACGTTCGGAGGTTTCACGCAGCGCCGCAACGCCGAAGGCCACCATGATCCCACTGACCCCTGTGACGGCGAGGACGACCAGGGTATTTGGATTGCTTCTTGTTGAAGGAGGATCCGCTGGGCTAATCAACCGCGCTTCAGAAATTGGAAAGGACTGTTCCTGGACCGCTTCCATATAGCGTTGCAGAAAATTCTCATACATGGCTTTGGTGGTGGACGCGTTGCTCTCCAGCTCGGTCAAACTCACTTGCGCCTGATTGGTCAAACGGGAGTCGGCGACAGCACTATCGAGACTTTTCTTGATACTCAACTCGCGTGCCTCGGCAATTTCGTATTCGCTCTTGTAGCTCCCCGCGATCTTCGCCATTTCATCTTTGATATTATGACGCAATTCCTCCATTTGATTGTGCAAACTGATGATGGCCAAATGGCTAGATCCGTATTTTTGCGCCCAGAGAGCGGCTCGGCCGGCGATCTCAAGATACTGTCCGCGCAGTTTAATGATTACGTCATTTTTTAGCGCGTCGACCATCGAATCGTCAGGAATGCCAGCCGCCATAACTTTTTCGATACGGTCGAGACGAGCCTTTGCCTCTGCAGTCGCAGCATGCGAAAGGATGAGCTGAGACGTGACTTCGCTCATCTGCTGCTCATTCATCAGCTTTCCGGCACTTTCGATAATATTGTTTTTCTCCTTGAACTCGATGAGAGCACGGACGCTAGACACGGAGTCGCGGCGCAGAGTTTGAATACGATCTTGCAACCATGCGCTGGCCCGCCGCGTGGTTTGATATTTGGCCTCAAGCTGATCCACGACATAGGCGTCGCTGATGGCATTGGCGATCTGGGCGGCTTTGCCGGGAGAAAGCGATCGAAACGAAATCGACATGACGTAGGTCTGTGGAACTCGGGTGACTTTTCGCCGACTTTCAAAAGTGACGAGGGCTCGGCGCATGAGGTCTGATTCGGAGACCGCCTCGCCCGGGTCGAATAGATTGGAAAGCAGATGGAAGAGCGCGCCAACCAATCCCCCGCCAGCACCTACAAATTCCGGATCTTCCGTCAGTTTGAGATCCTTGATGACGGCTTTGCTCACATTTTCGGATGTAAGAATTTCGACCTGTGTCGCTACCGCCACAGTATCGATGATCGAATCGCCCATTGTTTGCTGCTGCTGCTGAAAAGCCGGTACCTTGCGCGTGTCAATAACCATCCGGGCAACGGCCGTGTAGCTCGCAGGCGTTGTCAGCAGATACAACAAGCCAAGCGTTAATGCGCAGGGAAGGATGATAAGGAAAATGGGCAGTTGCCGCCGCACGACCGTGGCAAATGATTTTAACGTGTCGGCAAAGCTTGTTCCGTCGAGCCGGACGCGCTTTTCGTCTGAACGTGGCAAATTCTCAATGTGCTTCAGCATAGTGCCTCAAAAGCGTCAGCAAATTCGCATCAATTTTTGGGAGTTTCGTGAAATTCTTCTCCAAAAATCTTGAAGCCAACCGGTGCGGCGAATCTTCCTTTTCGGTCCGGGCGGTATTTTCAAAAATTATCGGCAACACCAGACAGCCCGACGGCCGGGCGGCCGCCTCAGCGCGTGCGGGCGGCCGGCCCTGCAATCAATTGTTGCCAGACTGCGTTTCTGAAGCGATGGCCAGTCTCGTATCTCGAAGCCCGCGCCTCCCAGGATTGTTAGGGGTGTACTAAGTGAGTTTAACGATGATTGCGATCAGCGTGCTGACCGCTCATCGACCATGGAACACACGTTTTGGGAGGGCGCTTGCCAGGGGATCGGGCAACCATCAGAGTTTCCTCTCTGAAAATAATTTTAGCTAGTTCTTTGCTCGAGTTGTGACAATAGTTGATATTCATAATATAACTGTGCTGGAAACACAAGCCGTCGCAACGCTGGGATCAAACCGATCAGAATATCGGCTCCCGGTGAGTGCTCTCTTCGGAGGGCGCGGTTTGACGTCCACAAGCCGAACCCTTGGTGAAGTCATTCATCGAGGCATTTTTGCGCCGGTTGGCACGGCGTACTGCCGCCATGAACAATTTCGAATTGGGCGAGGGGACCAGCCTAAAATTGGCGGGAACCTCGGGAAGCTGAGCGAGTAGCTGGCGCGCCCGGAGGATACGCCGCAAGTCAAGTTTGGCTTCCGCAATCCGGCGCGCCAAAGCCACAAGGTCAGACTCGGCCTGGTTGCCCGCGTCGCCCGCAATAGCCCGGACCAGTTACTCGATCTCTCCGTCCGCGCCAGGCTCCAACCAGAGCGACAAGCAAGTCCATGCCGCAGCGCATTTGGGCGGGCGGCGGCCTTGCCGACCTCGGTGCGCGGTCCAGCGCTGCGCTCTGCATTGGCGAGATTGGCGTCGCGTTGCCGGGCGCCCATCATTATGGGTCGTAGGAGACTTCGCGAATTGTCGGCCCATTCAAGACACCTGGCGGATCTTACCGAAATTCCGCAGCGACAACGTCTTCACTCACGCGCTCTATCCGCTTCGCCCAGCCGGCGCGCCGCTGCTCGATTTGCAGGAGAATTGCGTCGCGACGATTTTCGCGGCGTTCATTCTGTTGTTGAGGCGATCAAGCTCGGCAGCGTTCATTGAAAGCGATTGTGCGGTGACATTCGCCAAGGAGATCCCCGCCTCGGCGAGCAAAGCATCCACAAAGTCGGCCTTTTTGTCTCCGTTGAACCAATCCGTTGCGACGCGACTGTTTGATCCCGGGATTTAATGGTGCGATCTTTTCCAGGGAATGGAAGGATGCGCTATGGCTCAAATTCTCCATGGGAGCGCCACGACGACAGAGGCGGTGCGTCGAGCGATACAAAATAGTCAAGAGAGCCTGAGGGCTCTCGCCAAGCGCTAAGGGATCAACCAGAAGACCGTCGCCAAATGGAAGAAGCGGACCTCGGCGGCCGATCTGCCGACCGGTCCAAGGGAACCGAAGTCGACGGTCCTCTCGATCGAGGAGGAGGCGATCGTCGTCACCTTCAGGCGTCATACGCTCCTACCGCTCGACGAGTGCCATTACGCCCTTCAGCCGACGATCCCGCATCTGACGCGCTCATCGTTGCATCGTTGTCTGCAGCGCCATGGCATTTCCCGCCTGCCAGAGACCGAAGGGGATAAGCCGGCCAGACAGAAGTTCAAATCCTATCCGATCGGCTATTTCCATATCGACATCGCCGAAGAGCAAACTGCAGAGGGCAAGCTCTATTTGCTCGTGGCGATCGACCGCACATCCAAATTCGCCTTTGTCGAGCTGCACGAGAAAGCCACCACGCGCGTGGCCGCCGATTTTCTGCACGCCCTCATCCAGGCCGTACCCTACAAGATTCACACGGTGCTGACCGACAACGGCCTGCACTTCACCGATCCCCGCGGCGACGGTTGGAGTCCGGCAGAGATCAAGCACATGATCGAACGTAAGGAGCCTTTCCGCGCCCATGCCTTCGAGCTGGCCTGCACTCGCAATGACATCGATCATAGCCTGACCAAACCCAAGCATCCCTGGACCAACGGCCAGGTCGAACGTATGAATCGAACGATCAAGGAAGCAACCGTCAGGCGCTTCCATTACGAGACCATGATCAGCTCAAAACGCATCTCGGCGACTTCATCCCCGCCTACAATTTCGCTCGAAGACTGGAGACCCTCAAGGGCCTCACGCCATACGAATATATCTGCAAGCTCTGGACAAAAGAGCCGAACAGATTCACTTTAAACCCGCTCCATCATATGCCGGGACTAAACACCTAGAGCAGTATCCGACCTGAATGAATCTGAAGGGATTCCCGAATCGGGCTTGAGGTGATTCAAACTGTCTGCCGGAGCAAGGAGGCCGGCAGGCATGTCGAAAGCCTTGTCTCTCGATCTTCGGGTTCGTGTGCTGTCCGCGGTTGCGCAGGGTCTAAGCCATCGCGAAGCCGGCGCGCGGTTCGCGGTCAGCGCATCGAGCGTCAGCCGCTGGCGAAAGCTTGCGCGGGAACGGGGTGACGCGCGTCCGAAGGCGCTCGGCGGGGATCGTCGGTCGGGCCGGATCGACGCCCATAAGGACACAGTCCTCTGCGTGCTCGAGGCGACGCCCGACATCACCATCGAGGAGTTACGCCAAACGCTGGCGGACAAGGGGCTTGTCGTCGGCTATGGCACGATCCGCCGCTTCTTCGCGCGTCATGCGATCACGCGCAAAAAAAGACTGCGCACGCCAGCGAGCAGGATCGCCCCGACGTCCTGAAACGGCGCGAGGACTGGTTCGACGGGCAGATCGATCTCGACCCTGACCGCCTCGTCTTCATCGACGAGACCTGGGCCTCGACGAAGATGGCCCGCACGCATGGCCGTTGCCGGCGCGGCGAACGCCTGCGCGTCGGCGTGCCCCATGGCCACTGGAAGACCACGACTTTTGTCGCCGCCCTCACGACGCGCGGCATGATCGCGCCGTGGGTGCTGGACGGGCCGATCAACCGCGACGCTTTCGAGACCTATGTCGACAAGGCCCTCGTTCCAGACCTGCGGCCGGGCGACATCGTCGTCATGGACAATCTGTCGAGCCATAAGGGGCCAAGAGTGCGGGAGATGATCGCGGCGGCGGACGCCAGCCTTCTCTACCTGCCGCCTTACAGTCCGGACTTCAACCCGATCGAGAATGCCTTCTCCAAGCTGAAGGCTCATCTGCGTAAGGCTGCCGAGCGAACCGTCGGCGGCCTCTGGGACGCCATCGGCCGCATCATCGATCTGTTCGCTCCAGCGGAATGCAAAAACTACTTCGCCGCCGCAGGATACGATGCAACATGATCGGCTATTGCTCTAGTGACCAGTGCCAGACTGGTCATATTCGTTCCTTGTTTTGTCTGCCAGGGCAACTTGCCCAGCGGCAAAACCTCGATCAGCGGGTTTTCTTTTCGAACGCGCTTTAGCGCATCGAAGGGGCCACTTATTGTCACGCTATGAGGAAAAAGAGGCTTCCCGCCGGGATAATAATCGTGAAGTAAAATAAGCCCCCCTTTTTGAAGGAGAGGGAGAGCCGCACTGAGCTCTTCGTAAACCGTCTTGGCCTTATGATCGCCGTCAAGAAATATAAAATTGAAATGCTGCTTAGTGGTTCTCATGAATTGAAGAGACGAACCTGTATGAAAACGTATCCTATTGAGTGAACCTAATTTTGAAGCGAAATTTGCGGGAGATTCGGGCATACCAACTTTTTTCCACGCACCTTGTTCCGGGTGGTTCACGTCAATAATATCAACCGTTGTTAATTGGCCGCCTTGATTTAACCGGTTCAGCGCACTCGCTATATACATAGTCGAAGCCCCGATATGCGTGCCGACCTCCAGTACATTGATTGGGCTTAAAGCCATAATGAGAAAGTAAAGGGCGCGTCGATCCCCGGGATTAACCCCCCCAAAATAGTCTCCATCGCCAAAAAGACTGCTGATCCTAGCATGATCTGCCTTCCACGCCTCCGCGATCCTTGTATCAGAGAAAATACGATGACATTCCACCGATGCAATCGACCGCAACGGCCCTGCATCGAAGTGCTTTTTCGGAACGTTTTTTAATTGAAGCTGTGCCACTGCATCCAAGTATCGGTGCAAAATTGGCGGCGGCAAAATTGCTTTGACGGTTTTTTTCATAACGGCAATCATTCAGTTTACTCCCGGCACCAACTAAAGCATTTTCCCAACCGAAATAATCTCTGAGCTCCCAGACTAAACGCGATTGCGGTCTTCAGTCTGACTCAAGCGCGATGGCTGAACGAGAACCGCCTAATTCATGCCTATCGCGCTCTCAATTGCATCGAAGTAACGCGTTACGACTATTCGCTCGTCGTAGTCCGTCTCTGCTTTGGCCCGGCTCGCTAAGCCCATTTGCTCCCGCTTGACAGGGTCAAGAGAAAGAAAGGCGATGAGCTTTTCGGCCAAATCTTTATGATCCCTCGCAGCGCAGAGGTAGCCGTTGACACCATCATCGACAACGTCCCGGCAGCCGGGGGCGTCGGTCGTTATAAGAGGTTTGGCCATGGCGGCTGCTTCCAAGAGGACGCGCGGAGTCCCCTCACGGTAATAAGACGCCAGCACAACACAACCGGCTGCCGCGATAATGGGCCGGACGTCGTCCACCATCCCTAGATATTCCACGATTTCTTCCCCTACCCAGGTTTGCATCTGAGATCGCGAAATCGCACTTCGATTTTCGACGTCGAGAAAACCAAGGATCTGAAACCGGGCATTAGGAAATTGCTTTTTCACCAGTCGCGCCGCCTCAACATATTCACCCACGCCCTTGTCCCAAAGTAGCCGCGCGATGAGCAAGAAAATGGGTAAGGCGGATGTGTTGGCCCCGGGGAGAACTGGCTGAGGCCGGAATTTGTCGAGATCAACGCCGGAGCCCGGAAGCAGGGAGGCGCGTCCGCGCCGTACCAGCCGCAATCGGATGAAGAGATCACGGTCATCCTCATTCTGAAAAAACACCGTTCTCGATGGACGAAGCGCCAAGCGGTACAGTAATTTTACGAACATCGTTACCCAGGTCTCGCGGATGAAGACGGTTCCAAGCCCAGAGATGTTGTTAATGACTGGTATTCCAAACAGGTGGGCCGCAATAGAGCCATAGATGTTTGGTTTTATCGTATAGCCGAGTAATACGTCCGGCCGCTCGCGCTGAAGCAGGCGTAGATAGCGCAGGAACAAAAGTCCGTCATGGAGCAGCGAGGTGCCATTTTTATCCATCGGCAGCGCAATATGCTGGCAACCGAGCTGGTCGAGCCGGGCAGAATAGTCATCCTGCGGGGCGACCGCCAAAATATCAAATCCGTTTTGACTCAGGCTACGGATCAATCCGGCGCGAAAATTGTAGATATTCCATGAGCCGTTGATCGAGATCATCACACGTTTTCGAGGCATAACCGCTCTCAATATCAGAGTGCATTAGGCTAGGCTCGCAAGGGTCACGGGCACGCAGGTCCGACACCGCGCGATTAAAGCGCACGTTGCCGTTTATGCTCGACAGCGCTGACCGCGCGCCGGCGGTGGCGCGCACGGCTTCCATGGTGCGCAATTCCGTGTCGACGAGATCGAGCCGGACGTATCGCTTTCGAGTTCGGCCGGACTGTCGGAAATCTTGTGTGCGCGGGCCATTTTAGCACCGCTGGAGGCAGGTTCTGTGATCAATATGTGAGCCGGCGCGCAAAATTGGGTCTGACGCAATCTCGATGATGTTCCACCATGTTCGATGAATATGAAACGTGGCTGACGGAACCGTTCTTTTCCATGAACTCTCCGTTGGATTTCAGACAGATTGGCGGGTTGAAGAGGGGAAGGATTAAACAAATGGTTCACTAGACTTTCTCAGTGCCATACAGAACGTTTCGGCAGACTGCTCGCGAGCAATTAAATAGAAACTTAAGACCCACAGCCTCCAAAAAAAGTAAAATGGGAAAAAGAAAGAAAAGTAGCTACTAATATAATGAAAGCTTTCTTTTTCGACGCAAAATTGATTTTTCTTCGCGAGGTCCCGAAATTCGCAGGGGGTGCATTTGTCATAATAGCTGTAGAATCCTTGCGCATGGCGCGTTTCTGGAAAAATATAGTAAAGAATTTTCTGCTTTAATTTTTGCGGCAATAAAATATTCAGACGAGCAAAAACAGCATTTTTAGAAGGAACAAATATTAATGCCAAGCCTCCAGTTTTAAGAATACTAGATATACTAGCAAATGCTAGATCAACGTTTTTAACGTGCTCTAGTAAAGCTTGGCAAATCACTATGTTAGCGTCTTTATAACCTTGAAACTTTGTAATATCAGCGCATATTATTTGATCATAAGAACCTTGTGGCGCACGATTAAGTTCATCTTGATCTATGTCAAAACCAACAATGAATAGATCTAACGATTTTTTTATATCCTGCGAGATATAAGGTTGTTTCCCGCCGCCGATATCATAAATCTTAACGTTGCTTTCCAAATATTGGGGAGCAAATTGATCCATAAAAAATCTATTTCCGTCAATTCTAAATTTCTTAGGAAGTATCAGATCGAACTGTTTGCTTAGATCTCTGTTGAATTTGATAAATTTAATTATTAAATTTTTCATCTTTAGTTCCTTATATTCCACGCTCCTTGGGTGTCTTCTGTTGAATCAGGAAGGCTTCTCGCGTCTCTCTACCTAACTTTCCGGACAGCGCTTTGAAAGGGAGCCTTTTGAAGTAGCGCGCGAATCCTCCATGCGCATTGTCAATGTAGAACTGCACCGGCCAGTCAAAATTTCCAAATATATTCAAAGATAGTTCTTGATATTGTCCAGTTGTCCAATACGATAATCCTTCGCGGCAGTACTTATGATTCAAAGCAACGATGGCCTGCCACGATAGGTTGTGTTGAAATTGATTGCGCACCCCAAGGATAGCCCATACTTGGAGCCACCATATTGGACAATATGGCCAAAAATAATTCATTAAAGGCACATAGATATGAGGCTCATATGGCAAATACCATTTCCCAGGATAAATATGCATTGAGTATCCACCCGGTCTAAGAACTCGATATATTTCTCGAAAGCATTCCTCTTTGTTCTGAGCATGCTCTAGCACCTGTGTACTGATGACCACGTCAAAAGTATTATCGTCGAATGGCAGCCGGTATGGACTCCGACAGATTGTGCTAAGTCGGTCCGGGATAGGAATTTGATCTTCGGCCCAATAGGCCGAGATGTCACAACCATAGGCATCGAAGCCACGCTGGCAAAGAGCGTGAACCAACTGCCCACTTCCGCATCCAAAATCCATTACCTTTGCGATAGTGGGACGACTGCCCCATCCCCCCAGCTCTTTTATCGCGGTTTCAAAGAAGGCGGCCGACGCGACCGCTGTTTGGGAAACGTCGGAGAAAGTATTTGGGTTGGAAGGAGGCATAATTTGATCCTTGCCTATTCAGTTCAGAAGGCACGCCGTAAACGCGCCGTCCGAGGATTGCTCATTCAATATGACGTCAAGTCGACCAAGGGACCAAGGCGATTATACTGGAAATGTGCGTGGAGTTACTCAGTGCTTACTGCGATATACAAAGGCACGAGGGCTAACCCCGCTGGCCGACGCAGAGCCTTACGCATAGGCAGCGGCCCTCTGGTCGCCTGAACCGTCTGAGCGATCTGGGCGACCAGCCTGCGGCGTTCTTTGTGGCGCTGGATTTCGAGACGTTCAGACGTTCCGCCCCTCAACGAGGCGCTAGCTTATTCCGATGGCACGTAAGGCGGGCGGCGGCGTCCGCCATTAGATCCGGTCATGATGTTCAGGACGGCATCGCGAACGGATTCTATCCCACACATCAGTTATTGCGTTGAAAAACGAATTGATTGCAGCCGTGCTTGCCAGCACATGTTTTTAATTTAGTAAGTTTGAAGCTACGATTCTTATAAAAATCGAATATTTGTTCTGGTTTTGATACCTCGAACGGAAATCCGCCAATCCAATCTACTACATCGCGGTGAGGCGACATGCCACGATTGTTTTTGTATGTGAGCCAGGTCCTAAATGGGCGGAAAAAAACAAAATCCCTTATGGTCACAGGCCCCCAAAGGCTTACATAACCGGGGACAAGAACCAGCCATCGAAGATATTTAGGTAGTGCAACATATGTCTTTTTTACCAACCACCAAATTTTTGAAGCTCTGCCTTGATCATTATATAGGGCTATAAAAAGCTTCCCGTTGAGGGCAACATTGTAAGCAACGTTATCTAGCGCCGTCCACATAGCACCAGTGTGATGCAAAACTCCCCACGAATACACAATATCAAACATTCCTAAGGTATTTAGATAGTCTCTATCGAGTACGGAACCATTCCCAATTTGCCAAGCCTTGTCATTTTCAAAATAGCGCCTTTTAAGCTCAGCCGTGCAAGCGACCGATTTCGGATCATAATCAAAAGATAAGACTTTGGCACCCAAACGTCTTGCTGCGAGTGAAAATAACCCACTTCCACTTCCAATATCCAAAAACGACATGCCTTCCATAGTTTCAAGCTCAAGCATTTTTTTAAGGCTATCGACCGCTTGCTCTATCCTATATTCGTCGATTACATTTAGAAACTGCGTCCAATTTTCGCCAAATTTAAAACGTTCCCCACCATTAACTTCTTCTTCATATGCTCTTGCAGACGCCATATCAGCCATTATTATTCCCTTTCGTGTGAGCTAGAATTTACAATCTTCCGTTCTGTAGTTTGCCTATGAAAAGCTCACTTGTTGGGAGTTCAGTGAAAATCGGCTTCTACTCAGAAACCTGGCCGCGCCTATTTCAATGCTATTCGCAGCCGATGTTGAAATTGGCTTGAGGCGATTTCCAGCAGGTTGAATTTATCGGATCATGCGGCCAGACGATGCCATCCTGCGCAGGATGTCGGGAACTTGCAGCCCTCTGCCGCCGGTTGGGCTATCGGCGCCTTCTGATCCTGCTCCGGCCCGAGGGAGCGTGAGTGAACCACAAGAAGTTTAGACGGCTCTATCGCGAAGAATGCTTCCAGAAAGGCCGATGGGGGCGGAGGCAAAGAGCTTTGGGGAAAAAGGCGCCGCTGACCTCGTCACAAGGAGCGAACTGGTCGCTCGATCACACGCGCGACGTGCTCTGCGATGCGAAAGATGAGATCGTCATGATCAAGCTTATGTCGACAATCCGTAAGCGATTGATGCACCTCCATTGAACTGGCCCACCCTTAGGTGTGTCTTCTTATTTCGCTTCGTACCAAGCCTGAAACATCAGCACATCCCACAAATGGTACGACCAATTACGCTTGCCTGAAAGATGTTCGCGCCACCGCTGACGTATAGGCGCCGAATCAAAATAACCTTCGTTCCGCAAGCGAGATTCATCCAATAGTGCCTCCGCCCAGTCACGCAATGGTCCCCGAAGCCAAGAATCTATGGGAACACCGAAGCCCATTTTGGGCCGGTCAATCAAATTGCGGGGAATGTGCTTATAAAGCACCTGACGCAGCAACCACTTTCCAGCCCCCTCACGTATCTTGTATCGAAGAGGCAGACGCCAAACATACTCATACAATCGATGATCAATCAGCGGCGCGCGTGTTTCCAGGCTGACTGCCATAGCGGCGCGATCCACTTTCACGAGAATGTCATCCGGCAAATAAGTGATCGAATCGAGCAGGCACATCTGTTCAACAAACGAAGGTAGGTTCGGCAGATTTTCGGGAAATTCAGTGTGGGCCTCATTCATGCCCAGCACCACCTTTTCCGGCCACCAATGGCTGATCAAATGCCCATATAAGGACAAAGCGTTTTCACAATCTAGCAACATCGCGCCCTTATGCATCTTGTCTCCAGGAGATGACCAGCGTTGCGTTTTGGGGATAAGGCCCGACACTCGACCATAGAGCCTGTCCCAGGCAGAAGGCGATATCGATAGAATGGTGCGAGCAGCTATACGCCGCAATGCGAGAGGGACGCGATCTATGCTGCCCCACAACTTCGCCGCAAACAAATACCGGTTATACCCAGCGAAGAGTTCATCGCCGCCATCTCCAGACAAAGACACCTTAACGTGCTCGCTCGCTAATTTGGAAACAAGGAAAGTGGGGAGTTGCGACGAGTCAGAAAATGGCTCGCAATATATTTGCGCAAGCTTCGGAATCATTTCCATAACTTGCTTGGGGGAGACGTAGAGTTCGCAATGCTCCGTGCCCAAGTGTCGGGCTACTTCTTTAGCGTAACCAGCCTCATTGTATCCGTCCTCTCTGAATCCAATAGTAAAGGTTTTGACCGGGAAGCTCGATTGCTTCTGCATTAACGCGACCACGAGAGACGAGTCCACGCCACCGGACAAGAATGCACCTACAGGCACATCGGCCACCATTTGGCCTGCCACCGATTGCCGCAGAATGGATTCAAGTGAGTCGACCGCCTCCGCATCAGTGGCAAACTCAAGTGGATTGCCAACGCCTGAAATTGCGGCACTCGTTGCCGACCAATATTCCATTGGTTCCGGCCAAACTCGTAGACGCACCGCATCAACAGACACTTCCAGCCAAGAAGCAGGGGGCAGTTTGGCCACACGGCTATAAATCGAGCAGGGAGCCGGTATGTAGCTATGCCGCAGAAACATGGCCAGCGCGTCGCGGTTTATTTCCGGTTTGAAATTTGGGACCTGCAGGAGAGCCTTCAATTCGGACCCGAATGCCAGCGCCCCTCCCGCATATCCATAGTAAAGTGGCTTTTCGCCAATGCGGTCACGGGCTAGGACTAGAGTGCATTTTTTCCGATCCCATACTGCGAAGGCAAACATCCCCACCGAGCGTTGTAATGTTTCCTCGATGCCCCAAGTATCAAATCCAGCCAGCAAGGTTTCCGTATCCGAATACCCACGCCACTCAGTCTGAGAACTTGCCTGTTCGACACTACTCCTCATTTTGAGATGGTTGTAAATTTCACCATTGAACACGATGACAAAGCGCCCGGAGGCCGAGACCATAGGCTGGTGCCCTGTGGGCGAGAGATCGAGGATAGACAGACGCCTATGAACCAGCCCCACATGCGACTCGCTGTCTACCCATGTGCCGGAATCATCTGGCCCGCGATGAGCGATAACATCACCCATTCGTCGCAGCACATTTTCTAACCCATGTGGCGAAAACTCACCGCCAAATACACCCGCAATGCCGCACATGCTCGCGATCCGTTTATTTTGATGCCAAGCATTTGCACCAAATATCTTCATAGGCCGCGACCATTCTGTCAATTCCAAAGCATTCCACGATACGTTGCCGGCATGCTCCCGAAATCTTTTCCCAGCGTGGTGATCTAATGGCGAGCATCGCTTGTTCGATGCACCCAGCAAGAGCATATGGATCGCCTGGCGGCGCCACCCATCCTGTGGCAGCCACAATCAATGCAGCATCGCCAACGTCGGTGACCACGCATGGCGTACCACAGGCCATGGCCTCGGCGACCACATTGGGAAATCCTTCTCCAACAGAAGACAGCACATGAATATCGAGCGCATTCATGACATCGGGGATGCGTTCGCGGGGACCAAGGAGTATGACCTTATCTTGAAGCGAGCTTTTGGAAATCAATTGGCTTAAACTAGCATTTGACGGTTTCATTCCCGATCCGGCCAAAACGCAGCGAAAATCCCAGCCATCTTTGGCCAATATGGATAGAGCCGCCAAGAGATTGGCGTGATCTTTCTGAGGATGCCAGCGCGCCACCATACCCAGCACCGGCAGTTGGGTATCAACGCCCCACTCGCCACGCAATATTTTGCCTACGTGCGGCTGCGGAGTAAAACGGGACAGGTCGTAACCATTGGGGATCACCGCGAATTTATTCGCCTGGTATCCGAACTTTATGTGTTCCCGCGCCGCCTCCTTAGAGCAGGAAACTATGGCCGCCGGCACCCAACTGGAAAGCCAGCTACATAGATACGCTGTATATCGAGATGACTTGCTCTGCGTCGGAGAGTTTAAACAGGAGTTCCGAATACCCCAACATATTGCGCGGATGCCCGTTAGGCGCGCCATCAAACCACCAATCAGATCCGCGTGATACATCCACGTCTGAACAACATCAGGCTTGTTGCCTGCTATGAGACTCCGCAACCGAGTGAGTCCCATCAGCGTTACGCGACCGCGCGGAAAACCAAGGACGTGAATGGCAACTCCGAGTTCGCGGAAGAGCGGTCCGTAAACGCCCTCGTCTGTCAAGGAAACAACAACATGCTCGGTTTTACCCATCGAGGCAACAACCAGGCGGTAGAGTACTGTCTCAGCACCACCTTGGTTCAGATCCGTAATAACGTGTAATACTTTCAAGTGCGGTGCGCCTTGAACCTGCCCCTGATTAGCTTTAGCTTAGCTGGCCGCTATGATGCGATCTTTATCTTTGACAAAGCATAGTATCGCGATGCGCACTGACCCATCTTTGCTGAGGAGATCGTCGGGTCGCTGTTTGACGTTCGGGAGTGAGCAAAACCAACGGTATGTGAATCAATAATATGGCTCCGAAAAAAGGATCAATTGCCATCTGGTTATGATGCTTTCCTGAGAAGCGACCGTCGCTTGGCGATCTACAAAAATATTCGTCACGACGATTGAAAAAACAAATATCCCAAAGGCAACTTGCCCAGCTCGAAACTTAATATTCCTCGCCACCAGTATGCACATCATAGCTTCTGAATTATTTATTAATCGCGCCCCGGCTGAATGCACGAGTGTTAAGCTAATTGAGATGATAGTTAATATAAGTGTGAAATGATAAAATTCTGAGTTATCTAGGTCATTTTTTCTTGGCAAAAGTAAGTAAAATATTGCCGCGTACACGGGAATTTTAGATATATAGAAATTTAAGTTAAGAGAGTCAGTCCCCTCGTAAAGACCTTCACGTCTTCCAGCATTCACGAATTCAAATAAGTCCTGGGTTTGAAATAAGAGAAGTAATGTAGAAATACCTAATATGCCAACGATTATACGTATTATCGGCTTCATCGCAGAAACCAGCGCCGAAGCAAAAACAACAAGGAAAGACGTGTGGATGAAAATCGCAATGAACGAGGAAAAAATCTTCCTAGAAGAATTACTAAGGATTTTTAAAGAAACAAGTAACACAAGAAATACCGATAAAGCTACCCCTTGCCTCATTTGATTATAGTACATTTGAGTGGCTAAACCATAATGAATTAAAAATAGAAATGTTATTATTATCCAGTTCCCCCCGCCCAAAATGGTGCTACAGTATAAAAATAGAAACGTGCTTAAAAATAATGTTAACCGAAACGCATCCTCCGGGCCAAGTAATATCCCAGTAAATGCGGTATAGATATCCCAAAGCGGCTCATCAAAAACGAGGAATTTGGGATCTTGGAGGGAGGATATTCTTTGTACGATTTCAGCGCTGTCAGCTTTAAAATATGCAATGTTGTTTTCATCGTCAAACGCAGTGTATAGCTCACGATCTGCCATAAGAAACGATACAGAAGTAATAATTAATAATGAAGCCAAAGAGCGAAGCCAGACAAAAATCTGACTACCGTCCTTGGATGCAGCCTTTAGGCTTCTATCGCTAAAACCAGCAATAGCGCTAGGTTGGTGACTTTCATATGCCATCTTATGGAAAGCCACTGCGGGGCGTATCGCCTATCAAGATACGCTCATATTCTTTGACAATCTTATCGACTCTAAACTGGTCTAAATTGATTTGGGCAATCTTCGGTCTGTTACTTGTGAATCGGACCAATTCTGTACTCAGTGAAGCTGCGCTTACGGCAGCCGTAAGACGCACCCCGCCTGTGGAGCGCTCTATTTCCTCTAGCCCGCCTGGGGCCGGCGTAGCGATGACATGTGTTCCGCAGGCCAGTGCTTCGAGCACGACATTTGGGCACCCTTCATAACGTGAACATAAAACAAACGCGTCCGCACGCGCCATAAAATGATAGGGATTTTTTTGAATGCCAATAAACCGGACCTGATGTTCAACCCCCTTCATTCGCGCGAATTGCTCCAGGGTTTTCCGCAAGGGGCCCTCGCCGAGTATGGTTACTCTGAGTTGTTTTAGTCCGGATAGCGCAATAGCTTCTATCAACAGATCGAAGCCTTTTTGCCGTACCAGACGGCCGACGGCGACGAGGTGAATTATAGCGTTGTTGCTGAAATCGAGATCGCAATCCAGGCTGGTTTTTGCTCCATGCCCAGCCAATTGCTTTATGTGGTCAATGTCCACCGGATTGTTTATCACCGTCAATTTTTTAAGCGGAATGGCGAAATTGGCGGCGAGGTCTTCGTACATCTCGACTGATTGACATATGATGTGGTCAAAACGGCTATAGAAAGTACGATATGCCCAAGTCCACACTTTGGCGTTTTCTTGACCTCGTAAATGTACGGACACGACACTTGTTTCTCTTGCCACACACCTCGTCTTCTTGGGCAGCAGAGGTTTGGCAATTGACAAAGCGAGATTCAAATGGCCCACGGTGGACACCACGACATCGGGGCGCCTTTTCCAAATGATTCTCACTAATTTTAAAATGGCCGATCTTACTCTCCGGGTCCGCAAATCGATCAATTCAATATCTTTTGGTATTTCATCAAGATAAAATGCTTCTATACTGTCTATAACTACCAACGTTAGTCGAAATTTATTTCGATCGTAATATTTCAACAAAGTTACAATGACGCGCTCTGCTCCTCCGGCGGTCAAGTGGGGAATCAAGAAAAAAACCAGCAGACGTTGATCAATTTTGGTCACGTTGTTACTTTACAAATGGAAGCCAAGCGTCGCTGGTTCTTCGCTTTCTATCTGCCAAAATATCTCTAAAAAGATCTTCCCACATAGCCGCGACTGATTCCATCGAAAACCGGTCTCGCGTTTCCTTTGCTTTGACACCTAAGCGGCGACGCAAGTCAGCATCTCCCATGAGCCGGTCAACGGCTTCCGTCAAAGCAGGCAAATCCTGAGGGGGCACCAATAGGCCGTCCTCGCCGTTTCGAATGATATCTCGCGGTCCTGTATCGCAATCGAAACTGACGGCCGGTAAGCCGTGCGCCATTGCTTCGACTAAGGTATTTGGAAACCCTTCAAAGCGTGAACTCATGACAAAGAGGCCAGCCCGCTTGTACCAGGCAGCCAAATTTCCAGCCCAGCCAGGTAGGAGAGCCCGGGAGTCCATTCCTCTTGCGGTAATCTGCGATTGCAGGCGCTGACGCTCCGCGCCTTCGCCGAGCATCACCAAATCCCAATCCTGCCGCCGTTCCGCAATGGTGGCAAAGGCGGAGATCAACAAATCCAAACCCTTCTGAGGGACCAGCCTGCCAACTGCAAGGATGATTTTGCGGCCGGGCCTGCATAAATCGTCGGGCTCTATGTAAGGCCCGGTGACCGGCAGGGGCCATTGGACGGGATTAGGTATAACCCTGATTTGGCGCGAGTTTGTATGAGCGATGAGCCAAGTCGCCGTAGTTTGTGTGAGCGCCACCACCGCCGATAATTGACCGTAGGCAATGGACTCGATCCACTTCCAAACTGCTTTTGTGGGAACACTTGGGGGATGGATGTGGACCGATCCAATAACCTCAATCTTGGTCAGCCCCCAGCCCGCCAACGCTAAAGTAACACACGCAGTGCTCATCATACCCACAGCGACATCCGGCTCCGTGGCCAAGAGCACCTGTCTCAGAGCTCTGATGCGGTGGAGATTTCGCGTGAGCCCATCAACGATATTCCTGCTGGAACCAATCAAGCTTAACGACCGGCGCACAATCTCTGGATGCAACGCATAACAATCGTCCGTGACCGGCGCGAGGGTGACAATCGTAATCCGCCAGCCTTTGCTCGCCCAATGATTGGCCAAATTAACAGTGACGCGCTCCGCTCCCCCACCGCTTAGGGAGGAGATGAAAAAGAGCAATTTCATAGAGACCGATATCCCTGATCTATTTCTGAAGCAGCTATTGTCCTGGCGCAAGCTAGGGGATTCTTTTTCAATTTAATAAGCCAACCATCGCACTTAATTATCTTCTATTTATGATCTTTTGCCTCCTTTATGGCGTCGATATATGCTCCTGGGATATTCTTTCCGCGCCACCAATTAGCGCTCTGCGAATAAATCCAGACATATTCATCACTTGTCTGCAGCGCGCCCCCTACAGAAGACTTGAATTCATTTGGATTAAAGTAATTTCTGGTGGAATCGTCTTGATGCCATCCCTTTTTATTTGAATCCGCGTCTATCCAAATGCCGAACCCGGCCTCCACTTTCTCCCTATACATCTCCGGAAGCGCAGATAGGCGAGCCGTATCTTCCTTAATTACTTTGTACAATTTCTCGAATTCCCCTAAACTTTTAAAATAGTAAGCACCCTCCCCAGCATCAACAAGCATAATCGTTGGCGGTGCTGCTTCAAGGATGCCATCTAAAAAATCCGGAAGTAGTGAATAGTCTTGGTTGCTGGAGGCGAGGTAGGCCCAAGGCATTAGAATTACGATATCCGGAAATTCCTGGGACACCGCAGTAATCAACTCGCGCCCTCGTTGCCGCACTTTTGCCCGATATTCCTCCCGCGTAGCTTTGTGGACATTTATCGAGAAGGCCAAACTGAATGGCTTATCTTGGTATTGCTCGACATCAAACATGAAGCCTTTGCAGTTTCCAGCTTTTGCAACCTTCGCTGCAGCTGAGAAATTATCAACGACGACACTCCAAGCCTGGTCATCGAGCCAATCCACGTTCCCGGGTGTGGCGTTGACCCTCAGAAATCGGTCGGTAAATGACTTAAATGCTGTCTGAGTTAAATCCTCGACCATCTGCTTGAAGCCGGAATATTCGTATCTTGTCGCTCCCCACATCTTCCAAGTGAAATTCGTGCCGTCACTAAGCTTGAGATCGAAGACAAGTCCATCAAACGGCATCATCTCCATATTGTCTATATTCTCTCGTACAAATGCTGTCGTCGGGGAGTCCCATCCCCATTCGATGATCTTCTTTTTTCTATTTGCCTCTTGGCCGGCAGTACCGCTCGCAAGGGTCATTACGGTGCCCACGAATAACGCTATGCCGACGCCCCTTTTCATCGATGCATGCCTTTTTTCGATGCGCCATGCTCGCGAGACTTTGTGTCTCAAGTTTTAGCTTGTGTTACGATCCGCAAGAACACGTGGCGGTTCGTCCGCCTGAAGCTGTCAAGCAGGTCAATTACAAAGTTTGGCTGAGACAAGGATGGCCGCAAGAGTGCTTGCTGCGTCCCGGTGCCGGCGCCCTGTTAATCAGCCACGTCGTCTAGGCATCGCTGCTATACTTCAAAGCAGAAACGACGTTTTTATAAACTACAGCGGGGAGGCCAAAATAAGCGGCGACAACAAGAACAACTCCGACACCAGCTGGAAATTTCATCAGCAGGCTTACAAGAGGTGACTCCGCCCAAGATGGAAGCATAAAAAATGCGGCCGGAAGGATGGTAACGATGACAAGGAGAAGCCGCATCCAATTTATATGAGCGGAGAGCATCCGCCGCGCCCCAATCAAAAGCCCAGAAGAGGTAATGGCAAACGCGAAGAGTTGGCTCAGCCCCGCGCCTATAATACCGATTCTGGGAACCAAGAGGAAATTAAGCGCGATAGAAATCGCCGCTCCGCCGACCCACCAAACGATTGTGTGGTGAACCCTTTTCTCGACAAGATAAACTGTATTCGCGAGATGGATGATTCCGTGAAAAAAAACGCCCGCCGCGACGAATGGAATAACAACCGCGCCGGGATGGAAAGCTGGCGCCGCAAGGAGCCGGATCATATCGCCGCCAGCAGCCGTGACGGCTAACCACACGCAAGCCAGCACCGCGATCGCCCCTTCGGTGATGCTGCCCAGAACATGCGGTCCATCGGAGGGGTGGGCTTCGAACAGCCTTGCGGCCTCGGGCGCCCAGATTGTTAAGAACGCGCCATTGACCGTCATACCGACGATGGCGATGCTATAGCTAATCGAATAGACGCCGACGGTAGCGGCATCCTTAAAGTAAGCGAGAAACCACCGGTCCGAAGAAACCATAATCCAATAAGCCGGAGCGGTTACAATTGCAGCCAGGCCAATGCCAAGAACATGGCGCCGATCCGCCAAACCGAGACCTGACGATTGTAACAATGTGCTTACGGCTGGTAGCCCGAGAATGAGGACAGGGATAAGATAACCGACGAGTAAGGATAAAACGAGCGGAAGTTCATCGCGGCGTCCAAAATAGGCTATGCCGATGGCAATCGCCGACGCTCCCAGGCCAGATGCAATCGTCGCAAAGAATATGGCGTGATAACGGTTATGCAACCTCGCGCGAGCCATGGCCATTGCATTCGCGACTGCAAGTATTACTCCTGAGGCGACCAGCAAGCCCGCATAAGGAGGAGCCAAAAAAGTATCGGAAATTTGCCTCCAGCATGCAACCGACAAAACCGCAGCCAAAACCGAAGCGCCCAACGCGAAGCGCCACGTCAAAGACTCGACGGCTTGGCCTGATGGTGATTTCTGCGCATGGTAAGCGCGAATATAGGAAACGTCAGCGCCTGCAAGCGCGAAAACGGAAAAAAGCGAGATCAAGGTTGTAATTATCGACGCTAAGCCATAGGCGCTTGGCGGTAGAAGATGTGTTAACACTGGCAGGACAATCAGTGATAACACGCGAACGAAGATATTGGCTGATGTCAGCTGAGCTGCGCCAGAGGCTACGCGCCGGATCAACGTCAAACTCTGCTCCCCTTTTGTCTGTTCGCGGTGCGGTGGCGTAGCAGACAGTTCGATCATGGCACCGGACTTCGCTCAACAATGATGTCGCGCATTTGCCCGGGAAGAGACCCTGCGGAAGACCGTTACAGAAGAGCACTGCAAATGACCTCAACTTTAATGGCGTGAAGAAATGGAGCTAGTAGGAACACGGCTGTCGATTGATAGCATAGAGCCGCTTACCCACCACCCTGTTCCACATCCAAATCGGGTAATTCCATTGGCCATTTTACGTTTCGCAAAGCCATGAGACTGAAATTCGATCTGTGAGACATCCAGCCGATTTTCTGCGCGTGGTGCCTGACGTCGTTCGTATCGAAGCCGAACTTTTGAAAAATGATGGCGAGATCGTTCATCAGCACAAAATTAAAGCCCCGCCGCATGTTCTCGATCACCTTTACTGCTTCTGCGACTTTGATCGATGCCGCTTTATAGGTGCCTCGACGTGCGATAATGCCCCTCAGCGGGCAGCTCATCGGATTCGTGCCGTCTCCTTACCGTTCGTGCAAGCCTTAAGCAGCAAAGCTCGGCACAATTTATGACGCCCGTCATCGCTGCCAAAAGCCGCCGAGGTCAAGAAATCCATTTGGCCACGCTACCGCACTTCGGGTGACTCATGTTGCGAGCCCCGTTCCAAATTTCCGTGAAGGCCAAACTGCCTTAGACCGCCAATTCGACCGAAGACCGGGGGAGCCTCACACGAACCCCCCCGCCCATAATCTCAAGCAGAACTTCAACGCGGCCAGTATCGTTCAGCTTACGAAGAATCCCCAACGTTTGGGCAAAAGGTCCGGCGATGAGGCGAACCTTTTGACCAGGCTCAAGAGACTCGAAGAACCGGAGCCTTCCCGCCGTATCAGCCGACTGGATCAGCGTTTCAACGATCCCCTGTCGCACCGGAACCGGCCGATCGTCCATCATAAACAAATTCGTGACTCCCGTCGTGCTGGCGACGCTGCGCCAGCGATCGCGCTCGAGGTTCAGCGCGACAAAGAGATAACGCGGGAACATCGGTGCAATGACATCGCGCATCTTGCGCGCATGACGCACCGTTTTCACATAGCGCGGGAGGAACGAACGAAAACCTTGCCGCCCAAGATGCGTTTTTGCGATCGCTTCCCGGTATGGCGCTGTGTAGGCGAGAAACCACCTTTCGCCCGGAAAGAGGGTTAAATTTTCTGCCTCGCTGCTAAGGGCGCCATCGCACCCACAAACTCTGTTTGGAATGTTAAAATCCACCTTGTGGGTCTGCGACGGATGAACTGGTGAGGTTCCCAATTCATAATCCGTCACCTTTGACGAGGTTTTGGGCATCTCAACCCTTCACCCGACCGCGCGAACGAGACCTTTGAGGCCCCAAAGCAAGTTCTGTTTCAAGCGAGGCAAGCGAACCAAGATTCGGTTTGGCCGGGCCAGACCTGAGCGTCCGCTCAACAAGTTTTAGCCGAGCCCAGTCACCCGTAATCAAGACCTTGGCGGTTTTTGCCAGGATCTTCACATCTAGCCAAAACGAAGCATTGTGAATGTAATATTCATCTAGGGCACTCTTTTCTTCTGGAGTGATAAGATTTCCTCCGTGGACCTGAGCCCAACCGGATATCCCGGGCCGTACGGCAAGTCGTATCCCAACGCTCGGAGGCTGATCGATTGGGAGCAGCGGACGCGGCCCTATGATCGACATCTCTCCACGCAAGACATTCAGGAGCTGTGGAATCTCGTCCAGCCGTGTGCGCCGTAAGAAACAGCCCAGACGCGAAATTCTCTCCTGTTCATCCGGAGGCGCGCCATGACCTTCACCTGGAGCCAACAGCGTCCGAAATTTGAAAAGAAAAAATGCCGCACCGCTTTGTCCCACCCGCCGTTGCCAAAAGATAACCGGCGAACCAATCCCCAGGCGCACCGAAAGGCCAACCACGACCATGACCGGGATAAGGATGACCAACAGTATGCTCGCGACACTTACATCAATGGTGCGCTTGAGCTTCCAATATGTGCGCCTCTGAGCGAGTATGAAGTCCGCCTCGGCGGAATTCTTGAAGGGAAGTGCCGCAGCACGCAAGGTGTGAGCCGCCGGTCCATCGGCCATGTGCTGGACGATCCCACCCCGTTCTGTGAGAAACTCGACTTCCATCGAGGCATCAGATTTGAGGCAGTCCCACGTTGCTTGGGAAAGCTCTGAGCGGTCTGCCGCGACGACAATCCGGCGAATCTCGATCCCATGAATTCTGTATTCGTGAATAATGGTGAGGAGTTCTTCCGGGGACCCGATAACTCGCCGACCATTGAGGATTCGATTGCGCAGGCTCGGGTTGGCATCGAGAATGGCCATGACATTCCCCGCCGAAAACGTATCGATGATGCGAATATAGAAACTCGCAGCGCGATTGGCCCCCAGGACAAGTATATTTTCGACATCCCTCGAACGCGCGCTCTGGAGCTTAGACTCCCCGCGTTGCTTCAGCCTGCCCCGAATCAAACCAGACATGAGCAGAAGAGACCCAAAAACAAAGAACGTTAAGACGGGAACCGATCTTGGGATTCCATCAAGCCGAGTGATCGAAAATGCTACGATTGTCGTGAGTGCACTGGTGAGAAAAGCGCATCGGAAAACGGATAGTAAGTCAGGTATTGAAACGTTCAATAAAATTATATTACAAATATTCGATGTAAGCAGGACAGATATGCCAATTACAAAAGCAATACCACAGAAAAAAGAGGCCTGCCATATCAATTCTGGCTCAAAAAAACGTGTATCGCGCAGCATCAAAGCGAACCACGGTGCGGCTAACGCACAGCATACTTCCGGGAGAGTAACATAGTATCGCCGTTTCGCGCGGGATGCTGGAACAAATGGGATCATGTCTTTGGTAGTAGACATAAGCAACATTCGCTTTGAAGCGTAACCTGAACACTTAGCAGGCACTAGGAATTTATCACTTATCACTATCCCAGATCCATTATGGATACAATATGATTTTTATCAGATACCAATCAATATTAATCACATACCCTACCTGTAGCGTGGCACGAGCAAGCATTCTTGCAGAAACGCGAGTAATGGCGGATTGGAACGCGCGGCGTCGAGAATGGCTGAAGTCGATCGTTAAGATACCGGGGCTCAAGAAGCGGCGGCAGAACCTCAAATTTTTGGGTTTTTCCGTAGACTGCTAGGCCGATAATGCTATCGTCAAATATATTGACGGCTTGCATAATACAGTCCGCATGCATTCAACCCTCAGCTACAAAAGTCCTATGAGGTTCGAGGAGAATGTATGGTGAGATCCTATGGCTCTCCACCAATCAAAGGACAGTCTCAAATATTCTGACGACCGAAAGTCAAGACTCATTTTCTTCTTGCTCTGGCAGGGGAAGTATAACCTCAATCCTCGTGCCGCTGCCTTGACGATCTTGGACCAAGAAGCTTCCTTCAAGGGCTTGAACCCGTTCGCTCATGCCAAGAAGGCCTGAGCCGCGCCCGCGCTGTTGCGGCATTCCGATGCCATCATCCTCGATGATGATGTGGAGGACCGAGTGGCCAAGATCGCGATCGCTTGTTTCCGGTTCAGGCGTATTTTCGAAGGCTAGCCGAACTCTCGCCTGGCTTGCCGAAGCATGCCGAAAAATATTCGTCAAGGATTCCTGGATTACGCGATAGGCGGTGAGGCCAACTGCTTCGCCGACCGAGCTAAGATCACGGGGCGTCTCAAGGGTCAGGATAAGATTAGGACGCGCACCTTGCCAATTCGCGATGAGCCCTTGCAAGGCCGCTCCAAGTCCGAGCTCGGCGAGCTCCGGCGGCCGCAATTGATCGAGCATTCGGCGGATGAGATCCTGCAACGCTTTTCCGGCCGCGTTCAATTCCTCGCAAGTTTTTCGTAGGCAAGTGCGGTCACCTTCGGGCGCGGCGACGGCGTTCATCAAGGTCGCAGCACCTGCACGGATTGAAAAAAGGCAAGGCCCCGCCTCATCGTGAAGGTCGCGGGCAATCTGCCGGCGTTCATCATCCTGCACTTTGATGAGCTGTTCCATCAAGGCAAGCTTCTCATTTCGAACCCGCTCGAGCGTTGTAGCGAGCGAATTGAGCCGAGAAGAAATATTGCGGAATTCCGCCGCGCCCTTGAGTTCAAGGCGGACATGGCTTCTTCCCGCCTCAAGCTCGGCAAGCCCACGCGCCAAAGCGTCGAAGGGACGCAGCGAAAAACGCACCAAAACCAGAACGCCGATCAAAATCACGAGTGTCGCCACGAAACTCGTCGCCGCCAGCGACTCAATATCCGACCAGACTTCTGCAACTTCATCGACTGGATTTGATGCAATGGCGATATAGCCATATTGGACGGCGTTGATCTTCGCTGGAATGATGGTGACTTTTGGCGCCGGTGCGACAAAGGAGACGAACCAATCCGGGATCCCCTTTTCCCGCTCCGAGCGCACTCTGGCAGTCGCAAGCGGCGTAGGGTCGTCACTCGGCAATATCTCGATCTCGAGATGGCGGGAATTTCTCAAATCTTCGAAGAGGTGATGCAGCGAGGGCAGCGGGTCCTTGCTTTCTTGTAGGCTTGCCAGTGAGGTCCCGACGAGTTCGTGCGCCAGAATATCGATGCTGTTGGCCTCTGCCCGGACCCGCGGCCCGGCATGGTTCACCAGGATCGCAATATTTAAAAGTAAAATCGTCAGCAAGACGATTCCAATCAGCCAACTCAATTTTGCTTTTAGAGAAAGGACGCGCATGTCGGCAGCTCGCTTTAGGAGTCGTGCATGGCCTTGCTTGTGCTCTATGACGAGAATCTCGCAAGCATCAAAAGTGGTTGACGCAATGCGGACCCAAAACATTCTGCTTAATGGCGGCGAGCAGCTTGCCCTCGAAGAGAAAGGCCGACCCATAGTGCGTCTCAATATTGAAAGGGCGCCGCGCGTTCATATCGAGCGAGGCGCTATGCATGGCTATGAGCTGACCTTCGGTTGTGAAAAGCCCTGAGCCGGAGCCGCCATAGCCGTCGTTGCAGTCATGCCTTGCCTGTCGGATCCCATCTTCCGATGGATCATCGATTTGCCGGAGCATACAGGATTCGATACTGGTCGCCGGTCGAAAATTGGTGTGGCCGGCCGGCGACACCATCTTCACCAGCAAGGAGAGTGGCCAGGTGGCGAGTTTGGGAGCGTCCGGGATGGGCTGCGGCGTGATCTTCTCGCTCACAGGCCGCTTGAGCTGGAGGAGCGCCCAATCATCGGTGATATGTAAAGCGTGGCTTGCTTTGTCGATGCCAAGGCAAAGGCTCTGTGGATCGAATTCGACGCCCTCGTCGCCAATCTGAAAAAAGCAGTCGCTGACGGGCCGCGTTTGATCAAGATTACGATCCATGAAATTGTGCGCGTTCAAGACCACGAGTTGGCGAGATCCGATCAGCCAAGCGGCGGCGGCGCGCTCAAGCGTCCCTTCTCCTGTTCGACAGAAGAGAACACCGGCACCCGGATATTGACGATAATCCTCTTCCATCATCAATCTTCGCGCATCGCGGGGATAAAGCGCAACCTGTGTGATATCGTTCGTCTTCTGCTCAAGTAGAACCGTACCCACCGCAATCAAGAGAAGTAAAACGGTGGTGCCTGCCATAAGTCTATGGCTGTGCGCGGTGGAGACGCTTGGGGTCTTGGCAGGAGCCCGCATCGCATTCTCCAATACCGGCTTTGAGCCTGTCCGAACAAAGGGGTCGAAAGTCAGAGCCATTCTCCCAGGGGCGGCACAAACATGGCTTTTCAATCCTCCTCCAACGTTTCGCAGCGGTCGTGCCCTTTTTGATCTTTTGGGCCGTTATCTAAGGGACATGGCTGATGTTGCACTGATCTGCAAGCCTGCATGATGCAGATCTGATGGTAAGGAAGTTTCGGCACTGAACTTACCAATTGTTCCCGAAATGCCTTTCCCACAAATCATGGAGACAGAATGAAGCGCACAAACTTATATGCCTGGCAACCGAGGTGTCGCACGAAACTCATCGGGTCGCTTTTGTGACTTAAGAGCGACGATGGCCATGATTTGAATGGCGTTCGAATAGGATGGCGTCACGCGTAATCGCGATCCTTCAACACGAGAAATAATTGAGGCGGTGCCGGAATGCCGAAGAGCGCCGGACGCCGCACCGGGAGGTTCCATCATGAAGAAGCTTCTAAATTCAGTCTCTCTTCTCGCCGTGCTTGCGGTTGCGCCGTTGGGTCTTTCCATCGCCGCTAGTGCCAACGACGAGCTCGATCGTTTGTCGAAAAGCGAAGAGAACTGGGTGATGCCAGGCAAGAACTATCATTCGAACAATTACAGCACGCTGACCCAGATCACGGCGGCGAATGTCAAGGAGCTGCGGCCGGCTTGGAGCTTTTCGACTGGCGTATTGAACGGTCATGAAGGGGCACCGCTCGTCGTGAACGGCAAGATGTATATCCACACCTCTTTCCCTAACTACACATTCGCGCTCAACCTCGATGATCCGACGCGCATCCTGTGGCAGGATAAGCCGAAGCAGAATCCAGCCGCCCGCGCGGTTGCCTGCTGCGATCTCGTCAACCGTGGTCTCGCTTATTGGCCGGGCAATGGCATCACGCCGCCCTTGATACTCAAGACGCTTCTCGATGGCCATGTCGTAGCACTCAATGCGAACACTGGTGAAACGGTCTGGAAGGTCGAGAATTCGGATATTCGTGTCGGTTCGACCCTGACCATCGCGCCCTATGTAGTGAAGGACTATGTCATCGTCGGCTCCTCAGGCGCCGAGCTTGGCGTGCGCGGCTATGTGACGGCTTATGATGTGCGAACGGGCGAGCAGAAATGGCGCGCCTATGCGACCGGGCCGGACGAGGATCTGCTTCTCGCCTCCGACTTCAACATCAAGAACCCGCATTACGGCCAGAAGGGCCTCGGCCTGGCAACTTGGGAAGGCGACGCCTGGAAGATCGGCGGCGGCACCAATTGGGGCTGGTATGCCTATGATCCGGATACCAATCTGATCTATTTCGGCACCGGCAATCCGGCGCCCTGGAACGAGACGATGCGTCCCGGCGACAATAAATGGACGATGACCATTTTCGGCCGCGACGCCGATACGGGACAAGCAAAATTTGGCTATCAGAAAACTCCGCATGACGAATGGGATTTTGCCGGCGTCAATTTCATGACCCTCACCGAGCAGAAGGATAAGACAGGCAAGGATCGCAAGCTTCTGACCCATCCGGACCGCAACGGCATCGTCTATACGCTCGATCGCACCAATGGCGATCTCGTCTCGGCCGATAAGATCGATGACACGGTCAATGTGTTCAAGACGGTCGATATTGCGAGCGGCCTGCCGGTGCGCGATCCTGAATATGGCACGCGGATGGATCATCTCGGCAAGGACATTTGTCCCTCGGCCATGGGTTACCACAATCAGGGGCACGATTCCTACGACCCGACGAAGCAGCTCTTCTTCCTCGGCGTCAACCATATCTGCATGGATTGGGAGCCGTTCATGCTGCCCTATCGAGCCGGCCAATTCTTCGTCGGCGCGACGCTTAATATGTTCCCGGGTCCGAAGGGCAATCGCCAGGCAGGCGAAGGGCTTGGCCAGATCAAGGCCTATAATTCGATCACCGGCCAGTTCAAATGGGGGAAGATGGAGCGCTTTGCTGTGTGGGGCGGCACGACCGCGACAGCCGGCAATATCGTGTTCTATGGAACGCTCGACGGCTTCATCAAGGCCCGCAACAGCGACACTGGCGAGCTTCTCTGGAAGTTCAAGCTGCCATCGGGCGTCATCGGCTATCCGATCGTTTATGAACACAATGGGATCGAATATGTCGCGATCATGTATGGCGTCGGCGGCTGGCCGGGTGTCGGGCTTGTCTTCGACCTGCAAGATCCGACCGCCGGGCTTGGCGCGGTCGGCGCCTTCAAACAGCTCGCCAATTATACCCAGATGGGTGGCGGCGTGATGGTGTTCTCGCTCAATGGCAACGGACCTTACGAAGATTTGAGCGTCGGCGAATATAAGGCCGCGAACTAAACCTCTTTTGAGACTTTCTCTGCGCTTCTCTCCGGACAATTGCGCAGCGCAGAGAAATCGTCGCCCGGATGGGTATCAGACATCCGGGCGGCTCCTCACTTGAGCGCAATCACCTATCGGAACCCCCCATGTCATCTGCCCCCATACCGAAAATTTGCATCGCTTTATTGGCAGATGTCCTGTTGTGTGGCGCGGCTGCAGCACCGCCAGTCCAGCCCGGCGGCGCTGCGCCTGCGCCCCAGGACACCGCTCCCATCTTGCACATCTGCGCAGCCAAGAAAGAGCCGCCTTTCTCACTCGAAGATGGCTCGGGCTATGAAAACAAGATTGCTACCGCTCTGGCTCAGGCCGTGAACCGCAAGCCGCAATTCGTCTGGTCTGATAAGCCCGCCATTTATCTTGTCCGGGACTTTCTCGACAAAAAGCTCTGTGATGTCGTCATTGGCCTTGATACGGGCGATTCGCGGGTCTTGACTACGGCGCCCTATTTTCGGTCGGGCTATGTCTTCGTCTCCCGCGCCGACCGCGATCTTTCCCTGCATAGCTGGTCTGATCCGGTCTTGAAGAGTTTCGGGCATGTCGCGGTTTCCTTCGGCTCGCCGAGCGAAGTCATGCTGAAGGAGATCGGCCTTTATGAAGAGGATATGGCTTATCTGTACTCACTTGTGAATTTCCGTTCGCCTCGCAACCAATATACACAGGTCGAGCCGTCCCGCATGATCTCCGAAGTTATCAGTGGCAATGCCGATCTTGCCGTCGCCTTCGCGCCGGAAGTCGCCCGCTATGTCAAATCCTCCACAGTGCCGCTCAGAATGACGCTGATCGATGATGATGCGAAGCGCTCCGACGGCGAGAAGATCACCCAGCGCTACGATCAGTCGGTCGGCGTCCGCCGCGATGATCAGGCGCTTCTCGACGAGCTGAATGCGGGATTGGGACGGGCCAAACCGAAGATCGATGCAATCCTGGTATCAGAGGGTATCCCAGCGTTGCCGGTAACCAACTGAGCGAGCAGGGACAATTTGGGAAGAAATGATCCAATTATGAAATTCAGTTCTCGTACTTTTGCGTCGATTTTTGGTTTTGGCGTAGGCCTATGCGTGCTTGCTGCTGTGGCTGAAGATGCTAACGTCGAATTGCGCAACACGGTCACAGGAGAACTCCTCGACCTCAGCACAGCGCTTCCCGAAGGGCGTGATACACCGGGCGTGAAGAAGTTCCTGCAGACGGGTGTCGATCCCTATCTGGAAGATGTGAGCTGCCTCAAGGCCGGCGAGCAGACTTTCCTCTCCGCCTGTTCAGGCTGCCATGGCCATATTGGCGAAGGCAAGATCGGCCCTGGTCTCAACGACGATTATTGGACCTATCCGCAGAACACGACCGATGCGGGGCTTTTTTCTACCATCTTCGGTGGGGCGCAGGCGCAAATGGGACCTCAATATGAAAATCTCAACCTCGACGAGATATTGCGGGTCATGTCCTGGGTTCGTCACCTCTACAAGGATGATGTGCAGCATGCGTTCTGGCTGAATGACGAGCAAAAGAAGAAATACCACCCTTATCAGCCGGGTGAAACATTTCCCGACGATCCGCCGGGCCAATGCGCAAAGACCAGCGGAAAATAAGGCTGCGCCTTTTCGGGGCGTGGTCCCCACCACTTTCGTCGCGACGATCAAAGGAGGAAGATAAATGTCGATTCTACGCTGCACAACCACACTTGCAATACTGACCGCGCTCTTCAGTTTCCCCGCTGGAGTCGCTCGGGCTTATGACGGCACGCAGTGCAAAACGCCGGGCAATTGCTGGGAGCCAAAGCCCGGATTCCCAGAAAAAGTTGCTGGGTCGAAATATGATCCGAAGCACGATCCCAAAGAGCTCGCCAAGCAGTCGGACTCGATCAAGGCGATGGAAGAGAGAAACCGCAAGAGGGTTGAATATTTCAAATCGACGGGCAAGTTCGTCTATGACGTGGACAAGATCCCCGCTCAATGAGCGGGGCTTGATCCTGGTGCGCGAGCGGGATTGATCGAGCATGTTCCAGTCCCAACTCTCTGCGTCAAGTCTTGGCGATTGGCGTGAGCGGGCCGCACGCCTTGAGGCCGAGGTCGAGAAGGCGATCCTCGGTCAGTCACGGCTCATTCGCCTCGTGACTATCGCGATTTTTGCCTGCGGTCATGTGCTGCTCGAAGGCGATGTCGGCGTCGGCAAAACAACCCTGCTGCGCGCCGTCTCGCGCGCGCTCGGGGGAGGTTACGCCCGCGTCGAGGGTGCGATCGACATGATGCCGAATGATCTCCTCTATCACACCTATCTGGCAGAGGACGGCCGGCCGCGCGTCGAGCCGGGACCGATCCTGCGCCAGTCGGACAATCTGTCGATCTTCTTTTTCAACGAGATCAACCGGTCGCGCCCGCAAGTCCATTCCGTTCTCCTGCGCTTGATGGCCGAACGAAAACTTACCGCTTTCAATCGTGATTATGTATTTCCTTTTTTGCAAGTTTTCGCCGACCGTAATCTGATCGAACGGGAGGAGACTTTTGAGCTGCCGGCTGCGGCACGCGACCGTTTTCTCATGGAACTCTCCATGGCAACCCCGCAGGATCCGGCCATTCGCGAAAGGCTGCTGTTTGATCCGGAATTCTATGATGTCGATGGCCTGCTGACTCGTATCGGTGAGACGGTCCTCGATTATCGCAAGATTCCTGAAGTCGCCCTGGCTGTGCAGCAGTCTGTGCGGGCCAAAGGAGCCTTGCGATCCTATCTTCTGCGCTTGTGGAGCGCCTTGCTCGATCCGGCTTCTGCCGGCATCGCACTGCCGGATGTTGACCTTGAGAATATTGTGCGGGGCGGCGCCAGTCCGCGTGGTCTCGCTTTTGTCGTGCGCGCGGCAAAGGTGCGCGCCTGGCTCGAAGACCGAGATTATCTGGTGCCGGAAGACATTCGCGAGATTTTTGTGGAAACCATGGCGCATCGGGTGTTCGTCGATCCGGTCTACGCACTGCGCGGCGATGACATTGTCCGTCAGCTTTGCCGCGCTGTTCTTGACGTCATACCGGCGCCATGACCGGCCTGGCGGAAATCGCCTATCGCCCGCGTGGCACTTTTGCCAATGCCGCGATTGGAACGCATCGTTCCAAAATGATCGGCGGCGATGGTGTTTTTCGCGATCAGGCGCTGTTTTGGTGCTGTCCCGATGCCCGGCGCATCGATATTCGCGCTACCCTCAACGATCCGTTCGGTGAAACTTATGTGCGAAGGTTCGAGCAGCGGCGAGCGATCGATGTCTATGCGCTTGTCGATCTCTCCGGATCGATGCGCTATGAAGGCTCGGCCAGCAAGCTTGCTCTATCCGCGAGCCTCTGCGTCTCGCTCGCCTATTCTGTGACCCGCATCGGCGATCGTTTCGGTCTCATTGGCTGCGACGAGCGTATAAGAGAGGACGTTTTCCTTCCAGCGACTCGGGTGCGTCGCGCGGCAGTTGCTGCCGGGAAACGTCTCTTAAGCGTGCCTTGCTATGGCTCAAGCGTCGAGGGTTTATTGGATGCGGCGGTGCTCCTTGGCGGGCGAAGAAAACTTGTCCTGTTGATTTCCGATTTCAGGCAAAATTTTACGTTTCTCGAAAAACTCTTTGATGCGCTTTCCCTCCATGATGTCGCACCGATCTGTCTTGTCGATCCCGACGAGGAAAACTTGCCCCATTGGGGGTTGACGGAGATCGCCGATCTTGAGAGTGGGCGGCGTCGGCTGATTGTCCTACGTCCTTCTTTGCGTGCCCGCTGGCTGGCCTTAGAGGTACTCCGCCGCCGGGCACTCGAACGGCTCTCCGCACGCTATGGACGTGGCCTCTACACCATGAAAGGCCAAATCGATTCGCGCGATCTAACCCGCTATTTGCTGAGCCATTGAGATGAGGAAGCGGCGGACGATCCTGGCGATCTTTTGTCTTGGGCAGATTCTCTTGCCGTCGCTGGCACAGGCGGCCGAGTTGAAGATCCAGGCGCCGCGCCAATTCGGCTATTTCGTCGGCGATCTCATCGAGGCATATGTTGGCATCCGCACGCCGCAGAGTGCGGAACTCCAGCCAGCTTCCCTTCCAACACCCGGCCCGTTGAATGCTTGGCTCACTTTGCGCGGGGTTACTGTTTCGCGCAGCAAAGAGGTCGCCGGAACGCTCTGGCACCTGCATCTCAC
The DNA here is from genome assembly GCF_029855125.1 of Methylocapsa sp. D3K7. Lineage (GTDB taxonomy): Bacteria > Pseudomonadota > Alphaproteobacteria > Rhizobiales > Beijerinckiaceae > Methylocapsa. The sequence continues at coordinate 1,796,143 of NZ_CP123229.1, forward strand.
CTATCAGAATTTCTATCTGGCGCTCGATGTTCGCGAGGTGGAGATTCCGGCTTTGTCGCTGACCTTTCAAGATGGCGGCGAGCAAACCACGGTCGAAGTTCCGAGCTGGCGAATCCGCGTCGCGCCTTTGCGCGAGGTCCTGCCGGAAAAGCAGGAAAATGCAGTTGATTATCTGCGTCCGGATGCCCCGAACGTTCCGGTTGTGGAACGCGGCGAAGTGCGAACCGGCGTCCTTGCTAGTCTGACGGTTCTTTTGGCGCTCTTATGTCTTAGGGATCGCGCCCTATGGCCTTTCCAAAAACGCCGGGCGCGCGTCTTCACCGCGGCGGCACGGCAGATATCGGCGCTCGCTAAGCAAACAACAGGGCCGGAATTTTATCCCGCTGCTTTTCGTACTCTCCATCGCAGCCTTGAGAAGACGGCAGGCCATGCCATCCTTTTTGAGGATCTACCGGCCTATTTACGCAATCATCCGCAATTCGCCCCACTCACCGAGTCGTTTCAGAGATTTTTCGAAGCCTCGCGCGAAGCTTTTTTCAGCGAGACGGACAAAGACTTAAGCCACCTCTTTGGCAAGCCAGATCTCCTCGCCTTCGCCTGGCGGCTTGCGGCGCTTGAGAGGGCTGTGCCATGACGCTTGCGCTCGACTCTCCCGTGGTTCTGGCCCTCTTGCCCTTGGCTTTGACACCCTTCATCTTTTCCGCCTTGCGTCCCTCCTTTATCCCGTCGCTCGAGGCGGCGCCGCCAGACCTTGTTTCCCGCCTCTCTGCCGCGGGTCTCGCCTTCTTCGCCGCCATCTCTATTGCCGCAAGTCTCCTTGCTCTTGCCGGTCTGCACACCGCACAAGGCTTTGTAACCAAAATAGTCGAGGGTGCCGAGATCGTCATCTTGATCGATCGCAGCGGCAGCATGAATGAAACTTTTGCCGGCCGCCAGCCTTCCGGCGAGGAGGAATCGAAAACTTCCGCCGCGAAGAGGATCTTGGCGGATTTCTTCAACGGCGCAGCGCATGATCTTGTCGGCGTCGCCGCCTTTTCTACCTCGCCTATGCTGGTCATGCCGATAACCAACCATCCTGCTGCCTATGAAGCGGCGATCGCGGCGATCGATCGTCCGGGACTCGATTATACCAATATGGCACGTGGGCTTGCCCTGGCACTTTCCATGTTCAAGCCGGGCTTTACCGGTCGCTCGCGGGCGATCCTGCTCGTTTCCGATGGCGCCGCGCTCATCGATCCCAAAGTTCAGGAGGAGCTTCGCTCGGATTTCCAGAAGATCAAAGTCAATCTCTATTGGCTGTTCTTGAGAACGGCGGGCAGCAAGGGCTTTACCGACCAACCCAAGCCCGGCGAAGATACGCCGCAAGCCATGCCCGAGCACCATCTCGATCTCTATTTCAAGACACTTGGCGTGCCCTATCGGGCGTTTGAAGCGGAGGGGCCGCAGGCCGTTACAGAGGCCGTCAATCAAATTGGCCAGCTTGAGCGGCATCCCATGGAGATCGACGAGGCACGGCCAAGAACCGATTTCACGCCGCTGTTGAGCAAGATTGCTTTGCTGGCAACGCTCCTGGTCCTTGCTGCCAAATGGACCGAGACGCGCGCAGGAACGCCTCTCGGCTCGCCGCCGCGGCGGCTCTTGCCGGGAGAACGCCGATGAGATCGCAATTAGCGGACGCCTATAGCCTGCATTTCGTCGTCGCGCAGAAAATCCAGGCCTTGCGGCGCTTCTTGGCAGGCTTCTGGCGCCATATCCGCTCGGTGGTGCTTATTGTGTCGCTTGCCGGATCGGTCCTCGCGACAGCATTAAGCGCTTATCTTTGGATCAACACGCACGCTGCGAACAAAGCCATTCAAGATTTGTCTGCAGGCCGCGACCGGCCGGTGGAGAGCATAGCGGCGCCGGAGGTCCTTCTCGCGCGGATCACCAGCCTGACGAAGCGCGACGACACCGATGCGCCACGCCTCCTCATCGATGGACTTGAGCGACAGGGCGAGATGGAACTTGCCGCCCAGGGCCGCTACAATCTGGCCAATGCGCTCCTACGCAAGGCTTTTGCCGCGCTCGAAAAGGGCGATCTCGAAGCGGCCGGCCCTCTGGTCACTCTGAGCCGGCGCGAATACCGCCGTTCGCTCGCGTTACGTCCCGATTTTTGGGACGCCAAATTCAATTTCGATGTCGCCTCCCGGCTCATTCGGGAATATCCCGAACTCGATCGCACCAGTGGAGACGAGTTGCTCGCCGATCCCAAAAACATTTGGACTGATATTCCAGGCCTGCCGAAAGGCTTGCCTTGATGCGTGCGCGCCTGAATGATCCGCGTCTTCTTTTGCTCGCCACCACCGCCGCTTTGCTGCTCCTTTCCATCGTTGTGCCAAGCATCAAAATCGAACGCAAGGGCTACGACCTCCTCGCGGTCCTTGACATCACCGGCAGCATGAACACGCGCGACTATGTGTTGAACGAAAAGCCGATAAGCCGTCTCGAACTTGCCAAGCTTGCCTTGCGCGATCTCGCCCGAAATCTTCCTTGTCCGTCGCGGTTAGGTCTGGCGATCTTCACCGAACGCCAACCGTTCCTGCTGTTCGAGCCGATCGACATCTGTGCCGATTTCGCTCCCGTCGATGCGGCTATTGCCTCACTCGATTGGCGGATGGCTTGGGAGGGGGACAGCCATATTGCCGCGGGGCTTTACCGGGCCGTGGCGATGGCGAAGGATTTGAGTACGGACGTGATCTTCATCACCGATGGTCAGGAGGCGCCGCCGTTGCCGTGGTCCGGTGGTCCGACCTTTGAAGGCCGGCACGGCGAAGTCGGCGGGCTCATCATCGGCGCCGGCAATTATGCCTTGTCGCCCATTCCAAAATTCGATGACAATGGCCGGGAAACAGGCTTTTACGCCGCCGAGGATGTGCCCCATGAAAGCCGTTTTGGCTTGCCGCCACCTGAGGCGGAAAATCGCGAGGGCTATAATCCGCGCAACGCGCCGTTCGGCTCGACCATAGTTCTTGGCACCGAACATTTATCCTCAGTGCGAGAGTCCTATCTGAAGGAACTCGCCAATATCACCGGCTTGACCTACCGCCATCTCGCACGCGTCCCGGATTTAGCCAAGGCGGTCAGGGACGCAGCTACACCTCGCCCGCGCCCCGGTACCATCGATCTACGGCCCTGGTTCATTGCGATGGCACTTATATGCCTCATTTTCCTTTATCTCGCGTTGCCGATCACCGAGCGGCTTCGCTCTTTCCAGGAGCGCCGCTTGCTCCACCTTTCCACCTTGAAAAGGAGATCTCCTTGAGACTGAACCTTCTTGCCGGCCTGGTTTTTATTTTCGCGTCGCCGTGCCTCGCCCACGGGCCGACCCCGATCAAAGTTGACGAGATTGTCACGATTGCCGCCGACCCGCAGAAGGTGTGGGCGATAGTCGGTGCTTTCGGTGGGATCGCCAAATGGCATCCCGACATCAAGAGCGTTGATGCGACCGGCGGCGATGCGTTGGGCGGTGAACGTACCCTCACTTTTCAAAACGACGCCGCGCTCAAGGAGAGTCTCGATGAATTTGATTCGAGCGCGCTCAAATATTCCTATCGTATGCTCGACCCAAATCTCGATGCTTTGCCGGTCAGCTCTTATTCCATGACCCTTGCGGTGCGCCCGGCGTCGGGCGGAGGCAGTGAGGTCGAGTGGTATGGCCGTCTCTATCGCGGCGACACCGGCAATGAGCCGCCGGATAATCTCAATGATGATGCGGCTCGCCAAGCGGTCGGCAATTTTCTGCGCCATGGGCTGCAGGCGCTTAAGGCGAAATTGGAAGCGAAATAGACCTGACGGGCGAAGATGAGTCGGTGGCAATTATGTGTGACGGGCTTTTGTCTCGGTCTCGTCGGGGTCGCGTCGCAAGGTTGGGCCGAAGACCTGTTCGTCGTCTGCCAGGATGCATCTCTCGTTTGGCGAATCGACACGAGGACGAATGCCATTGTTGAATCGATCCGTGTCGATGCGGGCCCCGCGACGATCGCAGCGAGCCCGGACGGCGAATATCTCTATGTGACTCATCCAGATCATGGCGAGATCACAAAACTCGATGCGATCCATCTTTCCATTCATTCGACCTTCCCTTTCGATGGCGAGCCTTTCGGCGTAGTGGCGGATCCGAATGGGCGGTTCGTCTATATCGGTGATTGGAATAAGGGTCGAGTCGTTCGAATCGACGCGGAGAGTGGCGCGCTGCGTGGCGACGTGGCGGTTGGACGCAAACCAGCGGGGCTTGTTCTAGATCAGCACGATCATCGTCTTTATGTCGCCAATCGCGAGAGTAATTCGGTGAGTGTCATCGACACGAATGGGATGCGACAGATTGCGGAGCTTACCGTTGGAGGGGCACCCTTCGCCATGGCGCTTTCACCCGATGAGAAATTGCTCGTCGTCGCCAACGTCCGCAGCGGCGATGCCACGATCGTCGATACGGCGCGGCTTATCGTCCTCGCCCGTGTCAGGATCGGGGCGGCGCCCTATGGCGCTGCGGTGACTAATGCAAATGATCGGGCGCTGATCAGCGATCAACATAAGGACACCCTCTCGGTGATCGATCTGCCGTCCGGAAGGGTGAGCGCGCTCATCAAAATTGGCCGCTATCCGGAAGCCGTTCTGGTTGGTGCCGATCGCGCGTATGTCGCCAATTGGTTTTCCGGCGATCTTTCAGTCATCGACCTCTCAGACTACAGGGAGCTGACAAGGATCAAACTCTGCGATGGACCGCGCGGCATGGTCTTTGGCCGCCGCAAAGCCGATGTTTTTGGCCGATGAAGCGAAGAGATCTGGCCCTACTGTTGCTCATCCCTGCCGTATGCTTGGGTGGCTGCAGCAATGGCCAGCCGGAGGGTCGAAGCGGCGAGAGCGGGGCGGTGACTTACGGCCATCCCGCCACCAATTTGAATTGGCTACGGACCGGGGATCGCACCGACCCGGCACTTTGGCTTGCCGGGAAGGAGGCGCATGCTTCCACTCCTCCGAGTCCCGAGGCCATCGCGCGCATCCGAAATGCCCTGGCCAACGCCAACGACCGATTTCTCGAGGCGCCAAGGATGATAGCCAATCGAACTGCACAGCTGTCTGATATGCTGGCGCTCGATAGGCAAGAGGAAAGCTACATCGATTTGATCGAATCTCTTACCAAGATCGTGGAAGGCAGCAAGGGCAAGCAGGAATATGGCGATCTCTGCCAGCATTATTACAATTTGCGCCATAATGGGACGGATAAGGCCGCCGCGCTCGCCGCCTTGACCGAGAAAAATCGAGCCCTCATCCGCAACCATAATTAAAGCATAGGAACAAGAGTGGGAACCAGTTTGGGAAGCCGACGCTCAAATATCGGGATAAAGCAGCAGACCAATTCAACCTGATCGCCCGCCGATTTATGGGGCAAGGCCGCCATTCAGACAATCATGTTGGAGGCTTTACCCTCGATCGCGATCCGGATGAGATCGGCGCGCGACCGGGCCCCAAGCTTGTGCTTCAGCAAAGAGCAGCAATTGGCGACGGTCTTATAGGAAATCTTCATGACATGGGCGATTTCCGCCATCCCCTTGCCTTCGGCGAGCAAGCGAAGCGTCTCGATCTCACGGGTGCTCAGATCAAGAAACTGACTGTTGCCGTGCTTCTGTTGAAAAAAAGCAAGTTTCTGGGCGATCTGATCAGATAAATAGCAAGTGCCGCTGGCGACGAGCTGAACGGCTTTGACGAATTGCGAAGGATCCTCGGTTTTTGCTATATATCCCATAGCGCCGAGCTCGATCGCGCGGGCGGCAAAGGTGATATTCTCATTCATCGTGAAGACAATGAACCGGGATTTCGGTTCCTGCTTGAGGATGCGTCGCAGAACTTCAAATCCAGAGAGATCAGGTAGATTAATATCGAGGACGGTGACGTCAGGAGCTCTTGAGGCATGGGCATCGAGGGCCTCGCGCGCATCATGCGCCTCGATCACTTCAATATCCACCTGGCCCGACAGCATGCCGCGGCAGCCAGCGATTACCATGGGATGATCGTCGACGATGAGAACGCGCATGGGGCCAGGTCGCATAGGGACTTCGATTTCCTATGCGGGACTGTGGGAGGCTTTGTCAATCCGGCCAGCAGGGCACCTTGGCTCGTCAGGCGGATCCCTGAAGGCAAAGCTGTGCAAGTACCGGTCAGCGCCTGAATCGCGGCAATTTCACAGCGGCCATGGCTTTCGAACTCGGCGCATGCCAGCCGGTTATTCGCAGAGGAGCGGCGATTTTTGTCGCGAAATTTTTTTTCTATCCCATCAGCCGGTGCCCAAGTGGCGGCACCGCCGCCGCAATAAGCTGATTATTTCGGAGCGGAAACAGCCGGATCAGGCGAAAGCAATGCAATCTCACTCGACATCGACGCAGGAAAGTCAGAACGATCCCGGCCAGTCGGTCAACATTCGCGGGTTACAAGACTTCGGGCGGGTCAACATTCTCGTCGACGGGGCGCGTCAGGATTACCAAATTTTTGGCTACAATGCGAAAGGCACCTATTATCTTGATCCCGCCTTCGTGGGGAAAACCGACGTCAAGGGGGGACACGGTTTCGGGCTGTATGATCCGCTGTAATTGGGCGGAGCGTGGATCGTGGCGTTGTGGCCGAAGGCCTGTCTCGGACGCCTTGGAGCGGTGCAGAGCCAATTTGAATCTTACGGGTGGCTTTTCCCGTAGCTGGAAAACGTGGTCATGACGTTTTCATGCCCAAGGTTTTGCGACCAAGCCTTGAATTCCTCGGGCGTCTGGCAAACCTCCTGCCCAAACAGCGCAAGGGTCTTTCGGAAGGAATGGGGATTGAAATACGGAAGCCTTGCTCCCCCCAATGCCGCTCGGAAAATTGTCCGAATCGACGTCGCGTTCGCCCAACACTTACGGGCGCGCGAGGCGGCGCGATTCCGCAATTGCGTTCGAATGCTTCCCTAATAAGGCTTCCCCAGAACGGGCGCCACTCGCCCCTCTTTTCCGAGGGGAAAGTAAACGTTTGATTTTATATAGTTCTGGAGTGGGCGAAGGGATTCGAACCCTCGACCCCAGCCTTGGCAACGTCCTCAGGCGATTTACGCCACAGCATCTTTTTCTATCCCAGAGACCGCTAAATCCTTATCGCATAAGGGTTTTAGTTGCCCATGACCCTCCCCCTCCGTATCCTCGGCACACCCGGCGATTTCCTCTCTCGTGCTTCCCCCGTGCTTCCCCGGCCTCCACCAGGAAGTCCGGGGAAGCAGATTTTGGGGACAATGATGGAGCGATAGAGCAGGAACGGATTATGGCCAAGATTATGAAACGCACGGTGGACGCGCTCCAACCTGAGCCCGGCTGAGACGTGTTCGCGTGGGATTCGGAACTGAGGGGCTTCGGCGTCCGGGTGAAGCCGTCCGGATTGAAAACCTTCCTCATTTAATACCGTAACGCTGAGCCCGGACCCGGCGTCTGGTGCTCGGTCAATACGGCGTGCTGACGCCTGAGGCCGCACGCGATCTTGCACGTAAAAAGCTGACCGCCTTTGCTGAAGTCGAAGACCCGTCCGCCGACCGTCGCGCAGTTCGTGCCGGCATCTCAGTCAGCGAAGTCTGCGATTGGTATCTCGAGCAGGCCGAGGGAGGTCGCATCCTTGGTCGCAACCGGCGACCGATCAAGGCATCGACGCTCCATATGGACCGGAGCCGCATCGAGACCCACATCAAGCCATTGCTCGGTTCGCGTCTAGTGAGTGGCCTCACCCTTCATGACATCGAGGGTATGCAGGCGGATATTGCAGCAGGCAAGTCAGCACGCGGCCGGAAGAAGGGTCGCGGTGGTCGGTCGACCGGGGGCGCTGGCGTGGCGAGTCGGACGATCGGCACCTTGCGAGGATTGCTCGGCCAGGCTGCTCGCCTCAACATCATCGGAAAAAATCCAGCGGACGGCGTTCGGCAACTCACTGGCAAGAAGCGGCAACGTGGAATGGGGCGGCAAGGAGCTATTCATTCGTGTCGAGGCGCCGCCGGTGCGACTCATCGTCATTGGCGCTGTCCATGTTTCGCAAATGCTCGTGCCGATCGCCAGCCTCGCTGGTTTCGATATGATCATCATTGATCCGCGCAACGCTTTCGCAACACCCGAACGGTTCCCCGGCGTGCAGCTTGTCACCGAATGGCCAGAGGTGGCACTCCTTTCCCTGCATCTTGACACCTATAACGCAATGGTGCTGCTGACTCATGACCCGCGCATTGACGATCAGGCCTTGATGGCGGCCTTGCGTGCTGATTGCTTCTATATTGGTGCGCTGGGATCGCGAAAGACCCATGCCAAGCGACTTGAGCGGATGCGCACCGAAGGGTTCGGCGACGCTGTGCTCAAGCGCATCCATGCTCCGATCGGACTTGACATTGGGGCGGTCAGTCCAGCCGAAATAGCCATTTCTATTGCCAGCGAAATCATAGCAAAATTACACCGCAAAGCCTTGCGTGTGGAAACGGAGAAGGCCGCATGAAATTTGGACTGCTCCCCGTAGCCGAAAGTGAGGGCGTCTTTCTCGCCCATGCGATCAGGAAACCTGGCTTGACGTTGAAAAAGGGTGAATGGATCGGCGCCGTTCAGATTGCCGCGTTGCAGGCCGCTGATGTCGCCGAAATTGTCGCAGCCTGCATCGAGCCCGGCGAGGTCGACGAGAATACGGCGGCGCTGAGTTTGGCCTGCAGCATCGCCGGCGCCAATCTCCATCTCGCTGAAAGTGTTACCGGACGCTGCAATCTTATCGCGAACTGCGCCGGTATCCTCGTCGTTGACGCCGCGGTCATCGATCGCGTCAATATGGTCGACGAGGCCATCACACTCGTGACCCTAGCGCCGTTTCGCCGGGTCACTGAAGGGGAGATGATAGTGACGGCGAGGGAAAGCCGGTCATCGGGGCCCCCGGCTGCGCCCGTTCGCCGAAGAAAAATGGTTTTGACTTCGTCCTCGACCGGATTCTTGCTGGATTGCCGATGCGCAGCCAAGATATCCGCCGGATGGGGGTCGGCGGCCTTTTGATCGAGACTACTAGCCATGCGCAGTTCGCCTTCTCCCATGATGCCTCAGTTGAGTGACATCGGCGCGATCATCCTGGCGGCTGGCCTTTCGTCGCGCTTCGAGGTTGGCCCGGAGTAGACGAAGCTCGTTGCCCCTCTTTTCGGCAAGCCACTGGTCCGGCATGCCGTGGAGGCGGCGCTCGCCTCGCGATCTCGCCCGATTTTCGTTGTTACCGGCCATGCCGCCAGGCAAGTCGAGAACGCACTCGAAAACCTCGGTGTGTCCTTCATTTTCAATCCCGACTATCGATCTGGCCTTACAAGTTCTTTGAAGGCTGGACTCGCGGCCTTACCGGAAACGGCGGTAGGTGTTCTTGTCGTCCTCGGCGACATGCCTTGCGTTCCAGCAAGAATCATCGATCGTCTGGTCCAAGTGTTTATAGAACCGGCGCGGACTCCGCTCGCTGTTGTGCCGGTCCGCCGCGGTATGCGCGGCAATCCGGCGCTGATCTCTAGAGATTTGTTCGACGCGATAAAACGCCTTGAAGGCGACAGAGGCGCGCGCGCTCTCATTGAGGCCGCCGGAAACGACGTGCTTGAATGCTTGATAGATGATGAGGCGATCGAAATTGATATTGATAGGCAGGAGACATTCCACCGCTTATGTACCTTGCAGCAGGAGTTGAAGCGACCGGGTTCGACGATCACGTTCTAATCATCTTGATGCCATCTCAAATCAGGGAAGAATAAGCTCATGATGTTGCGCTGTACTAACGGGTCTCGATTATGTGACGGGAAGACCAGCCGACTACGTCCAGGTCGACGAGATTGGCGGTCGTCTTGGTCTCAATATCCTACCCACCTATAATGTCAGCGAGAGTTGCAATCGCATCGGGAAACTCGGCCCCGCTCGGTTGAACGGCCATAAGGGCGCGAAACAGCGGTGACGGGCCGGAAGCGGTCGGTCTGGTCTCGGGCGATCGCCCCAAGAAAGCGGTCGATCAGCGGGCATGTGTTGAATGGTAAGGTTCGACCCAAAACAGAATTTCAGCTCACAATACTCGGTGACGGAATTGGCCCAAGACATGGTGACAGTACCATTCCAAAAAATGATAACACACCACTATTGACATATAATCAAATCGACTCAACACTGTAAGGCCTGATCCGCTCGCGCACCGGCGATGTGCGCTTTTGAGATGTAGCTGAGATCAGTATCATGCAAAAATCATTGGCTGCTGCTTTGGTGCTTTCTTGGTTCTGCGGGTATGAAGCTAGGGCGCAGACGAGGCCAATGTACTGCTATGGACAGTACGCTCTGTGTCCAGCATCAACTTGTATGCCAACTGGACATGAGATTGCGACGAGGGTCGTATCCACCAGTGGCATATTCATCGGATATCGCAAATACCCAGAAGCCGTCTGCACGTGCCCGGTTCTTCAAGGAAAGTTTCAAGCGTCGGGCGCAAATTTGGGTCAAATGCAGGGGAGCTGCGCACAACCAACTTTCGGCCTTAGGCCGGATTGGGGATTGGTATGGTCGTTATACAGCCCTATGCCTCTGCCGCAGGCGTTCAATTACAGTCTTAATGCAGACTCTCAAAAGCCGCTGGTGCAGGTATGCCCCGCCTCCCCCAAGCGCTCGTTTGTCAATTGTTTCGGGTTCAAATGCTCCGTAAACCCTGAAACAGTCAACGGTGTGCTCCTCGCGACTTGTTACTGCCCGATCGACGACGACATGTACGGCAACCCAGTGCCGAGGGGAAGTACCGCTTTCAAGAATGAGGCCGGTCAATGTGACCCAAATTACTGCTCGCTTCTGCCAGTTTCGGTGCCGTACTCGCCAAGTAACTCAGCGGGGATGTGCCTCGGAACTCCTCCACCCTTGCCACCAGGGTAGGTCAGAGCGAGAACTTCTACCCGGAGTCGTAAAAGTGCCGACGAGCATGAGCTCCCGGATCTTCGCGCACAGTGCATCTTGCCGACGACACAACATCAAGCGGGGAAGTGACGGGACCTCGAAGTCCGTCGGCCTAACTGGCATCACACAAACTATAAGCTGGTGCCCTATGCCTCGCGTCGTTTTAACAACGTAAAACTCGATAATTACTCACCGCAAAGCCAACTCCAGGAATCAGCGTACCTAAGGTACGGGCGAATCTCTGCTCAACACCCATGATGGTCGAAGGCCCTCGACGACGTAATGTCTGCCTTCGAGAAGAGAGCCAGTGCGGCTGAGTGACCAATATGGGCGCGAAACAGACTCAGCGGGCTGAAAGGGGATCGTCCGCTTGGGGACGCGATAAGGCAATTCCGGCCATTCCTTCGGCATCGTTCGTTGAACCGATAGGGCTCAGACTTGCCCGTTACGTCTCGCCAGCGTTGCGCCAATAGTCGATATCATATGCTGAGCAAAACGAAGACACGTCGCGGAGGTACCGTCGCGGGATCAATTTGAAAGCGTACTGCCGTCACTCCAGTGGATTTCAATGACCATATGGCGCATGAGTGAAGTGTGAGCTGTCGCCGTACCGTCGGAACAGCTCGCCGCCTTTACCGCAGCGCAATTGCAAGCCCGCTCAGGTCGAGATTTGCAATCAAACCGATTTGTCGGCCTTCCAATTGCAAGACGGCGCCCTTGTCGTTGGCAAGTTGGATCAACCGTGCGCCAATCCCAACCGCGGCGCCGGCCCCGGCGGCGACATAGACTCCGGCGACGTCCGACGGCCTGCGAATGTTGATGACCCGGCCAACCAAGGTCGTCTGCGACAGACCGAAGACGAGGCCAGCGTCTACACCGCCGACCGACAATCGGTATCGCCGTCCGTGAAAGATCAGCGTGCCCCATCCTCCGTTCGCGCCGATGAACCAACCGCCCTTCACCACCGAAATGCGGACAATGCCGCTGTCAGCAGAGGCCCCGGATGAAATGCTCGCGCCAACCATAGCGACCAACGCGATAAGGCTGACACGGGCTCGGTGAGCAATTTGCATGTTGGAGTTCTCCCGGAAACCCTTGGGCGCAGCTCGGCAGCCTTAATCGGACTCCCCAGATGCCCCCGAACCGACGTGAATTGTAGACGTTCTCTGCGCTGATTGGAAGCGCGACCCGAGCCGAAACGGCTCATTGCCTGCTTCAACCTGGAGGCGGCCTTACCACGGCCCACGAGATCGGGGTACGACTTTGAAAAATCATGCGGTGACCCCTATAATGCGTAAAGCTGTGCTCGAGAGGAAGCTTTCATGTTCTCGTCCAACATCCCGATCAGTTCGGAAGGCGGCGACAATAGTTTCCAGAATAATGTTCCCGACCCCGTGACCTCGGGCACGGAGCTGCCAACCTTCAAATTCGAGCTGGAAAAATCCGAGGGGCGTGTGAGCTACGGCAGCTATGGCAAGGAGGCCACGGTGGTCCAATTGCCGATATCGAAGGCTCTTGCCGGCGTCTCGATGCGCATGGAGCCTGGGGTGATGCGCGAGCTGCATTGGCATGCCACGGCGGCGGAGTGGGCATTTGTCACGGAAGGATCCGTGCGCACCACGGTGATCGACCCGCAGGGCTGCTCCGAGACCAATGACTTTGGTCCGGGTGACATCTGGTATTTTCCGCGCGGTCACGCGCATGTCATCGAGACCTTGGGCGATACGCCGTGCCACTTCATCCTTGTCTTCGACAATGGATATTTTTCCGAATTCGGCACCTTCAGCATCACCGATTGGCTCGGCCATGCGCCCAAGGAATTGCTCGCCAAAAATTTCGGCGTTCCGGCTTCGACCTTCGAAAGTTTCCCCAAGAACGAGGTCTATTTCGCCAAGGGGAAAATCCCGCCGGCCGTCCCCTCCGTTCCTCTGCAAGGTTGGAAGGCGCCGCCGCTCACCCACAAATATAGTCTCCTCTCCCAGAAGCCGTATGAAATTTTCAACGGGGGTATTGAGTGGCGTGTCGATGGCTCGCAGTTTCCCATTTCCACCACCATGACAGGGGTCGTGCTGGAGATGGAACCGGGCGCTCTGCGAGAACTTCATTGGCATCCGAATGCCTCGGAGTGGCAATATGTGCTCAGCGGCAATTTCAACGTGACGCTCTTTGGCTCGAAAGGACGCTGGCGGCAGGAGACTCTGAGCAAGGGCGATGTCGGCTATATTCCGCAGGGGTTCGGCCATTCGATTGAAAACGTCGGGCAAGACGAGGCCCGTATCCTCATCGTTTTCAACAACGGCCATTACCAGACGATCGATCTGTCGCAATGGATTGCCGGAAATCCCCTCGACGTCCTCGCCACCAATTTCTCGCAAGAGGCGGCGGTCTTTGATAAATTCCCGCGCAAGGATGTCTTCATCACGAAATAGCCGCATTGCCATAAGGGCTACAATTACTGACTTCAAGCCTGAGACCTGGAACCCGCATGAAATCCTTCAATTTTCAACGCGCTCCAATTTTTGCAAAAAATGGCATGGCTTGTTCGAGCCAGCCTCTCGCTGCAGCCGTCGGCAGAGACATACTCAGGGCAGGAGGAAATGCTGTGGATGCCGCAGTCGCGATGGCCGCAATGGTCAATATAACCGAGCCCATGATGAATGGGCTCGGTGGCGATTGCATGATGCTCGTACATTGGAATGGCGCGTTTTTTGGGCTTAATGGCAGTGGTCGTGCGGGTTCCCGCCTGACCATCGACAATCTTTGCGCCGCAGGTTTTTCTTCTATGCCTAAGGCTGGTGCTGCGACCGTCACTGTCCCCGGCGCACTCGATGCCTACCTTGCACTGCACGACCGATTTGGGTCCATGGACCTTTCCGCGCTTGTTGAGCCTGCGGCAGCCTATGCCGAGGATGGCTTTGCGGTGAGCGCGAAGGTAAGCCAGGCGTGGAAGTGGGGGGCGTCGAAACTCCAGCGTTTCTCGCCCGACGCGAGCCCTTACTTGCCGGGAGGTGAGGCACCGAAGGCCGGGCAGATTTTCCAACACAAAGACCTCGCGCGCACGTGGCGCTTGATTGCAAAGGGAGGTCGCGCTGCGTTTTACGGAGGCGAGGTTCGAGATCGCGTCCTCGACGCGTTGCAGAAGGCCGGAGGCTATTTGGAAATTGAGGACTTTGATCAGGTGCAAGCCGAGTGGGTCGAGCCAATCCGCGCCAGCTACCGGGGCCATACCATTTTGGAGCTCCCGCCAAATGGCCAAGGCATCGTGGCCCTCATGGCTTTAGGTATTCTTGAAGGCTTCGATTTGACGGGCCTTTTCAATGAGAATGAGGCTCAGGCCGGCCATTTGATAATCGAGGCCATCAAGCTGTGCTTTGCCGATGCGGAAAGGTACGTTGCCGATCCTCGCTTCGTAGAGATACCCGTGGAACGTCTCCTCTCGGCAGAGTACCTCGGGGGGCGTCGCGGCCTGATCGAGCGAGATCGTGCGCTCGATAATCCTCCTGCGGGCCGAGTCTATGGAGACACGACGTACCTCACGGTCGTCGATCGCGATCGCAATGCTGTTTCCCTGATTACAAGCATTTCCGACGTGTTCGGGTCCGGCATCATCGTTCCTGGAACCGGGATCATCCTCCACAATCGCGGGGCTGATTTTGAGATGAATGCAGCCCATCCGAATCATGCCGCTCCTGGCAAGCGTGTACGCCACACGATTATTCCCTCAATGATGCTTGCGCCCGATGGTTCACTAAAGCTGAGTTTTGGCTGTATGGGTGCTAATATGCAACCTCAGGGACAGGTTCAGATCCTCGTCAATATCCTTGACCGCGGAATGAATCTGCAGCAGGCGGTGGATGCTCCGCGCGTGCGAGTGCTCGATGGTCATCGAATCTCCATCGAGCAGCATCCCGATTCAAATTTTGCCGACGAACTCAAGGCTCTTGGACACGACATCGTCATAGGCGAGGAAATTCCCGCGGATTGGATGCTGCCTCACGATTTCATGAGGTCCTTCGAGGGTAGCGCCCAGGCCATCGCTATTGATGGCGAATCCTTGTGTGGCGCCTCCGACCCTCGCCTCGATGGAATCGCAGTATCTTGGTAACCGTTGCCGACTTGTTCGAGAGTCGGCGTGATGCCGTCGGCAACCTTCCGCCCTTGCACCAGATCTTCCTGATCAAATGGCTCCAGTCGTACGCATCGTGGATAACGACGTATAGATCGAAATGATGCACTGGGAATGCCGGGGTCGCTGCCATATGGCGGCGCTCTGGTGACGGACATCCGCACTCTAAAAGCCCCGCATTAGGGGCGCTGGCTCGGGCCTGAAAGCCGCAGCATTGGAGCAAAAATGACAACTTCCCACCCATCATTGCCGTGAACACCCTTAGGGTGGACGTCCGTTCTGGAGAAGCGGCAATGGTCGGTTGGACGGCCCAAATTGGCGCGAACGGGCCGAACGCGAATGCCAATTCGGGCCGGAAGCGGAATGGCAGCTTCCGGATAGGAAGTGAAAGCGGACGTCCCGTAGCACAACTCAGACGGCAAACTTCGATCCAACTACGTCGCTCAGGCGCTGATCAGCTCGTTCCGAAAGCAGTCGCAGCGCGGACAAACCGACCGGCGGTAGAGCGCCCAGATTGGTCACTCAGCCGCACTGGCTCTCTTCTCGAAAGCAGACATTACGTCGGCGAGGGCCTTCGACCATCACGGGTGGAAAGCGGCCATTTGCTCAACCCTGTTGAACGACGCCAGTGCGCCAATTGTAGCTTCTCGCCTCGCCGAGAAATCGCGAGCGAACTCCTGAAAGTGTCAACAATGCAATCTAATAAATTCGACGGTCATCAAAGTCACGGCTCGGCTCACGAGTTTTGTGTTAGCCCGGAGACGGCGATGAGCAGGATCGCTCCCAAAGCCAGGCCTACGACGCCAAGGGCGGAGAATACAAAGACTTGCCAACCCTTGAGATACTTGCGCTCGGGATCGTTGAAGAAATCGGTGAGTTCCTTGTTGATCGGGATCACGGGCAAGAGCTGCGCCAGGCTGGCGCAGGTACACCAGATTGCTCCACGGTTTTTCGCCGCCGGAACGGTCGACCAAAGCAGCGCGACGCCACCAAGCCAGAAGGCAAGCACCCAGGGTATAACTTTGAAAGTATGTGAGCCCAAGCCATAGCCGGCCACGGAGCCGAGCACGGTCTGAAGAATGCAGGAGCCCAGCCGGCCTTCCTCGCACGCCATCTCGCGTTCCCGCTCGCGGCGAAGATAGCGGATATCGTCGGCGGCATCACGGTCGCCTGCATTCGTGAAGGCGATCGCAAGTTGCGAGTAGATAGCCGGACTGTGGTGGGGATCGCGCCTTGCCCAATTGTCCCACCATTTCGCTTCCTGATCGTGCCCTTGCGGTCTGGTGTCTCCATCGATTCCGCCAAGGCGACCGAAAGTGAGGCCTTCGAGAAAAAGCTGACCCTTCGCAGGCCAGTCGTTCATCGCATCCATCCGGCTGCCGATATGCACGTTATGCAAGTTCAAAGCGCCGTGTTTGCAGTCATTTCCGTTGCAGAGAGAGGAGTCATGTGCGCCCCCAAGTTTCAGGTCGGCGGCAATCGACGCGCCTGATAGATCAAGTCCCGCCAGACCGGCGCCACTGAGGTCGAGACTGCCGCCGATATGGGCCAGGCCCATATTGACCTGATCGGCGAAACGGCTATCGGGCATGTTCATATTGCCGCCCGCCTGCAAGAAGGACGCGTCCATAGCGCCCTCGAAGCTGGCGTCCGGTATTAGGATATTTCCCTCCACCTTGGAGCCCGTCAGAAACACCTGTTTGAATTTGACCTTGTTTGCCTTGTACTCCGATGGAGCTCCGGCGAGACGGGCGAAGTGCTCTAAACTTTCGGCGGTCTGCGATCCCATTCCTAGATTGCCACCGACTTTTAACAAGCCGGCGAACAACGGCCCATCGAAACTGGCGCCGATCATTAAGATATTTCCCGCAATCGTTGCGCCATTGATATCCACAGTCTTGAAACTAGAACCCCGCCACCGGTCGGATTGCATGAGCAGATTGCCGTCAACATGCAGGGTTTCGCCATGTAGTGCGCCCTCGAAATCGGCGCCGCTCATGTCGAGCTTTCCCTTGATTTTCGCGCCGGTGAGATTCACCTCGTCGAAGGTAGTCCTATTGTCCGCGTCGGATTGCATCGAGAGATCGCCGCCGACTTCTATGGAGGACGCGTTCAGCGTGCCATCGAAATGAGCGCCAGTCATGCTAACTTCTTGATTGATCCTCGCGCCGCTCAGAATCACACTCTTTAAGCTCGTCGTGTTTTGAGCCAAGGATCCCATGAACAGAGCGCCGCCGACCTGCAACAAACTGGCGTCCAGCGCCCCATCGAAACTGGCGCCGATGATGGAGACATTTCCCGCGATCCTCGCGCCGACAAGAGACATTCCCTTCTGGAAGCTGGTCTTGTTTGGTGGCAGGGAAGCCATCAACAGATTGCCGCCAACCTCCAGGGCGGCGGCATTCAGCACCTCATTGAAGCTCGCACCGGGCATCATGAGTTGTCCATTGACTTTCGCGCCGCTAAGACTCACCGAACTCTTAAAGCTGGCGCCGTTTAAAACAAGTTGTCCCGCGATCCGCACGCTGCCGAGACTCACCGCACTCTGGAAAACGGCGCCATTGCGGAGATTCAAATCGCTGTCGGAATGCAAACCGTCCGCCAACAATTCGCCGCTCATCAGCGAGTCGTCGAGCTCGATTAGACTGTTGGTCTGCACGCGTGTCAGATCGATTTTGCCTTCAATGCGGCTGCCGTCGATCAGAATTGCCCGAATGAGGCTCGTATCCGTAAGATCGAGATTCCCGACAATCCGGGCACCTCCGATTCCGATGCCTCCCAAGGGGGTTGCCTCCCGCCAAGGGGCTCGCGTCAACAAATCCTGCAGAAAGCGGGCAGAGAGTTTGCGGCAGCCGTCTTGCCAGCGCGGATCCTTCTCGTCCCTGGGATCGATTATAGGCGTGCGACAGTGAGCGTTGAAGTCGGCCGCTTCACCCCGCTTGATCTGTGACCAAGCCCACCCCTCGGCGGTTCCGGGGTCGTCATAGAGCTCACGCGCCACAGTTGCGTCGAGCGAGACCAGCGACAGCCCCAGAAGCGAATATGAGCAAACTAATAACGCGCCGGCCGTGCCACGCATTTTCCGCATAAGTTATTTGTCCTGACGGAACGCGGATCTATTGTTAGCCTAAACCCACCCATGGGCTTCGTCAAAGTCGCGATAGAGCGAGAACTTTTGCAAAAGGGATTTGCTATGCGGCGCTTGATGGTCGCCCTTTGGGTCCGAATCAGCTATTGAGTACCCGGTCGCCGGATGACCGCTCCTGGCGCTCAACGTAAGTGCCAGCACGGCTCGCGTCCGTCAGCTTTCCGACTCAGTACGGAAAACATAAGTGCGTAGCGTTAAAGTTCGACTCAGAGTTCTAGATGACAGGAATTGCCTGCGGAAATTCACCCGATGATTCTTGCATTCGTCCTCGTAGCCGGATGGTAAGAATCTGGCCGAGCGCGAAGAGCAGTTTGCGCGCCAGGGGCAGGCTGCTCTGCTCGAATGCCGGACCAACACACGCGTCCAGAGCACAGCTTAAGATGTCCAGTCTTCTTTCGGCATCAAACGTCGCTTTCACCCTCGAAGACCTATGGCAAAAACGTTGCCGTCGGGCTGCTCTCCTTCTCGCTCACAGAAGGTCGACGAGGGGGGCTCGTCATCAACGCGAAGCTTTTTAGCGAAGGTGGGGTACCTTGGATGGGTCATGATTTGGAGGCTGATATGGGCTCCAATACGAAGGAAACGAATGTGGGTGTGAGCCCGTACTTTGTGGCTGTTACATTCCTCTTGTGAGAGGAGTTTTAGGAACGTGGACGATGACCATTCACCGTTGCGCGCTACATCTGTTTGGATGTAGCGCTCGGTACAACTTTTGCCTCAATGTTGGTGTTTCTTTTGAGATTGGTATTTAGGAGAGAGTGATGGCGCACTTTCGATTTGAACCGCCTCGGATTAATACAGACGAAGCGAAACAACGTGGTGCCTACTGCCACGAATGTCTTTCGCGGTTCAATGCAAGCGAAGCGCGATATCGATATGGCACTAAGCATTTCCACAAGGAGTGTGCCAGGAAATGGCTGCAGCGAGAGATGGCTCAGTGCGGATAGTTCTTTAGGCGGCCATCGAAAGACCGGCCGCTTTGTTTGGAAATTATCGCGGAGTCGTCTAACGGCAGGACAAGGCGTCTTAGACGCTTGTATTGGGGTTCGATTCCCTACTCCGCACCAACTATTTGCAGAAAATTTTTGGCCTATCCCTCACAAGTGCCGGTCCGCAATGCCGCGTCACTGCGTCTGCTCCCCCCTTGTTCTGTCGGCAAACCAGCCATTGGCGCCGCAAATGCGTCGCTGGTCACTACGGACACGCTGCGGGCTGCGTTCCACCGGACTTCGGCTGCGTCACAGACGCCGCACAGAAATAGGCACAGGAGAAACTCGCCAGGGTCGTGCCAAACGCTTCTCGTCGATGATACGACAAAGTTATCTTCAATCTTGCTAAGTCGGCTTAAAGAGTATTGAGGAAATTGACCAAGTCTGTTTTCTGTTGGTCCGTGAAACCGATGCTAAACCGCTTGTCATAAAAGTTCACGGCATCGATCAGTGTGGCGGCGGAGCCGTTGTGGAAATAGGGCGCACGGGCAGCTATCCCCCGTAGGATGGGTCCCTTGAGCCTGCCGATGTCCTGACACTTCCCCGAAATCAACGCTTTTCCTGGATCAGTGACGGTATAAATATTTCCCGCAAGCGGACCTCGCTTGCAGGTAAGCGTGAAAACCGGCAGTCCCGATATGTCGAGCGCTGGAGGACTTTTGACGCCCGCATCGGCGATGCCAATGTTCAAAGGTGCTTTGACCGAATGATCGCCGACATTGGGTGCGTCGTGACACGTACCGCAAAATCCCTGGATGACTGGCGTGTTCAGATCGTCGTTCAGGCCCGCGACTCCGGTGATATTGATTTTTATGGTGTTGAATATTTTCTCACCACGGGCGACCGACTTGCGAGCTTCCGTGTCGCTATCCAATCCGCCCCGCAGTGTTAACCAAGGCTTGTAGAGGTTGAAAATATTGGGGTCGAAGGGCGAGCCCGTGGGATTCATTCCCAGCGGATCGTTGATTCCGATAAAGAATTTCTGTACCGACAGTGCGGCAGGGCCGCCTGTGGCGCCGCGAGTATTCAAATCATGGGCCTGCGCGTCGAAGCTTTGAGCAACAAAAACGCCGGTTTCGAAGGCCACCATCCGCGCTTGCTGAGCCGTCGTCGGCGCGGCGTTTGCCTGCGCATGGATAAGTGTGGCGTCCATGGATTGAGAAGCCAGGCTCGGCTCGCGTCCATCCCACATGAACGTGGAAAGAAAGCCGAGATTGGCCGATGGAAGCGGACGCCGGTAAATGGACACCAGCCCGGTCGTTGGTGTCGTCAGCATCGTGCAATGGTAAGGATCGTCGACTGATGTGACCTCAAACTGCAGTATCGCCGCCGCCGGCAGCGGCAGGCCAATCCGGATTAGACCTTTTTCGAGCAGCAGTTTATAGGACTGGCTCTTGGCCGCGAGCGAAGAGACATCGTCGGTTGGGCAGGAAGCACCGTCGATCAAACGGAAAATCGGATCGGCGCCCGCGCTAGAATCAAACCGTTTGCGAACGCTGGCCGCGCTGACGGTCCACCCATTCTGGGGCTGATGACAGGTAAAGCAGGTGCGCCCATTCGTCCCTAAATTCTGAAAAAATGGGTTTAATGCCGTAAATGTGGGACCGCCGGGCTGGAGGGTTGCGACCTTGCCGTTGGGATCGGCATCGACTTCGGACCTCGGAATGATGGCCGGTGTCGGTTGCGAGCCATGGTCGGCATCTTGATGAATGCGCATCTTCTGCGCGTGCTCGATCGCGCCTGGCGCCCACGCTCGTGCTCCCAGTGTATCGGTGCTGACGGCATTTTGTGCAGAGGCCGGGCAGCCGATGACCAGGGACAGGCTGATGGCAAGTCCCGTGGCGATAACGACCGCCGACTTAGGTATAGACGTTACAACAGTAGCTAAAGGCAATCCTTTTTGCATTGTTTCCTCCCCCTAACGAAGTTGCGGTTGCAGGTCTGTACAGGCCTGTACTTCGTTCACGAGTCCTCCGCGTAGCCCAGTCCTTTCACGTCTAGATCGCGTTGAGGCTTTGGTTTAAATTGTCACGAAATCGTTTCCGGCGCGCCCCCTTATCAGGGGACGCCAGAGCCCGCGCCGATGGCTTGGAATTCGGACGATCGATTGGAATACGCCGCCGCCTACCGACGTGATGGCAACAATCGGAGACCGCGCAGGGTCAGCTTGCGCCAAAGCTTATTTCCGCTTTGGGTCGAACCTTACCATTCAACACGTGCCCGCTGATCGACCGCTTCCTTGGGGCGAGAGCCCGAGAGTAAACCGACCGCTTCCGGCCCGTCGCGAAGCGGGCTGGTGGCCTTCGTCCGATAAGTCCACTTCAATTGCAATTTTCCTTTGCGTAGCTGCCAAATTGCGCCTTCAGGTAGACTGCGCTTTGGGGTGTACAACGGCTAAGAAGACACTGACGCTGCATCTTGGAAAGACGAGTATCGAGGCGTTCGAGGATGTCTTTTCCGAGGAAGCCTCACTCAAACTCAGACATCAGTCGACCAGGAGGGTGGACGATCTAAACTTCGGTGATGGCGCTCGCCTCTATGTATTCGTTAGAGATAATCACACGCCGAAGTGGCTCACGGAAGTAAGACGCCACTTTGATGTGCAGGGCCATTTAGCGACCAGTTCGGCTGCTGGCGGTCTACTTTTTTGGACAGTCAATCGCCTGTTTGCATCTACATTTGCGCACGGTTGGATGTACTTGCTCGTCTCGCCTTGCTCCCAAGAGCGGAACCTGTGTCGGGCGAATGCCAATTCCCGCGCGAGCATTTACCGCGCCTATCTGTCCGCTTCCCCAAAGTGGCGTTGTTCCTGCTCAAGGGTGATTGCAACGATTTGCTGATTCGAGGTGTTAAACTTCAGAAAGGACCTCGCACATCAAGCGAATGGGGCCAATTATGCATCTGTGCTTGCGGATTTGCGTGGTCCTCGCCGTCGGCTGGGTTTTGCGAGCGCAGGCAGCTCCTTTCGTCCCGGAATCCGATAGTCAGATCCTTGAACGGTTGCCATTTACAGCGAGCGATCCAGCGATTCGCGTTCTCCGCGCCTTGAACGCCCGCCTAAAGGATGAGCCGAACAATTTGCCCCTCGCGCTTCGCGTCGCCCGCGGCTACCTGGAGTTGAGCCGCGCTACGAGCGATCCGCGTTACGCCGGATACGCACAAGCAGCGCTCGCCCAGTGGTGGGCACTCCCGCATGCACCGAAGGAAGTGCTCATCCTGCGCGCCACATTGCGTCAGCGCGCGCACCAGTTCGACGCTGCCTTGGTAGATTTGGCAACGGTTCTGGAAAACGACCCCCGCAATGCCCAGGCGCGGCTCATACGAGCAACAGTACTGCAAGTGGTGGGCAATTATCCTGGCGCCCGAGACGAATGCCTCGCACTTCGGAAGCTGACGCAGGAACTGGTGTGGACTGCCTGTCTCGCAAGCGTAAATGGGGCCACCGGACATTTGCGGCAAAGCTACGATGAATTGTTGACTACGCTCGATCAGTTCCCCGACAGCCAGCGGCAGCTTCGAAGCTGGGTTCTGACCAGTCTGGCCGAAATGTCAGCGCGCGCTGACATGGCTGGGCCAGCGGAAGCGCATTTTCGTGACACCTCCACCATCGACGCCACGGACGCATACCTTCTCGGGGCCTATGCCGACTTCCTGCTAGACCATCACCGGCCACGCGAGGTTTTGCAATTGTTGCGCGATCACACTCGCGCGGACCCTCTCCTGTTGCGCTACGCGCTTGCCTTGCAAGCCGAAGGATCACCTGAACTGCCAGCTCAAGTAGAGCAGCTGCGTGATCGCTTCACTGGGCAGCGTGCCGAGACGTTCTATATCGATCTTGGCGCGGTGTTCGATACGCTGAATTTGCGCCGCTATCTTCCAGCGTTAACTGTCGCCGAGGATGCCGACAACGTCAATCCATTCGGTGTCAACCGTTTCAGTGGTTTCAATATCAGTACCATTGCGATCGAAGTCCCCATTACCCGTGTCACCAGCGATGGCAAGACTGCTGCGGCGACTATCAATCCGGTTATTGGCATATATGCCGAGACCGACCGGCGCGTGGTAAGTGGATTGCGAAACTCATTTGAACAAGTCTCTCGCATGGCCAATCCACTCGTAAATGAGCTCATCATCAATACGCCATTCAAGGACAAATGGAACGCCTCCGAGCCGGAAAACGAGGCGAACTTTCAGTCGTTTTACAAGAATCCGGTAATTGCCACGGAACTGAAACTGGTCTTCAATCAAGACATTGTACCCATAGACGGTTCTGCGGCCAACAACCGCACCGACCTCATGAACATTCTGCTCAAATACCCTGGCCAACCTTTGAGCGCTACCAATTGCGGGGTTCCATGCGCGGAACTGTTGCGGCTTGACTTGCGCGTACCGCCGACTGCACCGGAGACCCAGAGCCGTCTCGGCTCCGCGTTGAGCGCGGATAAGGCGGGCTGGCCGAACGGACGGCGGCCCAATGACGACGTCACAGATATTGCAATCCGCGTGGTTGGGGGCAAGAACTACATCGCCGCGCATATCGGCGATGGCGTCAACTTCCTTGCCGGCGCTCCCGGAGTTGTTGGCACCGATATAACCGCGAATGGCATAGCCAAGATCTTTCCATTCCTGCCTACCCCCTACGACGGCAAGAACCGCCGACATGTCGATTGCGGCGAGACCGGACCCGGTGGTAAATCCTGCGGGCCGCTCGTGCCTTGAACCGGTGCTTCAGGCGCGGTCTACGTAACGTGAAGCGTGGATCGCGCCTCGGCACGGAGGCAATTGAACAACAATTCCATATTTGGCTTCGAAAATTAGCGCGGGCGGGATGCGGCGTTTCGTTTTCATCTTGGCACTGATGCCATGGGCCACAACCGCCCAAGCCCATAAGCCTAGCGACAGTTACACTGCGCTTTCCGTACAGGATGAACGCGTGAACGGGCAATGGGACATTGCGCTGCGCGACCTCGACTTTGCCATTGGGCTCGACGCCGACGGCAACGGCGAGATCACCTGGGACGAAGTCAAGGCCAAGCGCAGTGAGATCATTGCTTACGCCATGGCAAGACTGGCGATCGACGCCGACGAAGCGAATTGTCCCATCACCAACACCGGGGAATTGATCGACAATCACAGCGATGGAGCTTACGCGGTTCTGCGCTTCGCTGCGAAATGCCCGCACAAAGCCAAAGATTTGTGGGTGACGTATCGCCTGTTCTTCGACATCGACCCGCAGCACAAAGGCCTTCTGCGCTTAGAGAAGGACGGCAAGACGCGCACAGCAATTTTCGGCCCAGATACCGCCCGGCAAATGTTCAGCTTAGACAATCACAACACTTGGCGACAATTTCGCGACTATCTTGCGGCTGGCGTCGAGCACATTTGGACGGGATACGACCACATTCTGTTCCTGCTTTCGCTACTGTTGCCGGCTGTCATCGTGTCTGACATCAAGAGATCGAAGACACCGAGCCAAGGATTTCGCGCCGCCTTCCTCGACGTCTTGAAGATCGTGACCGCATTCACGCTCGCGCATTCGATGACGCTCGCTCTTGCGACACTTCGAATCGTGAGCATTCCGGCGCGTATAACTGAATCCGCGATTGCATTGTCAGTGGTGCTCGCGGCCCTCAATAATCTCTATCCCGTCGTTTACGGCAGGCGCTGGACGGTGGCCTTCGGCTTCGGCCTCATCCATGGCTTTGGTTTTGCAAGTGTCCTCACGGATCTTTTGCTCCCCGAAGGGCCCTAGCACTGGCCCTCGCAGGCTTCAACCTGGGTGTGGAAGTTGGGCAGATCGCGATTGTTGTAGCATTCCTACCGCTCGCCTATTTGATGCGTCACACTTGGCTTTACCGGCGTTTCGTCTTTGTGGGAGGCTCCGGAACCATTGTTATCATCGCGGCGCTTTGGTTTCTCGAGCGATCCTTGGATCTTCGATTCCTCCCTATCCACTAATGATATGTGGTGTTGTACTGTTAATAAGTTACCTTGTTAAGCTGATTAACAGAACACAATCGCCGTTTATATCGCCAATTTTTTGGAGAGAGAGCCGCACTTCTTCGGAAGCGCGTAGGAGTGAAATCTGAAGAAAACGTACACTAAATTCTTGAGCGCAAATTCCAACAATGGCTGCTTTGGGTCAAACCCGGACCGCTGGATCAAATCAAATGACGTCCGCTTCTGCGTGCTGATGGATCCAGAACTGACCGACTGCTCTCGGACCAGCCACGCCATAGACAGAATGACCGCTTTCCGAGTTGCAAGCTCGCAAGCGGAGAGGCAGAAAGCCACCCATCCTAGCCGTCTATGCCTCCCAGCCGGATGTCCGCTTCGGATCAGCGGTGCCGTTGGACCGAACGGCAGAGATGGGCGCTCTGAAGTCGGCACCCTAACTTCGTGAACGACTGCTTGTAAGAATCGGAATCTAGTCTTGGAACGACCAGGTTGGGTCGAGCCGACGAAGGCGCTCATCGAGCGCGCGGCGCAGCTCGAGCGGCGCAAGCTGACGGACTTCTGTATGACTGCGCTCACCGGCGCCGCGCGCCGGACTATCGCGGGGCATGAGACAATTGTCTTGTCCGAGCGGGACCGTGCCACCTTCTTCCACACGCTCGTCAATCCGCCTACGCCGAGCGAGCGGCTTCAACGTGCGTTCGCGCAGCACAAGCGGCGAGTCGTGCGGTGAATGGCGCGGAACACATCGGCGGAGCTTCGGATCGTGCTGCTCAACGACGGCCACGATCGGAGCGGGTTCACCTGCGGGGTCGAAAGCCTGGATCGCTACCTCAAGACCCAGGCAGGCCAGGATGTCCACCGGAAGGTGAACGCCGTCTTTGTGCTAAGCCTGGAGGCCGTGCCCGCGCGCGTGCTCGGCTACTATACTCTTTGCGCGATGGCGATCTCCCAGGGCAAGGTGCCGTAGGCCGCGCGGAAGCACGTCCCGCGCTATCCGCTAGTCAGCGCGACTTTGATTGGTCGGCTGGCGGTCGCCAAGGACCGGCAGGGAGAGCGTCTCGGTTCTATCCTGCTGGCGGACGCACTGCAACGCGCGTTCGAAAGCGCGGATACGGTGGGCTCGTCGATGGTGATCGTCGACGCGCTGGTCGAAGCGGCGACGGGTTTCTACAAGGCGCATGGCTTCGTGCGATTGCTGGACTCGCTCCGGCTTGTGCTGCCAATGCGCTTGGCCGGCGGGAGGTCTGAGCGATGAGGTTGGGATCCGCCTCACGATCCTCACCGGGGAAGCATTCGGGCAAGCAAAATGGGCCCCGCCTCGGCGTCAGGGGAAGCACGGACGCATCCAAAGCAAGTCTTCACCGTGGCCTGCGGCAGCTCCCGTTGCGACCTGTCGTGCGGGCGGAAAGCCGTGGTTTCGGGACGCTGCCCATGCCGAACGCAGCCGTTAGCACGCTGCTTTTCGCTCCCCCCTGCTTCCCCGGTTCTTGGGCGGGGTTCGGGGAAGAAAAAAACGGCCACGACGGACCGTTCTAAGTATCTAATTTTATTGATGAAATTTGGAGCGGGCGAAGGGATTCGAACCCTCGACCCCAACCTTGGCAAGGTTGTGCTCTACCCCTGAGCTACACCCGCATCCGTGCCTTCCCCGGCAGGGTGAGCCGGCGGCTCGCCTATATGCCGCAAACCTTTCCTGAATGCAACAAATTGGTGGAAAGCGGTCATAACCCCTCATGGCCGGCCCCGGGCTAGGGGCGGTTAAAAGCGCGGCAAGTCATGACCGCCGTCAATATGGCGTGCCTTTGCCGCGTTCCGCCCGCAAGGCCCGCGCATACCACTCGAGTTCGCTCAAAAAGCGTACTGTGGGGAGCGCCGTGGCCGGGTCATGCGGAACGCCCTCTTCGGAGGAGGCGCTGCCAATACGGGCAAAGGGCAGGATGGAAGGAATGCTCGGCATCCCGAGTTCGCTCAGGGTCATCCGCAGCTGCATGGCGGCGCGGACGCCGCCAAAACCGCCGGCGGAATAGCAGACGATCGCCGATGGCCTCCAAAAATACTCCTCCAAAAAATGGTCGAGCAAATTTTTAAGCGCCGGTGGAATGCCGTGATTATATTCGCCGCTCACGATCACGAAGCCGTCGGCCTTCTTGTAAAAATCCGCAAGTTCGTCGAGAGGCGCCGGCGCGTCGCCTTTGTATTCCTTATACATGCGGTCGAGCAGCGGCAGCCGGTAAATCACCGGCTCGATCAGTGCCGTCGTGTGGCCCCGGCTCCGGATCTGAGAGTCGATATACCGGGTAACCTTGATGCCTTGCCGCGCCGTCCTGACCGAGCCGTAAATAATTACGAAATTCATTGGCTTGAACCCTCCAAGGGTGACGCGCGGTGAACGTTATCTCCGGCGCCTCATGTTGCACTGGGGATGTCGCTCTCGCGGATTTGGCGCAGATGGAATAAAACTATAGGAATTGCACGGCCGTAGATTGTCGAATTCGTCGATGCGGAAGCAACCTGGCGGGGCGTCGCCGCGCATAAGCGAAACTTGGCTGTCATAACAATGCAATAAGGTGGGCGTGGCTGTCCATTACACGGCTGCGCCGGCCATAGCTGGGATACCCGGCACGATATAGATCAAGCGGTGCAGCTGACCAATATTAGGCAATCTTACAGGAGAGCCATGATGCTCGATCGTTCGCAAGAATCAGTCTCCGCGAGAGATGCGCTGGCAGCGAAAGCGGAAAAAGGCTTTACCGGCTTCGATCGGCGCTTTCATTCAGCCATCGCACGCTTGACCGGGGGGCTTTCGCCGCTTGCGCTGAGGCAGGCCTATACGGATTGGGCCGAGCATCTTCTTATGTCCCCGGACAAGCAGGCCGCGCTTGTCCACGACGCGGCCGCTGCCTGGGCGCGGTTCCTATCCTACTGTCTGCATGATGGGCCGGGCTCCGATTGTCCTCCCTGTATCGAACCGCTCCCACAGGACACGCGGTTTAACGGAGAGGAATGGCGGCAATGGCCCTTCAATATCCTCTCCCAAGGATTTCTACTCACCCAGCAATGGTGGCACAAGGCGGCCACCGATATCCCCGGCGTCACCAAGCACCATGAAGACATTGTAGCGTTTCTGGCGCGCCAGGTACTCGATACCGTCTCGCCAAAGAATTTTCCGCTCACCAATCCTGAGATTATCGCGCAGACACAAAAGCAGGCCGGCATGAATTTCATGCGCGGCGCGCTCAATTTCTGGGAGGACAGACAACGGCTGGCCGCGGGCAAAAAACCAGCCGGCACTGAGGCGTTTCAGGTTGGACGCGACGTCGCGATTACGCCAGGCAAGGTCGTCTTTCGTAATCGCTTGATCGAACTTATTCAATATACTCCGGTGACAGCGGAGGTGCGAGCGGAACCGGTTCTAATCATCCCGGCCTGGATTATGAAATATTATATCCTCGATCTCTCGCCGCAAAACTCACTCGTCCGCTATCTCGTCGGGCAAGGCTATACGGTGTTCATGATTTCCTGGAAGAATCCGGGGAGCTGCGATGGCGGCCTTGGCATGGAAGACTACCGACAACTCGGCGTGATGGCGGCGCTCGACGCGGTTTCGGCAATTGTTCCCGATAGCGGCATCCATGCCGCGGGCTATTGCCTCGGCGGTACCTTGCTCTCCGTCGCGGCGGCAGCGATGGCGCGCGACGGTGACATGCGTCTCGAGAGCCTCACGATGCTGGCGGCGCAAACGGACTTTTCGGGAGCAGGCGAGCTGACTTTGTTTATCGACGAGGGCCAGGTGAGGTTTCTTGAGGATATGATGGCGGAAAAAAACTACCTCGACGGAAAGCAAATGTCGGGCGCGTTTCAATTGCTCCGCTCGAATGATCTTTTCTGGTCGGCGGCGGTACACGAATATCTGATGGGCGAGCGGCCGCCGATGATCGACCTCATGGCGTGGAACGCCGACACCACGCGGATGCCTTATCGCATGCACTCCGAATATCTCAGACGCTTCTTCCTCCGCAATGATTTGGTGGAGGGCCGTTTCGAGGCAGGCGGTAAAGCGGTTTCCCTGCGGGATATTCATGCCCCCATTTTCGCGGTGAGCACGATCACCGACCATGTCGCGCCGTGGCGATCCGTTTATAAAATCCAGATGCTGACGGATGCTGATGTTACTTTCGTGCTGTCAAATGGTGGCCACAATGCCGGTATCGTGAGCCCCCCGGGTCATCCGCACCGACATTTTCAGATCGCAACCCACAAGGAGAACGATACCTACATCGATCCGGAGCGCTGGCAGGCAGCCGGGGTCCGAGAGGAGGGGTCGTGGTGGCCGTGCTGGCGCGATTGGCTCGACCGCCATTCCGGTGAAAAGACGGCCCCACCAGGCATAGGCGCCCCGGAACGAGGCTTTGCGCTTCTCGCGGATGCTCCTGGTGCCTATGTCCTTGAAGCGTGACTTTGATACCGGTCAAGTCAATGAAAAGCGCCAGGTGTAAAATTTCCGGGCATGGCCGTTAGGCAGGATAAAAATCCTAATGCGCAGGCTTTTCAGGAAATCGGATCGGCGCAATGGACTTTATTGAAAATCGCACGTTCGATGAGTTGCAAGTTGGCGAGACCGCAAGCCTTGCCCGCACGCTCACCTACAAGGATATTGAACTCTTCGCCATCATGTCCGGCGACGTCAATCCAGCGCATGTCGATGAAGTGTTCGCCAAAAGCGACATGTTCCACAAAATCGTGGCGCATGGCATGTGGGGCGGCGCTTTGATCTCGACCGTGCTCGGCACGCTCCTGCCAGGCCCCGGCACCATTTATCTCGGGCAATCGTTGCATTTTCTCAAGCCCGTCGGCCTTGGCGACACTCTGACCATTAGGCTGAAAGTCGTGGACAAAAACCCAGAGAACTGCCGCATTCTTCTCGATTGCCAGGCGCTGAACCAACACGGTCAGATCGTGATCACCGGCACCGCAGAAGTCATCGCGCCAATCGAAAAAATTTCAAGGCCGAGGGTTATCCTACCCGAGGTGGAATTGTACGAAAAAGGCCGCTTTCATCGCAAGCTCGTTGCGATGACGCAGGGACTGACGCCCATCCGCACCGCCGTCGTCCACCCTGTTGATATGGTGTCCCTGCTCGGTGCCATCGAAGCCGCGCGCGAACAGCTGATCGTGCCGGTGCTAATCGGCCCAAAACTCAAGATCCGGGCCGCCGCCGCGCAAGCGCAAATCGATATTTCTCCCTATGAACTCATTTCGACGGAACACAGCGAAGCGGCCGCTGTTATGGCGGTCGCGATGGCGAGGGCGGGCAAGGTCGAAGCGCTGATGAAAGGAGCGCTGCACACCGACGAGCTCATGCATGCAGTGGTCGATGGCGATCAAGGCCTGCGCACGGCGCGCAGAATCAGCCACGTCTTTGTGATTGATGCTCGCAACTATCCAAGGCCGCTTTTCGTCACGGATGCGGCGATCAATGTGTATCCGACCCTCGATGACAAGCGTGACATCGTGCAAAACGCCATCGATCTCGCCCAGGCCCTCGGCATCGCGACACCAAGAGTCGCGATCCTCGCGGCCGTGGAAACCGTCACAACGAAACTCAGATCGACGCTAGACGCCGCCGCGCTGTGCAAGATGGCCGACCGGGGACAGATCACCGGCGGCGTCATCGACGGGCCGCTCGCTTTTGACAACGCCGTTTCGGAAGAGTCGGCGAAGACGAAAGGCATCATCTCTCCGGTCGCGGGCCAAGCGGACATTTTTGTCGTTCCCGACGTCGAAGCCGGGAATATGCTGGCAAAGCAGCTCGAATATTTGGCGGATGCGGAAATCGCAGGGATTGTGCTCGGCGCCCGCGTGCCGATCATCCTCACAAGCCGCGCCGACAAGGCGCTGGCCCGGCAAGGCTCCTGCGCGATCGCGCTGCTGCTCGCCCGCCGCAAGATGCAGGGCAAGCCATGACCGGCAATATCCTCATCCTCAACGCGGGATCGTCAAGCATCAAATTCTCGCTCTATCCGGTGACAACCGTCGCCGCCGGCGAAACGCCGCTTTGCGAGGGCGCCGTTGACGGCATTGGTCATGCCGCGCATTTCCATGCGGCCGCGGCGCGAAAGGATGTGCTGGTCGACACCAATCTCGGCGAAGCAAGCACGCATGAGACGGCGCTTGCCGCCTTGCTGCAATGGCTTGAGCAAATGTTCACGGCAAATCATTTGCGCGCCGTGGGTCACCGTGTGGTGCATGGCGGAAGCCGCTTCACGGCTCCCACCCTAATCGATGCAGAGGTTATCGCGAGATTACGTGCACTTATTCCACTGGCGCCACTGCATCAGCCGCACGCCATCTTGGCGATCGAAGCACTAGCGCGACTGCATCCGTCCTTGCCACAGATCGCTTGCTTCGACACGGCCTTCCATCACGCGCAGCCGGACATCGCAACGATGTTCGCGCTGCCACGCAATCTCCATGACGAGGGCGTCCGCCGCTACGGCTTTCATGGCCTTTCCTATGAATATATCGCGAGCGTCCTGCCGCACTATCTGGACCCCGAAGCGGCCATGGGGCGGATCGTGGTGGCACATCTTGGCAGCGGAGCCAGCATGTGCGCCATGAAAGATCGCAAAAGCGTCGCGAACACTATGGGCTTTACGGCGCTTGATGGCCTGCCGATGAGCCGGCGTTGCGGCGCCCTCGATCCGGGAGTCGTGCTCTATCTCTTGAACGAGAAGAGAATGGATGCGAAGGCGGTCAGCACCCTTCTTTACAATGAATCAGGGCTGCTGGGTGTGTCCGGTATCAGCGACGATATGCAAACGCTTCTTGCGTCAAGAGTTCCGAGGGCGCGGGAAGCGATCGCGCTTTTCATCTATCGGATCGGCCGCGAACTTGGCTCGCTCGCCGCGGCGCTGGGCGGTCTCGATGCGCTGATCTTCACCGCCGGCGTCGGCGAACATGCCGTCGATGTCAGACGCCGTGTCCTGGAGGATGCGGCTTGGCTAGGCGTCGAGATTGACCCCGCCGCCAATGCCTCTGGCGGCCCCCGGCTCACCCGCCCCGCAAGCCGCGTCGCAGCCTTTGTGATCCCAACCAATGAGGATCTGATGATCGCCCGCCATAGCTTGGATTGCCTGCAGTAATATCGAGGCGATCGCGGAGCATCAGGGACTAAACCTCAACCTCTTCGCCCGCGTTCGACCATTCCAAAAATCCGCCGGGGTAATGCGCGCGCACATCGTCGCGTCCGGCCTTGTGAGCCAAATCCAAAGCAGTCAGCGACCGTTTGCCGGAGCGGCAGGAGAGTACCACGCGCTTTCCAGGCACTTGGGGCAGGGCCTTGGGGTCAAATTTCTGGAGGGGGTTGAGCACCGAACCGGGAATCCGGCCCGCTGCATATTCATTGGGTTCGCGCACATCCACGAGTAGGATCGAGCCATCGGCCAATCCCTTCTTCAACTCGTCGCGATAGACGTTTTCGACTGCCGTAACCGTCAAAGTCATCTTCAACCTCCTGTGTGTCCTCCGGCGCTATTTTTACACAAAGTATATGTATATTGCCAGAATATCCATATTTTATATGGCAAAAGACCCAGCTTAGGCAATATGTGTTGCCGCCGAGGCCGCCAGCCGTAAAGGTGCAGGTCTCAATCCGTCGGCCCGGCGGGCGGCGGTTAAAACCGGTACCAGACGCCCGCGGTGGGGCCCAGTTCGCGGCCGGCGTTCTCCCCCGCGACGGTGAGAAAACCGCCAATCTGCAGCGACCATTGGGGGGCGAGATCATAGACGATGCTCGGTTGCAGCTTGGTCCAGGATATATGGCCAAACTGGCCGGGACCATTGGAAATCGAAATAAAACTTTGCAAGAGCATAAGAAGCCGGGGCATTGGCCGCAGTCCCGACGTCAAATCGATGCGCCATTCGCCCGGCTGCTTTTCGGCATAGATGCGATAGCCGCCCTGCGCCTCGATGAAACCCTCCATTCCGGCGATGACGCAATTGCGCCCAGCCAAGCCGCGCAAATCGACGGATGTGGCGCGGCGGACTTCCAAGGGCCCAAGAGAGTCGAAAGACGCGCCGGGCGTCCGCAAACCCGCTTGAACAGAGATGATTGCGGTATCCGTGCGGTAAAGACCGGCCTTTACCGCGATTTCGCTCTCGCCGAGGCCATTGTAGAATTGCCCCGGAAGGGGAGTCTGGACCCGGTCATAGGCGGGCGCCGCGATCACCGTGAGCCAATCGGTCAGGCCATATTCGAGATAGCTTCCAACCTCGAATTTTCGGGATGCCGGAATTGCAATGAGATTGCCATGCGCGTCGAAAGCGAGCGTCGTTTCGGAAAAGGCGGAGTAGGTGATCAGCTGGCCATAACCTGAAGGCAGGAGCCAGGCGCCGCCCCAAGCGACGTCAATGCCAACGCCAGTCACTCCGGCGATAGCGGCAAAACACACGGACAAGAGACGCGAACACAAACGACGCAACACAATGCCCCCTTCACATACCTGCGAGGTGACAACTATCAAAGGATCAACAATGACTGTTCATATTGATTAAGCTGCATCTTAGCGGCATTTGCCGCAAAGGCAACGGTGTCACTTGAAAAATTTGGACATTCTTCGAGTGCTGCGGCATATCGCCATGCGCCGGCCGGCTTACCGCTTTTGGCTTGACGATAGACCGCCGGGATTTGATAGAGCGGACCTCCCTGCCCTTGCGCACGCCGTGCTGGGCAACCAAAAACCGCAAATCCGCTTGATCCGGAGGACTTAAATGTTTCGCGAGAGACATTTTTCCCGTGAAACATTTGCTCCAAAACGGTTGCCCGCGTGACCCGGCTTTTGCTTGGATTGGCCAGTGTCGCGGAAGGATATGATGTCATTTTATGTGACGTCTGGGGCGTCATCCATAATGGGCTGAAGGCCTTCGAGAAGCCCGCCGAGGCATTGCGCCGGTTTCGCGCCACTGGCGGCAGGGTCGTGCTCATCACCAATTCGCCCAACCCGAGCCGGGTCGTCGAGGCCCAACTCGACCGGCTCCGTTTTCCACGCGGAGCCTACGATGCGATCGTTTCCTCCGGGGATGTCACCGTTTCCTTGCTGGTCGAGAGGGCGGCCGGCGGCATGTTCCGCATCGGTCCCTCCGACGAAACAGCCCTCTTCGAGGAGGTTCTGGCCTTGCGGGGCGAGCCGTTGCGCCTGGTGCCGCTGAAACAAGCCCAATTCGTCCTCTGCACCGGGCTCGTCGATCCCTGGCGCGAAACGCCCGAGGATTACGACGCCATTCTTGCCGCCATGCACGCCCGGCGCCTGGAGATGATTTGCGCCAATCCCGATATCGTGGTCGAGGACGGCGGCAAGCTGTTTTATTGCGCCGGCGCGATCGCCGAGCGCTATGCCGCCGCGGGAGGCAAGGTCATCCAGGCCGGCAAGCCTTTCGCCCCGATCTATACGCGAGCGCTCGAACTGGCGCGGTTGCCGTGCAAGGTACCGATTGGGCACGCCCGGGTCCTCGTGATTGGCGATGCCATGCACACCGATATCAAAGGCGCCCGCAACCAAGGTTTCGACAGTCTGTTCGTAACTTCCGGCATCCACCGGATGGAGTTGCACGGCGCCGCGCAAGACGCCGCGCTCGATGCCGCAGCCTTCCGCCAATTTGTAGACGCCTCGGATTTTGCTCCCACGGCGGCACTTGCCGAACTCGTCTGGTAGACCATCAACACGGGAGATGTGCGCACGCCATCGCGGCATATCGCCTGGCGGCCTTGACGCGGACGCCTCGCCCATGCAGTTTGCGGCGGCGTATGGAGCTCCACCTGCTTCCGCGTGGTGCCCCCGGTTTTTTTGCCTTGGCCGAACTTTCCATCTCGAAAAAATTCATCCTCGCCGTTGACCCGGCGGCGCCACCCCCCGGCCTTGAGGGCGCGGTGGCCGCGATCGGCAATTTCGATGGTCTTCATCGCGGCCATATGGCGGTGATCGAGCGCGCCATGGCCTTGGCGAAAACGCTTCATCGCCC
The DNA here is from genome assembly GCF_029855125.1 of Methylocapsa sp. D3K7. Classification (GTDB taxonomy): domain Bacteria; phylum Pseudomonadota; class Alphaproteobacteria; order Rhizobiales; family Beijerinckiaceae; genus Methylocapsa. The sequence goes on from NZ_CP123229.1 coordinate 1,831,342, forward strand.
TTGTGTTGTGCTGACTTTCGAACCGCATCCAACCGATTTCTTCAAGGGCGCCAATACAATCTTCCGGCTGACCCCGCGCGACGTCAAAGCCAAGATTCTGGAGCAATCCGGCGTGGATGGGATGATCGTCATGACGTTCGACAAAGCCTTGGCAAGCCTTTCGGCCGATGCGTTTATCGCCGAAATCCTGCTTCGCCGCCTTGGCATCAGCGGGGTTGTCGCGGGCTATGATTTCCATTTCGGCGCCGGCCGCTCCGGCTCACCCGCATTCCTGAAAGAGGCCGGCGCACGTTTCGGCTTTGCCGTCGAAATCGTGGAACGGGTGGCGGCCCATGTGGCCGACCAGGCTGCTTCCTCAACCACGACGAGAGCCGCGTTGGAGGCGGGCGATGCGGCGCTCGCGGCAAAACTGCTCGCTCACCCCTTTGCGATCATGGGCAAAGTCGTTACAGGCCAGAAACTTGGCCGGACCTTGGGATTTCCTACGGTCAATATCGTGACCGATCCAAGCTGCCGGTTGCGCCATGGCGTCTATGCTGTCCGCGTCGTGGTTGGTGCAAAGACCTACGATGGTGTGGCGAGTTATGGACGCCGGCCCACATTCGACAATGGCCCGGCCATCCTGGAAGCTTTTCTGTTCGATTTTTCTGGCGATCTCTACGGCGAGACTATCGAGATCCTTTTTATCGATTGGATCAGACCCGAGGCTAAGTTCGATTCGGTGGCAGCGCTCGTCGCGCAAATGAAGCAGGACGAAGCACGCGCGAAGGATATCCTTCGCGCATTGTCCGTCGCTTGAAACCGCGGCAATTGAGCTGATTTGGATCAATCGGCCGGGCGGACCCAGGGCTATTTATTTGATGAGCGAACATTTTGTCTGGCGCACTTGTGCCAAGAAATCTGAAAAATGAAATGCCAGCTTGTGCTGCAGCGCAATATCAACTTGACGTGAATGCTGCACTGCAGTATAAACGAGATAACTTAAGCGCAGATCTTATCTGACCCGAGCCCAAAGATCACAAATCTCCCTTCCCGGGACATTCGTGAGAAGCCCTTTGGAGGGAATTCCGTCCAGGGCGGGGCAAGCCATCTCAGGTAAGGTAGCCCCCTGTTTCAAATCGCGGCTGGAATTGAACATTAACGGGCAACGGAGGCCCATACTTCCTTAGGAGAATAAATGAGCGCGTTGCTTTCGATGACAGTTTCTCCCCTCGTCTCCGGTTCCATTTGCCTTGCGGCTGGTTGGTTTGTCGCTTTCGTGATTTGGAAATAGCTATTGCGGCGGCCCGGTAAAGGCATTGGAATTTTCCTCCAAGCCGACCCGGCGCCATCAACACCTCGGCCAATTCCGGCGCGTTTTAAACCGCTTTTTGATTTTTCCGGGGGGTGCTCGCGGGCTTCGCAGTCTCCCTGGACGCAGGCTGGCCAAGGGCCGCAAAAAATGCGTCTCCCGCTCCCGGATGAGCTTTATGCTTTCATCTGAAGATATTACCGCCTGTGCTGAAACTTTCTGGCCGCGGCACCCATAAGGTTCATCATGAGGCAATAGCCTACGGGAGCGAGGGGCGATCCTCCCCTTCTCGCTTCTCCTCTTTGATGACCGAACGATTTTGATCGCTGTGGCCGCTGCTTTACCGGCTCTCCCCCAGAGGCATGAAGCAGCGGCAATTCTCTTCATCGGTGAGGCGCGTTGCCCGCTCAAAAACGCCTTCGCTTGCGTTTGCCGCAGTCCTCCCTTAGTATCGCGGGATCATGACTGAGGGTTTTGCTTCCAATCTCCTTCATATCGGCGCGGCCGGGCTTTCGCCTTGCTCCCGTGCGGCGTTGCTTACGCCTGGGTTGCTTCGGCTTATCAGCCCCTGAGAGCCGGCCGGGCAATGCGCCTGGGCGCTCAGGGGACACTGCGAGCCTAAAAAGACATCAACCCGAAGACAAAAATTTCTCGCAGACATTATATTAATGTCTCGAAATCATTGTCTCGCAGACAATCCGGACAATCGCCATGTCAGAGATTCATCCCGCTCCCATGGAGCAAAAGCCGCAAAATTCGCAAGCCGTCGTCATCTTCGATACGACGCTACGGGACGGTGAACAATCGCCCGGCGCCTCGATGACGTTCGAGGAAAAACTGCAGGTCGCCGATCTCCTCGATCAAATGGGCGTCGATATCATCGAGGCCGGTTTTCCGGTGACCTCGGAAGGCGATTTCGAAGCGGTGTCAGCCATTGCCAAACGCTTGAAGCGGGCGAGCGTCGCGGGCCTTGCCCGGGCGGCCGCAAAAGACATTGACCGTTGCGCCGAAGCGGTGCGCCCGGCTCTGCGCCCGCGCATTCATCTGTTTATTTCGACTTCGCCCCTGCACATGAAATACAAGCTGCAAAAGGAGCCGGATCAGGTTCTCGAGATGATCACCGCGAGCGTTTCGCGGGCGCGCAATCTTGTCAGCGACATCGAATGGTCGGCGGAGGACGGCACGAGGTCAGAGATCGATTTTCTCTGCCGCTGCGTCGAGGCCGCGATCAAGGCGGGCGCCACCACCATCAATATCCCCGATACCGTCGGCTATGCGGTGCCGCACGAATATCGGGCGTTGTTCGAAACCGTGCGGCAACGAGTTCCCGATTCGGACAAAGCGGTCTTTTCCGTCCATTGTCACAACGATCTGGGTCTCGCGGTGGCCAATACCTTGGCTGGAATCGAAGGGGGCGCGCGGCAGGTCGAATGCACGATCAACGGGATGGGCGAGCGGGCTGGCAATGCTGCCATGGAAGAGGTCGTCATGGCGCTGCAGGTGCGCCGCGATACCATGCCCTACCATACCAGCATCGACGCGACGATGCTGACGCGGGCCTCGAAACTCGTCTCCGCCGTGAGTTCGTTTCCAGTGCAATACAACAAAGCGATCGTCGGGCGGAACGCATTCGCGCATGAGAGCGGCATTCACCAGGACGGCATGCTGAAAAATGCCGGAACCTATGAGATCATGACTCCCGAGAGCGTCGGCGTGAGCAAGACGTCCCTCGTCATGGGCAAGCATTCCGGCCGCCACGCTTTTAAGGAGAAGCTGAAAGAGCTCGGCTACGAACTCGGCGAAAACGCACTCGAAGATGCGTTTGCCCGCTTCAAGGATCTCGCCGACCGCAAGAAGATCGTTTACGACGAGGATCTCGCCGCGCTCGTCGACGACGAAATCGCCAACGCCTATGACCGCATCAAGCTTGTCGCCTTGACCGTGATCGCCGGCACGAAGGGCCCGCAGTCGGCGGCGTTGACACTCGACATCGATGGCAAGCAGATCACCCATCAGGCCACAGGCAATGGCCCGGTCGATGCGATTTTCAACGCGATCGTCGCGCTCGTGCCGCACAAAGCCGTGCTGGAACTCTATCAAGTGCATGCGGTCACCCAGGGAACCGACGCGCAGGCCGAGGTCTCCGTCCGGCTTGCGGAGGATGGCAAATCGGTCACCGCCAAGGGCGCCGATCCCGATACTCTGGTCGCATCGGCGCGGGCCTATATCGCCTCCTTGAACAAGCTAATGGTCAAGCGGGGAAGAACCCGACCGGAAGTTCTGACGGGGTGAGGACTGAAGAAGCGCCCTTTGTGCAACATTCCTGTCATGTCCGGTAGCTAACCGCGTGAAGATAACCAGGAGGAGCACCCAATGAGCGAGCCGCTGACCGGACCCGTCATTTTCGAACCCGGCGATGTCGTCGCGCTGAAATCCGGCGGGCCGGCCATGACGGTCATTGGGGTGAAAGAGGATGGTGTGCAGTGCTTATGGTACGCCGACGTGACCGACGAAGTGAAAACGTCGGTCATCCCCGCTATTTGCATTGAGAAGGCGCTCGCCTGGGAAGATGACGAGGACGAGGATGACGGCGGCAAACTCAAGAAATCGGGAAAGAAGAAACGTCACGACGACGATTGACAGCGCGGACTTAACGCCGAAACGGCGGGGAGCGATCGTCGCCGAAGCGTTCCTGAACATTAGGCTTCTTCAGTCGCGATGACGTGGAAAAAGCTTCCCGTCACGTTTCCCTGCCTGCCGCCTTCCGCTTGCTCGGCCCCGCCATACGCGTCACGAACAAAAGCGAAAGGCGGATCGCCATTCGCCTCGATCGTGGCGTAATGAAATTCATGGCCGCGCAGGAGGGTGCCCTTCGCCCCCAAGGGGTGATCCGCCGCAAGGTACGCCTGCCGGTAGCCGAGGTGTAGTTTGCGTTTCACGAAACTGAACGACGCGCCCACCAGCCCCGCCATGCGGTGCGCGTGTCCTGCTTGATCTGTCAGGCTTTGCCCCAAAACCATGTAGCCACCGCATTCGCCATGCACCGGTTTTGTCGCCGCGAAACTGCGCAAGCCTTCGAGGAAACGTTCCGCCGCCGCGAGCGGCCCCACATAAAGCTCGGGATAGCCGCCTGGGAGCCAGCAAAGATCGCAATCTGCTGGCGGGGGCTCATTGGCGAGCGGCGAAAAGAAAGTGAGTTCCGCGCCCGCCTTTCGCCAGCCCGCTAGAATATGCGGATAAAGAAAGGAAAATGCCTCGTCCCGCGCGATGGCGATGCGCTGGGCGGGAGGAGGCAAGGCAAGAGCCTCCGCGTGATCCAGCACCGGAGAAGCTCGCGCGCAAGCCAAAATGGCGCCCGTATCGACATGCTCACGGATGAACGCCGCGATCTGATCGAGGCGCGTATCAAGACCTCGTGTTTCACCAGCCTGCACGAGGCCGAGATGGCGTTCCGGCAGACTGATGTTTTCGTCGCGCGGCAAGGCCCCCAGCACGGGAAGCCCAAGCGCCTCGATGGACGCACTGACAAGCCGTTGATGGCGCGGACTTGCGACCCGGTTCAACACCACCCCGGCGATTTTTAAGCGCGGGTCGAAACTGGTGCAGCCTAGGACGATGGCTCCCGCTGTTTGCGATTGCCCGCTCACGTCCAGCACGAGCAGGACCGGCCAGCCGAGCGCCGCCGCGACATCGGCGGAGGAGCCGGTCCGGCCTGCCTTCCCGGGAACGCCGTCGAAAAGCCCCATCAGGCCTTCGCAAAGGATAAGCTCGCAAGCATCGCCAGCGGCGGCGCCCAATTGGCCAAGCAGCGCCGCAGGCATCGCCCAACTGTCGAGATTGAAACTTTGCCGGCTGGTCGCGGCGGCATGGAAAGCGGTATCAATATAGTCCGGCCCGCATTTGGACCCCGCGACAGAAAGACCCGCGTTGCGGTAAGAGCGCATGAGGCCAAGCGTCAGCATCGTCTTGCCGCTGCCAGAGCGCGGCGCCGCGATGACAAGCCCACGTGCTAATATAGGGCCGTCATGTCCGGAAATGGTCACGAAAAGGCGTTCCCTGTCTGATGAGCGAGGTTGAGAAGACGCCAGGCCAAAAAGCGAATCTGCGCAAAGGATGGACGACAGGCACCTGCGCCACCGCCGCAGCCCGCGCGGCCTATGAAGCGCTGCTTTCCGGCAAGTTTCCCGCTGACGTCACCATTACTTTGCCAGGTGGAACGCAGCCGTCCTTTGCGCTCGCCTTGGAGGATCTGGGAGCGGGGTTTGCCCGCGCGGGCGTCATCAAGGATGCTGGCGACGATCCCGACGTCACGCATGGCGCACTCGTCATCGCCCGCGTGTCGGATGGGCCGCCAGGATCGGGCGTCACCTTTCGTGCGGGAGAGGGAATTGGCACGGTCACCCGCGCGGGCCTGCCGCTGCCACCTGGCGAACCGGCGATCAATCCGGTTCCCCGACGGATGATCAAAGCGGCGATCGAAGAAATCGCCCGGCTTTATGACGCCACAGGCGACGTCATGGTCGAGATTTCGATTCCGGGCGGCGAGGACATCGCCAAGCGAACGCTCAACGCAAGGCTTGGGATCGTTGGCGGTCTTTCGATCCTCGGCACGAGCGGGATCGTCGTCCCCTATTCCTGCGCCGCATGGATCGATACGATTCATCGCGGCATTGATGTCGCCGGCGCGGCCGGCCTCGATCATGTCGCGGGCTCGACCGGCTCGGCGTCGGAAGCCGCCATCAAGACGTTGCACGGATTGCCGGACATCGCACTCATCGAGATGGGCGATTTCGCCGGCGGCATGTTGAAATATCTTCGTACGCATCCCATCCCGAAAGTGACGATCGCCGGCGGCTTCGCCAAAATGACAAAGCTCGGCCAAGGCCTTCTCGACCTTCATTCGAAACGCGGCGAGGTCGATCTGTCCTGGCTCGCTTCGTGTTGCGCGGACACTGGCGCGGATGAAGATTTTGCCGCACGGGTAAAGACCGCCCAGAGCGCCGGAGAGGTCTTGGAACTTGCCCGTGCGGAAGATTTTGACATCGCCGCGCCCGTAGCGAAGGCCGCGTGGCGCACGGCGGCAAAACCTCTGCATGGCAGCGGCATTATGCTGGAAATCGCGGTGTTCGATCGTGCCGGCAATCTTCTCGCGCGAACACCCTTTTTGCCGGTTCATTGAGCTTTTCCCCGGAACCGGCGCTGGTAATCCTTATCGTAGAGCGCGCTGGGACGAAAATCGCCGCGCGCCAAAACTTGTCCCACAATAATCAGCGCGGTGCGCTCCATCGGCGCTTCGTTCAATTGCGCGGCGATGGACTCAAGTGTTCCTCGCAAGATTCTTTGATCCGGCCAGGACGCGCGGCACACGATGGCCACCGGGCAATCGGCGCCATAATGCGGTATCAGTTCGGCAACGACCTTCGCGATCGCATGGATCGAGAGATGAATGGCCAGCGTCGTCCTCGTCGCCGCAAAGCTCGCGAGCTTCTCACGGTCCGGCATCGACGAGGCGCGACCCTGCGTCCGCGTGAGAACCAGCGATTGCGCGACTTCCGGTAACGTAAGTTCGACACCCAAAGCAGCCGCTGCCGCGGCAAAAGCTGGCACACCGGGTGTGATCGTATAGGGAATGGAGAGTTGCTCCAGCACGCGGATTTGTTCGCCGAGCGCGCTCCAGATGGAGAGATCCCCCGAATGCAACCGTGCAACATCCTCCGCCGCACGATGCGCGCGTAAAAATTCCGCGCCGATCTCATCGAGACTCATCGAGGCCGTATCGATGATGCGGGCATCCTTCGGGCAATGTCCGAGCAATGCCTGCGGCACCAGCGATCCCGCATAAAGACAAACCGGCGAGACCGCAATAAGATCGCGGCCGCGCAAGGTAATGAGATCGGGGGCGCCTGGCCCCGCACCGATGAAATGAACGGTCATGGCTCTCTGGTTACGAGTCTCTTCTGCCTGCGATCGCGCAGCTTGCACCTGCTTCGCTCATCCGTGCAAGCAGCAGAACGGACCCAGGCCCAGCCCCGGCCAGCGCGGCCGTCTCGGCGATAGACGGCAATCCAAACAGCGCCATAACTTTTGAAGAGCGCGTGGCGGCGCGTGAGGAGACTTGCCGCAAAACCTCGGCTTCGAGAAAAACAAGCGGCAGGCCGAGGGTTTTCGCCGCCTTGGCCAGGCCGGGCTCGTTTTGCTTCGCAGCATGCGTAAAAAGGCAGGCGTCCGTGTCAAGACAGGACGCCACCGCCAGAGCACGGGCGACAAGCGCAACGATGGCCTCGCTCGGACAGCCCTTTTTGCAGCCGATGCCGATGGCGACAGTGGTTTGGGGTGCGTTGAGTTGCACCGTGCTCCTTCGCAATCAACGCGGTTGGCTTGCCCCGTTCAATAGGTTTTATACGCCAAGAATTTTCCCGACATGACAATTTTCACGCGGTCGCCCTTGGGATCCGGCTCGCGGCTGATGTCCATCGAGAAATCGATCGCACTCATGATGCCGTCACCGAATTCCTCATGGATCAATTCCTTGATCGTCGTCCCATAGACTGAGACGATCTCGTTCAAACGGTAAATCAGAGGATCGGTCGAAATAGCAGTCGGCAAGGAGCCTTTGTAGGGCGCGATCTGAAGCCAGGCGATCGCATCATCTGGAAGTTCGAAGAGTGCGCCGACTTTCTCGGCTTGCTCCTTGGTGAACACCATCTGGCCAAGGCAAGCGGCGGTCGTCCATTCCTTGCTCTTCCCAACCGCCGCCGCGACATCCGCCCAGCTGATGTTTTTCATAACCTTGGCGTGGCGGATCATGTTTGTGACTTCACTGCGATGGGTGAACATAAGGGGCTCCGTGGATGGGAAGGCTCCGGTGATCCTACAATCAGTAACCGCAGTGTCCAAAGTTTTGTGAACAGCGGCAAATCATCATGCCCGCGCGTGCCAGGTTTTGCTTCGAGGTCAGCGCTTTGCTAGAAGCTCTGAGGAGCGGGCACAATTGGCTTCTTGGAGAGCGGAGTCCAGGGGTTTCCCTGCGCTCAATCGAGACTTGCTGCGCAAACGTCATTGGATGAAACCCAACCCAGCCAGGACAAAAATGGAACAATTCACCTCTCTCACCGGTGTCGCGGCGCCGCTCGAAATCACCAATATCGACACCGACATGATCATCCCGAAGCAATATCTCAAAACCATCAAGCGCACCGGCTTGGGCGAGGGCCTTTTCGCGGAGATGCGCTACCAGGATGATGGCAGCGAAAACCCCGATTTCGTCCTCAACAAGCCCGCCTACCGCAACGCCAAGATTCTCGTGGCGGGCGACAATTTTGGCTGCGGCTCGTCGCGCGAGCATGCCCCCTGGGCGCTTCTCGATTTCGGCATAAGATGTGTGATTTCAACGAGTTTTGCCGATATTTTCTACAACAATTGCTTCAAAAACGGCATTTTGCCAATCGTTGTCTCTCCGGAAAATCTTGCCAAGCTGCTGGACGACGCCAAGCGCGGTGCCAATGCGACGGTTTCCGTCGATCTCGAGGCCCAGGACATTCGCGGCCCCGACGGCGGCATAATTCATTTCGACATCGACCCTTTCCGCAAGCATTGCCTGTTGAATGGCCTCGACGACATCGGCTTGACGCTCAAAAAATCCTCTCAAATCGAGATATTCGAGAAAAAATCCGGGGCGGAGCGTTTTTGGCTCTGATCGCGTGGAAAAAATCCTGTGGCAATGGCCCCCGTGCGATGCTAAATAAGCGCCAGGACAGCATCGACATCTGTTCAAGCTTTGGGAAATTAGCGCTTAGGCTGAGAGCCGCGCTTTGTTGGAGGAAATCGCAGATATGACTTGGACAACCCCCATCATCACGGAAATCTGCATCGGCATGGAAGTCACGAGCTACCTTTCCGCCGAAATCTGACGGTCACGCTCGATTCCTCATTGTTTCATGATTGGCGCGCGCCTTGCGCATTCTCGTCCTGGGTTCGGCGGCGGGTGGAGGCTTTCCGCAATGGAATTGCCTCTGCCCGGTTTGCCAGCTTGCCTGGAGTGGCGATAAGCGCGTCAAGGCGCGCAGCCAATCAAGTCTCGCCGTCAGCGCCGATGGAGAGCGCTGGCTTCTCCTGAATGCCTCGCCGGACCTCCGCCAGCAGATCATCGCTTCGCCAAGCCTGCACCCGCGCGGCGCCAAGCGGCATTCGCCGATCCGGGCGGTTTTTGTCACCAATGCCGACGTCGATCATCTCGCCGGGCTCTTAATCCTCCGCGAACAGCAAAGCTTGACGCTCTTTGGAAGCCGCGCCACCTTGGCGCAAACAAGTTCCGGGATGTTTGGCGTTTTGAACCCGCAGCTTGTTGACAGGCATCCCGTTGATCTCGATACAACCGTGGATACCGGACTTGGCATCTTCGTAAAACCTTTCGCGGTTCCTGGTAAAGTCGCGCTCTATCTCGAAGACGAGAACCTTGCGGTCGGCGCCGAAACCGAGACGACGATCGGCCTTGAAATTAGCGACGGCGGCAAAAGCTTTTTCTACGTGCCGGGCTGCGCCGAGATCAATCAACGCGTGCTCGAAAGGCTTTCCCAGGCGGAGCTTGTTTTTTTTGACGGCACCACCTTCACGGACGGCGAGATGGTGGAGCTTGATCTGTCTCAAAAAACCGCCCGCCGGATGGGTCATGTTGCGATGAGCGGTGCCGAGGGCTCGCTCAAGCGGCTCGCCTCTTGCGGGATCGGCCGCAAAATTTATGTTCACATCAACAACACGAATCCGGTGCTGATTGAGGATTCCCCCCAACGCATGGAAGCCGCCAGCGCCGGTTGGGACATCGCCTATGATGGCATGGAGATTTCGCTATGAGCGTTGACGCCCAGCCTTTGGCCAACAACGAACTCGAAGCCCGCTTGCGGCAAATCGGGGCCGAGCGCTACCACAATCTGCATCGTTTCCATCGCCGCCTTCATACGGGCAAATGCACCTATGAAGAAGTCCAGGCCTGGACGCTCAATCGCTACTATTATCAAGCGATGATCCCGATCAAGGACGCGACGATCTTGACCCGGATGACAAATTCGGAGGACCGCCGCCAATGGCGCAAGCGCATCGAAGATCACGACGGCCTGCATGAAGGCGATGGCGGCATCGAGCGCTGGCTGAAGCTCACCGACAGCCTTGGCTTTCCCCGCGATTATGTCACCTCGACGCATGGCATCTTGCCCGGCACCCGTTTCGCCGTCGAAGCCTATACGGAATTCTGCCGCAGCCGGAGCCTTTTGCAGGCGGTCGCCTCTTCCCTCACGGAATTGTTTTCGCCTGCCATTATCGGCGAGCGCGTCGCCGGAATGCTGGCGCATTATGATTTCGTGAGCAAGGACACGCTCGCCTATTTTTCGCAGCGCCCGGTGCAAGCCAAACGCGACAGCGACTTCGCCCTCGATTTTGTCAAAAAGCACGCGGCAACGCGGGCGGAACAAAATTCCGCCATCGCCGCCTTGGAGTTCAAATGCTCCGTGCTGTGGGCGCAGCTCGATGCGCTTTGGAGCGCCTATGTCGATGACGCCATCCCGCCCGGAGCCTGGGTGCCGGGAACGGTGACGGCGCATGGCCGGGCCGCCTGATGGAGGTAAACACGCCATCCATCGAGTCGAGGCCCCGCCTGTTGCGGGGCGTGCGGTTGAAATATGACGAGACACGCGGCGAATGGCTTCTGCTCGCACCTGAGCGCGTGATTAAGGCGGACGCAATTGCCGTGGAGATATTGAAACGCTGCGATGGAGTTGCGACGTTCGATGCGATTGTCGATGACCTCGCCCAACAGTTTTCCGCGGATCGCACCCGGGTTGGGGCGGATGTCCGGGCGCTGTTGGAGGACCTTGCGGCGAAGCGCATGGTGGTTCTATGAGTGCCGCACCGGCAAAACTAAGCGCCCCCGTCGCGCTGCTCGCCGAGTTGACGCATCGTTGTCCGCTGGCCTGCCCCTATTGTTCCAATCCGCTCACGCTCGATCCGCGCGGCGATGAACTCGCGACCGCCGACTGGACCCGCGTTTTTTCGGAAGCCGCGAAGCTTGGTGTTTTGCATGCGCATCTCTCCGGCGGCGAACCGGCGGCGCGGCAGGACCTCACAGAGATCGTCGCCCATTGTGCGAAAGTTGGCCTTTATACCAATCTCATCACCTCCGGCATCGGGCTCACGCAAGATCGCGTCAAGGAACTCGCGGATGCTGGTCTCGACCACGCGCAGCTTTCGATCCAGGATTCGGAGGAAGGCTCTGCCGACAAAATCGCCGGCTACAAAGGCGCCTTCGCGCGAAAGCAGTTGGTTGCGGAATGGATCGCGGAGGTCGGTCTGCCCCTCACTGTGAACGCGGTGATTCACCGGGCCAATGTGACGCGCGCCGGAAAGATGGTCGAGCTTGCCGTGAAGCTCGGGGCACGCCGGGTCGAGGTTGCGCATGCGCAATATTACGGCTGGGGGCTGCTCAATCGTGCCGCGCTTATGCC